>JAJAPZ010000067.1 GCA_020523905.1 Candidatus Obscuribacterium magneticum
GTGCCTGTGCTGACAACTGACTCGCCGCGGCGAGTCAGTTGTCAGCACAGGCACCTTAAGGCTGTAAAATTTGAAGGCAATCCTCGACTTCTTTTTTGGCGTCCCGCAAAAGATCCATCGCTCCGTCGGCTTTGGCCGGCAGGAGGAGCGACGGGGCTTTGAACCGCGGGTTCAGCTGGCGGTTGATCTCCCGTTTGGCGCCGGCGAGGGTGAATTTCCGGTCCACGACGAGATAGCGGATCCGGTTGATGAGATCGATCTCCCGCTGGCTGTATTTGCGGTGGCCCGAATAGCGGCGCGCCGGGCGCAGGAGCCCGAACTGCGTTTCCCAATACCGCAGGACATGGGGCTTGATGGCCGTCAGGCGGCTCACATCCCCGATGGTGTAAAAATGCTTGAAAGGAACCGCGCTGGTGGGGGCTGGTTCGCTGCGGATCATAGAAAGTCTTTGGATTTCCGGAATTTGATGGCCGGCCGCGCCGGGATGAGGACTTCCTGGCCGGTTTTGATGTTTCGGCCTTTCTTGGGCTTGCGCATCACCACGTGAAAGCTGCCGAACCCCTGGACCACCACTTTGTCGTGCTTGCGGAGCGTCTCCCGCATCGCTTTGAAAAGCCAGTCGATAATCCGCTGGGCCTCCACGCGCGAGCCGGTGTACTTCGCCACGCCTTCAATCATGTGTGCTTTGTTCATAGGACGATACCCTCCATTTCTGATCGCACTTGTCGACTCATCAAATCCTTGATGGAGTCCCGCGGCGATTTGTTTTCAAATAAAACCTGGTGCATTTCGTTGATGATGGGCGCCTCCACGCCGTGGCGCTGGGCCAGATGATGGGCCGACCGTGTCGTGTTGACGCCCTCAGCCACCATCGTCATCTCCGACATCGCTTCCTCAAAGCTTTTGCCCGACCCGATTTTTTCCCCCAGGAGGCGGTTCCGCGAATGCCGGGAATTGCAGGTGACGATGAGGTCCCCCAGTCCGCTTAATCCAAAGAAGGTGACCGCCTTGGCTCCGAGGGCGGTTCCCAGCCGCGTCATCTCGACCAGGCCCCGGGTCATGAGGGCGGCTTTGACGTTGTCCCCCAGCCCCAGTCCGTCCACGATGCCGCAGGCCAGAGCATAGATGTTTTTGAGGGCGCCGCCCAGCTCCACGCCGATGGTGTCGCGGCTGGTGTAAATCCGGAATTTGTCCGACATGAAGAGGCTGCGGACGCGGTGGGCCACCTCGGGCGATTCGGAGGCGGCCACCATCACCACCGGCTGGCCGAGAACGATCTCCTCCGCGTGGCTGGGCCCGGTGAATGTGACGAGGTCGTTGAGACCGGGGAGCAGTACGCGGATGATTTCGCTCATTCGTTCGTCGGTGTTGCGCTCCAGGCCTTTCGTGGCGATGATGACGAGGGCGTTTTTCGGCAGGAGCTTATTTTCAGAGAGAGCCGTGAACGTGGGACGCACCGTGTGCGACGGGACGGCGCACACGACGATATTCCTTCCTTTGACGGCTTCATCGATTCGGTGAGTCACTTGGACGTCCCGCGGCAATCGAAGCTTGGGGATTGTTTTTAGTGTCCGCGCGGTTTTCAGCTGTTCGGCCACCTCCGGCGAGAATTCCCAGAGAAACACGTCGTGATCGTATTCCGCCAGGTGAGCGGCCAGGGTCGACCCCCAGGCGCCTCCCCCCAATACAGCAATTTTTTCTTTATTCGCCGGCGTCATTTTCCCTTCTTAATAATTTGGACGGCCGGTTCTTTCCCCACGGCCAGGCGTTTCATGTTGGGAATATGCTTGATCAGGATAATGCCCCCGATCACAATGACAAGAATTCGGTAGAGATCAGGCGTATGGAGGATAAAGGTGGTTCCCATCAGGGCCAGAGCTGCGACGATCGATCCGACCGACACGCGGCGGCTGGCGGCAAAGACGATGAGGAACACGGCGATGGCCAGGAGGGTGTGTTTGGGAAGAAGCGCCAGAAAGACCCCCGCCGAGGTGGCGACCCCTTTGCCTCCCGAGCCTTTAAGATAGACGCTCCAATTATGGCCGATCACGGCGGCCGCCCCGCAGAATAGGGCCGTGCCGTATTCACCGGGAAGAAGAAGCCGGGCGAGAAGCACGGGAAGAAATCCTTTTGTGATATCCAGGGCCAGGGTCGCCAGGCCGGGCTTTTTGCCGAGCACCCGCCAGACATTCGTGGCGCCGGTGTTGCCCGATCCGTGTTTCCGAATATCAATCCGGTAGTATTTCTTGGCAATGAGGTAGCCGAAGGGGATGGCCCCCAAAAAGTAGCCGAAGGCGATGAGGGCCGCCAAAACGATCATCCCCATTCTCCCAGCCGTTTTTCGGCGATGATGATGTATTCAATGGCGGAGGAGATCGTCAGGACAACCATGATCCAGAGAAAAGTGATCTGAACGAGAGCCGGTAGAGGGAGGATGTAGCCGAGGGCCGTGCACATCTGGGCGGCCGTGGTGATCTTTCCAAGGAGAGTCGGCTTGATCTTGGAGGAGTCCGTGAGAATGAAGATGATCGTCCAGCCAAGAACAATGAGGAGGTCGCGCGAAAAAACCACCACAAAGACCCACACATCGATTCGGTTGATGATCGTTAGGGTGAGGAAAAGCGAGGTCAGGAGCAATTTGTCGGCCATGGGATCCAAGAAGGCCCCCAGGAGGGTCCGCTCGCCCTTCCAGCGGGCGGCCAGACCGTCGAGAAAATCGGTGAGCATGGAGAAAATGAGAAGGGCCAACACCCACGCCGTGTAATGCTTCAAGAGAGCGATGACAATGATCGGGACGAGGATGATCCTCAGCACGGTGATTTTATTCGCCAGGGTCATCGGCTCGGCCGCCGATTCGTTTTTTTCCCTCAATTTTTTCATCATTTGTTTTCTTCCATGTGAACACGGAGGTGGTGAGACAAGCGTTTCCAGTTGGCGGGGTCGATTTTGACTCTCAAAGAAGTGCTCGTCGCATTCGCTTTTTCCGAAACGATCCTTCCGGTCCGGTAAATGGTGGACAACAAGTTCCTTTTTGTGTGCGGCAACTCAAACGTCACATCCAGCAGAGATTCTTCAAGCTGCCCTTCGACCGTTTTCAATAGGAAGTCGATGCCCTCCCCTGTTTTGGCCGACATCAGAAGGGTTCCATTATTTTGAATCCCTGTTTTCTGGTTGTCGGTTAGTTGGTCGGCTTTGTTGGTAACGGTAAGGGTGGAAATACGGTCGGCCTGCAAACTTTTTAGCACGTCTTGAACGGTTTTCTTCTGCTCCTCCCGGTTTTCGGCGGTTCCATCCACCATGTGGACCAAAAGGGTGGACTGGGTGACTTCCTCCAACGTGGCCTGAAAAGCGCTCATAAGATCGTCCGGAAGGTTTTGTATGAACCCCACCGTGTCGGTGAAAAGCACGGTTCGGCCGCCTGGGAGTTTGACCCGACGCGTGGTGGGGTCGAGTGTCGCGAATAATTTGTCATCCGCGTAAATGGATCCTTTAGGTTCGACCAAAGCGTTGAGAAGAGTTGATTTTCCGACATTTGTGTAGCCTACCAAAGAAATCTGAGGAATGGGAACACTTTGGCGGTTGGCCCGGGCTTGCTCCCGTGCCAGGCGGATATGGGCGATTTCTTTTTTGAGCCTTTTGATGCGCTCGCGGACGTAGCGGCGTTCCACCTCGATTTTCTTTTCTCCCGGACCACGGGTTCCAATGCCTCCGACTTGCTGGGAGAAGCCTCGCCAGGCTCCCGTCAATCGTGGGACGAGGTAGGTCAGTTGTGCGAGCTCCACCTGGAGTTGCCCCTCCCGCGTCCGGGCGCGCCGGGCGAAGATGTCCAGGATAAGTCGCGTCCGGTCAATGATTTTCGCCGGGATTTGTTTCTCGATGTTTTTTTGCTGCGCGGCGCTCAGGTCATCGTCAAAAATAACGGTTTTAACCCCCAGATCTTCTATGGTTTGACCTATTTCCTGGAGTTTTCCTGAACCCACATACGTGGCGGGCACGGGATGCAGTCTTTGTTGAGACAGTTCGGCGACGACCCCGCCGCCGGCTGTTTCAACCAGCCGGCGCAGCTCTTCCATCCGCCGGGCAAACGTCTTAAAGGATTCCTTTTCCTTTCTAAGTCCGACCGTGATGACTCGTTCTGATTTCATCTATTTTTTTGCCTTGGTCCTCGTTTTGGTACCGTCATTCCGGCGAAAGCCGGAATCCATGTCGTAAAACTGCCTTTAAACTTATGTTTAAGACATGGACACCGGCTTTCGCCGGTGTGACGAATGTGAATAGTATAACAAATCAGCCTGGAGGATTGTCGAGAAAAGCCTTCATTTTCAAGGCTATTTCTCGGCTGTCGGTTTTCTCATCGGTTTTGAACCAGAGGGGTTTCACTTGCGTTCGGAACCATGTCCGCTGTCTTTTGGCGTAGGCTTTCGTCCCTTGGATGAGACGCGGAAGGAATTCAGAGCGATGGATTTTCCCTTCGAGAACCTCGACGGCATCCCGGTAGCCGAAGCTGGAAAGGGCCGGACAAAATTTCGAATAGCCTTCTTTTAGAACTCTTTCCGCCTCCTCGATCATTCCCTGGCGCTCCATTTCACGGGAGCGGATCTCGATTCTTTTCTCCACCAGTTCTTGATTCATGTGAAGGCCCAGGACTGTGTACTGAAAGCGGGACGATTGGCGTGGCTTCTCTTTTCCCTTCGAAAAAGGCTGGCCTGTGAGATAACACACTTCAAGCGCGCGGATCAACTTGTGCTTGTCTTGTGAAGAGATAGCGCTTGCGGAAGCGGGATCGATGCGTTTCAGTTCATCGTGCAAGGAAGCCGATCCTTCCTGATTCAGCCGATGGTCCAGTTGGGCACGGATGTCGTCATTCCGTTTCGGCAGTTTGGGCAGGCCCGATTGAAGGGCTTTGAAATAGAATCCCGTGCCGCCGACAAGAATCGGTATTTTCCCGCGGTGGAGAATGTCCCCGATCCGTTGTTCCGCGTCCCGGGCAAAGTCCCCCGCCGTATAGAAGGTGTCGGGAGACAGGAAGTCCATCAAGTGATGCGCCACGCCCTCAACCCGGTAGGCGCCCTTGTCCCAGGTGCCCGAAGGCGTGGCCGTTCCGATGCGAAGACCCTTGTAAACCTTGCGGGAGTCGACGGAAACAACCTCGCCATTGAGGATTTTCGCCAGCTCCAGGCCGACCGATGTCTTCCCCGTGGCCGTCTGACCGAGAATTGCGGGTATTGAATTAATGCACAATGCAGAAATGCACATTGCAAAATTTAGGAATTAATTATTTTCCGCGCGGTTTTCAGTGATGCCACCGTCATCGCACGAATTTCCTTTCCCATCTTCGATAAACTCGTATAGGTATTTAAGTCGATTCGGTGCGTCGTGTAAAGCAGTTCGAGCCAATAAAGTGTCTCGTCAACTTGCATCGTGCATTCTTGCATTTTGCAATTTCCTTCTTTCGCCGTTGTTGGGCGGGGCCCCCCATTCCTGGAAGGCCCCGGCCCACAACGTGGGTGGCGGGAAAGGCGGGATCGGTTTATTGGGCGGACTTCTTCAGGAAGGACGGCGGGTCGCGCAGAACAATTTTTTTGGCTTTGTTCTGGTTCTGCTCCAGGATGTATGAGATGACGACGTATTGCCCGACTTTGAGTTCCGAGGGAAGAATGGGCTTTTGTTTGTAGGTCATCTTTGTTCGTTCATCCCAGGTGAAGCTCTCTTCCAGCTGGTGCTTTTTGTTGGTGGCCACCAAGGTCTGGGCCGCGGGTTCAACGGCGCTGACGCGTCCGTAGAATTTTTCCCGCTGGGCCGGTTCGGCGGCTTGGATGAACCCGGGGGCGACCAGCACGAACCCCAGGCTCAGTAGGCAGAGTTTTTTCATTGGTATTCTCCTTCTTAGGTGGGAGAGGAGGGAGCTCCTCTTATTTTGGAGGGAGGGGTGTATCTTAGAATAAAGGCCGTCGACGTATGTCAGCGGATCGTCAAAGAATCGTAAAAATTTGGACGGCCCTTGAATTTTGGCTCATTTGCGTTAACCTACGAGGGAAGCTAATTCACGTATTTTGGGGGTATTTATGGGCCTATTAAAGAAGATCATTCGCTGGTTCACAGGAGGTTCCCCTTCCCCCTCTCAGCCCGCCGAGGAAGCCGCCCCCGCAACGGCGGGCCCGGACGTCAGGAAAGTTCCGACACCGATGTCGTCGGAAGCGGTGTATGATGAAATCAAGAGGGCCGTCAGTCCCCAGGAGTTTCTCCATGAGTTGAGGTCCATCCCCCCCGTTTCCAAGACGTTCGAAAGGGATCGGAAAGACCTGGAACAGGAGGTCAAGCGGCTGTCGCCGCCGCCTCCCCCCAAACGACCCTGTAAATGATGTCGCCAAAACTGGACAATGGGTTAGAGATTTTTTAGAAAACGTCCATGGCCACCGACCGCCGCCAAGCCCATCGCTTCCAAACCTCCCTGGATGTCGACATTCGCTACCTCGTTGACGGCATCCCCATCAAAGGGCATGGAGTGGAGGTGGGTCCCAACGGCATGCGGGTTATCACCCACCAGCCCTTGATGGAAGCGGCCTATGTTCACATCTCGTTTGTGTCGGCCACCAATAACACGCATTGCGAAGGGCGGGTGGTTTGGACGCAGCGAGCCGAGGACCGGAGCCTCTTTGAGAGCGGCGTTGATATTCAGCGCTGGGGTGGCGGGGTGCCCGGCGCGGATGTGGTTTACGATATCCCCGACTTGAAGCCCGTCAAAGACCGCCGAAAACGACCCCGATAGATTGCAGATTGCAAAATTGCAAGATTGCAAAATTGTGGAATAATTATTCCTCCATTCTGCACTCTGCAATTTACATTCTGCAATTTATTTTTTGTAGTAGGACATCGCTTCGGGCAGCCACTTTTTGATCTGGTTGATGCGGCGGTCGTCGGAGGGGTGGGTCGATAGAAATTCCGGCGGTTTTTCTCCGCCCGCCATTGTCTTCATCCGCTCCCAGAACGAAACGGCGGCGTGTGGGTTGTAGCCCGCCTTGGCCATCAGAATGAGGCCGATATGGTCCGCTTCCGATTCGTGGGTCCGGCTAAAAGGGAGAAGGACCCCCACATTGGCGCCGATCCCAAAGACCTGCAGGATGGCATCCCGCTTTTCAGGGGTGGCGTTCCCCAATCCGGCTGAAAGCAGTTCGGCCGCGATATTCTCGCCGAAGCTTTGACTCATGCGTTCCGCCCCATGGTGAGCGAGGGCGTGGGCCACCTCATGGCCCATCACGACCGCAAGGCCCCCGTTGGTCTCGCAGACCGGGATGATGGCTTCGTAGAAGGCCACTTTTCCCCCCGGCAGGCACCACGCGTTCACCTCTTTTCCTTCCAGAACGTTGAACTCCCACTTGTAGGTGGGTTGCTCCGCCGCTTCTGCGATACGGCCGCCGACCTCCCAGATCCGCCTCTGCCATTCCATGTTTTTGGAGAGGGGCGTCTTTTTACGGACTTCCGTATAGGCGTCTTCACCGAGCCGGATCTCTTCCTGGGGCGAGATGATGTTGAACTGCTTGCGGTGGGAGTAGGGCACCGTGGCGCAAGCGGAGAGGGCGAAGAGGAGGTAAACAAAAGGTTTTCGGTTCTTCATCATAAGATCACCTCATCGAGATTGTAAATTGCAAATTGCACGATTGCAAAATTATGGAATCCCTTATTCAATTTGCAATCTTGCAATTTTGCAATCTGCATTAATTTTCTTTTGGGAGTTCTCCCAATTCTATCAACGCCGCCCGCAAATCGGCATCGTGTTTGTGGCTTTCGAATCGCGCTAAAAGACTGTAGGCACACGGAACGACAAGAAGCGTCAAGAGCGTCGACACAAAAACGCCGCCGATGATAACCAAGGCCATGGGAATTCGGGTTTCGGCCCCGGGACCCAGGGCCAGGGCCGGTGGAATGGCGGCCGCGATCGTTGAAAAAGACGTCATCAAAATGGGACGTAAACGAATCGGGCAGGCTTCCATGAGGGCGTCTCTTAATTTCATTCCCCCCTTGCGCCTTTCGTTGGTGAAATCGACGATGAGAATCGAGTTTTTCTTGACGATTCCCATCAACAATATGATTCCGATCATACTGTAAAGATTGATGGATTGATGCCCCAGTGTCAGGGCGATGAAGGCGCCCGTGATACTAAACGGGAGGGCCAGAAGAACGGTGAAGGGATGCGTAAAGCTGTTGAATTGGGAGGCCAGAACCATGTAAGCGACGAAAATCCCCAAGACCAGGGCGAAGAGAAGGCTCTTGAAAGACTCCTGGAAAGTTTGGGCGCTCCCCGAGAAGACAAGATGAACCCCTTCCGGCAGAATTTCCTTTCCCAATTGTTCAACTGTTTTCAAGGCCTCCCCTTGGGATTTTCCCGGCGCGACGTTGGCGAAAATGCTGATGGCCCGCTCGCGGTTTTTCCTCGTAATCGACAGGAGGGTTGGTTTTTCATCGATCGTGACGACCTCGGAAAGCCGGATGACTTCTCCGCGATTGTTTCGGACCCAGATTTTATTGATGTCCTGAGGCCTTTGCCTGTCTTTTTCCATCAGCCTCATTCGGATGTCATAGCGTCGGCCGCCCCGTGTATATTTCCCGACACGGACGCCCCCGACCATGGCGTTAATCGACTCCCCAATGTCGGATATGCTCACCGCCCGTTCGGCGGCTTTGGCACGGTCGGGGAGGACCTTCACTTCCGGCATGCCGAGAAGATAATCCGTGTCGATGTCCACCATCAGGTCCGTGTCGGCCATCTTCTTTCTCATTTCCTCCCCGAGGGCGGCCAGTTGGTCCCAGTCGCTGCCTCGTAGGGTGAATTCGACAGGGAAGCCCCGGGAGGCGGTGAAGCCGGAAAGAGACAAATCCTGGACGACGGCGCGTTCGATCCCCGGGACCTTGTTCAGGTCCTTCCTGAGGACCGCCATGAATTGTTGTTGGGTGATACGGCGTCGTGTCCCCGGAACCAGGGGCCTCTCTTGCGGAGGTTTCAAGGTGATGAACATGACACCCGTGTTCACCCCTCCCCCTCCCATTCCCCCAACGGCCCCGAAATAGCGTGTCACCTCCGCCCGCTGGGACATGTAGGTTTCGATTTGTTTAAAAACACCGTCTGTAAATTCAATGGAAGAGCCGATCGGCGTTTGTATGCGAATGATGAGAATGCTCTGGTCCTGAGAGGGGACGAATTCCTTCTTTAAGGTTTTCATCAAAAAGAGAGAGAGGGCAAAAATGAGGGACGCGAAAGCAATGACCGGAACCCGGTGGTTTAAACACCCATCGAGAATGACCCGGTAACGGCGCGTCAACCACCGCATGAGTTTGTCCATCCCGATTCCGATCCACGTGGTGTGGCCGACCTCCAAAAATTGGGAACACCGCATGGGGGCCAAGGTCAGCGCCTCAAGAAGAGAAAGGAGGACCGCAACGGAGATGGTGATGCCGTATTGAAAGAAGTATTTCCCGACGATCCCTTTCATGAAGATCACGGGGACGAAGATGGCCAGGATGGCGATGGAAGCGGCCATGGCGGCGAAGGTGATTTCCCGGGCCCCGACCAGGGCCGCGTGGACTTTGGGCTCTCCCAGCTCCCGGTGGCGAACGATGTTTTCCAAAACCATGATGGCGTCATCGACAACAATGCCGATGACGAGGGTCAATCCAAGGAGCGTGAAGGTATTCAGGGTAAATCCGAAGAAATTCAGAAAAATAAACGTTCCCATGACGGAGGTCGGGATGGCCAGGATGATGTTGATCGCCGACGTCCATGACCCCAGGAAAAGCCAGCAAATAAGCGAGGTTAACAGGGCCGATAATAAGAGGGTGAAAACAAGTTCGTGCGTTGAATCTTCGATGAATTTTGTCGAGTCAAAGTTGACGGAGAGGGTTAACCCCGGCGGCAATGTTTTTTGTATGTCCGCCACCCGTTGGCGGACCCGTTTGGCCACCTCCACGGCGTTCGAGCCCCGTTGTTTTCGAATCCCGAGGCCGACGGCGGTTTTGCCGTTGACCCGAGAGAGGCGCCGGATGTCTTCCAATCCGTCTTCAACGGTGCCGACGTCTCCGATTTTGAATCGTTTCCAAATCGGGGAACCGCTGCGCGAAGGAATAATGATGCTTTTGAATTCCTGGACGCTTGAGGCTTCGCCATAAACGCGGACGTTCAATTCCTTGGCTCCTGTATCCATATAGCCGGCGGGGACCTCGGCGTGTTCCCCTCGGATGGCGGCCATCACATCTTGAACGGTCAGCTCGCGCTTTTGCATTTTGTCGGCGTCGAGCCAGACGCGGAGGTTGGGCTCCATATAGCCCCCCAGGAAAATGTCACCGACGCCGGAGATCGTTGTGAACCGGTCTTTCAGGTGATCCTTGGTGTACTCGATGATTTCTTTTAACGGCCGGTCACCCGAAACGGCAAGGAACATGATCGGCTGGTCTTCCGGATTGGTTTTGGTGACGATGGGTGGATCGATGTCCTTCGGAAGGTCTCTCTGAGCCTGGGCGATTTTCGTCTGAACCTCTTGAAGAGCCACGTCGATATCCCGGCTCAATTCAAATTCGATGGAAATGTTGGCGTTTCCGAGGCGCGAGGACGAGGTGATCTCCTTGACCCCCTGGACTTGAATGACCGCGTCTTCGATGGTATCGGTGACTTCCGTTTCCATCACTTCCGGGGCGGCGCCTTCCCAGTTGACCCGAACCGAAATCACAGGGAAGTCCACGTCGGGGAGGGCGCTGATGCCCATTTGACTGAAGCCGAGCCAGCCGAAGACCATGAGGCCGACCATGAGCATCCAGGCCATGACCGGATTTTTTATGGAGATATCGGAGAGGGTCATGACGAGGGCAATTCCTCCATCGCCACCTGCAGGTTGACCCAGTCCAAGTGGCTTTGAATGACGGCTTGGTCGAAGTTTTGCTTGACCTGTTGCATGTTGTTCATGGTTTGAAGCACGTCCAGGTTGGTCACCAGGCCCAGCCGG
>JAJAPZ010000068.1 GCA_020523905.1 Candidatus Obscuribacterium magneticum
ATCCCCTGATAATGCCGATCCAACGCCGGCGCGAGGTTTTCTGAAGTGTATTCTCCAAGAAGTTTAAAGCGACGATCTTCAGGAATACGTTCAGCAAGAAGCGCCTTCCCCAGAGGCTCTCCCTGATGGAGTTGTGCAAGATATGACATTGAAAAAAACTCAAAGCCCCTTTCAATTTGCAACCCAAGCCAACCTGGTGGAGTTGACCGGTTTTAAAGCGCATGATCTGAAAGAGCTGGTGGAGATATTGAAAACCGCGCCCGGTTCGGTGATGTATCACCACACGCATCATTTTTTAAAACAGCATCAATTTCTCTCTCCAGAACCCACCAATGATTTTGCTTATTGGGTTTCTCAGGTTCTTCAGGAAGACAAGTTGGGTGAACAACTGGCAGCCATCGACACGGTCGCCTTTTCTTCCATTACAGAGTTAGGAAATAGAATTTTAAGCGTGATCCAGAATTATTTAGAGAAAAACCGTTCAAATCGAACTGCCCCAGAGGGTGAAGAATTTCACTTCATGAAATCCCAGAGCTTCGTGCTTCCCACTCCTTATTGGGCATCTGATTTGAAGGAATTCTTGGAAGCGATCAAGAAAATCAGCATACATTCCCTTTATCACCACATATTTGAGGCGCGTCTCAGACTGGGCCGCAGCACCAATGATTTTTCCTTGTGGCTCGAAAAAGAATTGGATGAACCGGCGCTCGCCAAATCCATTTCGCGGATGGACCCTTACACGCAGACCCTCGATGGTTTGAGACAACAAATAATAGCCATGATCGAACAGCGGCTCCAATCTTTAGCGGAGGAGGGCCCCAATGGCGCTTGACGATTACAAAAGTATCGTCGGCGAGTCTGTTGTCGACGAACTGCGATTGATCGCTAAAAAGCTGGGGGGCCGTGTGATCACCAACGTCAATTCCACAGCGGTGGGTGGGGGTGTGGCTGAGATTTTGAACCGGATGGTTCCTCTTCTTAAAGAATTGGGAATCCCTGCGCGCTGGGATGTCATCAAAGGTGGGGATCAATTTTATGGCGTCACCAAGAAGATTCACAACGCTCTTCATGGCGCTCCACAAGAACTAACCGAGGCTGACGTCCAATGTTATTGGGATACGCAGGAGATGAATCTCAAAGACATTAATTTGGACGCGGACGTTGTGTTCATCCATGATCCTCAACCAGCCGGATTGATCAGAAAAAAGGGAGAGAAAGGACGCCATTGGGTGTGGCGGTGTCACGTCGACGTGTCTTCGAGAAATGAGAGCGTCTGGAATTTCTTAAAACCTCTTGTTCAGCAATATGACGCCGCCGTTTTTTCAGCCCCGGCCTTTTCGCAAAAACTGGATATCCGGCAGGTCATGATTTCCCCGTCGATTGATCCTTTGAGCGATAAGAATAAGGAGCTTGAGCCGGAATATATCGATACTGTTTTGGATCGATTTGGTATCTCCAAGCGTAAAAAGATCATCACTCAAGTGTCCCGTTTTGATTACCTCAAAGATCCCGTGGGTGTTATTGAGGCGTTCCGGTTGGTCAAACCCTATGTGGATTGTCAGCTTGTATTGGCGGGCGGCTCCGCCACGGATGATCCAGAAGGAGCCAAGGTGTTGGCGGAGGTTCGTGAAAAAGCCGGGAATGATCCCGACATCTTCATCCTTGAGCTCCCACCCACGAGCAACCTGGAGATCAACGCCTTGCAGCGGGCCAGCACCATTGTTCTTCAAAAGTCTCTGAAAGAGGGTTTTGGATTGACGGTGTCGGAAGCGTTATGGAAAGGGAAACCTGTGATCGCTGGAGCGGTGGGCGGCATTCCTCTTCAAATCACGCATAAATATTCGGGAATCTTGACTCATACGGTCCAAGGCACGGGTTATTGGCTGAAGCAGCTCTTGCAATCTCCCGATTACGCCCGGAAATTAGGAGAGAACGGGCGGGAACACGTGAGGGAGAATTTTCTGCTGACCAGACACTTGCGTGACTACATGCTTCTCTTTCTTTCTCTCGATCACGTTGGGAAAGATATCGTTCACCTTTAGATCTTTTTTGCCTCGATAACAACGGCTGTAGGCCCATCAAAATTGATAACAGGAAAAATTTTCGATACGTCGATCGTTGTCGTCTTTGGATTTGTTGAATAAAGTGAGTTCTCTGTCACAAGCAACACCTCCCACTTGCCATATCGGATGCTGCCGAGCATTTTTTGATTCCCATAGCACGAGGCGATATTGAACCGTCCTCCGTTTTTCAGACTCGCGATAGTCCATAATGATTCAGTCACCCAATCATACTGGAGAATGAGAAAATTATCATCAAGTGTAAAAACGTTAAAATTTTCTTGAGAGCCAACGGGCCTCAGCAATTTGTTCCTACGCAAAGAGATTAATTCTCGTGTCAGTTTCAAAAGCTTGGCATGTTCCGCTATATCGAGTTCGTCCCAATTGAGTTTGCTGGAAAGAAACGTGGACCGGGCTTGGGGATCTGGAAATGCGGAGGCTTCGATTCCAAAAAGGTGTTTAAATTCCTTTTTTCTGCCCTCGTAAATATTTGCGCTTAGTTTCGAACCGTGATCCGTGAAGTAAAGAAAAGGCGACGCGGCACCCCACTCTTGTCCCATAAAGAGCAAAGGCGTTTGAGGAGAAAGCAGATGCACAGCGAGAGCGGCGCGGTATTGGGGCCAATTTACCAAGTGATGGATCCGCTCCCCCCGGGGATGATTCCCAATTTGGTCGTGATTTTGGAGAGAAAACACAAATTTTGACGGCGCCAGTTGCGTCGGGTCTGTTCCGCGCGGCTTGCCTTCATAGGCTGAATGTTGCCCGCTATAAAGCCAGCCTCGCCGAATGATGGTGCCAAGGTCTTCAATTTTATTGGTGTAATCCTGGAAAAGGCCATCTGATTCATCCGTCAAGATTCGCCGCATTTGATGATGAAAGTCATCCGACCAAACAGCATCGAGTCCGAAACCTCCCTCATGAACGGATCGAACAAGATCAGCCAAATTTCGGTTGTCTTCAGCAATGAGGACGATTTTGCGGCCCGGCAATTTTGTTCGCAATGCGGAGGTCATTTCTTTTAAAAAGGGGGCCTGACTTTGATCTTTTAATGCATGGGTGGCGTCGAAACGGAATCCGTCGAAATGGTATTCGTTGAGCCAATACAGAGCGTTGTCTATAAGGAATTCCCTTACGCGGTTATTTTGTAAGCCGTCAAGATTAAAACGCATCCCCCATGGAGAGGGTGATTCAGAAAAGTAATATGGAGAGAAAAACTCAAGATAATTGCCCTCTATCCCCACGTGGCTGTAGACCACATCAAGAAGGACAGCCAAGCCCCATCCATGGGCATCGTTCACGAGGGCTCTTAACTCGTCCGGCGATCCATAACATCGCGCTGGAGCGTAGAGGGAAACACCATCATAGCCCCAATTCCGTTCTCCCGGGAAATCGGCGACGGGCATGAGTTCTATTCCCGTCACTCCGACGTTTTTCAAAAAGGCAAGACGTTCTCGAATTTGAGCGAAACAGCCTGATGGGGTAAAGGCGCCCGTATGGATCTCATAAAGGATTAAGTCTTTGATCTCGATGCCCGTCCAGTTTGCGTCTGTCCATCGGAAGAGAGAAGAGTCAACGACTTGGGACGGTCCGTTCACCCCAAGGGGTTGGTATCGCGACGCAGGATCGGGGGCCGATATTTCCCCGTCTATTTCATATCGATAAAGATCATTTGTCTTAATTTCAGGGATAAGGCCTTCAAAAAAGCCGTCTTGATTTTTCATGAGAGGGTAAGCGGAGAGGCGATGTTCATCAGCGACATGGATTACGTTTAATTTCTTGGAAGCAGGGGCCCAAACACGGAAACAAGTCCCTTTTTCAGTAGGGAACGCTCCTTGCATAGGTTGCCATTGTTGAAAAATCATAACGTGCTCATATTATTCAATTTGAGCCAAGAATTTGAGATTGCACTTAATCAATAAAGTTCAATTTGGTGAAGCGTGTCGAATTCATCACTTTACACTGGCACATCAGATGCGACATTGATATATTGCACGGGTGTCAAGAGTGAATTTATGAGCGAATGGGATAGTTCGAAGAACGAAATTGATCGATTTTTGGAGGCCGTCTCCAAGAAATTGGGGGCGGGTTTTAATCCCAGGAAATTGTTGGTCTGGGCGGCAGGGGCTGTTGTTGCTCTGTTGGCCTTGAGTAGTTCCGTATTTACGGTGGATCCAAGTGAAGAAGCCGTGATTCTCCGTTTTGGACGCTATGTCGAGACGCAGTCCCCGGGTCTTCATTTCAAATTGCCCTTCGGGATAGACCAAGCCATTAAGGTAAAAACCAAAATCATTCTCCAAGAAGAGTTCGGTTTTCGTACCAAAGGTCAAATAGGATCTCGAACTGATTACACAACTCACGGACTCAAAGAGGAGTCTCTGACCTTGACTGGCGACCTCAACGTGGCGAATGTGGAATGGATCATGCAGTTCCAGATCTCAGACCCGAAGAAATTCCTTTTTAACACGCGGGAAGTGACGAAAAATATGCGAGATGTGTCGCAATCGGTTCTCCGCCGGGTTGTGGGCGATCGTGCGGTCACGGATGTCCTGACTGTTGGTCGGGTTGAAATCGCCGAGGAAGCACACCGTCTGACCCAGGAAGTGCTGGATCGCTACGACATCGGCATTCGAATTGTTACCGTCAAGTTGCAGGACGTCAATCCACCCGAAAGTGTTCGCCCCGCGTTCAATGACGTCAACTCGTCCAAGCAGGAACAGGAACAAGCCATTAATAACGCAGAGCAGGAATACAATCGGGTTATTCCCGAGGCGCGCGGGAAAGCAGAACAGTCCATTCGGGATGCGGAAGGGTACGCCACCGCTGTTGTGAATCGAGCTGAAGGGGAAGCAAAAAGGTTTCGCTCGGTCCTGCAGGCCTATCAAATCGCGCCTACCGTGACCCGGACCCGGCTTTATTTGGAGACGATGGAAGAACTCTATTCCCGTTTTAAATCTTTGACGATTGTTGACAAAGGGGTTCAGGGATTGCTGCCGGTGTTTCAGCAAAAGACGGCCAATCCCCCGGCTTCACAGGAGAATCCATGAGCTCGCGCAATTCAACTTTAATCCTCGTCATTATCGGAGCGACCCTCATCGGGATAGCTTCGGCCTATATCGTTCCTGAATGGGAACAGGCGGTACTCACCCAGTTTGGGCGTACCGTGGGTTCTCCCGTCGCGCGCGCTGGCTTGCACTTTAAGATTCCTTTCATCCAGAAGGTCCACCGTTTCGACAAGCGGATATTGAATTGGGACGGTTACCCCAATCAGATCCCGACGAAAGACAAGAAGTACATCGTTGTGGACACCACCGCCCGTTGGCGAATCGTGAACCCCTTGTTATTTCTTCAAACTGTCCAAAATGAAAATGGCGCGCGTCTCCGGCTGGACGGGATATTGGATGCCGTCACACGAGACACTATATCCAACAATAATCTGGTGGAGGCGGTTCGCAATAGTAATTCTATTCTCGATAAAGTTAAGGAACGGATGGCGGCTCAAAAACAGGGGGATATTCAACCCGGTGCCGAGGAAGAGGTTGTGGGAGAAATTGATTCGGTTTCTGTTGGTCGAGAGAGTTTAAGCAGCATCATTATTGAACGCGCCCGCGCCGGTCTCAAGGAATTTGGGATCGAAATTATCGATGTTCAACTCCGCCGCATTTCATACGAGGCCAGCGTGGAAGCCAAGGTTTACGACAGAATGATTTCCGAGCGCCAACGCATTGCTCAAAAGATCCGCTCTGTCGGGCTTGGGGAAAAAGCAAAGATTCAAGGAAAAATTGCCAAGGATTTACAGGAAATTGAGTCTCGGGCCTACAGGGAGGTTCAATCCATTAAGGGCAACGCTGAGGCCAAGGCCATACATGTTTATGCACAGGCAATGAATGCGGATCCCGATTTTTACAATTTTATTCGGACTTTGGAGGCCTACAAAAAGGCTCTTCCGCAAGACACCACCCTCATTCTCTCCACTGAGAACAAATTCCTCGAGTTGCTCAGAATAAAATAACCTGACCACCCCTGAATGACCGGGGCTGAAATCCATCAAACATGAGATTTTTATTAATCTGGTTTTTGCTAAGTCTGATGGTCTCTGTGATTGCCAATGCCAAAGGGCGCTCGGCGCTAATTTTCTTAACGCTATCGATGCTATTGAGCCCGTTGGTTGGCCTTTTCGCTCTTTTCTTTTTATCTCCAAAAGGCGGAACACGGCAAGATAAAAACATGAAGTTCGGTGCCTTCAAAAAGTGTCCCTCCTGCGATGAGCCCGTTAAGTTGGAAGACACCGTGTGCCGCTTCTGCGGAAAGCCTTTGCCGGAGATCATCGAGGTGGAGCCCATCATTGAGGACAACTGATTCACCGGATCCCTTGAATGCGACAAGGCTAAAACAATGGAGACACACCATTGCCAAACCGTCGGATTAAAGAGAGAATACGAGCCTCATTATCGACGAAAAAACACCGAAACATGTCATTGCGAGGTCGCCTCAGGCGGGCGAAGCAATGACAAAAAAGGATCGAACGATGGCCCTTTTGGAAATGATCAACCAGCCCCAGGACATCCGGCACTTTCGTCCCGGACTGTTGGCGGAGCTGGCCAAGGAAATCCGGCAGCGGATCATCGACGTGACGTCCCAGAACGGCGGACACCTGGGCGCCTCCTTGGGCTGCGTGGAGCTGGCCATCGCCCTCCATTATGTGTTTGATTCCCCCAAGGACAAACTGATCTGGGACACCGGCCATCAGTCGTACGCCCACAAACTGCTGACGGGGCGGCGCGATAAATTCCACACCTTAAGGCAATTTGGGGGGATCAGCGGTTTCTTAAGCCGCTCCGAATCCGAGCATGACGCCTTCGGGGCCGGTCATGCCTCGACCTCCATTTCGGCGGCTCTTGGATTTGCCGAAGCCAGGGACCTCCTCAAGCAGGATCATCACGTCGTCGCCATCGTCAACGACGGCTCCATCACCGGCGGCATGGCTTTTGAAGGGCTCCAAAATGCAGGGAACCTCGGGACGGATCTCCTCGTGGTCTTGAACGACAACCAAATGTTCATCTCCCACCGGGTCGGCGCCGTCGGCGCTCACCTGGCCAAATTTCTGACCGGCGACCTGTACAAGAAACTCCAGAAAAAGGTCGAAAAGTTCCTCACCCGCATCCACTATTGGGGAACCCATCTCATCCGCATCGCCAAACGCGTCAAGGTTCTTTTGTTTCCGGGCCTCCTTTTTGAGGAAATGGGATTCACCTACCTGGGACCCGTTGACGGCCATGATTTGCCGAAGCTGATCGAAGTTTTGCGGGGGGCAAAAACGCTGAAAGGCCCGGTCCTTCTCCATGTGGTGACCAAAAAAGGCCGCGGCTACGAAAAGGCCGAAAGCGATCCCATTACTTTCCATGGCGTTGGAAAATTCGATCCGGTGACCGGCCAAATGCACAAAAGCGCGGACACGTCCCTGACGTACACAAAAGTTTTCAGCCAGACCCTCTGCGAGCTTGCCAAGGAAGACGACAAGATTGTCGCCATCACCGCGGCCATGCCGGAAGGGACCGGCCTGGACGCCTTTCGGGACAAATTTCCGGACCGCTTCTATGACGTCGGACTGGGAGAGCAACATGCCGTCACCTTCGCCGGCGGCTTGGCCTGCGGGGGGTTGAAGCCTGTGGTCGCCATCTACTCCACATTCCTCCAGCGCTCCTTTGATCAAATCGAACACGACATCGCCCTCCAAAAGCTGCCGGTCGTCTTTTGCCTGGACCGCGCCGGCCTTGCCGGAGACGACGGCCCCACGCACCACGGTGCCTTCGACCTCTCCTACTTGCGCATGATTCCCCACATGACCCTCATGGCTCCCAAAGATGAAAACGAACTCCAGCACATGTTGAAAACCGCCCTTAATCACCGCTTGGGGCCGGTGGCCATCCGCTATCCCCGCGGCGCCGGCGTCGGTGTTCCCTTGGATACCCATTACCATCTTCTGCCCTGGGCCAAAGGGGAGGTGCTGCGGGAGGGAGGGGACATGGCGATCCTGGCGATCGGAAATATGGTCACCCCGTCATTGGAAGCCGCCGATGAACTGGCGAAATTGGGACACCGCATCACCGTCATCAACGCCCGTTTCGCAAAACCGATCGATAAGACATGGCTTCTGGAAAGCTTGAAAAACGTCAAGCTGATTCTCACCGTTGAAGAAAACGCATTAGCAGGTGGCTTTGGAAGCGGCGTCAAAGAAATTTTGGAAGGAGAAAACTTTATCATCCGCTCTCTTGGCCTCCCCGACCGGTTTATCGAGCACGGATCCCAGGAAAAACTCCGCAGTCTCGTCGGCCTCACCCCGCATCAAATTGCCGAAACCCTGAAACGTCAAATTTCTTTAATCCGCTAGATTGAAACCTCCGAAAACAAGACTGGACCTTCTACTGGTCGACAAGGGACTGGCCCGATCCCACACCCAAGCGCAAGCCTTGATTCTGGCCGGCCAGGTCCGGGTGAAAGGGCAGATCGTCCTGAAGGCCGGCACGCTTCTTGGCAACGATGCCGAACTCACCCTCCATTCCCTTCCGCGTTACGTGTCGCGGGGGGGAGATAAACTGGAAGGGGCGCTTGAAGATTTCCACCTTTCACCACGGGGACGCATCGGCTTGGACGTCGGCTCTTCCACGGGCGGTTTCACCGACTGCCTCCTTCAACAGGGAGCCGTTCTCGTGCATGCCATCGACGTCGGCAAAGCCCAGATGATCCAATCAATAAAAAAAGATCCGCGCGTTCGGTTGCGCGAAAAAACCCATATTTTGAGCGTCACACCGGAAACGCTCGTGCCCCCGCCGGATCTTGCGGTCATCGACGTCTCCTTCATCTCCTTAAAAAAAGTTCTCCCCAAGGTGGGGTCCCTTCTGGCCCTCAACGGCGAAATCATTGCTCTTGTTAAGCCTCAATTCGAAGTGGGCCCCAAACTTTTAAAGAAAGGCGTCGTCAAATCGCCGGCGATTCAAGAGAAAGCCGTGAAGGATCTCATCCAGTTTTGTATAGAAAAGGAGTTCCAATTTTTGGGACAATCGCCCTCAAAGCTTAAGGGAGCAAAGGGAAACCAGGAATATTTTCTCTACTTAAGAAAAAGGCAAAATCCCTAAAAAATGAACGCTTATAATTTCAAAGAGATCGAACAGAGGTGGCAAAAAAAGTGGGGGGGCGCGAAATCCCACGCGACTCCCGCTCCCGCCAAAGACCGGCCGCCTTATTACCTCCTGGTCATGTTCCCCTATCCCTCCGGCAACCTCCACATGGGCCACGTTCGCAACTACACCATCGGCGATATATTAGCCCGTTATTACCGGAAAAAAGGCCGGGCCGTTCTACACCCCATTGGCTGGGACGCCTTCGGCATGCCGGCCGAAAACGCCGCCATTGAACGGGGGATTCATCCACATCAATGGACCCAGGAAAACATCGTCAACATGAGACGGCAATTGAAGGCCCTCGGCATCTCCTACGACTGGGACCGCGAGTTTGCGACGTGCGACCCCGACTACTACAAATGGAACCAGTGGTTCTTCATCAAGATGTATGAGAAAGGCCTCGTTTATCGGAAAAAATCCCCGGTCAACTGGTGTCCCAAAGACGCGACGGTGCTGGCCAACGAACAAGTCCACAATGGCCGTTGCTGGCGCTGCGACTCGGAAGTCGAACAAAAAGAACTGGAACAGTGGTTCTTCAAAATTACGGCCTACGCCCAGGAACTCCTGGATGGCCATGAACTGCTGAAGCCCACTCACGCTCAAAAGGGGTGGCCCGAAGAAGTTCTCATCATGCAGAAAAACTGGATTGGCTCTTCCTGGGGGGCTTTGGTTGACTTCACAGTCCTTGATAAAGGGAGGAGGAATTCAACGGATAAGCTTAGGGTTTTCACAACGAGGCCCGACACCCTTTTTGGCGCCACTTTTATGGTGTTGGCCCCGGAACACCCCCTCGTCCCAAAAATCACAACCCCCGACCGTATGGCCGCCATCGAGGCTTACCGCAAGAAGGCCAAGAAACTCTCATCCATGGACCGGACCGCCATCAACCGGGAGAAAACGGGAGAATTCACGGGCGCCCATGCAGAAAACCCGGTAAATGGAGAAGCCATCCCCATTTGGATCGCCGATTACGTCCTCATGGAATACGGCACGGGGGCCATCATGGCCGTGCCGGCCCACGATGAAAGAGACTTCGAATTCGCCAAGAAATTCAAGATTCCCATCATCGAGGTCATCCGGCCGGCGGATAAGAAGGGGGCATCCCCTCTGACCCAAGCGTATATTGAAGAGGGGATCATGGCAAACTCCGGCGCCTATAACGGCCAACGATCGGAAGAGGCGAAATACA
>JAJAPZ010000069.1 GCA_020523905.1 Candidatus Obscuribacterium magneticum
TCTGAAGGGGCGGGAATTGCACATTCACGACATGAAGACGGTCAACCATCTTCCGGTGGCTCTAAGGACCATCGAGCGGCAGTTGGAGGAC
Organism: Candidatus Obscuribacterium magneticum; assembly: GCA_020523905.1. Taxonomy (GTDB): domain Bacteria; phylum Elusimicrobiota; class Elusimicrobia; order F11; family F11; genus Obscuribacterium; species Obscuribacterium magneticum. The sequence goes on from JAJAPZ010000069.1 coordinate 92, forward strand.
CCGTTTATTCTTGAGGCAACGGAGGAATTGCTGGCGGGACGCCGGCTCCCTTTTAAGCGCCCCCCAAAAAAGAAGTTTCTTTACGGGGCTCCGGCGCCGGAGTTTGAGGGGGTCCGCTCAGAAAAGGGTGTAAATGAAAGGAGCCGCTGGCGAGCCCCCCAGAAAGATCAGGGCGGCCAGAAGCAATAGCACAAGCACAATCGGCAAAAGCCACCACTTCTTGTTTTCCTTCAGAAACAACCAAAATTCCTTCAGTAACGAGGGGCGTTCCATGTCATCTCTCCTTCTTTTATGTCGAGGCTATACCGTCATTCCCGCGAAAGCGGGAATCCAGGACGTGAACTCCGGAATGGATTCCCGCTTTCGCGGGAATGACGCTGTCAAATCAAAATAAACGTTCGTAGCAATCCTTGCTTTTCGGTTGAGGCAATTCAACCCAGTACGTTTCATTGGGGTAACTCTTCTTTTTCAACCGCAGGGAATCCCGTCCGACGAGCTTCATAAAAAGGGCGACGGGCGAAATGATGAGATAGAAAATGAGGAGAAGAATCAAGGTGGAAACGATCGTTCCCATGACGAAGGCCACTCCCATCCAGGCCCAGTAGAAAGGTTTCGAAAGAAAGGGGACGGCGATCGCGAGAAGCCCCACCGAGGTGCTGATCCCCCACATCCAGAAGGCGGCTGCATGGGAAGAACGCCAGAAGACGAGGGCCCCGATGAGGCCGAAACCGATGAGGAGGGTGAGCCCGAATTTCCTCAGGTCGGCGTTGGACGGTTTCCAGTTGATAGTGGTGATGTTTGTGATCATATGTGTTCATCATCCCTGCGAAAGCAGGGAGCCAGGCCGTGAACACCGGACTGGATCCCTGCTTTCGCAGGGATGACAGCATTGAGATCGAATTGTTTCACCATGGCAGTTTCTAGTCGAGCTTGAATTTTCCTTTGTAGGCTTCCGCCCCCGCGAGGGGAGGCTGGTCTTCTTTCATCAAGATATAGTTTTCAAGAACCAGGACATCCATGTCGGTGAACATGAAGCATTGGTAGGCTTCCTCGGGCCGGCAAACGATGGGTTCTCCCCTGATGTTGAAACTCGTGTTGATGATGACGGGGCAGCCCGTTTGGTCGTGAAAAGCCTTTACCACATCGTAATACATCCCGTTGCGCTCTTGCGTGAGCGTCTGAAGGCGCGCGCTGTAATCCACGTGCGTGATCGCGGGGACGACGGAGCGGGGTTCGTTCAGCTTGTTGATTCCGAATAATTTTTTATAGCCCTCCGGCGTGGGGACGCGCTTCTCCTCCAGGACGGGTGCGACCATGAGCATATAGGGGCTTTCGGAATTGAAGTCGAAATAGTCGCCGGACTTCTCAAGAATCACGCTCGGGGCGAACGGGCGGAAGGATTCGCGAAATTTGATTTTAAGATTCATCTGGGACTGCATCTTGGAATTGCGGGCGTCCCCGATGATGCTGCGGGCTCCCAAGGCGCGGGGGCCAAACTCCATGCGGCCGTAAAAGAATCCGACGACCTTCTGTTTTTCAATGAAGTCGGCCACCCGCTTTGCCAGCTCATTGTCAGGGCAGAACGTGTATTTCGCACCCATTTTCTTCAGTGTGCTTTCGATCTCGCTGTTAACGTAGCGGGGACCCAGATAGCTTCCTTTTTGAGTGTCGGAGGCATGGGGGGAGCGGGGGTTATCCAGGTAACTGTGCCAGGTAAATAAAGCGGCTCCTATGGAACCTCCCGCATCGCCCGAGGCCGGCTGGACAAAAATGTTGTCGAAAACCTTTTCGCGGTGAATGAGCCCGTTGGCCACACAGTTCAGGGCGCAGCCCCCGGCCATGGCCAGGTTCTTGGCCCCGGTCACTTGTTTGGCGTGCCGGGCCAGCTTCAGCATCACTTCCTCGCACGCTTTTTGAATGGAAGCGGCCGCATCCATGTGGTACTGTGTGATGTATGTTTCCGGCTTGCGGGGGGTCCCTTCCATCAAATGATGAAAGGCTGGGCTTGTCATGGTAAGACCCGCGCAATAATTAAAATATTCCATATTCAGGAAAAAGGAGCCGTCTTCTTTTAGGTCGATCATCTCGTTCATGATCCTGTTGTAGTAGCGAGGGATGCCATAGGGCGCCAGCCCCATGACCTTGTATTCCCCGGAATTGACTTTGAACCCGAGGTAATAGGTGAAGGCGCTGTAAAGGAGGCCGAGAGAGTGGGGGAATCGAATTTCTTTGAAGAGCTGGAATTTGTTTCCGCGTCCGTGCCCGAAGGTCGTCGTGCTCCATTCGCCGACGCCGTCAATGGTGAGGATGGCGGCTTCTTCGAAGGGAGACGGATAAAAAGCCGACGCGGCATGCGATTCGTGGTGCCGGGTGAAGAGGATGGGCCCCTTGAAGCGGTTTCCCAAACCTTGGTCAATTTGTTTGGGCAGATGGAGTTTTTGATGGAGCCAGACCGGCAGGGCCTTAAAGAACGCGTTGAAACCGACGGGAGCGTAGGAAAACCATGTTTCCAGGAGCCGTTCAAAGGTCAGAAGCGGCTTATCGTAGTAGGCGACGGTGTCAATTTGGGAGGCGTCGATCCCTCCTTCGGAGAGGCAGTAGTTGACGGCGTGGGTCGGAAAATTGGCGTCGTGCTTGATGCGGGTGAATCGTTCTTCCTGTGCTGCAGCAACAAGTTCGCCATCCCGCACCAGGCAGGCCGAACTGTCATGATAAAAAGCCGATATGCCAAGTATATTCATGACGCGATTGAGCCACCGCCAAGAAAACCGTCATACCGGCGAAAGCCGGTATCCAGCGTTTCATGCTCTGAAATCAAGGTTACACACTGGATACCGGCTTTCGCCGGTATGACGATGTGTTTATGTTCTCTCATCATAATATAATTCAAAAAAAGGCTTGAATTTTTACAATATTTAAGAAAAAGTTGATTCAGTTATTTTCCAAAGGGGTGAGTCCGTTCGATGCGCATCAGAGTGACCGTGGGTGGAATCCTTATTATCGCTGTCATCGGCGGCGTCTTATTTTTCATTTTTCCGACCACCAAATACTACACCTTGATAACCCAAGAAAGTAAAAAAGTCGTCGACAAAGTCACCTGGTTCTTCGGCCTTTCGGGGAAAAAACCGGTATCGGCGGAGAAAAAACAGGCCCCCGAGGTTGCCTTCCCCTCCGAAACCCCCGCCGTCGCGGTGTCCACCATCAATGCCGTTCCCGTGACGCCGGTCGTGGAATCGCCCGTTCCGGCTCAAGCCGCCTCGGCGCCTCCGGCTGAATCCAAGGTGGCGCCGGCGGCCCCCAAAGCGAAAGCAGCTCGTAAATCACGGAAGAAACGCCTTTTGAAAAAGCGCGCAACTCCTCGTTCAACACCATCAACGTCATCGGCAGTCACAGCCCCGCCGGTGGCGCCTCCCTCAGCGGCCGAGCCGCCCGCTCCCTCTCAACCGGCGGCACCGGCGCCCAGCGCTCCGGCCGCCTCCTCCAAGCCCAAAAAAGCGGCCGGTTATGACAGCTTAATTGGAACCTACGTGTCCTTGGAGCTTAAAAACGGCCGCTCCGTGAAAGGCGTTTTGGAGGAAGTGACGCCGACGACGTATAAGGTTCAACTCCCGGGCCTCGGCAGTTTCCCCTACCCCGTCGAAAACGTAAAAGAAATCAAACCCGCTGAATAGGCGCCGGACGAAAGGTCGTGGAATGGTCGGCCGGTTCGAAATGCGTGTGTTTCTTAAATTCCTGGTAGCGGTTGACGATGTCTTTTTGCGTGAGGGATTTCAAGCGGTTGATGCTGAACGATTCCACATTGAAAGACGCCATGAGGGTCCCGAAAATAACCGCCTGCCGCAGCACCGTTTCTTCCCAGACGTTTTCTTTGGTGGCCAGCGACGCGAAAAAGCCGCCGGCAAAACAGTCGCCGGCACCCGTCGGATCAAAAACATCTTCCACGGGATAAGCGGGAGACACGAAAAAGAAATCCTTTGTTAAAAGAACGGCGCCGTGTTCTCCTTTTTTGATGACCACGGCCTTCGGCCCCCGCTTCAATAAATCCGTCCCCGCCTTGATGAGATTGGTGATGCCGGTCAGCTGCCGGGCCTCCCCGTCGTTCAAAAGAAGGATGTGGACTTTTTTCAGCAACCGGTTGAGAGCTTCGGGCTTGGAACTGATCCAATGGTTCATGGTATCGCAACCGATGAGCTGTGGATTTTTCATCTGGTCGAGCACATACGATTGAAGGTCCGGATCGATATTGGCGAGAAATATATTAGAAGTGTTTCGGAAGTGGGGCGGTACGTTCGGCTTGAAGGTCTCAAAGACATTGAGTTCCGTACGGATCGTGCGGGCGGCGTTCATGTCGTTTTCATAGAGCCCCGTCCAGCGAAAGGTTTTGCCCGGATGGATCTCAAGACCGTCCACGGAGATTCCCTTGTCTTTTAGAAGTTTGATATGCTCTTGGGGAAAGTCCGAGCCAATGACGGCCACCAGCTGCACCGGAGCAAAGAAGCTGGCGGCGTAAGAGAAGTAGGTCGCCGATCCCCCGAGCGCTTCCCTCACCTCTCCAAAAGGTGTTTTGATGGTGTCCAAAGCGACCGATCCGATGACCAGAACAGACATGAGTGAATATTTATCATATTTCGGTCATTTTTTTCCTTCGCCTGGTAAAAAAACCACCCTTCTGTTATACTCGAAATGGAAGTCAGAAACTCAAAAATGATGCGTAATCAATCACTAATTCGACATCTGCAAGGTCCTAGTAATCAGAGAAGGCCACGTCATACCGGCGGAAGCCGGTATCCAGGTCTTAAAACTTTCGTTGCCAACTGGTTGATAGCCTGGACCGTGTCACGGAACGGTCCCGTCGATTATTTCGATTATCGAAACGGGATTCCGGCTTTCGCCGGAATGACGACTCGGATCGTTCTCTTTTTTATCGTCTTCTCGATGTTGCCTGCTGTTTACGCGGGCCGATATAGCCCCACCCGGAAATCCACGGATTATTCGGTGGAATTCCGCTCCCGCGATCCAAAGGGATTTTACCGCTCGTTGTCCTATATCCTGGAAAACCAGCCTCCCGACCACGTGGCGACCATCAATGCCAAAGCCACGGTGGCGGAGCTCCTCTTCGAAACCGAGAATTTCCGCGAAGCGGCCCAGATTTACCTGCAGCTGACGGAGATGCCGCTGAATGATGTCTATAAATTGGCGAGTTTTCAATATCGCCTGGCCGAGTGTTATTTTCACATGGGCCTTTACGGCGAGGCCTATGATCAGTTTTCAATCGTCCGCAAAGGAAAGCATTCGGCGCTCGAGGCGGAGGCCACCTTGGGGATGGCGATGACCGCCCTGGCGCAAGGGAACCGTTCCAGCGCCCAGGCCCATCTCGACATTTTGCTTCTTGAAAATGACTATTACAAATCATACCCCCGCGCCCTGTATCCCTTGGGCATCATGCTTTTTCAGAATGAGCAGTATCAGCGCAGCCTCGCCTTCTTTGAAAAGGATCTGGAGGACCCCAAGAGTCTCTATTTTGCCGCCATCGCCTACCGGCGCTTGGGGCTCATCCCTAAAGCCCTCTCTTATTTTCAAAAGTTGACCCAGAAGTTTCCAGGCACGGTGTGGGCGCAGCGGGGGTCCTTCGAAGTCGCCGAGACCTATTACCAGCAGCAGGATTTTCAGCTGGCTTACCAGAGCTTTGCCCGCTGGCTGAGTGAATATCCCAATGGAATCCTCCAGGTCGAATCCCAATTCCGCCTGGCGGCGGCCGATTTCCGGCGGAAGAACTACAAGGCCGCGCTGGTGCGGCTGGAGCCCCTCCTCAAACTCGACGTTCGCCCCTCCTTGGCCGATCGCATCCAGTATTTGACGGGGGAGACCTGGGTGGAACTCGACATGATCGAAGCGTTGGCCAACCGGATCAAACGGAAGGGAAACGTTAAGGAAAGAACGCCCGACGACAATTACCGCTTGATGTGGTGTTTGACGGCCCTGGGCAGGCATGAGGAGGCGTTGGTTCTCTCCGAAGAGGGCTTGAACAAATTTTATGACCAGGAACTCACCCCCAAAATATTGCTCATCGAAGGGTATTGCTACGATGCGGTCGGAAAACCCGCCGAAGCCCTGGCCGCTTATCAAACGGTCGTGGACCGTTTCCCCAAATCCGCCTATGGGGCCCGGGCGTTGCACCTCATGTCTCTCTCCTATGTCCGGGCTCAGCGCTGGCAGGAATTGGTGACGCATGTGTATCACTACTGGGCCAACATGCCGGAGGACATCAAGCGGGAGAACCCGGAGGTGGAGTTTTGGATTACGGAAGGGCAGCTCAGTCTCGGGAATTTCGAGCTGGCCCAGAAAAGGTACAAGGATTTCCTGTCGGCGGCGCCCGATCATCCCCTGACGCCCTACGCCTATTTGGGATTGGCCGTCGCCATGGCCCAAAACAACCAGTTGGAAGCCGGCTTTCAAACCCTTCAGCAATTTGCCGCCATCGCCAAGAGCAAGGAGAAATCGGACTGGCTGGCCCTGGCCACCTTGCAGTCCGCCAACATTTATTACAACCAGAAAAGTTTCGACAAAGCCGTCGGTTATTACCGGGTGTTCCAGAAGGATTACCCGAAGGATGAGCGCGTCCCCCAGGCCCTATTTCAAGAAGGCCAGTCGCTGTACCGGCTGGAATATTATTCCGACGCGGTGGAGGTGTGGACGAGATTAGTCAATACCCATCCGACTTCGCCCCTGGCGGAGAAGGCCCAATTTCAGGCGGCCCGGACCCTCTTTGATTTGGGTCAAACGACAGCCGCCGTCAAAGCCTACCAGAACTACATTGTCCGCAATCCCTCCAATCCCAAGGTCAAGGAGGCCCGGCTTCAGCTTGCTCACTGCTACTACAATGCGGGCAATTACAAGGAAGCCATCCCCCACTATCAAGAGTTTCTGCTGATGTATCCCGATGCGGAAGAGGCGGTGAGCATCCAGGATTTCCTGCAGATGTCTTACGTGCACGTCGGGAAGTCGGATGAGGAGCTCGAGGCGTTGACGAAAGGACAGGCCAAGTCGCAAGTCTTGGCGGACCTCTACTGGGAAAAAGGGGCCAAGGCCTTCAACAACAAGGAATACGAGGCGTCGTTGACGTACTTCGAAAAAATTCTCATTGATTTCCCCGCGTCCGCCCTCGCGGCCCAGGCGGCGTTTTATCGGGCTGAGGCGCTCTATTATCAGGAAAAAAATGTCGAAGCGGCCTCCGCCTATAAAAATTTCCTCGCCCAATTTCCAAATGACGATCAGGCCTCGACGGCCCTCTTCCGTTTGGGCGTGAGTCTTTTCAACCAGAACCGATTTGAAGAAGCCGCCGTCACCTTTGAGAGCTTCCTGCAGCGCTATCCGGATGATCCCCTGGCCAAAAACGCCGCGGACAATATCCCCATTGCTTACGCCAAGCTCGGCCGGACGGCCGAATCGGAGCAGGCGTATCAGAGTCTCTTGGGCCGGACGCAGGATCCCAAAGAGAGGGCGAAGCTTCTTTTGCAGGTGGCCCAGATCAAGGAGCGTAACGGGGAGGCGGCCGAGGCCATCAAATACTACGAACAGATCAGTCCCACCGTTGAAGAATACCCCGAGGCCCTCTATGCGGTGGGCAGCATTTATTATCAGGCCGGCCAGAGCGAGATGGAGATGAAAGCCTATCAGAAGCTGCTGAATTTTAATCCCAAGAGCGATTCCTATCGGATTGCGGCGATCAGCCGCTTGGCCGAGCTCTACATATCGCAGGGGAAAGCCAAGGAAGCCTTTGAAATATACAGTGATGTCGCCAAGAATGCAGCCGACCAGACCGCGCTCGCCAACGCCAAAACGCGGCTGGAAGAGCTGCAGAAGGTTTTGACGCAATAAGATGGAACGAGATGAGTCGATTCGGTGTCAAAGATGTGTGCCGTGGTGTCGTCATTCCCGCGAAAGCGGGAATCCATTCCGGTGTTCACGTCCTGGATTCCGGCTTTCGCGGGAATGACGACATTCGCTTGCTCGCAATATCATTGAGGAGGGTTTAAATGGAAACACTTACCTTTAAAGAAATCATGGCGGTCAGCATCGTCCTGCCGATTTTGTTTGGGCTGTCGATTTTGTGCGTGACCGCGACATTCGAGCGGTGGATCTATTTTGCGAGGTTTGGCCGGGTCAACTCCCGCTGGCTGGATCGGATCCGGATTTATATTAAAAGCGGCAATCTGACGGAGGCCAAAAAGGAGGCCTCGCGGGGGCGCGGGTTAATTGCCGAGGCCGTCCAGGCTCAGATTGATGCGGTGCAACTGCCGAGGAGTGAACGGGAAAGCCTCCTTCTTTTCTACCACCAGCGGTTTCAAGCGCTCCTGCAGAAACGTTTGTGGGTTTTTGGAACCCTGAGTTTTATCTGCCCCTTGTTGGGTCTTTTGGGCACCGTGTTGGGCGTCATGCGGAGCTTCCGCGACCTGGCCTTGTCGGGGTCCGGGGGTCCGACCATCGTGGCGGCGGGTATTTCGGAGGCCTTGATCGCGACGGCCGCCGGCATCGCGGTCGCTATTACGGCGGCTGTCATTTATAACTGGTTCAACATTTGGATGCGCTCGACCCTGTCGAACTGCGATATTTTCGGCCATGAAATAATCTTTTTGACGGCGGCTCGGGCGGCGAAGTAAGGAGCGAAGAACTCATGGATATCGGCGAGGAACATTTAGAAGAGACGGACAAGATCAACGTCGTGCCGTTGGCCGACCTGTCTCTTGTTTTATTGATCATTCTCATGGTGCTCTCCCCCATGGTCATGTCCTCCATGATCCGGGTGCAGACGCCCCGCTTGGAAAAGGTCCGGGCGGCCCTTCACAAAGAGAAGGCGCCGGACCCCTTGTTCATTAAAATCTCGGCCCAGGGATTGTTCTTGAACAACAACCTTTGCGAGTCGGAGGATTTTCTGGCGGAGCAGATTTCCATAAAGCTTCGCGATGATCCCGATCGGCCGGTCATCATATCCGCCGAGGACAACATTGAGGTGGGAGAGGTCGTGCATGTTTTGGATTTGGCCAAACAGCACGGTGCCGAGCGGGTGTCGCTCTTAAAAGGAGGAGGGCTTGCGCCGTCATGAACCTGCGGGAACTTATTAAAGACGAGCCGACCATTGCCGGGGTCAACATCGTGCCCGTCATCGACCTTTGCTTGGTGCTTCTGATCATTCTCATGGTGACCTCGCCCCTTCTTCAGATGGCGGATTTGCCGGTCAAGCTGCCCAAGGCCGTCACCATCGAGAGCAAGGATCGAAACGTCGCTTTGACCTATTCGTCGGACGGCCGGGTCGCCCTCAACACCGACATTATCACGGAGGAGGAGCTGTCGGCGGCGTTGGGCCGGATTTTAAAGAAAGACCCCAATCTATTGGTCATCTTAAGGGTGGATCGGGCCTCTCCCTATTTGTCGCTGACGGAGCTGATTGCCAAGTGCAAGAAAGCCGGCGCCCGGAATATTTCGATTGGGACCGAACAGCAGAAGGTGGGCGGCTAGATGATGAACACAATGGCCTATCCCATTCATTCGTATCAGATCAACTTCGGCACCTCCATTCGAATGGATGTGTTGGCGTTGGCCTTGGCCTTCGCGGTGCACGCCCCTTTTTATTTCATGAAGTTTGACGTGCGAAAAAAAGCGGCGGACCGCGCCACCTCGCGCCTGGTGTCCATTGATTTGATTGAGGCGGAGGCGTTGAAGGCGCCGCCTCCTTTGCCACCTCCTGTGGCCGAAAAGTCGCTCATGGAAAAGTTGAAGGCCCTCATTCGAAAGGAGCCGCCCCCTCCGGCGCCGGTCAAGAAGGCGGAACCGCCGAAGGAGTTGCAGACAGGTCCCAAAGAAATCAAATTGGAGCCGAAATTGAACGAACCCGAAAAAATCGCGCCCCGGCTTCAAACCAAGTCGGGGTTTAAGACGACGGTGGACCCGACCTTGGTTCAGCAGAAGCAGATTGATTTGAAAGCCGGCGGCCCGGGGGCAGCCCCTCTATCCGAAAAGAGGCTGGGTTTGGTGACGGATCGGAGGCAGACCAAATCCGATCGCGGTCAGTTTGAACTTTCCACGAAGGAAACGGTGAAGGCCATTGGGGAAGGAGAAGGGGGGGCCAAGCTGGCGGATGCCTCAGCGCCTGCGATTGCCATCCGGACCGGGCGCGGCACCGTGGAAAAGTTTTCCGCCCCGCCGCCTTCGATGGCCGACAAAGGGAAGCTGGG
>JAJAPZ010000006.1 GCA_020523905.1 Candidatus Obscuribacterium magneticum
GGCCATCCAGCGTCAGGCGGCGAAGTTTATCCATGTGTCCAATTACTATTACACGACGCCTCAGACCGCGCTTGCCAAGGCGTTGACTCGCCGCGCTCCCGGCTTCAAGGTTTTTTTCTCCAATTCTGGGGCCGAAGCCAACGAGCTGGCCATTAAGCTCGCCCGGCTGTGGGCGACGAAAGAGGGAAAAAAAGGCCGCGAGATCATCACCTTTTATGGCGCCTTTCATGGGCGCACGTTGGCGACCGCCGCGGCCGGCAACGGCCAGAAGGGTCGGAACCGTATATATGCGCCGCTCCCGTCGGGCTTTCGTTCGGTTCCCTTTAATGACCTGACCGCCTTGAAATCGGCGATCTCCTCCCGGACCATCGCCGTCATGATCGAGCCCATTCAAGGAGAAGGGGGAATCCACGTGGCCACGACGGCATTCTTGAAAGGGATCCAGGCGCTTTGCCGGAGGCATCGCCTTCTTTTTATTGTCGACGAAGTCCAGTGCGGCATGGGCCGGACGGGGACGTTTTTTGCCTATGAACAGGCGGGGGTGAAGCCCCATCTCATCGCGCTGGCCAAAGGGTTGGCGGGCGGGCTTCCTTTGGGGGCGACGCTCGCGGCGCCCGCCGTGTCGCGCCCTATGACGCCGGGCCTTCACGGCTCCACTTTCGGAGGCAATCCGGTGGCTTGCGCGGCCTCTCTGGAAGTATTAAAAATGCTCGACGCCTTCCGTTTAAAATCCATCAATAAGTTGGGCGAGGTCCTTGGCAATGAGCTTCGTCGCTTTTATCGGTACCCGGTCGTGAAAGAGATACGCGGCCGGGGCCTCATGTGGGGCCTTGAATTGGCGGGGGAGGGAGCGCCCTATGTCTCTCTCGCCCGCGAGAAGGGACTTCTCATCAATTGCACTCAAGAGAAGGTCCTGCGGTTTTTACCCCCGTATGTCCTCACGCGGGGTGAGATGGAAAAGGCGGTCGCGATACTGGAGGATGTGTTTCAAGAGTTGGGAAATCCTTAGACAATAATCGTCATAACGGCGAAAGCCGGTATGACAAAATGAGGAGAGAATATGGTTCGCGGAAAACAATCAAGACGAGTTTCGAATAAGAGAGTCAACCGGCGCGCCCGCATTGTCATGGTGAAAGGGCGTGAGATTTTGGATTCCCGCGGGAATCCGACGGTGGAAGTGGACGTCGTTCTCTCTGACGGGACCATCGGCCGGGCGGCCGTCCCCTCGGGGGCGTCCACGGGGGCCCATGAGGCGCTGGAGATGAGGGACAACGATCCCGTGCGCTACGGCGGAAAAGGGACGCTGAAAGTCGTCCAGAATGTTGACACAAAGATTGCCAATGCCCTGAAAGGACAGGACGCCGCCGCCCAGGAACAGATTGACGAGCTTCTGATCACGTTGGATGGAACGCCCAATAAATCCAATTTGGGAGCCAACGCCACCTTGGGCGTTTCCCTCGCCTGCGCTCGGGCCGGGGCGGCCTCTCAGGGGCTCTGTTTGTACCAGCACATCCGCCGTCTGTTTGGTTACGAGAGAAAGCCCATCGTCATGCCGGTGCCGATGATGAATGTTTTAAACGGCGGGGCTCATGCGGACAACAATGTCGACATCCAGGAATTTATGATTGTGCCGGTTCGGGGAGGGTCTTTTCGGGAGGCCTTGCGGGCCGGGGTGGAAACGTTCCATCAGCTGAAAAAGATACTCAAATCCAAGAATTACTCCACGTCGGTCGGAGACGAGGGCGGCTTCGCCCCCAACCTGACCTCCAACGAGGAGGCCCTGCAGCTACTCTGCCAGGCCATTGTCGCGGCGGGTTATGAACCGGGGAAAGATGTCTTGCTGGCGCTCGATGTGGCGTCCAACGAACTTTTCGATCACGGGACCTATACCCTGGAAGGAGAAAAGGGCCAGCCGCATTTCTCATCACAGGAGATGGTGGCATACTATGAACGGTTGCTGAAGAATTACCCCATCGTTTCCATTGAGGATGGCTTGAGCGAAGACGACTGGGACGGCTGGATCCATCTGACGGCAACGCTGGGAAAACGGATCCAATTGGTGGGGGATGATATTTTTGTCACCAACACCCAGCGGCTCCAGGACGGCATCAATAAAAAGGTGGCCAACGCCATCCTCATCAAAGTCAACCAAATCGGGACCTTGACCGAAACCATTCGGGCGGTCCAGCTGGCCGCGAAAAACGGGTACCATTCCATCATTTCGCACCGCTCCGGCGAGACGGAGGACGCCTTCATTGCGGACCTGACGGTGGCCGTGGGAGCCGGGCAGATCAAGACCGGGTCGGCCTCCCGCTCGGACCGGATCGCCAAGTACAACCAGCTTCTGCGGTTGGAAGAGGAGCTGGGGCGCCGGGCCTCATATCTTGGGCACCGCGTCTTTGATTTTAAATAAGTCTTGATGCCGGACATTCGCCCTTACCGGAAGTGGTTTTTCCTCGCGGCCGTTCTTTTCTTCCTGGCCAGCCTATTCTTTAACGTCCCTTTGCGGAAAACCATCGCCCGCCACCGCGCCATCGGATCAGCGGAAAGAGAACTGCAGCAGCTCTCCGAAGAAATTGACCGGAAGAAAATGGAATTGGCCCGGTTAAAAAGCAGCCCGCAGCTGGTTGAGGAGTTTGTCCGGCGTGAGCTGGGGTACCTGCGCCCCGGCGAAAAAGAGGTGCGCTTCCTAAAGAAGGATGAGGCCCCCGCTCAAAAATAGTTGACCCGAAAGGGGTATTTGCTAGAATGCCGCCAGGTTTGTCGAGAAGATGTGTGGACAACCCTCGTTCTTAAGGAATGAGTTTTATTGATGTGGGAGTAGGAACTAACTATGGGCAGTCACAAAGGCAAAGTGAAGTGGTTTAACGATCAGAAAGGCTTTGGTTTTATCACCAAAGAAGATGGCAGCGGCGACGTGTTCGTGCATTATTCGGCGATTTCGTCGGAGGGCTTTAAGTCCCTGGCGGAAGGGGACGCGGTGACCTTCGATATTGTCGAATCCGAAAAAGGGCCAAAAGCGGCGAACGTAGCTAAGATTCAGGCTTGAGTTCCTTTTTGATTTTTAAGAAATACTGATCTCATCATAATAAACCCCTGTTCGCAGGGGTTTTTTATTGGCAGGGGGGCGATGTGGGAAGAACCGTCTATGTCACCTGTCCTTATTGCGACGGCATGCTGGAGGTGAAAGCCGACTCCGGTGACGTCGTACAGAAATGGTCGTCCAAGGACAAGTTGTCGGAGGGGGGCGACAAGATGGCTTCCGCCATGAAGAAGCTGGAAGACGCCAAAAAAAGGCGGGCGGGGCTCTTCGATCAGAAAAAGGAAGAAATGGAAGGGCAGAAGAAGAGAACCGAGCAAACCTTTCAGGAGACCGTCGAGCGCGTTAAAAAGGAAGGGGTGACCGAAAGCCCGATCAGGCCTTTTGACCTCGACTGACCCGCGGCGGGGTCGGCATCAGAATGAAAACCTGAGGATTGCGGATTTCACACGGGAGGTGGGTGTCCGGCATGGGTTGGGCGCTCGGCCCCACGTGAATCGGCAGATCGACGTGACGCCCCCGAATCTTTCCCCCGACATCGGCCGCTCTCACCTTTAGTATCCGGTCCACGCCATTCACCTTCAGTAAAAGATAGACGTCCGAATTGGTCGGAATCACCCGCGGATCCGTTGCGATGTGGCCGTCTTGCACTTCAAAATTCCCCTCCCCGTGATCGATGACGATGGGTTTCAAGAATTTGCCGTTTTTCGCATAGGGTCTTTTTCCCTGGGCGGCCCGCAACAGATTTTCGGGCGTGGTTTCGATGAGGGCCGCTTTGAGAGCCTCCCTCCACTGCGGCGGAAATTTGTTGACGCGGCTCCAGGCCATCATTTGTGTGGCGCTTTGAAAGGGGGCGGCCCTTTTCCGGAGGGCCCTCTGGAGGCCGCGGGGGAGCACTTCGAAGGGATTGCTGATGTACCAGGTGACCTTGAAGGCGTGGGGGGTCAGCCCCAATTTGGCCGCCCACTCCGGCTGTTTGAGCGTCTGGGGAAGCGAGGATCCGGTGTGAAATTGATAGTAGAGCAGGTCATTGAGGGTCTTTTCCTTCAGGCGGTTTTTGAGTCCCAGGCGTTCCAGATCTTTCAGGGTTTGCTGCGACCGAAGGTCGTAAAAGGGGGTTTGGTTTGGAATCCACGGCTCCAAGAGAGGGGCTCCCGGGAGGTTGACCAGACAGAGGACCGCCCCCAGAAACCAGAAGAAGTACTTGAATGACCGATGGTCCGCTATTTTCACTTTCATAAGCTAAAGTTTAATCAACTGATCTTAAGATGTACTTAAGTCTTGGTTAAGTTTGCTTTAAATCGTTTGTAATAAAGTGATGGTGGTGGATTAAACCCCGTTATCGGGCCATCCCTTATCAAGGGGCGGCGAAGTATATCAAATCTTCCCCCCGATGCAAGCCCAAAAACGCCCCTTTCTCGTCGGAAAATACTCATTTTAAGCCGGATTTTCCAGTTGGGTTTTTGCAGAATCTTCGCTAAAAATTAAGCCGAAATTAAAGCGTTCTTAATCCCAGATTTGTTATGTATTATTCGTAGGGATTTTAGTGCAAAAAAGAGGGCCCGCGCTCGGGGCGTCTTTGAGTCAAAGGCGCCGCGGCCGGCGGGGGTCGGATGTTTTTTGGGGTGTGGACGTGACGCGGGGGAAAGAGTGAGCAAAAGACCAGGGCTGGTATTATTTGTTGCAGCTGTATTCCTTGCTTTCATTTGGAGGATGGTTTCTGCTCAGAATTGTGAGGGGTACGACTGCGGCGAAGACCCTCCCAAAGACCCGTATGTCTATGGCTATAATCCCTGCGATGAGACGACTCATTTCCGCATCCCTCCAGAGAATATTGAGTTTGACTATCAGCAAGAAGGGTGTGATCTAAAAGACTTTTCTGTCGCCGTGACGTACTATATCCCCAATTGTACCTTGGGCCAAACCCTTCCCTATCAACCTTGGTACGAAGACAGCGAGGGGAACCAAAGTAGCGGCGTGATTGTCTGTCTCGTGACAGATGAAAATGAAGTAGATGCGGATGGGAATCCTTGCGATGACTCCCTTGGTTATTTCCCTCGTGGCGAATGCCCCCCGATGGATAATTGCGATCAATCCTTGACTTTGATTCGGGAAGCGGTAGGGCCCCTCTTTGATGTGGAATATTTTAGTTCCGATCCAGATGAGAAGCTCACGCTGACGACGGGCGTCAATTATCATATTGAACTCTATTTGGAAGCTTATTCAGAAATGTGGGATATAGACCCGACAATACCGATCGTCACCGCCCGGAAAAGAGTGGGCGAGGTGTCGTGCCCACCTTCACCGAGCCCCTCCCCTTCGCCGAAGCCATCCCCGAGTCCGGGCGTTTCTCCCAGTCCCCGTGTATCTCCAAGTGCCAGTCCCTCGGCGAGCCCGAATGTTTCACCCAGCGCGTCTCCAAGTGCCAGTCCCTCGGCGAGCCCGAATGTTTCACCCAGCGCGTCTCCGAGTGTCAGTCCCTCGGTGAGCCCGAGTGTTTCGCCCAGCGCGTCTCCGAGTGCTAGTCCCTCAGTAAGTCCGAGCGTTTCTCCCAGTGTGTCGCCGAGCGCCAGCCCGTCGGTGAGTCCGAGTGTTTCACCCAGCGTCTCTCCGAGCGTCAGTCCGTCGGTGAGTCCGAGCGTTTCACCCAGCGTCTCTCCGAGCGTCAGTCCGTCGGTGAGTCCGAGCGTCTCACCCAGTGTTAGACCGTCTGTCAGTCCGAGTGTGAGTCCTTCGCCGCGGGCCTCAGCGTCACCGAGCGGAAGTCCTCATACGACTCCAACCGCCGGAGCAAGTGTGTCCCCTCGACCCGGAGCCTCGGTGAGCCCGTCACCGAATCAGCAAACAGGGGGGTTGTTGGGCAATACCGAGTGGTCCTTTGTTCCGTCGGAAGACGCGCCGAGCCAGAATGCGGCCGAATACCGGGATGCTTTTGGATACGCGTCCGTGGGGCAGACTGTTTCCATCACCTCGCCGGACGGGGGAACGACGGGAACAATTCCGGACGGGGGCGTCACGGTTCGGTTCAGTTTTGTGGGAAGCGGCCTCAGCGGGTTCATGAAAACATTGAGGAATAAATTGGCCAACGTTCCCGTCATCCAATTGCCGGCTCTGCCCGCCGGCGCGGGGAATCCGGTTTTGCACTTCCGGCGGGGGGTTAATGATTGGCAGCCTGTACCGGGCCAGGTTTACAGAGACGGCGCCATTACCGCCCATCTCATCCAATTGGGGTACTATCAGGTTTTTGCTCCGATCCTCACCCAGCCGTTCGCTTTTGGGGAGGTCTATGTTTTTCCCAATCCGGTCCGGCCGGGGGAGGTCCCGACACTCCATATCGAGGTCGGTCAGGCGGATAAAGTCAGCTACCGCCTCTACGACGTTGCGGGGGATTTGGTTTACGAGGGCAAAGTGGATGTGGGGCCGATGGTCGTGGAGAAGAAGCCGGCCTACGAAGAGAGATTGGATGTGAAGAAGTTCAAGTCCGGGGCCTATTTCGGCGTCGTGACCGCTGAAAAGGCGGGAAAAGACACAGTCCGGAAGAAGTTCCGTTTTACCGTCATCAAATAGGTGCCGTTGCTGACAACTGACAAACTTGTGTTTTATAGCGAAAAACCGAAGTTTGTCAGTTGTCAGCAAACGGCACCCTAATCTAATCTTCGCCAAATCTTAATCCGATTTTAAAGCGATCTTAATCAAAGCGCATGTAACATTATTGTAACAGAGGCGTACTGTCGGTAAACGCGTGCCGGCAGGGGTCTGTTATTAGGTGATCACCATGCATGCGCATATAAGACGATATCGCAGCATCATCCGGGTACATTGCCCTCTTCTTTCCTCCCGTTCGGGAGGAGGGAAGAGGGCGTTTTTGTTGACATCTGTCATACGGTTGGTTGTTCTATTTTTGGCCATCTGGTTTATTGGGCCCGTTCTTTTCGCTGGTTCCGAGACAGGCGCAGACTTTCTAAAAATTCCCATCGGAGCCCGGGCGGTGGGGGTCGGTCAGGCCATGTCGGCTCTAGCGGAGAATGTCGATGCTCTCCCCTGGAATGTCGCCGGCTTAGCCGAGCTCGCCCGCCCGTCCTCGAACCGTCCCATGAATCTCTCCCTTTCTCACCAGCCTCTTTTTGAAGGCGCCAGCTTGGATTACGCGGGATTTGCCGCCCCCTTGCGGGGGCCTTTTTCGAGAATGGCGTTTGGTTTTACGGTAACCCGGCTTTCGTATTCCGATCAGGAAAAAAGGGGCCCCAATCGCGACGTGGAAGGGTCCTTTGGGATCAGCGACATGGCGGTGGGTTCGGCCTTGGCGGCCTCTTTAGGTCCCGTCCAAGTGGGAAGCCAGATCAAGTTCATCCGGCAGGATCTGGCGGATGAATCGGCTTCAGGGGTGGCGCTGGATTTGGGTGGACGCATGGCTCTCCCCCTGCCCCGACTTATCCTAGGGGCGTCGGTTCGAAACCTCGGTCCACGCATGAAGTTCATCGAGGAGGATTATCGACTCCCCTTGACCCTGTCCCTGGGGGCCGCTTATCGGTTCAACCCGCCTCTGGCCGTGGCGGTGGATGTGATTGCGAGGCCTTACGCCGATCAGCTGACCCTGTGCCTGGGAACGGAGCTTCTGCCGGTTCCGACACTCGCCCTCCGAGCCGGCTATCTGGCGCAGGTGGCGGAGGCCGTCACGAACGGCCAAAAATCCGAGACGTTGCGGGGGAACTTTGTCGGCATGAACGGGGTGGCGATGGGCTTTGGCGTGAAGTTCAACCAGTTCTCGCTGGATTATGCGATTCAGCCCTTCGGCGAACTGGGCAACATGCAGAACATCACCTTGACCGCCGTCTTCGGCCGGGTGCCGGCCCGCGAACCGGCCTCTTTTGCGCTGGGGCCAGTCCCGGCATCAGCGACGGAAGGGCAGGCCATCGATTCCCGCCTGCCGCCGCAGCGAGTCGTCGTCCAATTTATTTTCCCGCCGTCTTCAGAGCCTTGGTGGGGTACTTTGGTGCCGTAGTTGACATTTGACATTTGAAACTCTCATTGAGTGATGAGGGGTGTTGAATTAGTTTCAAATGTCAAATGTCAACTACGGCACCGTATATTTTGATATTGTCCTTTTTCCCTGTGGAAATCGCTTCAAATCTCAAACCTCTCAAGATTTTGGAAGTCGCGATGGAAATCGCCCTTCCCAAATCCACCCTGGATCAAATCGCCGAAAAGTTCGGCCCGGAAAGGGCCCAGCATGCCGCCATGTCCACCTCGGTGGGGGGCATCGGTCCCCTGTTGAGGGAGCGGATTATGGAGCAAGGGGACCAGGGCCTGGAGATGGTGGGGGTGAGCCTCCTCTACGAATCGGTGTGGATTCAGAAGTGGCAGGAGTGGGAGCAGGTTATCCTGGAGGAGCGCCACATTGTGGACGTTTTGCGGAAGGTGATGACCCCTACCAATCTTGATTTTGAGCTCACCTTATTTGACGGCCGGGCGGTCAACGTCAAAGTGTGGGAGCTGGCTTATGGAAAAGCCAAGGTGTACTTTTTGGACGTGCCGGAGGTGTCCGACACCGTTTACCCCGGCCCCAAAGACGCCCCCGTGGGAACCTCCAACCCGTATGCCTGGTCCCACGTGCACCGGTTGAAGCAGAGCTGGCTCATCGGGCGCGGGGCCTTAACCCTCTGCAAGAAACTCAATTGGCAGCCCGACGTCGTTGTCCTGAGTGAGACGCCGACTCTTTTCACGCATCACAAGCTGGTTCGGGATCCCTTCCAGAGCGACGAGTTTTTTTCCAAGACAAAATACGTGTTCAATGACCACACGCCCCTGGAGTACGCCCATCCGGTGTGGGACCCCTACACTCTGGAGATGGTCAAAGTGGACACCGCCATCTACACCAAGATGCCGGCCTGGAACTCCCATAAGATGACTCTGGATGTGACGAGCCTTCTGGTCGGCTTTTGCGACGGGGTCTACGGCGTGGCCAAAAAGCACGGAGAGGTCATGCGCACCATGCCCTCGCTTCGACCCTATTCCGAGAAGATCCAGTTTGTCACCAACGGCGTGCGCGTGGAGGACTGGCAGGCCCCTGAATTTAAGACGGCCGAGAAGATGGCGGACGCCGACCTATTGGCGTTAAAAGACGCGAAAAGGAAGGATCTCCTAGAATGGGCCTGGCGGCGCTTCCGTCTCTGGCCGACCTGGGCCCAGCAGGCCCGGAAGAAAAAGGTGGTTCTCTGGACGCGGCGGATCACGCCTTACAAGCGCTTGGACATATTGAGCAAGGTTCTTCATCACGCGGAAATGAGAAAACGGTTTTTGACTCTCGACCTGGTCATGTTCGTCGGAGGCCGGATCCATCAGCAGGACAATCACGCCCAGGATATTGTCTATGACCTTTTGGATACCCTCGCGCACGATGCCGAGGCCGTCGAGCGTGTGATCTTTATCGACAATTTCAACGTGTGGGAGGCGCCCCTCTTGTATCAGGGGGCCGACGGCGCCATCATGCTCGCCGACGACACGCGGGAAGCCTCGGCCACGGGATTTATGAAGGCCCAGATGAACGGGGGGGCCGTCATCGCCACGGAAGACGGCGCCATCCCTGAGTTCGTCCACGCGGTGCGGCGCCAGCCGTTAAAATCCCTGATGCCCACGGAAGTTCCGGATGCCGAGGCCTCCGCCATTAACGGCTTTCATGTCCCCTATGTCAAAGGTGAGCCGACCATGTACGGATTTCTGGAGGCGCTCGAAGATTTCTGTACGACGATGAAAGACCCCCAGAAGGCCGCCGCCGTCATGCGGATGGCGTTAAAAGAAACCGACAAGGTCAGCGTCGCCCGGACGGCCCGGGAGACGAAAGCCCTCTACGAACAGATTCTCTACGGCAGCCCCGAACCGGGGCTGGCCGCCTGACGCCGGATGTCCGCCCCATGACGCTCCGTCTTCAAAAATATTTTTCCCGCACCCAAAAAACGGTCGACCGCGCCCTCCGCCGGTGGCTGCCGAAGACATCGCAAAAGCCGTCCGTCATCCACAAGGCGATGCGCTATTCCGTCTTTGCCGGCGGAAAGCGGCTGCGCCCCCTTCTGGTCATCGCGGGGGCCGAGGCCTGCGGAGGAAAAGCGAAGCAGGTTCTCCCGACAGCCTGCGCCCTGGAGATGATCCATACCTATTCATTGATTCACGACGACCTGCCGGCCATGGATGACGACGATATGAGGCGGGGGAAACCCACCAGCCACAAAGTCTTCGGCGAAGCCATCGCCGTTCTGGCGGGGGACGCCCTCCTCACCCACGCCTTCTCCCTGTTAAGTAAAAACGCTTCAATAAGAGGGGTTTCTCCCCGCGCGGCCGCGGAGGTGATCGGCCTGGTGGCCTCGGCCGCCGGCACCGGCGGCATGATCGGCGGTCAGGTGGCGGACATTCAGTCCGATGAAGGCCGCTGGCGCCGCCGAAAAAATAATCCGTTCGGCACCCCCGCCCGACTCTTAAGTTTTATCCACCAAAACAAAACAGCGGCGCTCATCCAGGCATCTCTTTTAGCCGGAGCCAGACTCGCCGGCGGCACGGCGAATCAGCTTCGCGCCCTGGCTTCTTACGGGAAAAATATCGGCCTCGCTTTTCAGATTATGGATGATGTTTTGGACCGGGTCGGCGACAAGAAGAAACTCGGCAAAAAAGGGAGCGACCAAGCCAACCGAAAACTCACCTACCCCGCCCTTTATGGCCTTGGTAAATCTTACCGGAAGGCCCGCGCTTGCGTCGCCGCTGCCCACGCCTCTCTGGCCCCCTTCGGCGCCAAATCCGCCCTCCTCCACGAGCTGGCCGATTACCTCTTAGTTCGCGATTACTAATTCCTTGATTTTGATGCTTTTCCGTCGGCAGGGCGGTTTGACTTTTTCATCCGCAAGTGCGAAGATAATGGCTGTCGTTTTGTAAAAGCGATTCCCTCACCGCGATACAATCAATCCTCTCCTTAAGGAGCAAGCCATACATGGGGGCTTTTTCTCCTCGTCTGGGAATAGGGGCGGTTTTTTTCTTCTTTATATGTGGGGTGGCGTTGGGTGTTGGTATCAAGGCGCTGCCTCCCTCATTAATAACAAGCCTCCTCCAACAAGCGAAAGGAGCGTCCGCTCAAGGCCAATATGAACGTGCCGAAGAACTTCTTCTCCAGGCCCTCTCTTACGAACCCAACACGGAACAGAAACGGCTTCTTCTTTTAACGTTGGCTTCCAATTATTTACGGTCCGGCGAGGTGGATCAGGCTGACCTCATCATCCGCGGACTGAAGAGCATGGATGCGGGAGCGGCCTCCGACATCGAGACGAAGATCGTAGAGGCTTCCATCCATCAAGCGCGGAGGGATTATGATTCAGCGCTTTCCACCCTCGCCGGGCAAAAAACAGACACCGCCCTTTTCCAATCCGCATACCTATTGGAGTTGACGGGACAGAGTTTTGCCGCCGTGTCCCGCCTTCGGGAGCTCGAAGAAAATTTTCCAGGGAGCCCCTATTTTTCTCTCACCCATCTGGCTCTGGCCAATTCCTTCTTCACCTTGCAGGAGTATGAATCGGCCCAGGAGGCGCTGGGCTCCATTCAGAGGTCCGGTGACCTTGATCTAGCAGATTGGCAGACCTTCCTTTCTGCTCTTAACCTCTATCATCTCCAGCGGCCAAAAGAGGCCGAGGTTCTTCTTTCCCGCCTTCAAGAAGAAACATCCCATTCCGAGCTTCTTCCCACCGTCGCGTTGGTGAAGGGGCTCTTCTTCCTCCGTGCCGGCGATTTTGCGTCGGCCGAAAAAGAATTTCAGAAAAACCTGACGACCGATAACCCCCTTTGCCTAGTTCAATCTGCCGCCGGATTGACGGATATTTATTTGCGGACGGAGCGGCCGGAAGAGGCTTTGGGCGTATTAAACAATGTGCTTCGGAAATCATTGGCGGAGGAGGACAGAGGCCAGCTTCTCCTGTTGCGGGGGCTTGCCCTTCAGCGTGCGAACCAAATCCAATCGGCACTTGATGATTTAGCGGATGTGATAAAGCAGGAGGGGCGCCGCTGGGGTCGTTATGCCCTCGTTTTCACCGCCCAGATCCTTTGGCAGCGAAACGACTACGCGCGCTTGGTGGGGGATTTTAAGTCTCAATTAGAAGCTTTTCGAAAGGAGGAGAAGCCCATCGCTGCCCAAAATCCACAAGACGCCGTTGATATGGGAGTCTGCGATTTGGCCGTTGCCGATGCCCATTACGCTCTTGAGCAGTACAAACAGGCCGAGATCCTTTACAGGGATCTTTTGGCCCTGTCCCCAACCCCTCGTGTGACGGTGCAAGCCATCAGCGGTTTGACCTCTTCTCTGGTCATGCAGAAGCAGTATGAAGAGGCAGCCAAGGCGCTTGACGAGCTGGTCGTCCGTTACGGGGAAGATCGGGAAGTGATCCGGTTCGGTCTTCTCACGCAGGCGCACTTGAGTTGGGACCAGGGACGCACGGAAGAAGCCATGGTCATGTATGACCGTTATGTTGAGATGTTTCCGCAAGATGAAAAAGCCCCTCAGGCGCTCTATCAAAAAGGCCTCTGCCAGGTTCGCGGGGAACAGAAAAAAGA
Source organism: Candidatus Obscuribacterium magneticum (assembly GCA_020523905.1). Taxonomy (GTDB): domain Bacteria; phylum Elusimicrobiota; class Elusimicrobia; order F11; family F11; genus Obscuribacterium; species Obscuribacterium magneticum. The sequence goes on from JAJAPZ010000006.1 coordinate 12,623, forward strand.
AGCTCTTCAAACCTGGGATTCCTTGCGCACCCGTTATCCGGCGTCGCCGTACGCTTTCCGGGCCTTGGTCCGCTCAGGCATGGTCGCCGGAGAACTGGGCGACAAAGTGCTCGCGGATTCGTATTACCGCGAGCTTTCGCGGATGGGAAATTCTCCGGAAAGCGAGCTGGCGATGCTGCAGCTGGGGATCAACCAATTGGATCGGAATCTCCTGTGTGAAGCGATCGAGACCTTCCATCAGTTCACCGGCCGTTTTCCCTCTTCAAGCCAAATGTCACGGGTGGCCGATCTCATCAAGCAATCTTATTTGCAGATTTCGCTGACCCGCCCGGAGGAACTGGAAAAGCTCGCCTATCAATATGAGAAGGCTTTCCACGGCGGCGAAGCCTTCTTTCATCAAGGCCTGATGGCTTTTTCAAAATCGGATTATCGGAAGGCGTCCGAGAATTTCCGCCGGGTATGCTCGGATTTTCCCCGAACCCCTTCCGTTTCCCAGGCTCTTTTTTACGAGGGAGAGTCGGCCTATCAGGCCGGTCGATATGAGAAGGCGGCCCATATTCTGGGCCCATTTTTACGGCAATACCCGAATCACGAACTTTTGGAGGTGGCCCGGTTTCATCGGGCCAAATCGCTCGTGAAAATCGGCTTTAACGATGAAGCGGTCTTGGCCTTCCAGGAAATTGTTGAGAAGTCCCCGCAATCGACGTTTGCCGCCAATGCCCTTTTTGAGTGGGCGAGTCTGCTTGAGAAAAAGAACGAGGCCGACGGAGCCATTACGGTGTTCGAAGCTTTCCTGAATGATTTTCCTCGCCATTCCTTGGTGAACAATGTCTATTGGCGGCTGGGTCAATTGGAACGGCGGCAGGGAGCCTATGCGGCCGCCTTGACCTACTTGGGCCGGGTCCAGCCGGCCGCCGGCGTCGCCACCCAAGAAGAGATTCGTGAAACCGTTGGAGCGGTCGAAAAGGCCTTGGCCAAAGAGAGGGCAACGCCATGAATCCGAAGGCTCGTTGGATTTGGATTTTTGGTTTTGTTCTTCTTTTCAACCGACCTCTTTTCCCAAGTGAATCGAGCGATTCTCTCTCTGATACAGCCATTGAACGGCTTCCCATCGACTTCGGTCCCGCTGTCTCGAACTTATTTCTAAGGTTGGAAGAACAAATGGAATCGGCGGAACGGCCCCCGCTTCTGACGGAATATCTTTCGAAGCAAGCCGGTGTTTATGCCTCAACCGTGACATCCTGGGACGAGAAGACCTATTTGGCGAGGGCGGAGAAATTTCGGGCATCGGGATTGGTCTCTCTCGCGCGGGAAGAAGTTCAGTTTGTTTTGCGGCAGCGGCCTCAACTTAAGTCGGTTCAGAAAGCGTTGGCCGAGTTGTCGGTCTATGAAAGCGCCTGGCATGCCAAAAGGGCTCAAGCGGCACGGGAAGAGGGCGATCTTGAGGGGGCCCTTTTTGAGATTCGGCAGTCGCTTAAGATCGACCCGAAAAATTCGGCCCTCAAAGAAACGGAACAGGACCTTTTGAAGGAGATGAAATTAAAGGCGGGCTTGAGCCGTCAAGTTGAGAAAGATTATCGGGAAGGCGTTAATTTTTACCAAAGCAACCAGTACGACCGGGCCCTCGAATATTTTGTGAAAGTCCTCAATATGGATCCCCGCCATAAAGAAGCCCTCGCTTACCTTGCGAAAATCGGCACCGCGATCGGGAAGGGGGATCGGTGAAAAAGCCCCGTCATACCGGCGAAAGCCGGTATCCAGGATGTAAACCGTTTTTTAATAATATTTTTAAGATCTGGATACCGGCTTTCGCCGGTATGACGATCTTTTTTTCCTTCCCTTCTCTCTCTCTTGCGGACAGGCGGCCCCCGGGGACGATGCAGGGGGAGGACCGGGAAATTCCGGCCCATGTGATGGCGTCCGCGGGGGGTGTCGTCAGCTCCTCCCTTCATGCCGGCGACGCGGGGCACATTATGAGCGTGACGCTGGGGGAAGCGTTTTCAGGCCGGGTGAGGGCCGATGATTGCCTGGACCCCGACGCACCCTGCAATGTGGAGTTTGGTTACGGCGTGTTTGAGTTTTATTCGGACCGGATTCCCATCTACGATTTACAGTTGACCATTAACGGCGGGCGACCCATCACAAATAGGCGGGATGTGACCGTGGGGGTGACTTACCGCGATGACCTGGCGGGTTTAAAAGAAGCCGTCGTTCGCGAACGTTGGTCGGGGGTTGAGAGAAACTTAAGCCTCTCGGCCGAGGATTTTTTCAGCCTTCGGCTTGGGAGCGACGGCACGCCGCCGGATCAAAACATTGACGGCGAGTATTTCCTCGACTTTGAATTCACGGACCGCGCGGGAAACATTTCCGTGCCGCCCATCCCCCGGGCGATCATTTTGGATACCGTTGCGCCGGAGGGGTGTTCCGTCCTTCTGAATCGTGGAGAAAAGTACACCAATTCCTCCACCGTCACCGTCACCCTCTCCTGTCATGACGCCCCCCCTTTTCCGACGGGTGTGGAGAATGTCCGTTTGAGCACCACCACCGATATGGAACGGGACGGGAAGAGTTACCTTTTTAATGAGCCGGAAACCTCGTTCCGGTTTTATCTGGGGAGCGAAGAGGAGGGGGAGAAAACGGTTTATGCGCTCTTTGGCGATCAAGCCGGCAATTGGTCGGAGGCGCCGGCCCAGGACCAGATCATCCGCGGCCGTTTTTCGCCTGGGGGTTCGATCGCCTTTCGATACGACGATGGCCGTGTTTTGGTGGGGCCGGATGGCCTCCCGGAAACAAACGTCGTGGATGTGCCGGTGGTGATCGATTGGGTGGTGGAACAGGCGGGGGGCTTGGCCCAGGTGACGCTCTCGCGCATTCAATGCGGGGGGGGAACCATCGTTGACGGATTTGACCTCCCGATCGGCATTGACGATATCAATAACCATCCGCGATCCGATATCGTCTATCATTTTGCCCCGGGCACCACAGGCGATGGGCTCTATTGCCTTCAGGCCGTCTTTAGGGATTATGAAAGTCATGACAGCTATCCTTCCACCGCGACCCTCCGCCTCAATCGGGACATCCTTCCCACGCCGACCGTTCTCACGCCCATCGGTGTGAATTCCTCCAGCCTCACCCTCCAGGCTGTTGTCGGCGATGACACGCGTTACATTCGTTCCATCAGTTTTACGCCCACCCGCGGTTTTGATGTCGGTGCCAGTTCCGCGAGTTTTACCTTGTCCTATTCCACGGAAACGGTCACTTTCGTGGACGTCGATCTTCGTCCCAATTCCGCGTATTCCTATATCGTTCGATCACACGATCTATTTTCGTTTTCAAATCCCGCCCCTTTTCCTACTTCCTTTGACCGGGGGATTCTTTATACGTTGGCCGCCGACCCCGCTTTTGTGAGGACACCGGAAGCGAAGGAGGTTTCCGTCATCCGGGTGACGTGGGGAGCCAACGGCAACCCCCCGGATACGCTCACTCTTTTGGAATACGACACGGATCCCGGCTTTTCCGATCCCCAGATGGAGAAGAGCGGGTGGGCGACGTCTCTGAGCCGGGAGATCGAAGGCCTCCGGGTGGGAACGCCTTATTACTTTCGTGTTCGGGCCCGAAACAACCAGTCGCCCGTTCCGGTGGAAACCGGTTTTGTCGATCTCGGTTCCACCGCGACCTTGAGTTATGTTCAACCCATGCCGCCTCTTCTTTTGGAAGCCGCGCAAATCACCCCCACAACCGTGTCTTGGCGTTGGATCCGCCAGCCGAGCACCGAAGAAGGCTATCTCATACGCAACGCCACCGGAGGCGTTGTGGCGGATGTTCCCTTATTGGTGTCCACTCCTGCGTTCACATGTTTTGAGACGGGATTAATCCCCGATACCCTCACTCCCCGGACGATCGTCGCTTATAATCACTTAAACAACCAGCTTACTCTTTCCGCCTCCACGGGGACGGTCATCATGACGCATCCCGCGGCCCCTCTTCCGGGATCGATTTCGGTGAGAGGGAGTGATATTTCGGTGGAATGGGGGCCAAAGGGAAATCCGGCGGATACGAACTACAATGTGCAAATGGCTGAAAATGATGAATTTACGAACGGATTGGAATCAGGCGGTTGGGGGAGAGACTTAAATTATGCCTTCCGCGGTCTTAAGCCGCAAACCACCTATTATTTCCAGGTCCAATCTCGCGGCCGACCGGATGATCGGGGAATCCAGATCTATTCTGAGATGGTTTATTTGGGGTCGGCGCAAACGAAGACGTTTGATCATGGAAACGAGCTGGACATCTCGGATCTCTATGCGCTCTGGCGATTGAAGCTTCCGCCAAACACCTTTGGAGAGGATTTCGTCGTCCAGTTGGAAGTCGATCCCTCAAACTTCACGTCGGTTTCCCTGGAGGCTCTTGCGCGGGCCACCCAGAAAGCCCGCCAGGACTCCAACGGTTACCGGTTTCCGATCCCCGGCGGTCTGGTCGAGATGATTGTAACCGACGCTCAGGGAGAATCCTTGGGCACACCGATGCAAAGACAAGGCGAATTGGTTCACCATTTCGCCGACTCCTTCCCGCACGATCAAATTGTGGATCGCCAGAGCGCGGTACCGCAAGTTCATGGATTAAGCGGCCCTCTCCCGCAAATTCGTCAACTCGCCGATGAAACCAAAGAGGTGCGTGTCCAGACCCTCCGCATGTGGGTTTTCGATGGGGATACGAAGTCGTGGGTGAAGTTGCCGAATAACAACCTCGATCTCACGCAAAACGAGGTGATCGGCGGGGTCCCGATCTGCGGCATTTTTGCGGTCATGGGCGCTCCGGATCTTGAGGTCAGTAATGTCATTGCCTATCCCGTGCCGTGGCGGCCCTTTGGGCCCATGGCGGGCGTGGGGGATGGGCTGAGCGGTACAGAAAGCCAGGGCATTCGCTTTGCGAATATTCCCCAGGAGGGGTCGATCAAAATTTTCACCCTGGAAGGCCGGCTGGTGAAGGAAATCAGTTTGAGCGGGCAGCTCATCGAGTCGTGGGATGTCCGGAATGTCGACGGCGAAAACGTGGCCAGCGGCACGTACTTCTGGGTGACAGAGGCCGGGGAGCAACGGAAAGTCGGGAAATTGCTGGTGATCCGGTGAAGAGGTTGGTCGTTTTCATTTTTTCTTTTTCTTTGGTTCTCGAGACCATTGCCGGTTCCGGTAAAAGCGGCCTCGGGTTTCTCTCCTTGGGAAACGGCGCCCGCGCCACGGGAATGGGGGAGGCCCAGACGGCTTTGGCGGAGGGCGCCAACGCCATCTATTGGAACCCGGCGGGGTTGGGTCTCACCCCCCAACACGAAGTGTCGTTGACCCACCTCAAGCATTTTGAGGATTCTTCTCAACAGTATGCCGGCTTGGCGATTCCCATCAGGGAGGGACAATGGGGAGGACTGGGTTTGTCTGTCACGCGGTTTGCCATTGAAAATATTGAAGTCCGTGACGCCATGTCCACTCGCCAGGGCACCGTTGAACAGGAGGATTTAAATCTTCAACTGTCCTATGGCGTTCGCGTCGGAAGGGGGAGCAAGGATTTTGATCGGGAGGGTCTTTACATCGGCGGCGGCGTTAAACGGGTGTCGGAAGATTTGGGAGGCGTGTCCGCTTCGGCGGTCGCCTGTGATTTGGGGCTCCAATATCGGCCCGGTAGCTGGTGGGCCCGCTCCGTCGGCGAAGGAATGCGGCGGACTTCCTTTGGAGGAAGCCTCCTCCATATCGGAAAAGGTCCCAAATTTGATCAGGAAGAGACGCCCTTCCCCCAAGTTTCACGCGTGGGTTTGGGATACACCCACTTTTTATGGGGGGACGCGATCAACCTCGGTCTTGATTATGAGAAACCGAAGGACGATGACGGACACCTGTTGAGCGGAGCGGAATTCTGGGTCAAAGACACGGTCGCTTTTCGAGTGGGCTATAAAGAAGGGCAGGACGTGGGGCAGGGCCTGCGCGCTGGGGCGGGCTTCAAGTTTCAATCGATTCAGTTGGATTACGCCTGGGCCGGGTTTGGCGAGACGTTTGGAGATACGCACCGCTTTACCTTGAATCTCCGGTTTGGAGGACGGGGGTCCGCCCCTTCGGGAGGACTCAAGTCCGATCTTGTCCGGTATCATCTTTCACGGTCGCAGGAAGCGCTCTCCCTTGGCCTCGCCCACGAAGCCATTTTGGAAGCCAACCATGTTCTGGAGGTCGACCCCCGAAATCCAGCCGCCTTGCAGCTGTTGACGGAAGCGGGTGAAAAAATAAAGCCGGAAAAGTCTCTGCCCGAAGTGCCATGAGGAAATTGCTGTCGGACTCCAAAAAATTGATGCGGATCTTCCTTTTGTTGACGCTCTCTCCCTTGATCCTGGTGGGGGCGGGGCTTGTCCTTTTTTCCTTTTATAGTGTGAGACAAGAATTCAGCCTCCGCCGCCAGATGGAAGCGGACCGGATTGAAGGCGACGTCCGAGATCACGTTCGGGCGTGGAAAGATGTCTTGCGGGTGGCCGGCACGGCGTTGGGTTTAGTCGCTGATGATACGGGAAAGCGACGGGCGTTTATGGCGCGGTTGCTTTATCACTATCCGGACATTCAATCGGTTCGCCTTTTTTCCGATGCCGGATGGGAGACAGACGCCGTCTTTCGGCCCGGAACCATTCGCTCCCCTGAAGTCTCAATTGAAAAAGCGTCCCTTCGCTCCTTGATTGACCAAAAGGAAATCTATCAGGGTCCCGTGCGTTTCCCGGAGGCGGGTTTTCCGTGCCTTCCCTTGGCGACTTCGGTTTTATTGCCGACGGGCGAGCGGATGGGCATTCTTTTCATGACCTTCAGTTTGGAATCCTTGTCGGACCGCTTGCGGGCGGTTCAAAGGGGAAACCGGCATGAAGACATCCAACTTCGCGAGGGTCACAACACTCTCGCCGCTTCAGAGCCCCTGCTTCTTTTTAAAGGCGCGCTCTCTTCTCGCCGTTTCTCCCCGCTTTATGAAAGGGGAATCCCCGAGCTGGGCTGGGTGTTGGAGATCCGGGAGTCGTGGTTTCAAACATACCGTGCGACCCTCCTATTATTAGGACAGATCCTCTTAGCCCTCTTTCTCGTTGGATTATTAACGATGATCCTGGGACTCCTTTGGTCTCGCCGGGCGCATAGAAGAATTGCCCAGGAGGAGCGACTGGTGGCCATTGGGCAGATGATCAATGTCTTCGGGCACGAGATCCGGACCGCCCTGGCCGTGATCCGGAATTCCATGAGCTTTTTGAAGGAACATCTGGGATCTCTGGATGTCAAAACGCAGCGGCATATGGATATCATTGAAGATCAGGTGGTCGCCACCAATAAGATTTTTGCCGAACTCTCAGGATTTGCTCGATCTAAGACCCTCTGCCGGAAGCCTTTGGCGGTCAGCGCTGTTCTCGACGATGTTCTGAAGACGTTGCCGATGCCGCACTCCATTCGGGTGGAACGGCGGTTTTTGGACCGGGATGTGGTTGTTTCCTTGGATGAGGATGAATTTCGGAAAGCCATGACCAACGTGATTTTGAATTCGATTCAGGCTATGGAGAAGGGAGGAACCTTGATCGTTGGGACGTTTCGCCGCGGGAGTCAGGTCATCATTTCCGTGACCGACACCGGTTCAGGAATCGCCCCTTTCATCCGGCCTAAGATTTTCGACCCGTTCGTCACGACGAAAAGCCAGGGGACCGGCTTGGGGTTGGCGATCGTGAAGAAGTTTGTCGATGAACACGGGGGGCAGATTCAGGTGGAGAGTCGTGTCGGTTATGGCACGACCGTGCAGATGTTTTTCCAGGCCGAAATACTCCCGTCGCAGGCGCCGGCGGTTTCAACAAAGAAGGCGGTCACCGCATGAAGCGCACCCTTCGGCTGGCCATTGTGGACGATCACGCTCTTTTTCGGGAGGGCTTGAAGGATCTGCTTCTCCAGCAGCCCGATTTTTCGGTGGTGGCGGAAGGGGCGGACGGGGCGGACGCGTTGCGGATTGTCGCCGATTATAAGCCGGATGTGCTGCTCCTTGATTTGCGCTTGCCGAAGCTGGGGGGAATCTCCGCCATCCGGCGCCTGCGGGAGTCGCACAAGGACGTGAAGATCGTCGTTATTTCCATGTATGAAGACGAGGACTTCAAGCGCGAAGCGGTCCTGGCCGGCGCCGACGCGTATCATTCCAAGATGGATGAGGCGCCCGCCGTCATACAAACCATCCGCAAACTCATCCAAGGCAAAAGAGTGATCCCGGAGGACCAGTTGAGAATCTACCGGCAATATCAGGAGAAACATGGGATCGAGGAGGAATCGGTCCCCCGCCTCACCGAAATGGAGTTCCGCATACTGGATCACTTAAGCCGTGGTTTCACCAACAGTGATCTGGCGCGCATCCATGGGACGAGCGAGCGAACGCTTAAGAACCACTTGAGTTCGATATTCAAAAAACTCGGCGTCAAAACCCGCCTCGAAGCGGTCCATTACGGCTTTGAGAAGAAGTTGATTTCCCTCGTGCTATGACCAAAAAGATTTATCGCCTTGTCGGAATTGTTTTGCTTGCCGCGGGGGTGGGAGGAGCCTTTATTATGGTGAAAGCCTTTTGGGGAGGGAAAAGTGCCGTCGGGAAACGGGATGTGTGGGCGATGGGTCTTCGGGGGACAGCCAAGGTGTCCCAGCGGCTCTCCGACCTGCAACGGGGTCGGCTTGAGCGACATTTTCTCCATACGCCGCCCCGTGCCCATTCCCTCGCGGGACATTCTGTCGACGCGACAGCCGGAGCCGTGGGTGAGGTGCAGCAGATCAACGAATTCAATCGAAGGCAAGGGGAACACAGATGAAAGCAGCAACGGCCCATGCCGTCATTCCGGCGAAAGCCGTCACCCCGGCCTTCGTCATTCCGGCGAAAGCCGGAATCCATCCCGATGTTCACGTCCTGGATTCCGGCTTTCGCCGGAATGACGGGTTCTGCCGGAATGACGAAGGTCGGGGTGACGGAATTATGCGACGGTCCCTTTTTGCCGTGTTTCTTCTGGGTTCTCTATCTTGGGGGGCTGCTGAGGAATCTCCGGTTGCGGCGTCCTCCGCACCAGCCCCAAAAAGCTCCGTTATGGATTTAACGGGTTGTATGCGGATCGGCCTAGAGCACTATGAGCCCCTCAAGTTGGCTGATGAAGAAGTGGAGTTGGCGCGGTTAAAGCGCCAAGAAGCTTATCGGGCCTTTTATCCAGCGCTTTCCATGAAGGCCGAGCGGACGGAGGGGGAAACGGCCGATCCCACACGGGCGCCCAACTTCATAGAGAAGATGTATGGCGCTTCTCTCTCGCAGAGTCTGTTTGAGGGCGGGAAAATTGCCGGCACCTATCAGCAGTCTTTGGCTGCTCATGTGGCGGCGGAAAAGAACCGGGAAAAGGTCTATCACGATTTTGTCTATAACGTCGCCGAATCCTATTGGAAACTCGTTTCAACACAGAATAATTTGAACGAAAGGGAATCGGTTAAAAGCACGATAAAAAACGATCTCAAGATCATGACGGAGCAGTATGTGTTGGATTTGGCGGTCAAGCAGCAGTTTTTGGCGGTCAAGGCCCAGTATTTAAACGCCAATAACCAGGCCAATGGGGCAAGGATCGCTTATTCCAAGGCGCGCTGGAATCTGGCCAAGGCGCTGGGGCTGCCTCGGCCGCCGGATTTCGACGTCGCGGCCCCCATTCCCTATAAAAAGATAGACGTGCAATTGGAGCCGTGTCTGCTCTTGGCGGCGGGACATCGGCCGGATCTCTCCATGCAAAAATATTTGATGGAGGTCGCCCGGCGGGGGCGGCAGGTCGCCTCCTCGGCCCGGTTCCCAAAATTTGTCGTGAGCGGTTTTTACGGCAAATCGGCGGCGGCGTATGAAACGGATCCTCTCGAATTCCGTGAGGATTGGCAGCTCAGCGCGCGCGTGTCTCAGGCCTTTCTGGGGAATTCGATCGGCTTGACAGGGTCGGATATCAAGACCAGTCCCAAAATCGGCCAATCCACGCGAACCCGGACCAAAACGGAAGGGGTCAGTCTCAACCTCCTGGATGGGCTAAAGGATCGAACGGAGATGAAGCAATCGGACCTGGCTTTTCGGCAGGCCGATTTGAAGCTGCGGGATTTGGAAAAAGAAGTGGCTATGGACGTCGAAGAGGCCTTTTATGATTTGAACCAGGCGATCCTGCAGGTTGAATTTACGGATGAAGATTTAAAATTGGCGGAGGAAGAGCTTCACGTGGCGGAATCGAAGGGAAAATACGGTCTCTCCAGCCTCTTGGAGTTGGCTCAAGCCCGAAACCGCCTCGCGGGCAGCCGCGTGGCGCGCATGGACGCTCTGGCCGCTACCCAAATCGCCGTCGCCGCCCTCAACCGAGCCGTTGGTATTGTCGATCGGTTTAAAGTGGAATGACGTTATCGTCGTCATTCCGGCGGAAGCCGGAATCCAGGTCAGCGATAAAAGTCTGGATCCCGACTTCCGTCGGGATGACGGTAAAAGGAACCTAAATGCATCCCCTCATACTGAAACATAAAAAAGTTGTTGTCGTTGGCGGCATCGCGCTGGTGTGTCTTCTGTTGGGCGCGTTTCGTTTGGTGATGACGTATGGCCGCTCCGGCCGTTACGGAAGCCGGGGAGCCGTTGAAAAACCTTCCGGAGAAACTCTCAGCCGGCCCGCCGTGCAGGCCTTTGTCTGTAAAAAGACAACGTTCGTGGACAATTTGGTTCTGACCGGCACTCTTCAAGGCGGTGCCCGGGTTGAGTTGCGTTTTAATCGGGAGGGGCGGATCTCAAAAATAAATTACCGCATTGGGGGCAAAGTCCTCCGGGGAGCCGTCATCGCCGAGTTGGACACGGGAGAAGCCAATATTCGGCTGCAGCAGGCGGAATCCGAACTGTCGCAGGCGGTCGAGCTCTATCGGGCCGGGGCGATCGCGAAGCCGCGCCTTACGCAGGCGCAGCTGGCCGCCAACTTGGCCCGAGAAGAGTTCGGCCGGTCCTTTATTAAAGCGCCGCGGGAAGGTTCGATCGGTGAGTTGAACGCGGAGGTGGGGGAGTATGTCAACACCCAGATGACGGTGGCCTCCCTCGTGTCCATTGGGACGGTTTTTGTGGAGGTCGGGGTGATTGAGAAGGATCTCGGAAAAATCCGCAACGGACAGGGCGTCGATGTGGAAGTCGAAACCTACCCCGGTGTGGTTTTTAAGGGGAAGGTCGCTCATATTGCGCCCTTGGTGGAGGGGACAAGCCGGACCCGCACCGTTCGCGCGGAGATCCCCAATGAAAAAGGAGTGCTTCTGCCGGGCATGTTTGCCCGCGTGAAGGTCTTTATCATGGAGAAACCGGATGTCCTTGTCGTTCCCTGGACCGCCTTGCGGGAGGGGAAGGCGGGGAAGGAGGTCTTTCGCTTGGATGGTGACAATGTTCATGCTCAGTCCGTTCAAATCGGATACGAAAGTTCGGATTATGTCGAAATCCTGTCTGGTTTGAAAGAAGGCGACAAAATCGTGGCCCAGGTCACCGACCGTCTTCAAGATGGGGGGCATGTCGAGGTCATCGAAGAAACAGCCTATGGAGAGAAAAATTGAGTTTGATTGAATTGGCGGTGAGACGGCCGGTGGCCACCGGCGTCATCTATGTTTTTCTGGGGGCGGCGGGTGTGTTGTCCTGGAGCCGGCTTCCCCAAGAAGTCATGCCCAACCTGAATTTCCCTCAGTTGACGATTGTCACTTCCTACGCGCAGGCGGCCCCGCAGGAAATCGAAAATCTCGTGACCAAGCCCATCGAAGAGGCGGTCGGCACCGTAAAAAATGTCCGGCGTCTGCGGTCCCTTTCAAAGGAAGGGACGTCCCTGGTCACCGTGGAATTTTTTTGGGGAACCAACATGGATTTTGCCTCCCTGAATGTCCGGGAGAAATTGGATCTGGTCAAAAGCCGCCTGCCGTCGGAGGTCCGCGAGCCGACCGTCATCAAATACAACCCGTTTGATGTGCCGGTCATCATCTTGTCATTAAGTTCGGAAGAGGCCGGCCAAGCCGAATTTTTATCCCATGTGGCGAAACAGACGATCGCCAACCGATTGCAAAAAGTGGAGGGGGTGGCGGCGGTTTCCTCGTCCGGCCTCGCTGAGAAAGAGATTCATGTGGATTTGGATCAGAGCCGTCTGGCGGCTCATCGCGTGTCCCTCCTCCAATTCAATCAGGGCTTGGCGCAAGCCAATTACCGCGGGGCGGCGGGAACCGCGCGCGAAGGGAGTTACGACTATGCCGTCCGCGTCGTTTCGCCGTTTGATTCGGTGCCGGACATCGAGAAGGCGGTCATAGCCGTCGACAATCCCCTGGCGCGGACGGGAAGCGTTCCTTCAGAGCGGATCACCTCTCTCGATCGGCTCAAGCAGCGGGCTTTGCATGGAGATCAGCGGTTGATCGCGGTCTCTCAATTGGGATCGGTCAAAGAAGGATTGAAAGAAAGGGGAAGTGTTTCACGCTACGATGGGAAAGACACGATCACGATCACCCTCCAAAAACAGGCGGCCGCCTCGACCATCGGGACGGTCAGGCGAATCCAGGAGGCCGTGACCGAATTAAAGGCGCTCCTCCCGAAAGAGGTGTCTCTCGATGTCATATATGATCAGGCGGTCATCATCAAGAAAGGGATCGGGGATGTCCTTTCCGCCATTTTTGGCGGCGGCCTTTTGGCGTTTCTTGTTTTGTATCTCTTTTTGAAGAGTTGGCGGGACGCCCTGATCGTGAGCGTCGTGATTCCGGCCTCGGCGGCCATCACCGTTATTGTCATGGATATGATGGGACTTTCTCTCAACATCATCTCCATGGGCGGCTTGGCTCTCGGGTTGGGGATGCTGGTGGACGCCTCCATCTGCGTGACGGAAAATGTCTACCGGCATCGGGACGAATTGGGAAAAAAACCGGTGGAAGCGGCCATTCAAGGGACGAAAGAGGTGGCGGGGGCGGTGACCTCCTCGAATTTAACCTCCATCGCGGTGTTCCTGCCGCTTCTTTTTGTGTTGGGCCTTTTGGGGCAGTTGTTCCGGGATTTGTCCATTACCGTCACGGTGTCTCAAGTGGTGTCGATCATCGTTTCTCTGACCCTGGTTCCCATGTTGGCCGTGGTCATGGGGCGAAGCCCCGGTCAGAGAAGCTCTCCGGAAAAGGAGCCGGCCGAATCGAAAGGGACTGTCTTTTTGAACCTGCGGAACTGGTACGTGCGTCAACTCAATTTTGCCTTTGACCGTCCCAAAAAAGTGTGGGGGGCGATCCTTGTCGCCTTTTTAATATCTCTCGTTGTTCTCGGCCTTCTGCCAACGGAATTCATGCCCCGCGTGGATGCGGCTCAGCTGGTGGGCCAGTTGGCGCTGCCAAACGGGACCCGGCTGGAGAGGACGGACGAGGTGGCCCGACGAATCGAGGGGGAAATCCGGTCCCTCCCCGAAATTCAGCATGTGGCCACCACGGTGGGATCAAGCTCCGATTCGCCGCTCGTTCTTCTCGGGAAAAACGAGGCCCGGTTCTTGATCGACCTCAAGAAAAAAAGGCGGCGGTCCGCTGATGCCATCATCGAGGATTTGCGGGAAAAGATGGCGAAATTCCCCCGGAGCGGGGGATCGGTCAAATTAACGATCGCCGGGGGCCCCATGTCTTTTGCGCAAGGGGCCAATTCCCTATTGATGGTTTATTTGAAGGGAACGGACATGGAGAAGCTGAAAAGGGCTTCCGAATCCCTGATGGAGGAGCTCAGCCGCGTGAAAGGATGGGTTCAGGTGAGGAGTTCGCTGGCCTTGCCGGCGCCGGAGGTGCGGTTGCAGGTCGACAAAGAGCGGGCGGCGCGCTCCAATTTGAACGTGTCGGAGATTGGGCAGACGGTCATGGCCGCTTATCATGGGAAAAATGTGACTCAAGTCTACCGCGAGGGCCAGGAGATTCCCGTTCGCGTCCGGCTTGAAGAGGGGGACCGGCAGAATATCCAACAGCTTCGAACCCTTCTGTTGCCGGCGGCTCAAGGGGGGACGATTCCCCTCCAAGATGTGGCGCGACTCGATATCGGCGAGGGGCCTTCCCAGATCGAGCGGTTGGATCAGGAACGATGCGTTCTTCTTCAGGCGGATCCCTCCGCGGATTATGGCCGCTTCTCGCGCCGGGCCGTGGAAAAGATCATCAAGGGATTTTCCCGTCCGGACGTTCGTCTCGAAGAGGCGGGAGAGAAGCAGGCTCAACGGGAGTCTTTTTTAAGTCTTTTTTTCACGATCCTGGTTTCGATCCTCCTCGTTTTTATGGTGATGGCCATTCAGTTTGAGTCGCTGAAGCAGCCGTTTCTCATCTTGTTCACCATTCCCTTGTCGGTGATCGGGATGGCGGCGGGGCTCTTTATTACGGGGAAAACATTGAATGCCGTCGCGGGGATGGGGCTTCTCCTTCTGGCGGGCATTGTGGTGAATAACGGCATCGTCCTGATTGATTTCGTGAACACGGAACGAGGCCCGACAGCCTCGTCGATGCGGGAGGTCTTAAAACGGGCGTGTCAGACGCGGCTTCGGCCGATAATGCTCACCGCGACATCGACCATTGTCGGGTTGGCTCCCCTCGCCTTTGGCATTGGGGAGGGGGCACAACTTCAAGCCCCGATGGCGATCACGGTGATCTTTGGCCTTGCCTTTTCAACGGTTCTGACCTTGATCGCCCTGCCGACCCTTTTCCTTTATGTGGAGAAGCGCTTGGGGAATATGTGAATGACATGACTTGTACAAACGCACTTAATGAAGACACGAAACCCGTCATTCCGGCGAAAGCCGGAATCCGGGTCGTAAACTTTTATTTGACGAATGGTTTAAAACCTGGATCCCGACTTTCGTCGGGATGACGACAAAAATGAATTACACGCAACTCATCGTCCTTGTTGTTTTTGCCGGGCTTATCCTGACCTTCGCCCGGCGGCTGCCCGCTTTTTCTCTGGAGCGGCCGATTAGTCTCCTCATGAGTTTGGTGGGGCTTTCCCTGGGCGGCCTTTTGGCCTTCTGGGTTCTTCCGGTCGAGCTCATGCCCAATGCAAGTTTCGGCGTCATCACCATCACCACACCCGTTCGGGGCGGGATGTCCCCCACGGAAATTGAG
Organism: Candidatus Obscuribacterium magneticum; assembly: GCA_020523905.1. Classification (GTDB taxonomy): domain Bacteria; phylum Elusimicrobiota; class Elusimicrobia; order F11; family F11; genus Obscuribacterium; species Obscuribacterium magneticum. The sequence continues at coordinate 27,760 of JAJAPZ010000006.1, forward strand.
CGGCAGGTGACGAAACCCGTCGAGGAAGCGGTTTCAACGGTTTCCCATGTGCGGAACTTGGTCTCCCATTCCGCCAACGGCAAGTCCGTCGTTTCCATTGAGTTCGAGCCGGGATCCGACATGGATTTTGCCGCCCTGGATGTCCGGGAAAAGTTTTCGCGGGTGAAAGCACAGCTGCCGAAGGAAATCGAACCGCCCATCATCGCCCATTACCGGGAATCGGACGTGCCGGTTTATATCACGGCCCTGACGAGCCAGAAAAAGTCGGCGGAGGAGCTGCGCTTCCTGGTCGACCGGGATTTGAAGGAGAAGCTCCTTCGCGTGCGGGGGATGGCCAATGTCGATGTGGCCGGCGGCCGGGAGAGGAAAATCATCATCGATGTGGATCACGACCGGCTGTCCGCGCATGGCCTGGACATCCGGCAGGTGGTGGATGCGGTTGAAAAAGCCAACGTCAACCTACGAGGCGGAGATCTTTTGACGGGCTCACGTCAGGCCGCCCTCCGGACGTTGGGTCAATATTCCAGCGTGGATGAGATCGGCCGGACGATTCTTGGAATATCTCCGCAAGGGACCTCCTTGCACGTGCGGGATGTGGCCGACGTCCGGGATGATTATCTCGAACCGGAGAGTTTGGCGCGTCTTAATTCCCATTCGGCCGTCACCGTTTATCTCCAGAAGGAATCCGGGGCCAACACCGTCCAGGTGGTCAAGCGGGCGCGCCGGGTCATGGCGGATTTTAAAAAGACGCTGCCGGAAGGGGTCTCTCTCATCGAGATTTCCGATCAAGCCGAGGCGATCCTGGACGCCGTCGGGGCCGTTCGAGAGACCCTCTTTGTCGGCATTCTATTGATCGTGATCATCCTGAGCCTTTTCCTCGGACTTCAATCGGCGATGGTTGTGGCCGTCAGCATTCCGCTCGCCGTATTGATCACGGGAGCGATCATGTATTTCGAAGGGCTCTCCGTCAATATTATGACGCTCTCCGGCTTGGCTGTAGGGATCGGCCTCCTCGTCGACAATTCGATCGTGGTGGTTGAAATCATTCAGCAAAAGGCCACCGGCGATTTAAACCGCCGGCGGTCAAAGATCTTAACGGCCGCAGCACAGGTGACACCGGCCATTGTGGGGGGAACGCTCACCGCCATCGTGGTTTTTGCCCCCTTCTTTCTCTTGTCGAAGCAGCTGCAAATTCTTTATTCCGGCATGGCCACCACCATCATCGTGGCTTTGTTGTCTTCCTTGTATATCGCCTTGACGACCGTTCCTTCCTTGAGTTTCGTCCTCCCTGCCCGCCTATCAGGGTGGCGGGCTTTCGCCGGAATGACGACATTACGTCACCACCTCGAAAAGGGGAATGAGGTTGTTGAAAAGTGGAAAAGGCTCTACGCCCGGCTTCTGCCGCGGTTCATTGAGTATCGGCGCTTAGGCTTGGGCCTCATCGCTCTGACGTTTCTTTTGGCCCTCACCGTTTTTCAGTTTCACATCGAGAAAAATTTTTCAGCTGGAAGCGAAGCGAATGAATTCATCGTTTTTGTGGAGTTGCCCTCAGGAAAGGCTTTGGATGTTTCCGATCGGATTGTCGGCGAGGTCGAAAAGGCCATACAATCGGACAAAAAATTGGCCGGGAACGTCCAAACCTTGACGACCCGGGTGGAGGGGTGGTCGTCGAAGATTTATGTGACATTGACCTCGCCCCGTAAAAGGACCCTGTCGGTTCAGGCCATGATCGACCGTTTGCGGCCGCTTTTGGCCAATGTCGGCCGGGCGCATGAGGCCTTCATTTATTATTCATCGGCCAAGGTCGGGCAGGAGCTGACGGTGAATGTTTACGGCGAAGAGGAAAAGACCGTGGCGGAGCACGCCATGCAGTTGGCGGGCCTTTTCGATCAAACCCCGGGGTTGACCGACACAAAGATCCGCTATCGGCCCGGACGGCCGGAAGTGAACATTCAGGTGGATCCCCAGCGGGCGGCGCTCTTTGGCTTCAATCCCACCGAGGTCGGAAACATCCTGCACGCACAGACAAGGGGGCTCCGAGCGACCTATTTCCGGCAGAACGGGGAGGAGATTGAAACGATTGTCCGAATAAAAGCATGGGAGCGCGATTCGATCGTCGCTGTCAAACGGCTCCTCCTGGCGGCTCCCTCGGGCCGGCTGATCCCGCTTGAGAGCCTCGCGGATTTTGATTACGCGTTAGCGCCGTCGGAAATTTGGCGGAACAACAAGCAGCGCATGATCCAGGTGAGTGCCAACGTGAAGGGGTTGTCTTTGGAGCGCGCAGCGGAAAAGGCGAAAGCGCTCATCAATCAGATTCCCTTCAACACCGATTATTGGGCGGAGGTGGGCGGCGATTACGCCGATCGGCTTCAGGCGCTAAGGGATTTTCGAAAAGCGATCCTTTTGACCTTCATTCTTATTTTTGTTGTTTTGGCGTGTTTGTTTGAATCCCTCCTTCAGCCGTTTCTTTTGTTTGTGAGTGTGCCCTTGTCTTTTATCGGCGTTGTGGCGGCACTTTTAATCACCCGTACACCCGTCACGATGGGGGTGATGGTGGGGATTTTGATGACCGGCGGAATCGTGGTCAATAACGCCATCCTTTATGTCGATCATTTCAACGCTCACCGGTCGGGCCCGCTTCTCGGGAACCTCATCGAAGCAGGGAGTGCCCGTTTGCGCCCGATCTTGCTGACGAAGCTGACGGCGGTTTTGGGACTTCTCCCCATGGCCTTGGATCACCGCAGCGGCGCCGAACTGTGGCGGCCGATGGCGATCGCCACCATCGGCGGCATTTTAAGTTCCCTGGTGTTGACACTTTTTGTCTTGCCCGCTCTCCTTTATATTGTCGAGACACAATGTCGGCAACCCTTGTCGTGGAGCTGGTTGCGGAAAAAGAAAGGCGCTGTGGAGAAGCGGCCTCTGCGCGTCGCGGTTCCCCTGTCGGCTGTCCTTCTTTTATTGGGCGTGGTGGTGCCGCCTGTATTTTCGATAGAGAGTTTGCCGCCTTGGGTGAATGAAGTGGTGAACCGGCGCGTCAGGGATCTCTTGGCCCAGGCCCGGGCCTTGGAGCGAAATAAGGATTTTGATACGGCGATTGGCCTGGATATGGAAGCGGTACGCCTGGCTCCCGAACGATGGGAGGCAAGGCGGTGCTTGCTTCGCGTGAATGCAAAGGCTCTTCAGTTAAAAAGAAAGGAATTTGAACGGAAGCGGGGGCGATGGGTCGCCGTCGCGTCGGAAAAAGACCGGGCGGAAAAGGCCTGGCACAACGCCTTGAACGGTCAAGTGGCGGAGGCCGAGCATTTGATGCGGAGGGGCCGCTTGATTGAGTCGTGTGATCATTATTATCAGATTCTTAGCGAGGCGCCTTCTTATGAAACAGCCCTTCAGGGCTTGGAAAACGTCCAAGCTTCCTTGTCGCAGCAATTGGATAAAGGGGGGCATTTTGTATCGGAAGAAAGCCGTCAGATCGCCGAGGGATTTTGGTTTTATAACCAAAAGAAGTGGCTCGAGGCCGCCCAAAAATGGAAGCTTCTATTGGAAGATCCCTCGGGTGCCAAAAAGTGGGGGTCCGTTCATTTGGGGGAGTATCACTCAAGCGCGCTTCGTCAATATGAGCGATCGGAGCAACGAAAGAAGATTGAGGGAGCGCTCGCGCAAGGCCTCGAGCAGTTTCGGCGGGGGGATTTAAAGGAGGCGGAGGTCGCTTTTAAGAACGTTTTGGCGTTGGATCCGGAGAACCTTCAAGCCAAGGAGTACGCCCGGCTGATTCCCGGATTAAAGGAGCGTGTGCGGGCGGATGTGTTGGTGGAAGTGAAGGAGCAGCAGATGGCCAACACCCTCTCCGACGCGCTGGAATTTTACTTGAAGGGTTATTATGACGATGCCGAAAAAAAAGTCGATCTGGTCTTGAAAGAAGTGCCGGATCATCCGCAGGCCTTGGCGTTGGCCAAAGACATTCGTAACGCCCGCGGCCTCCCCGAGGCTGTGCCGTTGGAGGAACAAATGTCTGAAGAACAGATGAAAATGGAGGCGCTCTATTCGGAGGGGATCGTGGCTTTTGCGGAAGGGCGCTGGGACGAGGCGCGCTCGGCCTGGGAGTCTCTTCTAAAAAAAGACCCCGCTCACGCCCGGGCCCAGCAGGCGCTTCGGAAATTAAGCGAGGAGGGAAATTGAGAACCAAATTTTATTTTCTGGCAGCGTTGACTCTCATCGTGTTCAACATCTGGCACAGCCTTAACCGGGGCGTGTGGAACGGATCCATTCGGGATTCATTGACGATGGGGCCGAATGTCATTGAGCTGGCCCAAAAGACGGATCCCCGGATTCGCATTCGCAAACAATACGACGGCCAGTTCTTTTATGCGATGACCTTTGACCCACTCCTTCTCACGCGGGAAACTCTTTCCTATGTGGATACGCCTGTTTATCGTTATCGGCGGATGCTTTATCCCTTGTTGGGCTACGTTTTCGCTCTCGGGCAGCGGGCATGGTTCCCCTACAGCCTGTTTTTCGTCAATGTAACGGCCTGGTTTTTAATCGGATTTTTCCTTTGGAAAGTGGGCCGGTTGGAGGGTCTTCCGGCGATGACGATGGCTGTGGGGGGCATGGCCGTCTCGGGCCTTGTCTTTGCCACGTTTCGTTCCTTGTGCGATACCCTGGCGGCCTGTCTCGTGATAGGGGGGTGTTATTTTTGGAGGAAAAAAGATTTTTGGGGTTCGGCCCTTTTGTTGGCCTTGGCAGGCTTGGCCCGCGAAGTCAGTGTTGTTGTCCCCGTTTCCATTTTCATTTATTCAATTTTTAAGAAAGACGGGTCATTGAAGAAGCAGATCGGATTTATATCCATCGCCATCTTGCCGGCCCTTTTGTGGATGCTTTATTTACGGATGAAATTACCCCACGTTCCGGATCCGGCCGGACAGCTGATCACGTTTCCGTTTTGGGGGCTCCTTCAGGAAACATGGATAAGCTGGCACAGGGAGATGACCACCACCGAACGGATCCGGTCGATTTCGATCAACGTGGAAACGGCTCTCTTGATGGGCTTTGTGCTCGTCCGTTTTTGGAAATTCCCGACTTTTTGGGGAGCTTTATGTTTGGGACAAGTTGTATTTTTATCTTTGTTGAGAGGCGATATTTGGATTTACCACGCTTCTTCGGCCCGGGTGGTGGCGCTCTTGACTCTGTTTTGTTTGATTTGGTTTTTGGAATTAGATCGCCGGAGGAGGGTGTCATGAAGATAATCATTAAGCAGACGTTATTTGTGTTTGGATTTCTTGTAACTTTTTTGAATCTTTCGCAGGCTGTCCCGAACAACTTCCGGTTTCAAGGGCGGTTGACGGACAGCCGGGGAAACCCCGTGGTGGGACCCGATGTGCGGGTTCATTTTGCTCTTTTCTCGACGCCGACAGGAGCCTCCTTGGTATGGAACGGACCGGCGGAGCAATCGGTGGCGACCAATGAGGCGGGGCTTTTTTCGGTAGAGGTCGGGCCGGTGAACGCAGAGGAACTGGCGCGCTATGGAAGTTTGTATTTGGAAGTGTCGGTTTATGAAGGCGGCCAGATGAAGGTGCTTTCGCCGCGGCAGCTTTTATCCAGCGTGCCGTATGCTCTCCAATCCGAGTATGCCTTAAGGGCGTCGACGGCAGGAAGCGTGGAGGATGGGGCGATAACCGCCTCGAAGATTAGAGATGGGAATGTGACCGAACCGAAGCTGGCTCCCAATTCCGTTGGCTCCGAAGCGATTATTGATGGGAGCCTTCAGGCGGTGGATTTGGCGCCGGATTCGGTCAACTCGGGCACGATTAAAGACCGATCCATCCAGGATGTTGATTTGGCGACGTCCGCCGTGACCTCCAATAATATCCGGGACGGTTCAATCATGTCGGTGGACTTGGCGTCCGGTTCCGTTGAATCGGCCCACATCCAGGATCGATCCATCACCGCGACCGATATCGCAGACGGAACCGTTTCAACAATGGAAATTCGTGATGGGACAATCTCCACGGATGATTTAGGAAATGGTGTGGTTCAAACGGGTAAAATCGCTGACCAGGCTGTTAATTCCGCCAAGATTGCCGATCAATCTGTTTCGGTTGTGGATTTAAGCCCGGCGGTGGCAGGAGCCCTTCTACCGTCGGGTTTAATTGCCATGTTCGCTCAAAGTTGTCCGGCCGGTTGGAGTCGTTTTGGGCTTCTGGATAACCGTTTTCCCTTGGGGGTCTCGTCATATACAGGGAGCACCGGCGGAAACAATCAAATTGCCGGTTTAACAACAGGATCAACGGGAGACCATAATCATAGCATCCTTTCGCACACTCATACGGCGGGGACAATGTATGCAGATGTCACCAATAAGTTCTATGTTGGGGGAGATGGGGGGGGTAATGTTTGGGTTTGGGGTGGTGATCTGAATGGATTCCCAGTCATGGGCCAAACTGGAGGAACCGCTTTGAACACAAATCAAAGCGGAACACATACCCATACCGTCGTATCCGACGGGACTTGGTTGCCGCCTTATTTAGGCGTTGTTTTCTGTCGAAAAGATTAAGGAGAACATGAAGAACCGTTTTTTTCTTTTTCAGGCCCTTTCCGTTTTTTTATTGGCAATCGTTTTTATTTTATTGGATGTCATTAGTGGTTATTTCATTCCTTACGACCGTCCTCCTGTCCCCAGGAATAAAGATACCTTTGTCCTTGAATCTCCGGTGAGAGGCCATCAACTGCTTCCCTCCACGACCTTTCGGATGGACGGGGTGATGTACGCCACCAATTCCATGGGATTTCGGGACCGGGAGTATCCGATAAAGAAGCCGTCGGGCACCTTTCGTGTCGCTGTGTTGGGGGATTCTTTTATCGAAGGGATGGGGGAGAAACAGGAAAACACGCTCCCCAACGTGTTGGAACGGCGGTTGAGTGAGAAGTGGAAAAGAAAAGTGGAGGTGATGAACTGCGGCATTCGAGGGGGATCGCCGGCCCTCTACCAATATTGGGTTGAGGATTTGGCGCCTTATGAAGTCGATGCCTATGTGATCTGTTCCTTTGACAACGACATGGACGACGATGCCTCGCAGATGGTGAAAAACGGGTTTGCGAGGGCCACCGCGTGGCACGCCATGCCGGTGTGGCTGAAGCGGTCAAATTTAATAACGCACGCCGTGGTTTATGTGGCCTACCTCCGCTCGAAGTTGGAGAGAAAAAGGATTTGCCGCGAGATCTTTGGCCAGGATCGATTCACCCGGGAAATCGGGCGTTTGGATAAAGATCCCCATGCGGTGGGAAGCGATGCCTTCGGATATGCCGTGGAACCGGACAAGTGGCGGCCTCATTGGGAACGGACTCGGGCGTTTTTGGATCGAACTTTTCAAAATATCCGGCGGCAGGGGGCCCAAGGGATTCTCGTCCACATTCCCGGAAACCGCTGTTTTCCCCAGGGCCCCAAGGCCGTTTCAGACCGGGATTTATTTTTGCCGGGGTCGGGCTTTGTTGAGGACACCATGGCCGCATGGGTTCAGGGTTTTGCCGGGGAAAAGAAGATTCCTTTCGTCAACGTTTATGAGAAGGTCCGGCGATGGTATCAGGATCCGAAAAATCCGCCCCTTTATCAGGGAACTTATTATCACTTCAATTCGTTGGGATTGGTAAAGTCGGCCGAATGGGTGGAGCCGTCCCTCACGGTTCGTTGACACTCCTTCGAGGAATTTCATAGGATGGCTGAAACTTGATTATGTTTCTCTTTGAATGAAAATCCTGGACATTCTTGATCCCAGTTGTGTCACCCTCGATGTGAAGGGTCCCGCGAAAAAAGAAGCCATCCAAGAGCTTTGCGAACTCCTCTTTGCCAAGGCCAAAATCAAAGACGTTCAAATCGTGAAGAAAGCTCTTTTGGAACGGGAAGCGCTGGGCTCGACGGGCATCGGCCAGGGCATCGCCATTCCCCATGGGAAGTCCGACGGGACGGAGACGTTGGTGGCGGCCCTGGGGGTTTCAAAAAAGGGCATCGATTTTGAATCGCTGGATGGCGAGCCGGTCCATTTGATTTTTCTTCTGGCGGGGCCCCCCGATTCCGCCGGTCCCCACCTCAAAGCGTTGGCCCGCATCTCCCGCCTCCTCAAGGATAAATTTTTCCGCCAGCAGTTGAGAGACGCCAAATCCGTCGATGAAGTCCTTCACGTCATCAAAAGTGAAGATGAGGAGTAAACCATTATGCCGGAACTCACGATAAAGGAAGTGTTTGAAGCCTGCGCGAGGGAGCTGAAACTGGAGTGGGCGGCGGCCCCCAACGGCGGGGGTAAGGTCATCCGGGTCAGTGAAATCAATCGCCCGGGGCTTTCGTTGGCGGGTTACTTTGAGTACTTTCGTCCGGAGCGAATCCAGATCTTCGGCCTGGGGGAGTGTTCCTATTTGCAGACGTTGGACAGCGCCCGCCGGATGGACATGATCGGGCGGGTGTTCGGGACCCCTGAGCTTCCCGGGGCCATTGTCACGCATGGCCGGGAGGTCATGCCGGAGATGATGGAACAGGCCACCCGGAACAACGTGCCCATTTTCCGCTCCGGTCTCACCACCGCGCACGTGATCCGGGAGCTTTCGGCCTACCTGGAAAAACGCCTGGCCCCCACCGTCCGCATGCACGGGGTGTTGACCGTCGTTTATGGGTTGGGCGTCTTGATTGTGGGGGAATCCGGCATTGGGAAGTCGGAGTGCGGCCTGGAGCTGGTCAAGCGCGGCCACATTCTCGTCTGCGATGACGCCGTCGAGATCCGTCGCCTGCCCGGGGACATCCTCATCGGCGCCTCCAGCCCCGTGGTGGAGCACTACATGGAAGTCCGGGGCCTAGGCATTATCGACGTGAAGCAGGTCTTCGGCGTGAGTTCCGTCAAGGATTCCGCCCGCATTGAATTGGTGGTGCGGTTGGAGCCGGAAACGGGGATCGATGACTATGATCGCGTCGGCCTGGAAGGGCACAACACCGAAATTTTGGGCGTCCAATTGCCGGAAGTCCGGCTCCCTTTGAGACCGGGTCGAAACGTGGCCGTTTTGCTGGAGGTCGCGGCGCTGAATGAACGATTGAAGCAGGAAGGCGTCTTCTCCGCCCGCGAACTGAATCAGAAGCTGATCGAAAAGATGAAGCAATCGGCGGCCAAGAAGGCGGCCCCCTGATGCCGGCCGAGACCCGTTGAAACCGCCCTTCCACTGCATCATCATCACCGGCATGTCCGGTGCCGGCAAGAGCGTGGCTCTCCACGCCCTTGAAGATCTGGGCCTTCTTTGTGTCGACAACCTGCCGCTGCAACTGCTTCCCAAACTCGTGGATCTCTATTATGAGAGCGGCTCGCCCCTCAAACAGATTGCCGTCGGAGTGGATGTCCGGATCGGCGTCCTCTTGGACGAAGTGATCCGCTCCCTCCAGGACCTCTCCCGGCGGGGGATCACCTATCAGGTCCTTTTTTTGGAGGCGAGCGACGGCGTCTTGACCCGGCGTTTTTCGGAAACCCGTCGGCGCCATCCCTTGGGGCGCACGGTGGGAGGAGGCATCCGGGAAGAGAGGCGACGGACAAAAGTCCTCAGGGAGATCGCCGATCGAATCATCGACACCTCCCATTTGAACCCCAATGACTTGAAGAATATCTTGATCCGGGCCATCCGGCTTCAGCGGACGCGCAGCATGGCGGTGACGGTCACCTCCTTTGGGTACAAATACGGCGTTCCCATCGACGCCGACATGGTCTTTGATGTCCGGTTTTTACCCAATCCCAACTACGTGCCCAGCTTGAAGAAGCTCACCGGCTTCCACCGCCGCGTCATCCGGTTTGTCTTATCTCAGCGCCTGACGAAAAAGTATATGGAGGTCGTCAAGACCATGCTGGATTTGACGGTTCCCCAGTTTCAGCGGGAGGGCAAGAGCTATCTGACCCTCGCCGTCGGCTGCACCGGGGGGCGGCACCGCAGCGTCGTCGTCGCGGATGTCCTTAAGAATTACCTGTCGAGCCAGAAATTTCCCACCCGCGTGATCCATCGGGACATGAATTTATAAAGGAGTGCGGATGAACGGAATTCTTGTGTTGACACACGGGCCTTTTGGGGAGCATCTCCTCCGGTCGGCCTGCGCCATTATGAACGAACCGGAGAAGGCCGCCGCCCTGAATATTTCGCGGCGTTTGGATTTTACGATCCTGCGCAACCAGATCGTGGACAAGATCAAGGAGCTTGACGCCGAGGCGGGGGTGCTGGTCCTCATTGACGCGTACGGGGGAACGGCGTACAACACGGCGCTTCCCTTGATAAAAACCCATCCCATTCATATCGTCACGGGGGTCAATTTGCCGATGGTCCTTTCCGCTCTGACGAACCGGCATCGGATGCCGCTGGAGGCATTGGCCCGGAAAGTGGCGGAGGACGCCAGAAAGACGATATCGGTCCTGGCCGATTCATTCGTCGGGAAGTGATCATTGGAACATTCCCAAAGGGTCAAGGCGGCAAGAAGGCAGGACCATGATTGAGAAGGATTACACCATCACCAATCGCCTGGGGATGCATGCGCGTCCGGCGTCTCTTTTTGTCAAGACCACAGGACGCTTTCAATCCCATGTGAAGGTCATCAAGGACGACCAGGTGATCGACGGCAAAAGCATCATGGGCCTTTTGATGCTCGCGGCGGGACAGGGGACGCCGCTGAAAATTGTGGTGGAAGGCCCGGACGAAAACGATCTCATCAAAGCGCTCGACGATCTTTTCGCGCGGCGCTTTGACGATGAAACGGAGGGTTAGGAATGCCCGCGAGTAAAGAGGTGCTCCTCCGCGGCGTGCCGGCGGCGGAGGGGATCGTCATCGGCCCGGCGTTTGTCCTCGAAGATGAGGAGGTCGCCATCCCCCGCTGGGAAGTTCCCCGCGAGCGCGTCCGCAACGAAGTCTCCCGCTTCCGCTACGCTCTCTCCCGGACCAAAGAGGATATGGTGAGCACCCACGACAAGGCCATCAAGGTCTTTGGCCGTTCTCACGCCAAGCTCATGGATGCGTACCTCTTGATCATGAACGACCCCTTCCTGAATCAGGATGTGATCAAGATCATCGAGACGGATCGCGTGAACGCGGAGTACGCCCTCACGCAGGTGATCGACAAGACCATCAAGGTCATGGAAAATTTTGAGGACGAGTATTTCCGCGACCGCAAGTACGACATCATGGACGTCGGCCACAAGATTCTCCGGCATCTGTTGGGCCATGAAAAAAAGACCCTCCAAAACATCGTCGAGCCGTCGATTGTGATCGCCCACAATTTAACGCCCACCGACACCCTGAATCTGAGGGAACATGTCGCCTTGGGGTTCGCCACCAACATCGGCGGCAAAACCTCCCACGCGGCGCTTCTGGCCCAGTCGATGATGATTCCGGCGGTCGTCGGCATGCGGGATGTGACGAGCCGGGTCCGGACCGGCGACATGATCATCATCGACGGCAAAGAGGGCTTTGTGATCGTCAACCCGGAGCCCGGCACCCTCGCCACCTACAAGCGAGAGCAGACGCAGCGAATCGAGGTGCTCAAGCAGCTGGAGAAGTTGCGGGATTTGCCCGCCCAAACAACCGATGGCCGGAAAATCGTTTTGGCCGCCAACATCGACAGCCCTGACGATGTGAAGTTCGCGCTGGCGCAGGGGGCCGAAGGGATCGGCCTTTACCGGACGGAGTTTCTCTTCTTGAACCGGAAAACCGCTCCGACGGAAGAGGAGCATTACGAAAACTACAAACGGGCCGTGCGGGCGTCCTTCCCGCATCCGGCCATTATTCGCACCGTCGACATCGGGGGCGACAAATTGACGGCGCTCGGCCTCGAAGGCATTTCTCCGGAGAACAACCCCTTTTTAGGGCTTCGCGGCATCCGCCTAAGCCTTAAGTACCCTGACTTGTTTAAAGTCCAACTCCGGGCGATTCTCCGGGCCTCCAGCGAAGGCAAAGTGAAGATCATGTATCCCATGGTGTCGGGGGTGGAGGAGCTCCGGGCCGCCAACGCCCTCCTTCAGGAAGTCAAGGCCGAATTCCGGGACCGGCGTCAGCCGTTCGATGAAGCCATGGAAGTGGGCATGATGGTGGAGGTGCCCTCGGCGGCGTTGATGGTGGATGTCATGGCGCGGGAGGTCGATTTCTTTTCTCTGGGGACGAATGACTTAATTCAGTACACGTTGGCGGTGGACCGGATCAATGAAAACGTGGCCAATCTCTATCAACCCCTTCATCTGGCGGTGCTCCGTTTGGTGGATCTAACCGTCAAGGCGGGGCACCGAATCGGGGGGAAGTGGGTCGGCCTGTGCGGGGGGATGGCGTCCGAGCCGGATCTGGTTCCGGTCCTCATCGGGCTGGAAGTGGATGAATTGTCGGTGACCCCCAGCGTGGTGCCGAAAGTAAAAGAGGTGATCCGGGCCGTCAGCTTTGAGGAGTGCGTCCGGTTAAAAGATGAAGTGATGAACGCCTGCGGCCTCGAGGCGGCACAGCGGATCTTGAAGCTTTACGCCAGCCGGCGGGCCGCCACCGTCCTCTCCAGCTCCTAACTTGGCCTCATCATGAGCCTTCCCATCCGCAATTTCTGCATCATCGCTCACATCGATCACGGAAAATCCACCCTGGCCGACCGGCTCTTGGAGATGACGGGAACCGTGTCGGCCCGCGAGATGCGCGGCCAGATATTGGACGGCATGGAGCTCGAGCGGGAGCGGGGGATCACGATCAAGGCCAAGGCCGTCCGGATGTCTTATGAGGGGCTGACCCTCAATCTCATCGACACGCCGGGCCATGTTGATTTTACCTACGAAGTGTCCCGGGCCCTGAACGCCTGCGAAGGGGCCCTCTTGGTGGTGGATGCGTCGCAAGGGGTTGAGGCACAAACCCTGGCCAACACGCAACTCGCCCTGGAAGCGGGGCTTAAAGTAATTCCGGTTATTAACAAAATTGACCTCCCCCAAGCGGACTCCGACCGCGTTCATGAGGAAATCCTCGAGATTCTGGGGCTGGAGGAGGACCCGCTTCTGGTCAGCGCCAAGACGGGCCAGGGGGTTGAGGCTGTTTTAAAGGCCATTGTCGAGAAAATTCCGCCGCCTCAAGGATCCGCCGAAGGGGCGGTCGCCGCCCTCCTCTTTGACTCGTTTTACGATACCTTTCGGGGCGTCATCATCTTCGTGCGGATGGTGAACGGGCGTCTAAAGGCGGGCGAGAAGGTGCGGTTTCTCTCCACCGGAGACACGTTTGTTGTTGAAGAGCTGGGATACAAAAAGATGAAACTGGAGCCCGCGGCGGAATTGACGGCGGGGGAAGTGGGCTATCTTATTTTGGGGATTCGGGATCCTAGCCAAGTGCACACCGGAGACACCGTCACCGCGGTCGACCGCCCGACGACCAAGCACTTAAAAGGCTACCGGGAGCTGAAGCCGTATGTCTTTTGCGGGATGTTCCCCATCAATTCCAGCGATTATGAACTTCTCAAGGCGGCGTTGGAGAAGTTGCACTTGCAGGATTCCTCCTTTCAATACGAGCCCGAGACTTCGGTCGCCCTCGGTTTCGGGTATCGCTGCGGCTTTCTCGGGCTCCTGCATATGGACATCGTCAAGCAGCGTTTGGAGAGGGAGTTTGATTTGGATTTGATCATCACGGCCCCCAACGTCATTTATCACGTGAGGGACATCAAGGGGGTTGTGACCGAAATTGATAACCCCTCCCGGTTTCCGGAAAACAAGCAAGGTCAGACGATCGAAGAACCCTATGTGAAAGCGATCCTCCTGGCGCCGGCGGAGTACATGGGCGCCTTGATCCAGTTGTGTCAGAACCGCCGGGGCGTTCAGCTGGACATGAAGTACCTGACGCCCACCCGCATCATGCTTCATTATGAACTTCCCTTGGCGGAAATCGTCGTTAATTTTTATGATCAGCTCAAGTCCCTCTCCAAGGGGTACGCTTCCTTTGATTACGAGCCGGTGGGTTTTCGGCCGGGGGAGTTGGTGAAGCTGGAAATTCTCGTGGCCGGGGAGCCTCTCGATGCCTTGTCCTATGTCGTTCACAAGGATCAGGCCTACGGGTGGGGCCGGAAAATCACGGAGAAAATGAGGGATTTGATCCCGCGCCAGATGTTCGAGGTGCCGCTGCAGGCGCAGGTGGAAGGCCGTGTCATCGCGCGGGAAACCATCCGGGCGATACGCAAAGACGTGTTGGCCAAATGCTACGGCGGGGACGTCTCCCGGAAGCGGAAACTTTTGGAGAAGCAAAAGGAAGGGAAAAAGAGGATGAAACAGTTTGGATCGGTGGAAATCCCTCAGTCGGCCTTCCTGGCGGTTTTGAAATTGACGGAGGAATAATAAGAGAAATGGAAGCCCGATTGTTTTTCATATCACTCTGGTGCGGTGTTTACGGTCAGTTGCTGCGCCTTTTGGTTCGCCACAAAAAAGACGAAAAGATTTGGGTGACGATGATCCTGGATGCCCTCTTTTGGGGGACGGGGTTTGGCCTGTTGGGGATGCTCTTTGCGAGCTACTCGGAAAAGATCGACCGGATGGATTTCTACTCCCTTCTTTTTGTCGGGTTCGGACTTCTCATCGGCGCGGGCTTGGGGATGTGGAACGGACGGAGCCGGTCAAAACGGGATGAGATGCTGGAGGACAATCTGGAATGGGCTGACACCGGCTTCTCCGCGATTCTGCTGGCCTCGGTGGTCATGTTTTTTGTCATCCAGGCCTTTAAAATTCCCTCCGGATCCATGCGGATGACCTTCATCGAAGGGGATCACCTGTTCGTCAACAAGTTCATTTATGGAATACGGATTCCCTTGACCGACAAAAAGATCCTGCCCCTTCGGAAGATCACGCCGGGCGATGTGGTCATCTTCCGTTTTCCTTCCACGGACCGCAAAAGCCCGCACTATGGAAAAGATTTCATCAAGCGGGTCATCGCCCTGGAGGGGCAGAAGGTTCAGGTGGTGGACAAAGTCATTACCATAGACGGGAAGCGGCTCATGGAACCCTACACGCAGCACGACGATGGGATGATCTTCGGCCGATATGCCGTTATGAGTCCGGAGGAGTTCCAACGCCGTTGGGAAAACAGGGAGCTTGCCGTCTCCGGCGGCAACGAAATTCGGGATAATTTCGGGCCGGTGGTGGTCCCCAAGGGCTCTGCGTTTGTGATGGGGGACAACCGGGACCGGTCGTTTGATTCACGGTACTGGGGCCCCCTGCCGAAAAAAGATATCAAGGGAAAAGCATGGATTCTGTATTGGCCGCCCAAGCGGATTCGGTGGATCTGGAACACCACCTTACAGACCCCCTAGATCCTCCCCTCGGCGTTTACCTTCATCTTCCTTTTTGCCGGGCCAAGTGCGGCTACTGCGACTTTGCCAGCGTGGCCGGACGAGACAACCAAATTGATTCCACCCTCGATGCACTCGATTGTGAAATGTCTTCTTACGAAAGTCTGTCCGTGCAAACCCTCTACATCGGCGGCGGAACGCCATCGGTTTTAATTCCCGATCAGATACGACGGCTTTTTCAAATTCTCTCCAGGCACTTCGACTTGACGGCCTTGACGGAAGCCACCGTGGAAGCCAATCCGGAAAGCCTTGAGGCGGACCGGCTCAGGGCTTTTAAAGAGGGGGGAATAAACCGGCTCAGCGTGGGGTTGCAAAGCTCTCACAACAGGCTCCTTGAGGTCTTAGGACGCCTTCATACGGCTGAGGTTTTCCGGGACCGGTTTCAAATGGCGCGAGACCTTGGGCTCGACAACATCAACATTGATCTTATCTATGGAATTCCGGGGCAGACACAGGCCGATTGGCGAGCGTCATTGGAGGAGGTCGTTCGCCTCCAGCCGGAACATATCTCTGCCTATGCGTTGAAAATTGAAGAGGGCACTCCCTTCAAAGATCGCGGGCTGACCCTAGATGAGGATGACCAGGCGGATATGTATCTGTGGGCGTCTGAGTTTCTCTCCCGTGAAGGGTATATTCACTACGAGATTTCGAATTTTGCGAAGCCTGGCCGCGAGGGCCGGCACAATCTCCTTTATTGGCGAAATCAGAACACCCTGGGATTTGGCGTTTCGGCGGCGAGCCACGTGTCGAACCAACGGTGGAAAAACACGGAGTCCCTGGATGATTATCTTCGAGCGATTCAAAACAAAAATTCTGTTGTTGTTGAATACGAATCATTAGATAATGAGACCCATGATCGTGAAACGATGATGCTGGCCTTAAGGCTTCGCAAAGGCGTGTCTCTTTCTGACATAAAGCGCTTAAAGATTCCCAGAGTCGAAACGTTTTTAAAAGAAGGGCTGGCGTTCTCGGAAGAAGATCGATTTTGTCTGACGGCACGCGGCTGGCTCATGTCCAATCAGCTCTTTCAATACTTCGTCTAATGACGGATTCAATCTACAAGCAGCACATCGGGCTTCTCTCGCCGTGGGTGGATGGGATGCGGACAAAAAAGGTGGCCGCTCATATCCCGGCGGGGAGCCGCGTTCTGGATGTGGGATGCGGGTCGGGTTTGCTGATCAAGGCCCTGCCAGCGGGATGTTCTTACGTGGGGGTCGATCGGGACCCGTCCATTATATTGGTCAACCGGGAACGGTTTCCAGCGTGCGAATTTCACTGCTTTGACGCCAGCCGGGAGGCCTTCCCTTTTCAAAACCAGGGGTTTGATGTAGTGGCCTTGGCCGCTTTGATTGAGCATGTCGATCAAACGGATCAGATGTTTCGGGAGATCGGGCGGGTCCTTAAAAAGGGGGGGCACGCCGTGCTGACCACACCCTCCCGGGGGGGAGGTTGGGTTCATCATCTGCTTTCCAGCCTCGGATTGTTAAGCTGTCACGCGGCCGAGGAACACCGCGGGTATTGGGATGAGGCTCGCTCGAGGGTGGCGGCGGCCGCGACGGGCCTGCGGTTGGCGCGGTTTGAAAAATTTCAATTGGGTTTAAACCAATTAATTATTTATAAACAAGGGGATCCCCATGAGTGATTTCATTAGCGTCGTTTTACCAGCTTATAACGAGGCCGATTGCGTTCTTTCCACGATTGATGACGTCGAAAAGGCCATGAAAGCCGCCCAGCTGCCCTTCGAAATCATCGTCGTGGATGATGGCTCGACCGATCGAACAGCAGAGCTCGCTGCAGAGCGGAACGTTCGACTCATCCGGCACAAGAGAAATCTCGGCGTGGGCGCCGCCCGAAAGAAAGGCATCCTTGAGGCCAAGGGGAATATCGTGGTGACCACGGATGTCGATGGCACCTATCCCATCGATCAGATACCGAGCCTTTACCGGGAATTCGTCAACAACAACTGCGACATGGTGGTGGGGGCCCGCACCGGCCGAAAAGTCGCCTTCGAGTGGCCGCATCGTTCGATCCCGAAGCTTTTTATCCGCTGGCTGGCGTCCTATTTAAGCCGTCATAAGATCCCCGATCTCAACTCCGGCTTGAGATTGTTCCGGCGGGAGATTGCTCTTCGATATTTTTACCTTCTTCCGGATTCACACTCCTGGGAGAGCACGATCACCCTGGCCTTCCTGTGCAATCATCACGACGTGCTTTTCTTTCCCATCAATTACTTCAAACGGAAGGGAGGGGCGTCCACCTTTGCTCCCTTCCGGGATACCTATAATTATATTTCCCTGGTCATACGGACCATCGTTTACTTCTCGCCCCTTCGGGTTTTTATCCCCTTAAGCCTGATGATTATTTTGGGGGGCGGCGTTAAAATTGTCTATGACTGGGTCGTCTACCAGAGAATCGGCAGTTTGGACGTCATTATCTTTTTGGGCGGGATTCTCGTCATCCTGGTGGGATTGTTGGCGGATTTGATTGTGGTCGTCGGTCGCCGCCAGGAATACGCTCATTTGAAATAGGACGTCTTTTTTGAGCCACAAACAGAAGAAACCCTTTCCTCCCTCCGCAAAACCGGACATGCCCCCGGTGCCGGAAAGCCCGTGGGTGTGGGGGATCTGGACGTTGGGCTGCCTCTGGGCCCTATTTGTCTGCTATCACTTCTATCAGATTTCTCCGTTTCCCCACCTGGTTATTTTGGACCGCCTCTTGCCCGACAACTTTTCCCTCCTTCCGACCCTCAACGCTTCCCTTGATTATCTTTTGGGCTTGGGATTGGCCGTGGTCATGGTGACCGCGGCCGCCTTTGTGGGGCGGATTCTTCTCTTAAAATTTTTAAAAGACAGCGCTTCATCGCTGGAATTTTTTGTGGTGTCGACGGCCTTAGGGATCGGGGTCTTGGCTTATCTAACGCTGGGTCTCGGGGTCGCTCGGCTTCTGTATCCCCCGGCCCTCTTAATCGGACTGATTTTGGTTTTTATCGGCGCCCTTCTATGGTTTTCGCGGCCGGAGGAAAAAAGTTACTTAAAAGGCGTGTGGAGGGATTTTTCTTCCTGCCTCTTTACGGGGGGCCTGGGTTCTTTATTGGGATTTCTTTTCCTCTTCATTCTGCTGACCGATTTTGTCATGGCGTTTGTGCCGGAGCTTTTTTACGATGCTCTCGTCTATCACCTGGGGGCGCCGAATTTTTACCTGAAAGAACACGGGATCGTTCCGCTTGATTTGCTGCCCGCCAAATTCCCCTTTACACTCCAGATGATCAACCTGCTGGGGCTCGCCCTGAAAGATGAGATGGTGACCAAGCTGAACCATTTCTTTATGATGGTGCTTCTCTCCGGCGGGATGATGGCGCTGGGCTTACGGCTTAAAAAGCCTCTTCTTGGGTTGGTGGCGGCCCTGGCTTTTTGCTCGACGCCTACGGTGCAGCTCAATGTGTGGACGAGCGGCGTCGATGTGGGGGTGAGTCTGTTCGGATTTTTGGCGGCCGTCACCTTTTTTGTTTCTCTGGAAACCCCGTCGGTCATAAGCCCCTGGTTTCTTTTGTCGTCTCTCTTCGCCGGCCTGGCCGTCGCTTCAAAATACACGGTGGTTTATGTGCCTATTGTTTTGGGATTGATGGGCGTCGGACTTTTCGTGGCCAAGCAGCGGTCTTTCAAAGCGACGGCCCTGCGGCTTCTCGTCTTCTCCGCCCTTGTATTTCTACTGCTTCTGCCGTGGCTCCTAAAAAATTGGTTCGAGACGGGAAATCCCGTCTATCCCTTTCTTTCCAAAATCTTTGGCGGCCTGACGATGGAGCCGTATCGCTACCAGCATTTGCGCGGGGAGAACACGGGGTTAACACCTCAGAACATCTTTGGATGGGCGCGTCTGTTATGGGATCTGTCGATTCAAGAGAGATCCTCCCTTTCGTTTCAGGGGCCGATGGCCCTGGCCTGCGCTCCCTTTCTCATCCTCGGATTTTTAAGGGAGCGCTCCCGCTGGCTGAAGCTCATCTCTGTGTACTCGCTTCTATTTCTGGTGATCGGTTTATTCATGACCCGTTTGACGCGGTATCTATTGCCGGGGGGGGCCGTCGCGGCATGTCTACTGGCCTTTGGATTGGAGGCGGTTTTTCGGGATTCTTCCTGGATTCGGAGGTGGGGGGGGCTTTTTATATTTTCCCTTTGTTATCTGTACCAGATGTCATGGGCCTATATCCTCATCGGGAGTTCCATCCAGCCGCAGAACGTTCTTTTGGGGCGTGAGAGCCGGTTCGATTTTTCCAATCGTTACCACTCCGGGATGAATCCCAACCCCTCGACCCAAATGTATCAATATATCGAAAAGAACTTTTCCAAAGGCCAGAAGGTGCTTTTGGTGGGGGAGGAAAAAGGCTATCCGATCAACGTGAGGCACACCTACTCAGGCGTTTACGACCGCGGGCCGCTCGTCTGGATAGGCGAAACCAGCCGGAACCCTGAAGAAGTGGCGGCGAAACTGACGGCCGAAGGATTGACACACCTCATGGTCAATTATCAGGAGGTCCGGCGCTTGGGAGGGTATGGGATTTTTAATTGGACGCCTCAAGCCTTCGGGATCTTCTGTGCCTTTTGGGAACGGTATCTTCTGCCGGTTCATATCGAATACGTGGACTTAGGCGGCGGAGCGAAAAATCCGATTGTCCTGTTGGAGATTCTTTCACAGGGAAGAGGCCCCGAACGCCCCTTTCAGAATATCATGGCTCCCAGTTATGAAGAGTTCGAGTTCCCGCGGCAAGGGATTTCAAGTGACAAAGACCGGCTGCGCTTTTACGAAGAGCGCTTGAAAGAATGGCCCGATGTCGTTACCTTCCAAAATCGGGTGCGAGAATTAAGAGCCAATTGAAGTCCTTGAAGGATTTTTACGAGTGCCCCCAAAAGTGGCAATCACCCCCCTAGCTTGACAACAATAACGGCCCCTGATATACTCCTGGCACTCATATAATTTGAGTGCTAGTTCTAACCAAGGAATGGTTGCAACCTCATGCGCATACTCCCGGAAGAAGAACATCACGAACGGAAAGAAAAGATCCTGCAGGCCGTTGTCCATCTCTATATTAAGACGGGCACGCCTGTCGGGTCCTCCACGATTGTCGAAAAATACGACTTGAATTTGTCGCCCGCCAGCATTCGGAATGTCCTGGCGGAACTGGAGCGGGACGACTTTTTGACCCACCCCCACACCTCGGCGGGGCGGATGCCCACAGACAAGGGGTATCGGTTCTACGTCAATTCCATCGCCAACCTGCAGAATTTGGCGGTCGAGGAGGAACGGCACATCCAGGACGAGTACAATCGACGCATGCGCGAGATCGAGGATTTTATGCTCTCCACCACACGCGTCCTCTCTGAACTCTCTCGTTGCACGGGCTTTGCTCTCACCTCCACCATGGAAACGGAAAAGATCCGGCGGATTGAGCTCATCCCTGTCAGCCAAACCCAGATTTTATGCGTGTTGGTCTCGGAGTCGGGTCTGGTGCGCAATCACATGATCATGGTGAGCCGTGTTCCCGACGAGGAGGCGTTGCGCCTGGCCAACCGTTTCTTAAACGAGCGGCTGTCGGGCTTAAGCTTTCCCGAAGCGCAGTCGCGCCTTGTCTCTGAAAACGAGCGGTTCAATGCCCAGCATCTGGTCAACCGCGAATTCCTCGAACTTCTTGCACAGCACCTCTTTGACCGGGCTACCAAGACGGATCTTTATGTGGACGGCACCAGCAACATCTTGAAGTTCCCTGAGTTTCATGACTATCACATCATGCGGAACTTTGCAGAGCTGGTGGATGAACGGGAAGCTCTGGGGAAACTGTTGACGCGGGAGCTCAGCCAGCCGGGGATCCAGGTCAAAATCGGGGCGGAAGCCTCGCCGGAACTCAAGGATTTCAGCGTTGTGTCTTCGGGCTACACCATCCACGGCCGGCCGGTGGGCATCCTCGGGATTTTGGGCCCCAAGCGGATGGAATACGGCCGCATGATGGCCATCGTCAATGCGGTGGCGAGTTTGGTGAACAAGTATATCGAAAAGAACGCTCTCCCCCTTTTGGAGGAATCTTCCACGTATGAACAACGGCGTGACTGAACGTCCCGAACTCGAACAGAAGCTCTCGGAGCTCGAGATTTTGCGGCAGTCTCTCGACGAGGCGAAGTTAAAAGAGAAGCAGATGTATGACCAGCTCCTGCGGTTGGGGGCCGAGTTCGAAAATTTCCGGAAACGGAGCGAGGCTCGGATCGCAGACGCCCGGAATGCCGGCCGCGAAGATGTTTTGATTCAGGTGGTTGGTCTCTTCGATGCCCTGCTTCACGCCGAGGCGTCGTGCGAAAAAGCCAAAGAGGTGGGGCCATTAAAGAAGGGTTTGCATCTTCTGCGGCAGCAGTTTGAAAAGTTTTTAAAGGATCAGGGAGTGGTTCCGATCGACACGAAGGGGGAAAAAATGAACCCCCATGTCCACGAAGCGGTGGCGCAGGTGGTCAATGGCGAAGTCGAGGAGGGAACCATTCTGGAAGAAGTCCAGCGCGGATATAAGATTTTCGATCGTGTTTTGCGCCCGTCCCGGGTGAGTGTGGCCACCAAACCCCCGGACGGGGCGTCAAAACAGACGTCATAGGAGGAACGACCATGTCCAAAATTATCGGTATTGATCTCGGCACATCCAATTCAGCGGCGGCTGTCATGGAAGGCGGAAAAGCCACCATCATTCCCTCCGCCGAAGGAACGACCCTGGGCGGGAAAGCCTTTCCGTCTTATGTCGCTTTCACCAAAGGCGGGGATTCGCAGCTGTTGGTCGGAGAGCCCGCCCGCCGGCAGGCCGTCTCCAATCCCGACGGCACGGTCACCGCGTTCAAGCGGAAGATGGGGACGGACTTCAAGTACAAAATCGTCGGGAAGGAGTTCACACCCCAGCAATTGTCAGCTTTCGTCCTGCAAAAGGTGAAAAGGGACGCCGAGTCCTATCTGGGATCAAAAGTGGAAAAGGCGGTCATCACCGTGCCGGCTTATTTTAACGATAACCAAAGGCAGGCGACCAAAGATGCCGGGACCATTGCCGGTCTAGAAGTCGTCCGGATCATCAACGAGCCCACAGCCGCGTGCCTGGCCTATGGGATCGATAAAAAAGGAAAAGATGAGAAGATCATGGTTTTTGACTTGGGCGGCGGCACGCTTGACGTCACGATCATGGATTTCGGGGGCGGCGTTTTCCAGGTGATCTCCACCTCGGGAGACACCCAACTCGGCGGGACCGACATGGACAAGATCCTCATCGATTACATTGCTGAGGAATTCAAGCGGGAGTCCAGCGTTGACGTGCGGAACGATTCCATGGCGGTTCAGCGTCTTCGGGATGGAGCCGAAAAGGCGAAGATCGAACTTTCCACAACGCTGGAGACAGACATCAATCTGCCTTTTATCACGGCGGATGCCTCCGGACCCAAGCACCTCACGATGAAGCTCTCGCGGGCGAAGCTCGAACAGCTCATTAAACCCATCGTCGATCGCTGCCGGGGCCCCATTCAACAGGCCTTATCGGACGCCAAGTTGGAACCCAGCCAGGTGACAAAGATCATTCTTGTGGGAGGCCCCACCCGAATGCCCGTCATCCATAAATTTGTGGAGGACACCGTGGCCCGGAAGGTCGAGCGAGGGATCGATCCCATGGAATGCGTTGCCATGGGGGCCGCCATTCAAGGGGCTGTCCTCACCGGCGAAGTGAAAGACGTCCTTTTGTTGGATGTGACGCCCCTCTCTCTCGGAATTGAAACGCTGGGGGGAATCTGCACGAAGCTCATCGAACGGAACACCACCATTCCGGTGAGAAAATCCCAGATTTTCTCCACCGCCTCTGACAACCAGCCGGCCGTGACCATCCATATTCTGCAGGGAGAAAGACCCCTCGCCAAAGACAACGTGTCGTTGGGGAACTTCGATCTCATCGGCATTCCTCCGGCTCCCCGGGGTATTCCTCAAATAGAGGTCTCCTTTGACATCGACGCGAACGGCATCCTGAACGTGAGCGCCAAAGACCTCGCGACGGGAAAATCCCAGAACATCACTGTGACGGCGTCCACGAAGATGAAAAAAGACGACGTCGACAAAGCCGTCAGGGAAGCCGAGAATTATGCCGAAGAAGATCGGAAAACCCGGGAGCGGATCGAAGCCCGCAACGAAGCCGACAGCCTCGTTTATAGTGTTGAGAACATGTTGAAAGAATCCGGCGATAAAGTGGCCAAGGACGATAAGGAGAATATCGAGAAAGCCGCCGCCGCGGTCAAAGAGGCCATCAAAAGTGACGACTTGGAAAAGATCAAGTCTACGAAAGACGAGCTCCTCAAAGCCTCCCACAAACTGGCGGAGCAGATGTACCGGGCTGCCGCCGAGAAGCAGGCGAAAGAAAAAGCCGGATCCTCTGGACCGGGCCCGGACGCCGGTCAGGGAGGCGGCGGCAACGGAAAAGACACGGGTCCCGGCGGCGACAAGGTGGTGGATGCGGAAATTGTGGATGAGGACAAAAAATAAGAGCCTTTCATGGCCAAACGCGATTACTACGAGGTCCTCGGCGTCCTGCGGAATGCCAGTCTCGACCAGCTCAAATCCGCCTACCGGAATCTGGCGTTAAAATTCCATCCCGATAAAAATCAGGGCAATAAAGAAGCCGAGGAAAAATTCAAAGAGGTCAACGAGGCCTTTTCCGTCCTGAGCGACCCGGAAAAACGGAAGGCCTATGATGAATACGGCCACGCCGGCGTGTCCGGTTTCGCCGGAGCCGGTGCCGGAGGATACGGCGGTTTCGAAGGCTTCGGTGGGGGGTTTGATTTCAGCCATCTCGGCGATGTCTTCGAAGATATTTTTGGATCGGCTTTTGGCGGGGGACGCGGCCGCCGGGCGGGCGCCCGGCCCGGACGTGATTTGCGGGTTGACCACGAGATTTCACTGAAAGAAGTCCTGACCGGGGCCGACATTTCCTTGGACGTTCCCAACCTGGTCACCTGCGAGGTGTGCCAGGGGTCCGGCGGAGCGCAAGGATCCAGTTTGAAGAAATGTCCCGATTGCCGCGGGACGGGGCAGCTTCGCATCTCCCACGGGTTCTTTACCATGGCTCAGACCTGCGGCCGTTGCCGCGGGGAGGGCCAGGTCATCGACCGGCCCTGCACTGAATGCCGGGGGATGGGCCGCGTTCAACGAAATCGCCATGTGCGAGTCCGGATTCCTCCGGGTGTTGAGAATGGAACGACCCTTCGCGTCGCGGGCGCCGGCGAGGCGGGGGAGCGGGGCGCCTCCACGGGCGACTTGTACGTGGTCGTGCGGGTAGGGGGGGAGAAGGGATTCGAACGGGACGGCGCGAATCTTCTGACCAATGTCACCCTTACATTTCCCCTCGCGGCCATAGGGGGCGAGATCGATGTGCCTTCACTCGAAGGGTCGGTCCGCCTGAAGATTCCCGCTGGAACGCAACCGGGCGTGCATTTTCGTGTGGCCGGCCACGGTTTGCCTCACCTGAAGTCCCGGCATCGGGGCGACCTTTTCGTCCGGGTGCAGGTTGAAATCCCCAAGAAGCTCAGCCGCGAGGAGCGGAAAGTCATACAGGATCTGGCGGCCAAATGGGGCGAACACCGCATCAACAAGGACGACGGGGTCTTCAAAAAGGTGTTCGGTAGCTAACCCCTCCTGACGATGTCTCAATTTTTGGTCCAACCTAGGGATGTGGTCGACCAACGCTTTACCCTCCATGGATCGGAAGCCCGCCATGCCCTTCTTGTGCTTCGCATGAAACCCTCCGATGAGATTCTTCTCTTTGATGGGAACCGCCGGCGGTACCGGGGGCGGATTCAAACCGTCATGCCGGAGGGACCTCAACTTTCAGGAGAGATCACGGACGTCCTTCCCCCCGTGTCAAAGACCGTCAGCCTCCATTTGTATCAAGGCCTGCCGCGGGGCGCGAAATTCGATTATGTCATTGAAAAAGCCACCGAACTGGGGGTGGACGTCCTCCTCCCTTTTTTGAGCCAGAAAAATCTCATCAAGCTGACCTCCGCTCAAGCCCTGGCCAAACTGCCTCGATGGAGAAATTTGATGAAATCCGCCGCCAAGCAGTGTGAGCGCGGCGACCTGCCGGTCATCGAAACCGCCCGTCCCTTGGGTGACCTTGGAGCACGACTAGAAATGGGCCGGACCCTTGTTCTATCGCCGGCGGCGGAGCAAGTTTCCCTGAAACGTTTGTTTTCGAAGGAGAAAATAACCGCCTCCACGATCAACATTGTGGTCGGGCCGGAATCCGGGTTTGGGGATGAGGAAGTGCGCTGGCTGAAAGAGCGCGGCGGTCAATTTGTCTCTTTGGGCTCGCGGGTGCTGCGGTCGGAGACAGCGGGCCTCGCGGCATTGGCCATCCTCAATTACGAGCTTAATTTATTTTAGCCCCATTTCTTGTAATTACTCAGGTTCCCAAGGGAGACTTGTCATTGCGAAGGAGCGTAGCGACTGAAGCAATCTGTCTTTGCCAAAGATGATGGACGGTAACTTTCTTCTGAACGACAGATTGCTTCGCTACGCTCGCAATGACAGATGACCATTTTTTACGATTTGTTTACAAAATCTTAAAGCGAACTTAATCCGATGGAAGGTACATGAAAAGGTGATGGAATGAAGTTGTGGTCTTTTACATTCGGCTGTAAGGTCAACCAGTACGAAACAGAGTGGCTGAGACAGAGCCTTCGGGCTCAGGGCAGTGAGTTGACCGACCGCCCCGAAGAGGCGGACCTCTGCTTGATCAATTCGTGTTCCGTGACGGCTTTTGCCGATAAGGAATGCCGGCAGATGATCCGCAAGGTGTTGAGGGTCAATCCCCAAGCGCGTTTGGTCGTGACGGGGTGTTATGCCACGCGGGTCCCTCAGGAGGTGAGGGGGATCAATGATCGGGTCGAAGTTTATTCGAACCGTGAAAAGGAGGGTTTGCCCACCTGCTTGGGGTTCGAGCTTGCTGAAAAACCGCTTGGGATACAGCAGTTTTCGGGGCGAGCGCGGGCTTTTTTGAAAGTCCAGGATGGCTGTCGGGCGCCGTGCAACTACTGCATCATTCCGGTGGTCCGCCCGTTCATGTGGAGTAAGCCCGTCGATCGGGTGATCGGCGAAGTCGAGGCCCTCGTGGGGAATGGCTATCAGGAGATTGTCCTCACCGGGATTCGCCTGGGTCTTTACCGAGGCGAACGAAATAGGGGGGGAACCGTCGACCTTTTGGGTCTGTTGAAACTCTTGGCGGCCATTCCCCTGACGTTTCGGATACGGCTGTCCTCCCTGGAAGTGACCGAGGTGTCGGATGCGTTGGTCGCTTTTGTGAAGGAAACACCGAAGATCTGTCGTCACTTCCATATCCCTCTCCAATCGGGTGACGATGGGGTGTTGAAAGACATGGCCCGTTGGTACGACACAACCCTTTACCGGGAGCGAGTTGACAAAATCCGGGCGTTTCTGCCGGACTGCGGATTGACGACGGATGTCATGGCGGGGTATCCAACGGAGACGGATGATGGCTTCGAGCGCTCGTTTCAGTTTGTGGCGGAGATGGGCTTTTCCGGGCTCCATGTATTTCGTTTTTCCGCTAGGGGAGGAACGCCGTCGGCCGCCTTAAAACCCCTCTCGCCGCGGGTGGTTGAACAACGGGCGAAAGCCTTTGCTGAGCTCGATAAGAAATTTCGGGAGCGTTTTTATCAGGTGTTTAAAGGGACTCGGCGGGAGGTTTTGCCGGAACCCTCCGGTGAGGGATGGACGGACAACTACATTCGAGTCCAGCTTCCTCCGGGACGGCTGGCCGCGGGTCTTTCACAAGAGCGGGTCTTTCATCAAGGGGTCGAGAATAAACTATAATGGGGAGCCCCATGGATGACTGCATATTTTGTAAGATCGCCGCCGGTCAAATTAAATCGACGATAGTCTACCAAAGCGAGACCGTTGTGGCGTTTCGGGATGTCAATCCCCAAGCCCCTGTCCACGTTCTCGTTATTCCCCGAAAACACATTGAGAAAGTCGTGCGCCTTGAGGAAAAGGATGTTCCTTTGCTGGGGGAACTTTTTAAGGCGATCAAAAGCGTGGCCGAGTCCGAAAAAATAACGGAGAAGGGTTTTCGCGTGGTCGTCAATAATGGGCGCGAAGCCGGGCAAACCGTGGACCACGTGCATTTTCATGTCCTTGGCGGACGCCCGATGGAGTGGCCGCCCGGCTGAGACATTTTACGTATAAGTTATAAATAGAAGGTGGTGTTCGCGTTTGGTATTGGTCAAACTCAAAGAAAACGAATCCATTGAAGAGGCTCTGCGGCGGTTCAAGCGGGAGTGCGAGAGAAGCGGCATCCTGCAGGAGATCAAGCGGCGGGAGTTCTATGAATCCCCCTCGGTCCGGCGCAAGCGGAAAATGGCGGAATCCCGGCGGAAGTTGAAGCGCCGCATGAGCCGCCAGAGACGGCATTAAGATTCATCCCACACACGTCCCCGATCAACTTCGAAGTCGAGAAAAATGCTTTGAATGATTCCTCCCTCTCAAGGGTGACTCATGTATAGTCGAGAACAGTTGGACCAGGTGCGTTCGGCCATCGATTTGGTGGCCTTGGTGCGGGAGTACGTGCCGTCGTTGAAAGTGGCCGGCCGCTCCATCCGGGGCCTGTGCCCCTTTCACAACGAACGGACGCCGTCCTTCTTTGTTCATCCGGAAAAAGGCCTCTTTAAATGCTTCGGTTGCGGCGAAGGCGGGGATGTGTTCGCCTTTTTGTCGAAGATGGAAAACGTCGGTTTTTCGGAAGCGGTCGAACGGCTGGCCGAACAAGCCGGGATTCCCTTGCGGCGTCTCAACACACCGGAGGTCAAAAAGGAAGAGGGACTTCGGGATCAACTGTTTCGGGTCCTGGAGGCGGCGGCCCGGTTTTACGAAGATCAGTTGTGGGGGGAGCGGTCGGGGGAAGCCGTCCGGGCTTATTTGACGGAGCGCGCGGTGAGTGATTCCACCGCCCGGACATTTCGCCTTGGGGCAGCCCCCGTTCAGGGCGGGGGCGTGTTTGAGACCCTCGTTAAGAAAGGATTCCCCATCGATTTATGTCAGAAGGCCGGGTTGGTTTCGAAAACCCGGGAGGGCCGTTATTACGACCCTCTTTTTGGCCGGTTGGTCTTTCCCATTTTCGACAGTTTTGGCCACATCGTCGGCTTCGGCGGAAGGGATCTGCCCCACTCGAAGAAGCGGGTTCTCGGGCTGGACGAAGAGGCTCCCGGGGACCAGGGACCCAAATATTTGAATTCACCGGAAACGCCGGTTTTTTCGAAGGGAAAACTTCTCTATGGATTGACCCAGGGGAAGAGTCAGATTCTGTCGCGGCGGCAGGTTCTCGTGTTGGAAGGCTACATGGATGTGGTCGCGGCCCATCAAAGCGGGTTTTCCTTTGGGGTGGCCACCCTCGGCACGGCCCTGACGCGCGATCATGCGCGCCTCATCAAGCGTTATGCCGACGAGGTCATTGCGTTCTTTGATCCCGATGAGGCGGGCCGAAAGGCGGCCTTGCGGGGACTTGAGCCGATTTTGGAAGAGGAGCTTTTTCCTCGCGTGGTGTTGACGGAAGGGGATCTGGATCCGGACGAATACCTGCTTGAGAAGGGGGGGGAGGCCTTTTCCGCTCTCATCGACCGGGCGCCGGATTTTGTCGATTACATTTTGAAAATTGGGGCAACCGCGTCTCTGAGTCTGAAGCAGAAATCGGACATGGCCGGGCAATTGGTTTCTTTAATTGCCCATTCGCCCAATGAGATTTTGCAGTCGGAGTGGGTCAAGCGCGTGGCGTTTGCCCTGGGGCTTCATGTGGTCGCCCTGGAGCGGGAGTTGAAAAAAGCGAGAACCAAGTTGATCGCGTATCCCACGACAGGGGAAGATTTTAAACGGAGAGGAAACACCGCTCTTCCAACGAACGAAGAGGAACTGCTTCAGCTTTTGATCGCGATGCCGGGCCTGCTGTCGGATTCAGGATTGACCTCCGGCGACTTTCGGGATGAAAGGGCGCGCCGTGTGTTTTTACTTTTGCAGAAACATCTGGCGGCGTCGCACCCAACGTCGGTGGCGGGACTCCTGGATGAGGTTCCTGAAGCCGACAAGGAGTGGCTCATGAATCTGGCCCTGGATCCCCGTGAGTTCCCTGATCCCTCGGAGCGTTTGGCACAGCTTTTGCGGGGCCTTCACCGGAAACAAGAGAAGGAGCAGTTGACGGTTTTAAGCCGGCGTGTGGCGACGGGGGAGGCGGATGAGGCGGCCATCCGGGAGTATCAGGAGATGCTGCGCCGGGTGAAAGGATCGGTGCCGGTCGGGCCGTCGTCAACGTGAAAAATCTAACAAAGAGGAATAAAGGGACATGATTCAGGAACACAGCAAGTCGCTTTTGGACAACAACACCCTGCTTCAGGGGCTCATCAATCAAGGAAAGGAAGCCGGTTATCTCACCTACGAAGAGATCATGCGGCGCCTGCCGGAAAACACCACCCCGGAGGATTTGGACAACTTCTTCGGGACCCTGGAGGACATGGGCATTCAGGTCCTGGAGTCCGAGGATTCGGTGCGCCTCAAATCAGAGCCTTCGGAAGGATCCCCCGTCCCCGAAATCGAACTCGACACCCAGAATTCCATCCGCATGTATCTGTCGGAGATGGGTCGTGTGCCTCTTCTAACGCGGGAGGAGGAAGTCACCCTTTCCCGAAACATCAAAGAGCATGAGAAGGAGCTTAGGCTTCTGGTGCTCCAGTCGCCGATCACCTTGCGGGAAATCACCAACTGGGAGACTCTGCTCGAACAGCAGGAGATGACGCCGAAAGAGCTCATGCCCCGCGGACGGAAAACCACGGTGGAACTCAACCGCATGCGAAAAAAGGTGAAAGAGGTGGCGCGCGCCATCCGTCAAAGCGAGAAAGTGATAAAGGCGCTGGAAGAGAAACTGAGGAGCCCCCGGTTGCCCTTGAGAAAAAAGGCCCGGGTCCAGATGAAGATTGAGAGCGAGCGGAAGGAGATGGTTTCCCGCATTGTGAGCCTCAATCTCAATCAGGACAAGATCAAGCGGCTCACCAATAAAATCAAAACGATCGCCTTCAAAATCAGGGAATGTGAAGAGGAGCTCCAGCGCTACGAGAAGCGCCTCAATATGCCCTATGCCGAGATCTTGAATATCTATAACAAGGTCCTGGCGAAGAAGGTGACACCCTCGGCCTTTAAGAAGCTCACCGGCTACACCATGACCGGCATCGAGGCGACCATGGTCAATATCCAGAACGTCGAGAGCCGACGCGCTCGGCTTCTGCAGGTTTTGCCCCTCGACCGCGATAGTTTTATGGATCTGGACATCAAAATCCGGCGGCTGGAAGAGGCGATCTTAAAAGACAAGCTCAAGCTCATCCGCGCCAATTTGCGGCTGGTGGTCTCCATCGCCAAAAAGCATGTCGGGGCCTCGAACCTGGAACTTCCCGATCTCATCCAGGAGGGGGGACTGGGATTGATCAAGGCCGTCGAGAAATTCGAGTGGCGCCGCGGCTTCAAATTTTCCACGTATGCAACCTGGTGGATCCGGCAGTCCATTAACCGTGCTATTGCCGACCAGGCGCGGACGATCCGCATCCCCGTCCACATGAAAGAAATCATCTCCAAGCTGACCAAGGTGGCCCGCCGCTCACGGCAGGAATTGGGGCGGGACCCCACGATTGAGGAATACGGAAAGGCCCTGCGGCTTTCTGTGGAGAAAGTCCGGGGGATTTTGAGAATCATGCAGGATCCCGTGTCTTTGGCGACGCCGGTCGGGGAGGACGAAGATTCTTTTCTGGAAGATTTTATCGAAGACCGGATGGGCCCCGAGCCCGTATCGGGGGCGCAGGATTTTCTGCGCCGCCGGGAGGTGGAGCGGGCGCTTTCCACCTTGAGCGAGCGGGAAGCCCAGATCATCCGGCTCCGCTTTGGGATCGGTACGGGCTATCCGCGCACCCTGGAGGAGTTGGGGCGCATCTTCAACGTCACCCGGGAACGCGTCCGGCAGATTGAGGCCAAGGCCATCCGCAAACTCCGTCATCCTTCTCGAAGCCGGGTTCTGAAAGAGTATATTGAGTAACCTATGTTTTGGGCCCTTAGCTCAGGTGGTCAGAGCGCTCCGCTCATAACGGAATGGTCGTAGGTTCAAGTCCTACAGGGCCCAGAATTTGGGCAGTTAGCTCAGCGGGAGAGCGTCCGCCTCACACGCGGAAGGTCATAGGTTCAATCCCTATACTGCCCATGGTTCGACTCGCCCGCCGCGGCGGGCTCGCTCACCACAAGGAATTATTGGCGAGGCGAACCATGGCCCTGAGCTTGGTCGCCGAAGGCGACCGAGTCGAAGGGCATAAATTTAATTGGACATATTAATGCAAAACGATCTTCAACTCTTGCTTCAGCTTCAAACGCACGATTCGGCGCTGGATGAATTAACCGAGAAAGCGGACGCGCTTTCGGCGGCGATCCAAGCCCTGAATCAATCCTTGGAATCCATGAAAAGTGCCCTGAAAAGCGCCAAGGAAGCCTTGTCGTCCCACCAGGTCAAGAAAAAGCAGCTCGAGATGGACGCCGACGCCAAGGATCAGCTCGTCAAGAAGCATCATGCGGAGCTGAACGCCTTGAAGAGCAACGAGGCCTACCGGGCCATGCTGGGGGAAATCAACACGGCCAAGGAGGCCTTGCGGAAAATTGAAGATGAACTGCTGTCCGTGATGGAGCAGATCGAGAACGAGGAAAAAGAATTCAAGGCCAAGGAACAGCTGGCCAAAAGTGAAGACGGTAAAGGAAAGGCCGAGATTCAGACCCTGGAGTCAGAGAAAGCAGCGCTTCTGGCTGAGATCAAAACCAAACAGGAAGCACGCGACCAGTTTGCGGCCACGATTTCGGATGCCTTGAAAGCGCCCTACGAAAATGTCCGCAAAAAGCGGGGGGGACTCGCCGTCGTTCCCATGGTCAATTCCTCGTGCGGCGGCTGCCAGATGAATCTCACCCCCAATAAAATGAATGAAGTGAAAAAGGGCCGGCTTCTTATTCTTTGCGATGTTTGCTCCCGTTTTGTTTATCTTCCTTCGGCGATGGCCTCGGCCGCTTCCGAAAAGCCCGCCCCCGTCACTCCCACCGAAACGCCGCCTCTTCCCACGCCCTAAGACTGTCGCGAAAGTCGTCATTTTTTACGACTTGCTTAAGGCCTGGATTCCGGCTTCCGCCGGAATGACGACCCGGAAAAATCCAATTATTTGTTGACAGCCGATAGGTCGGGTACTAAACTTGTGGCGCTTGGTGGGTAAAAGTGGTTAATCGTGTGTAAATGGGGAGACCGGCTATGTTCTTGGGAACCTACGCTCATTCCATCGATGACAAGGGGCGTTTGTTTATTCCGGCCAAGCTCCGCGAGCAATCCCTTTCCAAAGAGAGCAAATTTATTTTGACGCAAGGATTGGAATCTTGCCTTTACTTGTTCGATCCCGACACCTTCCATCAGCAGCTGGCGTCCAAGCTCGATGTGCTGCCGGTAAAAAATCAAAAGGACGGACGTGCCTTCAAGCGGCTTTTGTTGGCCGGGGCACAGGAAGCGCCCCTGGATGAGATGGGACGGATTTTGGTGTCGAAGGCCATGATGGAGTACGCTGGCCTAAAAAAAGAGGTGTCGATTTTGGGGGTGGGGCAGCGGATTGAGCTCTGGTCCACCCCGCAATGGCAGAAGTACAACCGGCAGGCCTTGGCCACCTTTCGGCGGCTGGGGCGCCATTTGGAAATATAGTGTTGTGGCCCAAGCGATTCATCAGCCGGTTTTACTGAGCGAGGTTCTTGCTCTTTTAAAGATTCGCCCGGAGGGGCGCTACGTGGATGGGACATTGGGGGAGGGGGGACACGCCCTCGCCATCGTCGAGCGCTTAGGTGCGGGCGGGCGATTGTTGGGGTTGGACGTGGACCCCGACAGCTTTTCGCGGGCGAAGGACCGCTTGCAACCCTTTGAAGATCGGACGATCACTCGGCGTACCAATTTTCGGGGGTTGCAAGGGGTTCTTCGCGAGCTGGGGTGGACGGAGATCGATGGATGCCTGGTGGACCTCGGGATTTCCAGCCGCCAGCTCGACGATGCGGCCCGCGGCTTTTCGCTTCAAAAGGAGGGTCCCCTCGATATGAGGTTTGATCCGGGGGGGAGGGAAACAGTGCTCTCTCTCCTCCGGAAGGTCGACGAGCAAGAGCTGGGGGACCTCCTGTTCCAATTTGGGGAACGGCGCAGCGCCAAACGGTTGAGCCGGTTCATCTTACAGGGAATCGATCGGGGGCTGATTCAAACGACGACAGATTTGGCCCGCACCTGCGCCCGCGTGGCAGGCCGGTGGGGGAGGATCCATCCGGCCACCCGTGTATTTTTAGCCCTCCGATCCACTCTCAACGATGAAACCGGCGCCCTGAGCGAATTGCTGGACACAGTCCCCCTCTTTTTAGCCCGGGCCGGTCGAATGGCGGTCATCTCCTTTCATTCGCTGGAAGACGGGCTGGTGAAAAGGAAGTTTTTGGCGTGGGAGCAAGGGGAACACGAAGGGAAAACTTTTCGACGGGTGAATCGAAAACCGATCGAGGCGTCGGCTCAGGAAGTTAGGGAAAATCCCCGGGCGCGGAGCGCGAAACTAAGGGTTTTAGAGAGAGTCGCATGATGGGGAACGGAGGTGCGGGTTGGGGTGCAAGGGTTCTGGCCGGACGGCCCTAGGCGGATTGTTGAATTGGGGCGGGCTCATTATTTTGGCGGGGGCCGTTCTCTTTTTTTATGTCTGGTGGCCCATTCAGGCCGAGCGGGCGCGGGTGAGGTTGAACCAATTGGAAGAACAATTGTCCCAGAAGAAGTCGGAGCTTCAAGAGATCAACCAGCGGTTGGCGTCACTCACATCGTTGTCCCATCTTGATGCATGGGCCCGCGAGAACGGGCCCTGGAAGGTTCCCGGGCCGGGCGAGGTGCTTTCCCTTGAGTACTAGCTTTTCTCCGGCGGGGTCGACGGCCGTCCGTCTCCATGTGGTTCGTTCCTTCAGTTTTGCCTTGTTTGCGCTTTTGGCGGCGCGGTTAATTTACATTCAAGGGGTCCAGAAATTTCGGCTTCAGGAAAGAGCCGAGCGGCAGCTTCCCACAGAACAAAGAAACCCCGTCACACGGCATGCCATCTGCGACCGGCGCTTTCACCCTCTGGCGGAGACAGTGCGTGTTGAATCCTGTTATGTTGACCCCCGAATGCTGGAAAATCCCGCCCAAACCCTACGGGAATTGACGCGCCTGCTGGACGTCGATGAAAAGGAGTTGACTCTCCGATTTCAAAAGGCCAAGGGATCCTTCCTCTGGGTGAAAAGAGATGTGAACGGCTCCCTTGCGGAGGAGATAAAAGCGAAGAAGTGGCGGGGTGTTGGGTTGAAGATGGAGGAGAGGCGCCACTATCCCTTGGGGCCCTTGGCATCGCACGTCCTGGGATTGGTGGGTTATGAGGGGAAGGGATTGTCCGGCGTGGAATTGGGGTGGGAGGATGTTCTCGCTTCGAAGGGAGGCACCAGCGCATCGGATCGCGCTTTAAAACCCGCCGGCACGGTGCTGCTCGCCATCGACAGTCAAGTCCAACAAATTGTCGAGAACGAATTGAATTGGGGTGTTCATAAGACAGGCGCCAAAAGAGGTCTGGCTCTTGTTCAAGATCCCGGAACGGGAGAAATCCTGGCCATCGCGGCGACCCCCTCGTTGTCCTTGGATCCGGATGAACCGCCCGCGGCTGAAGAGATGAGGTTGCCCCCTTTGGCCGACGTCTTTGAGCCCGGCTCGACCTTTAAATTGGTGACGGCGGCGGGGGCTTTGGAAGAGAAACTGGTGTCCCCCGGAGAAATTTTTAGCGGTGAGAAAGGAGCGTTAAAGATCGCCGACATCACGATCCACGACCATGAGCCGCGGGAGCATATGACCTTTGACGAGATTTGGATCCATTCCTCCAACATCGGGGCATCGAAAGTGGCTGACCGATTGGGAACCGAAAAGCTTTACCAGTACGCGCGCCTCTTTGGATTTGGCGTCTTCCCCGGCTCGGGCTTTCCCGGCGAAGCCAAGGGCGTCCTCCGCCCCCCCTCCCGCTGGAGCGGCATTTCCAAGAATGTGGTCTCTTTTGGCCAGGAGGTGGGGGTGACGGCGCTGCAATTGGTGGGGGCTTATTCCGCGGTGGCCAACGGCGGCCGGCTGATGGAACCCATTTTTGTGAAAGCTGTTGTGGACGGTGACAGGAACGTCGTCTGGCAAGCCTCGCCCGCTGTTGTTCGCCGCATCATTTCAAAAAATACGGCGGATGAGCTGACCCGAATCCTCGTCCGTGCCGTGGAAGAAGGGACGGGGCAAAACGCACGGCTCCGCTGGGGCCGGATCAAAGTGGCCGGCAAAACCGGGACGGCCCAGAAATTTGATTTTAAGGAAGGAGCTTACCACAAGGATCTTTCTCTTGTTTCATTTTGCGGCTTTTTCCCGGCCGAGAAGCCGCGATACACGGTTTTGGTCATCCTGGATGAGTTGCGCGGGCAGAGATGGGGAGGGACGGACGCCGCGCCGGTTTTTCAGAGAATTGCTGAACAATTATTGTTGACTCGAGGAGGTTAAACTTTCGTTTGGTAGCGCCCCCATGTGAGCCGCGCGCCCGCTACGGCGGGCGCGCGGACGATTTCCATGGTGGGCCTAAAATTCAGGTGCTCTCATGACATCGATCTCTCTTCAACATCTTCTTCAACCGTGCGGTCTCTGGCGTCCCGAAGCGGAAAAAATAATGATCCGAGGGTTGTCCTACGATTCCCGTCTGACAAAAAAGGGGGATCTCTTTTTCGCCATCCCGGGACAGCATGCGGACGGCCACGCTTATCTACCGGAGGCGGCCAAACGGGGGGCCGTGGCCGCCTTGGTGGAGCGCTCACTCCAGGCGCCTTTGCCGACGTTCGTTGTGCCCTCGGTCGTGGCGGCGATGTCGAAAATATCGAACCGCTTTTTTGAGGAGCCCTCGCGCCGTATGCCCGTCATCGGCGTCACCGGCACCAATGGGAAGACGACCGTCACCTATTTGATCGAAGATTTGCTGCGAAAGGCGGGAAAAAGCTGCGGGGTGATCGGGACGGTGAATTACCGCTTTGGCTCCGACATCCGCCCCGCCCCCAACACCACGCCGATGTCCCTGGATGTCCAGGCCTTTCTGGCGGAGGTGTTGGAGAAAAAAGGGGCCACGGTCATCATGGAAGTGTCCTCACACGCCCTGGAGCTCAATCGGGTGGACGACGTGCACTTTGCCGTCGGCCTTTTCACCAACCTGACCCAGGATCATCTGGATTTTCACAAGGACATGGAAAGCTATTTTGCCGCCAAGGCGAAGCTCTTTCGGAACAAAAAGAGCGACCGCGTGGTCCTCAATCTGGACGACAGTTATGGCGAACGGCTGGTCAGGGAGTTTCCTCAAGCGATCGGCTTTGGATTTCATGAAAAGGCAGAGGTCCGTGCCTCCAACCATCATCTTGGTTTGGGGGGCGTTCAGTTTGAACTCCGCCTGCCTTCAAAAAAAACGGTCCCCATTCGGAACAATCTCATTGGACTTCATAATATCTACAACTGCCTGGCTGGGGCGGCAGCCATGGTCGCCTTTGGAATGGCGGAATCGGACATCGTTGCCGGCCTCAACCAGAATCATGCCGTGCCGGGACGTCTGGAGCGGGTGGACGCCGGCCAACCCTTCGTGGTTTTGGTGGATTACGCGCACACCCACGATGCCCTGGAGAAGGCCTTGGTGGCCCTCCGGGAAACGGGCCCGAAAAGGATTCTCTGTTTGTTCGGCGCCGGGGGCGACAGGGACCGGACCAAGCGTCCTCGCATGGGGCGGGTGGCCGCCACGCTCGCCGATCAGGTTTATCTGACCTCGGACAACCCGCGGTCTGAAGATCCCCAGCAGATTATTCGCGAGATCGAAGCGGGGATCAAAGAGATCGGGAAAACGAATTATGCGATTGAGGTGGACCGGGCCCAGGCGATTCATCGGGCTCTTCGGGAGGCCCGGGCGGGTGACGTCGTCTTATTGGCCGGGAAAGGGCACGAGACGGTTCAGATTTTTAAAAATGAACGGATCCATTTTTCCGACCAGGAAACGGCTCGGGAAGCGTTGAAATCGTTATGAACATGACCCTCCGCGAAATCGTGCGCGTCCTCAACGGCCAGCTCATCTTAGGGGACCCGAAGATGAAGGCCACCCATGCTTCGGTGGATTCCAGAACTGTCGAAATAGGGGATTTGTTTTTCGCTCTGAAAGGGGCCCGGGGGAACGGTCATGATTATGCCATCACCGCCTGCCGCCAAGGGGCCGCCGGCGTCGTTGTCTCCCGTTTGGACTGGCTTCCCTCGCTTCAAAATTTTCCGGCGGCGGTGGTCCAGGTAGAAGACCCGTTGAAAGCGCTCCAATCATTGGGCCAATATTTGAGAACTGGTTTTAAAGGACCCGTGGTGGGGGTCACGGGGTCCAATGGAAAGACCACGACCAAGCAGATGATCGCGAGTGTCTTAAAGACATTGGGGCCGGGCCTTTTTACAAAGGGAAACTTTAACAGTCAGATCGGCCTCCCCGTCGTCCTCAGCGAGTCATCGCCGGACCACCGGTGGATGGTGCTGGAGATGGGCGCCTCCGAGCCGGGAAACGTTCACGCGCTGACGGAAATCGCCCATCCCACCATCGGCGTGATTACGAGCATTGGACCGGCCCATTTGGAGACCTTTGGGACGTTGGCCAAAATCGCCCGCACCAAGTGGGAGCTCATGGACGCCCTCCCGTCGGACGGGGTCGCGATTGTACCCTGGGGGGAGCCGGCACTGGAACCTCACATACGCTCCTTTACGAAACGTCTTGTTTTTTTTGGAGAGGATTCGTCCTGCCCGGTGCGGGCGAGCGCGGTGGAAATCAAAGAGACGCTCAATTTCATGCTTCATATCGGAGCGGTCAGCACGCGTGTGTTTTTGCCCGTCCGCGGCCGGTTTAATGTCCGTAACGCCTTGGCGAGCGCCGCCGTGGGCTGGGTTTTGAATGTTCCCGTGGAGGCGATTGCGGAGGGGCTCGGCCACTTTGAGCCCCCGCCCATGCGCATGGAGATCCTCCGGCATCCCTCGGGAGCGATATTCCTCAACGATGCCTACAACGCGAACCCTGCGTCCATGGTGAATGCGGTGTCCACCTTGATGGAATCCTACTTCGATCGCCGGCGGATTGTGGTCCTGGGTTCCATGAAAGAGTTGGGGGAGGCGTCGGAGAAGTTGCATTTCCATTTGGGAGCGGAGGTGGGAAAGTGCGCCCTCGACGCGATCTATTTGTTCGGTCCGGAGGCCGAAGCCACGCGGGATGGTGCCGTGGCGGCGGGATTTAAGCCCGACCACGTTTTTCACACCAACAAGATTGACGAATTGATAAAAGAAGTGAAGCGCCAGGTTCGTCCCGATGTGGTCATTCTCTTTAAGGCGTCGCGCGCCATGCAGCTGGAGCGGGTGGTGGAGGCTTTAAAAAACTAATCAAGGAGTGACATGAATGCTTTATTTACTGACTTCCCTTAAGGATTTGTGGTCCCCTCTCAATGTCTTTACCTACATTACCTTTCGAACCGGCGGGGCCTTTTTGACGGCCTTGATGATCGTCCTGCTCTTTGGGGGATGGTTTTTGCGGCTGGTGAAAAGCCACGAGATCACGCAGACAGTTCGGCTGGAAGGCCCGCAGTCGCATCTGCCGAAATCCGGTACGCCGACAATGGGGGGCTTATTGATCCTGGCGGCCCTGGTGATATCGACTGTTTTATGGGCCAAGCTTTCGAACCGGTTTATCTTGCTGACGCTCGGCTCCGCCGTTTTTTTGGGAATATTGGGTCTTTTTGACGACTATCGAAAGCTCGTCCTTCATCAGTCCTCGAAAGGCATGTCGCAGGCGGCCAAGTTAACTTTTCAATTGATTTGGGGTTTGGCGGTCATCGGTTATTTGTATATAGATCCGCCCAATCCCCAATACCGGAGTTTTGTTCAAATCCCCTATCTGAAAGAGGTGTTTCTCGATCTCCGGGGATTGATCATCTTGTTCGGCATTATCGTGGTGATCGGGGCCTCCAACGCCGTGAATCTCACCGATGGCCTGGATGGCCTGGCCTGCGGAACGTTGCTCATTAGCGCGTTGACCTATGGCATTTTTGCTTACCTCGCCGGCCATGCGAGATTGTCCTCGTACCTGAGGTTGGTGCAGGTGCCGGGCGCAGGGGAGTTGACGATTTATTTGGGAGCCATGGCGGGGGCGTGTCTCGGTTTTCTCTGGTACAACGGCTATCCCGCCTCGATTTTCATGGGTGACACCGGCTCCCTGTTTCTTGGAGGGACCATCGGTCTCATCGCGGTTTGTCTCCGGCAGGAACTCATCATGGTCGTGGTCGGTGGGATCTTTGTGGCGGAGGCGGGGTCGGTCCTCCTTCAAGTGGCGTCCTTCCGGTTTTTCAAACGGCGGATTTTCCGCATGTCGCCGCTCCATCATCACTTCGAACTGTTGGGCTGGCCGGAAACAAAAGTGACGCTCCGGTTTTGGATCATCGCCGTGGTTCTGGCCTTGGTGGCGATGACCTCCCTAAAACTCAGATGAACCTGGAAGGAAAAAATGTTCTTGTTGTCGGGCTCGGGATTTCGGGAGCCGCGGCAGCCCGGCTTCTTCTGAAAAAGAAAGCGCACGTCTTCATCACCGATCAAAAGTCCAGAAAAGAGCTCGGTGAGCACCTCCGGAAAATCCCCTCTCGTGCACACATCGAAACCGGCTCTCACACGTTATTAAAAAAGAAATTTGATTTGATCGTGGTCAGCCCGGGGGTGCCTTGGAGGAGTCCCTTCTTGGAGAAAGCGCGGGGCCGGGGGATTCCGGTGTGGCCGGAGTTGGAGCTCGCGTGGCGGATGGTGAAACCGCGTCGAACCGTGGCGATCACCGGCACCAATGGAAAAACGACGACCACGGCGTTGATCGGGGAAATCCTGAAAAAAGCGGGGCGGCTCGTGGTCGTCGGAGGCAATATCGGAACGCCGTTGTCCGCCCTCGTTTCCAAGGTCACCGCCAAAACCGATTTGGTCCTCGAGGTCTCCAGTTATCAGTTGGAGGGCCACCAGAGCTTTCATCCGGAGGTGGGGGCGGTGTTGAACGTGACCCCCGATCACCTGGCCCGTCACCGGACCATGGCCGGCTACGCCGCCGCCAAGAGGAGGCTCTTTCTTCATGCCACGCGATCGGACGTCGCCATTCTTAATAGAAACGACAAATGGTGCCGGTGGATTGGAAGGAAGAGTAAAGCGAGAAAGATCTGGTTCCCGACTCCCTCTTTGCTACGGGTGGCGGCTTCTATCCGATTGCCGGGGCGGCACAATCTGGAAAACGCGATGGCGGCCGTCGCCGCCGTTAAAGCGTTGGGATTGAAAGAGTCCGACATCAAGAAGGGATTGGCATCCTTTAAAGGGGTCAAGCACCGGATTCAGTTCATTGCTAAGAAAAAAGGCGTCTCTTATTACAACGATTCCAAAGGGACGAACGTGGATTCCACGCTGGTCGCTCTCAAGGCGCTGCCGAAACCCATCCTTTTGATTTTGGGGGGAGAGCATAAGGGGTCTCCCTACACGCCGTTGATCCCTCTCATCAAAGAAAAGGTCCGGGTCCTGTTGACAATAGGGGAGGCCGCTCCCATTATCGCCCGCGATTTAAGGAACGCCGTCCCCCTCATCTCTTGCCGGACGCTCGATCGGGCGGTTAAGACCGCCGGGTCAGGTGCGCAAGCGGGTGACGTTGTTCTTCTGTCGCCGGCCTGCGCTTCTTTTGATCAGTACCGCAACTATGAGGAACGGGGAGATCACTTCATTTCCTTGGTTCGGAGGTTAAAGATTTGAAGACCCGGTTTGTGGCCGCTTCTGCCCAACGACGGCCCTCCTTTTTTTCCCTGTTTAATTTGAATCCCTTGATGAAAGCGTCCGCGTCGGATGGGGCGCTTCTTTTTTGCGTGTTCAGTCTATTGGTTTTTGGATGGGTCATGATTTATTCCTCCAGCGCCCTTATCGCCGAAAGCCGCTATCACGATCAGTTTTTCTTTTTGAAGCGCCAGATTTTGTGGTCCGTGGTCGGGATTTTGGCTTTTCTTTTGGCCGCCAATATCCCCTTGCGGGTGTGGCAGGAAAAGACCCGCGCTCTTTATGTGGTAACGATAATGGCGCTTCTCCTTGTCTTTTTTGTGGGACCTGAGATTGCGGGGGCCCGGCGGTGGATTCGGCTCGGTGGATTCAGTTTCCAGCCCTCGGAGCTGGCCAAAATCGCCATGGTTTTTATGGTGGCGGATTACATGGACCGCCGACAGAGCCGGCTGAGGTC
This sequence comes from Candidatus Obscuribacterium magneticum, assembly GCA_020523905.1. Classification (GTDB taxonomy): domain Bacteria; phylum Elusimicrobiota; class Elusimicrobia; order F11; family F11; genus Obscuribacterium; species Obscuribacterium magneticum. The sequence goes on from JAJAPZ010000006.1 coordinate 69,553, forward strand.
CTTTAACAAAGGGCTTCTCCCCCTTTTATTTTTGATTGGGATCTTGTTTTTCCTCATTTTGATTGAGCCGGATTTGGGAACACCGGTCTTGATGGGGGCCGTGTTTTTGGCGCTTCTGGTCATGGGCGGGGCCCGCTGGCGGCATTTGCTTTTGATGGGCTTGGGTCTCTCCCCGCTGTTGATTCTGGCCATTGTGAAGGTCCATTACCGCTTGGCGCGGGTGTTTGCCTACCTGGATCCGTGGTCGGATGCGCAAGGGTCGGGGTATCAGCTGGTGCAATCTTTGTTGGCGATGGGGTCGGGCGGCCTTTTTGGACGCGGTTTGGGGGGATCGCGCATCAAGATCTCCAACCTTCCTGACGCCCATACCGATTTCATTTTTTCGGTGATTGGCGAAGAATTGGGTCTTGTGGGGACATTGACGTGTGTCGGGTTGTTTCTCTTTCTTTGTCTGTGGGGGCTGAAAGTAGCCCGGCAATCACCGACCTGTTTCATGCGCTTGGTGGCGGCGGGCTTAAGCCTCACCGTCGGCTTTCAAGCCCTGATCAATATGGGCGTGGCGTGCGGGCTTCTTCCAACGAAAGGAATGCCTCTTCCTTTTCTTTCCTTCGGCGGATCGTCTCTCGTCATTATTTTTATATCCATGGGGCTTCTCTCCAATATCGCCCGTCAGGCCAAGGCCTCGCCCCCGAAATCTTTCTCCGCGAGAGGCCGGTGAAGGTTCTCATTGCCGCCGGGGGAACCGGCGGGCATTTTTATCCGGGACTTTCGGCGGGCAAATCATTGAGGGATCGGGGGGCCGAGATCCTTTTCGTGGTGAGAAAAAAGGATTTTGTGATCCCGCTTCTTCAAAAGGAAAAAATTCCCTTCGCCACCATTTCAGCCGGGGGTTTTGTCCGGCGTTTCCGATGTGGAAACATGTTTTCCCTGGCGAAGCTGGCATGGGGGTGGGGGGAGTCCCTCGTCCTCCTCGCTCGATATAAACCCGATTGGGTGCTGGCGATGGGCGGCTACTTGTCCGTGCCCCCGGCCCTGGCCGCCCGGCTTTTCCGAATCCCCGTCCTTCTCCATGAACAGAACATCACCCCGGGCCTGGCCAATCGCCTGCTGGACCGTTTGGCGACCAAGGTCGCCTTGAGTTTTGAAGAAAGCAGAAAATACTTTCGCTCCCCCGTTTCGGTCACGGGCAATCCCGTGCGGCCGGAATTCAAGGCTCTGCCGGATCGGGGGGCCGTGTGTTCCCAGTGGGGCCTCGATCCTCAGAAAATGACGATGCTCGTCTTTGGCGGCAGTCTCGGCGCTCATCGGCTGAATGAGCTCATCGTCGAGGCGGTGACGAGCTTAAAGGACCGGAAGGGATCTTTTCAGGTGGTTCACTTCACGGGAACGAAGGATGCCCACAGCGTTCGAGAGGCCTATGAGAAGAACGGGATTTCGTCGAAAGTGGATGCCTATTGTCACGACATGCCCGCCGCCTACAGCGTGGCCGATTTTGTCGTGTGCCGGTCGGGGGCGAGCACCGTGGCCGAGCTCATCGTCGTTCAAAAACCCGCGGTTCTCGTCCCTTACCCCTTAGCCACGGAGGCGCACCAGCTCACCAATGCAAAACTCCTGTCGGAAGCGGGGGCGGCCGAGGTGGTTGAGGAGAAGGGCCTCGATGGGGCAAGGCTGGCTTCTTATCTACGGCGTTTTCTCGATGACAAGAACGGGCTTTTGAAGAGGCGTCAACAGTATGGACGTTTTCAGATCGATCCCCTCGCCGCTGGCGACAAAATTGCCGATCTGTTAATGCCGAGGTGAAAAATAGAGCGATGTCGTCATGCCCGGAATCCAGCTGTCGTCATCCCGACGTAAGTCGGGATCCAGTTTGTCAACAATATTCTGGATTCCGGCTTCCGCCGGAATGACGTGCTTAACCGGGTCAGCATTTAATGGTGAGTTGAGGCCACCTGCGTTGCGGCGAAATATCTCTTCAGACCTTCCGTGAGAGCGGCGGCCATTTTCTTTTGATAGGCGGGATCCGCCAGCCTTTTCGACTCGCTTCGATGGCTTAGGAAACCCGTTTCAATCAGGACGCCCGGCCCCTCGGCCGACTCCAAAACCGTAAACGAATCAAACCCGGCTTGGCGATCATGCGCGTTGAGCGTCTTCACCAAGCTGCGCTGGAGGATGGCTCCCAGCCGGCGTGAATTTTTCTTGTTGTAATAGGTGGCCACCCCCCTGACCCACCGCCGGGTGTCCCAGTCGCAATGGAGGGAGAGGAAGGCCTCCGCCCCGACGAGATTGGAAAAAATCGCCCGCTCTTTGTTGTCCTCCACTGCATTATAGGCCTGCCGCCAGTAATTGGAAGGCGTCCGCGTCATAAATACTTTCGCTCCCTCTTTTTCCAGGAGGTCTTTAAGCCGAGCGGCTATTTCCAGCGTCAGTTTATGCTCGGGAGGAAGCCCCTTGACGACCCGGCCCTCATTAATTTTTATACCGTCAAAATTCATGGTGCCGTGACCGGCGTCGATGACGATGCAATGTCCGAATAAGGGAGATTGGCCGAAAAGGGCCGGCGGCCGAAATAAAAGGATCGTCATTCCGGCGAAAGCCGGAATCCAGAATAATGTTAAAGACCTGGACCCCGGCTTGCGCCGGGGTGACGGCTGCCGTTGGAGTCGCATCATCATGGCAGGGGCGATTCTTTCGGTGTCCATACCAGTTTGTTGAGCTCATCAATCAACTGCCGCAGGCGTCCGTTGTTGATGCGATTGAATTTGAACACAAGCCGCGGCAGATGCTGAAGTTCCGGCTGGTTGTCCTCTTCTGAAAGAGGCCCGCTTTTTTCAAATTGGCCGGAGGCCAGGAGGTCTTTAAAATGCTGGTTCAGATATTTAATTTGGGCATCGTCCAAGCTCGATTGCAGGCGGACCACCAGGGCCTCCCCGACATAGCGGAGGGAGTGGTAGTTCGCATAGAAGTGGGAGATTTCATCCCAAGCCTCGTCGGCGGAATGGACGATCTTGAAAATGTGCATGTCTTCCGGGGAGATGCGCTTCTGCCCGTGGAGCTTGGATTGGACGTAGCGCTTAAGGCCCTGCCAGTAGGTCCCGCCCGGTTTTTCAATGAAGAGAACCGGCATGGGATCGCACTTGCCGGTCTGGACAAGAGTCAGGATTTCAAACGTTTCATCCAGAGTCCCGTAGCCGCCGGGAAAGAAGGCGGCGGCGCTGGCTTCCTTGACGAAGATGAGTTTTCGGGTGAAGAAGTAGCGGCAGTCGATGTACGTGGGCTGTTTGGCGATGAATTCGTTGGGCATCTGTTCGTAGGGGAGGCGGATGTTGACGCCGAAACTGCCGCCCGGCCCCGCCCCTTCGTTGCCGGCCATCATGATGCCGGGGCCGGCGCCCGTGATGACCATGTAGCCGTTCTGGGCCAGTTTTTGGGCGAATTGTTTGGCGATCTTGTAGTTGGGGTCGGCGGGCGTGGAGCGGGCGGAGCCGAAGATGGTCACCTTCCGGATGCCCCGGTAATCCTTGAAGATTTTGAAGGCATAGCGCAATTCGCGAAGGGCCCGGCTTAAGAGTTTGAGGTCGCCGCGGCCCAGCTGCGCCTGCACGGCCTTCAAGGCCGTTATGATGATTTCCGTGACGACATCCGCGTGTTCAAAGTGGTGTTCCGGGGCGATCTTTTCGATGAGGCGGGTGATGTCTTCCTTGATTTCGGGGCTCCACACGCCCATCAATGGCTCGGTCGAGTGGCTGTCCTGGAGCATGGAGTAATGGGGGCTGGCGTCAGCGGGAGTTTTGCGGCCGTTCCCGTTTATTTTTTTCTTCGGTGGTTCTTGCGACATATCTCTCCTTTCTTAAAAGGGATAGTATTTGAGATGTGATTATTTGAAGTTTATTCCCTTGTTATTATTGATTGTCTATGAGCAAATTTCAAATTGTTTCTTCTTTTAAACCGGCCGGTGACCAGATTGATGCCATTACGGAATTGACCGACGGGATCCTTTCGGGGAAGCCTCATCAGGTGTTGCTCGGGGTGACGGGCTCAGGGAAAACCTTCACCCTGGCCAACGTCATCGCCCGTGTGGGGCGGCCCACCCTTGTCATTTCCCACAACAAGATCCTGGCGGCCCAGCTCTATGCCGAGTTTAAATCCTTCTTCCCCAAGAACGCCGTCGAGTATTTCATTTCCTATTACGATTATTACCAGCCCGAGGCCTACGTCCCCCAATCCGACACCTATATTGAGAAAGATGCCAGCATCAACGAACACATCGACCGGTTGCGCCTGAAGGCCACCTCCAGTTTGATGGAGCGGGAGGATGTCATCATCGTTGCCAGCGTCTCCTGCATCTATGGCTTAGGGTCGCCCTCGGAATATAAAGAGCTCTGCGTGGCCTTGGAGGTCGGTGAGATGCGGCCGTCGAAAGACATCCTTCGGGATTTGGTGGCGACCCATTACAAACGCAACGAGGTGGAATTCTCCCCCGGCACGTTTCGGGTGCGGGGGGATTCCATTGAGATCTTCCCGGCTTATCTGGACACCGCCCTTCGTGTCGAGCTTTTCGGTGATGAGATTGAAAAGATACGGGAAGTTCACCCCTTGACCGGGGATGTTCTATCGGAGAAAGAGCGCGTTTACATTTATCCCGCCCGGCATTTCGTCACCACGCGCCCCACCATCGAAAAAGCGTTGGGCACCATCGAACAAGAGCTTAATGAACGCCTGGCCTATTTCCGCCAGAAAGGAAAGCTGCTGGAGGCGCAGCGCCTGGAGCAAAGGACCCGTTACGATATGGAGATGCTTCGAGAAATGGGCTTCTGCCATGGGATTGAAAACTACTCCCGGCCTCTTTCGGGCCGAAATCCGGGAGAGCGGCCCGCCTGCCTCATCGATTATTTCCCCAAGGATTTTTTGACCATTGTCGACGAATCGCACGTCACCCTTCCTCAGGTGCGGGGGATGTACGAAGGCGACAGGGCCCGCAAACAGACGCTCGTGGATTTTGGGTTTCGGCTGCCCTCGGCCCTGGACAATCGACCTTTGAAATTCCATGAGTTTGAAAACCTCGTCCCTCAATTGATCTACGCCTCAGCCACTCCGGCGCCTTATGAATTACAAAAGGCCAAGGGCATTTTTGTCGAGCAGGTGATCCGGCCCACCGGGCTCATCGATCCGGACGTGCTGATCCGGCCGAACGCGGGTCAAATAGAGGATTTAATGATGCGGATTAAGGAGCGGGTTCAAAAGAAAGAGCGGGTTCTGGTGACGACCCTGACGAAACGGATGTCCGAGGATCTGACCGATTTCTTGAATGAAAAGAAATTCCGCGTTCGCTACATGCATTCCGATATCGATGCGCTGGAACGTATCGAGATCATACAGGGCCTTCGTAAGGGCGACTTTGACGTTCTGGTTGGAATCAATCTCCTCCGGGAGGGGCTGGATCTTCCCGAAGTATCGTTGGTGGCGGTCTTGGACGCCGATAAAGAGGGTTTTTTAAGATCGGAAACCACCTTGATTCAGGTGTGCGGGCGGGCGGCGCGGAACGTGGGGGGAGGCGTGGTTCTTTACGCGGACAAAATGACGGGATCGATGGCGCGTGCGTTGGACGAAATGGGGCGCCGCCGCATAAAACAGTTGGTGTACAACAAGAAGCACCATATCACGCCCCGCACCATCGTCAAAGCGGTTCAGGAGCTGGAGGAATTTCAGTCCCGTTCCAAAGAGGAAGGGTTGCTTAAGATGGTGGGGGATATCGCCATGCCTTTTGGCGAGGCGAAGAACTTGCCTCAATTCATCCGCGAACTGGAAACCCAGATGAATGCGGCCGCCGATGCCCTCGACTTTGAATTGGCCGCCGCCCTCCGTGATAAGATAAAAGAGCTTCGCCAAATGAGAGTTATTACGAAGAGGGGCGAGACCTAAGTGACGTGTCATTGCGAGGGACGGTGTCATTGCGAGCGAAGCGAAGCAATCTGTCGTTCAGAAAAGAGTGTTCGTCATCATTCTTGTAAAAGGTGCCGTAGAATAAAGGGAATGGAACTTGCAATCTTGCAACTACGGCACCTGTTCCCACGTCTTGTCTTAGACTTTATAAACAAGGTTAAGGGCTTCACGAATCAAAGGGATAAGTTCATCCCTACTGAGCTTCTTCGGTGTCGTGTCGATTATCTCGCCGTGATGGGCGCTGTCTGCCACTGAACACAGGTCAAATAAACGCGGTTTCATGGCGGCATTAAGAAGTCCGGCATTGAAGAGAGTGGTCAAGAGGGTCGCGAAGCCATGCTTGGACTTGATGTCCACGGCAAGAGCGCGGTAATATTTGGTCTTGAGAACGACCTCAAAGATCTTTCGGAGATTGCCCTGCATGGTGTCGGCGGTTGGACCGAAATCCTCCCCAACATAGCGCTCCATATCCTCAACCAGACGGACATGCTCACTCTTCCGCGCCTCTTCCACGTTTAACATTTCGAGCCGACTGCCATTCTTCTTATCCGAGCGGATTTGCAGAACTTTGTTCTCCGGCATCTTATCGCAAAGCATGTACAGAAAATCCTGCTTGTGGGTAAATACGTTGAGTTGCTTTACGGCAGGTGACAGTGCCAGGAGCAAGCGGGCCGTTGCTTCGCGCCGGGTCTCGTCGAGACTGGAAAGCGGGTCGTCGAAAAGAACGATTTGCTTGTCGAGTTCCGGGATCTTCTCCAGCGCTGCGATAAAGAAAGCAAAGGCGAGAGTGCTCTTGTCGCCTTCGCTAAGCGTGTTTTTGAAACAAGGTTCATCATCCTGGCGAGCCGACAGTGGGACTATTTGTTCAAGAATGAGGAAACCAAAATCGCTGTAACTTTCATTTGCCCGTTCATCTGCCTTCCCGGTCAAACCTGTGATGGTAAAGTCGGTTCCTAATGTTGAGAGTAATTCGTTGATCCGCTTTTGGTCAGTATCGAAAATGGTCTTGCTGTAAATCTCGAGCTCTTTCTGTTTCGCATTCTTCTGGTTGATGAGATTGTCGGCCTCCTTCTTTGCCGCTGAATAATTGATAGCCCATCTTTTCCATTCAGGCTCAAACCGCCTTTTTATTTCTTTCTCTTTAACCAAAGCGATTTGAAGTGCAGCAACATCCGACTTCGGGAGATTGGCAATGTACTGTTTGGCTTTCTCGACAAAAGAGGAACCCGCGGCGTTGTATCCTCCGACTGCAGTCTTCAACCCGGCAAGTTCCGCGGTAAGTGCGTCTAATTGGGACAGGTCGGCGTCAGCATTTGGGTCTTTCTGCTTCTTCTCCAGTTCGGATTGAACCTTGCCTTTTAACGCAGCTAATCTGGATCGGCATGAGTCAACTGTTGCGACGACATCCGGTAACACAATTGTACCGAGGTAAGGTGCCCACTGGCTCAACGTCGAAAGGTTTGAATTGTGCGCAGAAACCAATGTGGTGAGGTCGTTGTCAATATTCCATCCGCTCAGCGCGGCGAGCTGTTGGGCAACACTCTGCTGGTACGTCCGGAATGCGTCGTCGAAAAACTCTTGGTATGCCTTCAACAGGCCAGTAGCGTTTTTGAGGTCTTGCCCGCAAAAAGGGCAATTCGCCTGTGTCTGGTCAATGCCCAGGCGAATAAACTCCTTTGCGTGCGTCTTGTCTTTGAAATTCCAGTTAATATGCTCAAGCACACGCTTTTCGGCGGCTTCATGCGCGGCTGTCAACTTTAGGGCGACAATCTCCTTCACGCCGGATGAATCGAACGCTGGAGCCGCGATTGTACGAGGAAAGCCAAGTCCTTGAACGATCCCTTCGGATTGTTTCGATTTGATGTCTTGTTCCAGTTGCTGAATGCGCGGGCCAACGGCTACTTCCTCGTCTGGATAAAGCACAAGGAATGCACCGAGCGATAAGTTGATGAACCCTCCCCGATTGAACTCGTTGGCAAGATTTACAACTTCCTGACTCTTCGCCTTTTCCTTCGCTTTCAGGTTTGAAAGCTCATCGGCCAGTTTGACCCCTTCCGCGCCTATGATGATCTTATGAATGTTCTTCTTGTGCTCATGGCCGATTTCGTGCGCAAGGATGTTGGCTTGAATGAAAGGCACATCAAAAATCTGGATCGCTGGATATTGCCGCTCCCACCTTATTCCATCGAAAAGGTAGTTCGCGCTGTCAATCACAATCAAAGCTTCAGGTTCGGTGGCCGCGCCCAAGGTCTTTCGGGCACGCATCAACTTCGGGTCATTATCGCGAAGTGAGAGGAGAACATTGACAAGGGTTGTTTTGCCATAGGCGTTCGGGGCAAAAACAAATGTGTTCTTATGCCAGTCGAGGACGTTTTCCTTAGCGGCGAAGTTATAAAACTTCCCGATGTTTTTTAATCGTTTGACTTTTGTGATCATGACTCCCCCCAAACGCGGGCGAGAGTGGCCCGGATCTTCTTCTCAAAGCGAGCGATCAGTTCGTGGTTGGCGGCGACCAGCGCTTGCTCGGCTTCGATTTCGGCGACGATGGCTTGCTGCGTGGCGAGGGGTGGGAGTGGCAGCTTAAAGTTTAGAACATCGGTTTTCGTGATGTTCGGGTCTTTACGGGTGCTGTTTGCGACCGTCTTCCAATAATCCTTCGACGCCACAAGAATGGCATTCAGAAAGTAGGGACTAACTCTCGGCGTTGGAAGCAGCGCCGTCATCGCTTGGTTGTGCGTTGCTTCGATCTCAAGAACTCCAGTTCGTCCAATTTGATTGAAACCTCCATACATCGCAATGAGGACGGTTCCCACAGGCAAGATACTGAGGTGGGTATCGTCCAATGCTTGAGGCGTTATCTTCTCGTCGGTCGATCTGATAGGGCCGTCTCTGAGGTCAAGTGTCTTTACCCACGGGATTGTCCCGTCCTTGAAATAATCAGTGCGACTGCGCGACGGCGTAGTCCCCGATTTTGTCGCAAAGAGAGCTGCAAGTGGTTCAACCGGCCAGTCGGGGTGGATGGGGATGTGGGGGCGGTAGTTGTCGAGGACGGCGCGGGCGCCGTTGATGACTTTCTGGTAGCCCTCGATCTCCGCCACGATCTCTTTCTGCACCTCCAGCGGCGGCAGGGGGATTTGGAATCGGTAGAGAAGCGCCCCGCTGAGATTGTTGATATTTGCCCCGGCAATCTGCTCTCGCAAGAAGTCGTTGAAATGGCCGGTCGTTAGTTGCTTCAGCAAGTAGCTCGCATGAAGTCGCCCCGGCTTGACGCGGATTGCTCCCATGAATCCGCCAAAGTAGAAATCAGTGTCCTCCTTGATGAACGCGACTTTGCCGATGTGATCTTTGCTGCCGCTCGCGAGGCAAATGAAAATGTCGCCCTGCCTCAGCTTCTTCTCGTCGGCGAAATCAAGCTTCGGCGACACTTGTTTGATGTCGTCCAAGTTAAGCTCGTAGCGATCCTTGTTGATGTTGTTGGCTCGAAGAACTTTGACGCCGCCCTCTGAAACTTCGTCCTCTTTTGCGAACACAACGCCGCGCACAAGTTCGCAAATCTCGCCAAGTTCAACCGAAGGGAAAGTTGACGTGCTGATGCTTCCCTCACGATACCGTTCCCCGCTGAGATTGTAGTCACCATTCGCGGCGATCTTTTCTTTCGGCACGATCAACCCCAGCGTGGGCTGGAAGTCGGCTATCGATTCTCTAGCCCGCAGGCGGCGCAGGTATTCGCTGATTTCGGCGTGAGCTTGCGGCAAGTCGTTCTTGTCAATCTCGCGGCGCTGGGCGCCGAGGCCGAAGCCGTCGTTCTCGACCTTGAAGAAGGCGATGGTGTTGGTCTTCTTGGCCAGCGACTTGTCGAGGATAAGGATTGAGGTCTTGACGCCGGAATAGGGATTGAACACCCCCGCGGGTAGCGAGACCACGGCGACGAGGGCGTTTTCGACGAGCATCTTCCGCAGGTCTTTGTAGGCGGTCTGGCTCTGGAAGATGATCCCCTCTGGCACAATAATGCCGGCACGGCCGGTGGGTGTGAGGTGCTCGGCCATGTAGTCCACGAACAACACTTCACTGCGCTTGGATTGTACCGAGAAGCGATTATGCGGCTTGATGCCGCCCTTTGGCGACATGAAGGGCGGATTGGCGAGGATGACGTCGGCGTATTCGTTCCATTTGTCCTGGCTGGTGAGGGTGTCGTACTCGGCGATGTGCGGGTCGGCGAAGCCGTGCAGGTACAGGTTCACTAAGGACAGGCGCACCATGTCGGGCGAGATGTCGTAGCCCTTGATGTTCTGCGCGAGGCGGCCCTTCTCATCCGGAGTGAGCAAGTCGCCATCCCTCACCCCTGCCCCTCTCCCAGAGGGAGAGGGAGTCGATGTGTTGGCTTTGAGGATGTGCTTGTAGGACGAGATCAGGAACCCCGCCGTGCCGCAGGCCGGGTCAAGCACGGTCTCGGTCTTCTTCGGATCGACGATTTCAACCATGAAATCGATAATGTGGCGCGGGGTGCGGAACTGTCCGGCATCGCCCTGGGAGCCGAGCACGGAGAGCAGATACTCGAAGGCGTCGCCCAAGCGTTCCGAGTGGTCGTAGTTGAACTCATCTATGACCTTGAGGAAGGCGCGGAGCGTCTCCGGGTCGCGGTAGGGCAGATAGGCGTTCTTGAAGATGTCGCGGAAAAGAAGCGGAATGCCGGGGTTCTCCGGCATCTTGGCGATGGCCTCGCCGTAGAGGTTCAGGGTTTCGTGGCCGCCGAGGCCTGAGCGCATCAGCTTGGCCCAGCCGTAGCGGGCAAACTCCTTGGCGAAAAATTTGCGCTTCCCGCCGAACTCCTCGCTCTCGGCGTCCATGTCGTCCATGAACTTGTAGATGAGGGCGATGGTGATCTGCTCAACCTGACTTTTCGGGTCGGGCACTTTGCCCACGAGGATGTCGCGGGCGGTGTCGATGCGGCGTTTGGTGTCGGTGTCGAGCATTATTTTATCCTTATCTTCCGGTTGGCAGAATGGGGCGGATGACATCCCTCAGTTGCCGGGCGGTCGGCAGTTTGCCTTTGAGTTCAGGCGGGAGTTTGGATTGAAGATGGTATTCGGCCACGCCAATGGGGTTGGTCTTGCTCTTCAGGGAGAATTCGACTTCCAGATTGTCCTTCTCCGCGCAAAGGATGATACCGATCGAGGGGTGATCATCGGGTGCGCGTTCCTTTTCATTTAATAAGTTGAGATAGAAATCCATCTTGCCGGCATACTCGGGTTCAAAGGGGCCTACCTTGAGTTCAAACGCCACGAGGGCTTTAATAAACCGGTGGTAGAAGAGCAGGTCAATGAAATACTCCTTCTGCCCCAACACCAAGCGGTGTTGGCGGCCCACAAAGCAAAAACCATAACCGAGTTCGAGAATGAATTCGCGCAATCGCTCAAGGAGCCGGTCTTCCAGTTGCCGCTCCTTGATTGCGCGGCGGATGCCGAGAAATTCGAGGTTGTAACGGCTCTTGAGCGCCTCTTCGGCCTGCTCGGCAAGGAATTCCGGCAAGGCGAGTGGAAAGTTGTGCGTCTTCTTTTCTGTCACCGCTCGCTCATACGCGCCGGCTTTGATCTGGTTTAACAGGACATTACGGGCCCAGCCAAAGCGCGCGGTGGCCCGGAGGTAGTAAAGCAACTCTGGAGCAGATTTGGTTTTACCCAGAAGAAGGACGTGATGCCCCCAAGGAACAGCCGCCGCCAATTCTCGCACAGCTTGTGCGAGAATTGGACTCCCCTCAGTTGCCACCGGAACAGTTTTTCTTTCTGGAACAACTTGCTCCAGAAATGAGGGCACCCCCTGTCGAGGAGAACGGTTTTCAAGTTCTCGCGCAGCCTGTGCGAGAATTGCCTCACTGGAGTATACCGTGTGGAGTTGGCGCATCCGCCAGACGTTTGCCGGGGAGAAGCCCGCCATGGCAGGGAACTCCCTCTGCAAGTCTTTCGCCACCATTTCAACCACCGAATCGCCCCAGTTCAATAACGCCTGTTTTTCCACGATGGCCCGGCCGATATCCCAGTAGAGCAGGATCAGGTCGCGATTGACCGCGCGTGCGGCGGAAAGACGGGCGGCCTGAATGCGAATTTTGAGGGCAGACAGGAACTGATCGTAATCGGCACCCGCAATAACGGCGCTTTTCATGCCGGTGTGTTTCTCACGTTCAGATGGCTTGCGTTTGTTCATATTCTCATGCGGCAAATTGGTTTAAGGTGACGTAATCCTTGATGTATTCAGGGATGCGCGTGCGGTACTTCTGCGGCACGGCGCGGAAGTCGCGGGTGGAGAAGGCCGGGTTGGTGGCCAGATCGGTGAAGTGGCGGCTTTCGATGATGTGGCGAACATGATCACTGGTGACGTAGGCCTTGAAGTAGGTCTTAATCGCCGGGATGGCCTCGGCCTCTTCGGGCTTGGTATCGGAGACGAACTTGGCGAACTCCTCTTCCAGCAGTTCGTTCTTGGACTTGAAGCGCGGGATGAGGCCGAAGATCTTTTCGAGGATTTCGCGCAGGGTCAGGCGGCGATCCACGGCGGCGGCTTTACGCAACTTGTCGAGAGTGTAATACTCCTCCGGCTTGTTGAAGACCTCGCGGTTCACGTAGTCAATGACGCGGTCCCATTGTCCTGCCTCACCGCCACGCCCCGGGACTACCTGAAGCGGTTCGACAACGCCGCGCCCAA
>JAJAPZ010000070.1 GCA_020523905.1 Candidatus Obscuribacterium magneticum
TGCGACACGTATGCCCTCTCTCTTTCGGGCGTCTTCGGGGGTTTCCCGGGGTCCCTCACGCTGGCGGCCTTCTTATTGTTTTTGCTCGGGATGGCGGTGATTCTAATCCCCGGCTGGTTTTTAAGCCGGATCACCTCCGCCGTTCTTCTCGGTGTGATCGACAGCGTCTTCGGACTTTTCACGGGGGCGGTGGTCGGATTAATCGCGATTTCACTCCTTCTCATGTTTGTGGTCCCGATGGTCCCGAAAATTGAAAGAAGCCAAGCCTGGAAAAAATCAACCTTCGTTAAAAGTTGGGCCCGCAAACTGGAGAATGCCTTCGGGTCTCCCAAATTTAAACCTCTCTCCTTCGGGAAAAGTTTGGAGAAGAAGCTGGCCCCCATCACTCAGTCCGCTTTGGATCAAGCCAAAAAAACCGCAAATCGCTGGGAAAAGGTCCTTAAATAGCCGTTCGGGTCATTCCTATTGAAAGGCTGGCGTGGGCGGAGAAATGGTAGAATCTCGCTGGAATTGAGTCTTTAAACCCTTACTTATGAAAAAATCGAAACGAATCTTAAAACTCGGGATCCCGAAGGGTAGCCTTCAGGACTCCACCATCGAACTGTTTAAAAAGGCGGGCATTCGGATCAGCCCCAGCGACAGATCCTACTTTCCCTATTGCGACGATGAGGATCTGGAAATCATGATGGTGAGGTCCCAAGAGATGGCCCGCTATGTGGAAGAAGGCCTATTTGATGCGGGGCTGACCGGTTACGATTGGATCCTGGAGTCCGGGGCCAAGGTGAAAGAAGTTTGCGAGCTTGTTTACGGGAAATCCGGTTTTAGGCCGATCCGATGGGTTTTGGCGGTTCCCAACGACTCGAAGATCCGGTCCATTAAAGATTTGAAAGGGAGAACGGTCGCGACCGAACTGGTGTCCGTGGTCAAAAAGTTCTTTCAAAAGAACAAGGTCAAAGCCGTCGTGGAGTACTCGTGGGGAGCCACGGAGGCGAAGGCGGGGATTTTGGTCGACGCCATTGTGGAGTTGACGGAGACCGGCCGGTCCCTCAAAGCCAACCAGCTGAGAATAGTCCAAGATATTTTGTCATCGACGACCCGTTTCATCGCCAACCACAAAGCTTGGCTGGATCCGTGGAAGCGGGACAAAATCAACGGGATTGCGATTCTCCTCCAAGGCGCGCTCGCCGCCGAAGGGATGGTGGGTATCAAAATGAATTTGGAAGATAAAAATTTAGTGAAGGTTATGGACATCCTCCCCTCTCTCAAGCGTCCCACCGTCAGCCGTTTGACGTTGCCCGGCTGGATCGCCGTGGAAGTTGTGGTGTCGGAATCGATCGTCAAGAGAGTTTTACCCGAACTCAAAAGAATCGGGGCTGAAGGCATCATCGAGTATCCTCTCAACAAGTTGATCGCCTAGCGGAAATTTGAACCCCATTGGAGGGACCATGAAATTACAAAAAGAAACCAAGTGGTTGTGCGAAAATTCGAGAGCGTTGGAAAGGTTCGCGGGCAAATGGGTTGCGTTTTGCGTCAACGAAGGCCTGGTCGCTAAAGGAGCCTCCTTGGATTCCATCTTGAGATGCGCGAAAAAAAGAAAATTGTCACGGAGATCTTTTGTGTTTCATGTCCCTTCCAAGGACGAGCTCCATATCCCCTTCCCTTACTCTGAAAGAAAATAAGACCCCCTCACTCCATGCCGCGACGGATATCTGTTCGAAATAAAAAATCCGGTGATCTTCATTACGTATTCCCCTATGTCCGGTTTCATGAGAATACGTATCCCTTGATCCCTGTGACCGTTAAGAAAGGCCGTTTGGAAGTCAACACCTTTGCCCTCCTTGATTCCGGGGCTTCGATTTCCGTTTTCCGGCCGGAGATCGCCAAAGCCTTGGGCCTGCGCAGGAAAAGAAGAAAACTGATGCGGCTGGGGACGGCTAACGGAGGGGTCGACATTGAAATCACGCCGGTCGAAATCCGGGTGATGAAATCGAAATTTAAATCCCGGATCGGTTTCTCGGACCGTTACGCCGCTCAATTTAATATTTTGGGGCGGGAAGGTTTTTTCCAGCATTTCAGCGTCTGTTTTAATGAATTGATGAGAACGGTGATTCTCGTCCCGATTCGAAAATAAGGAGTAATAATCAATGTCTGTTCGCGTTCGTTTTGCCCCGTCTCCGACGGGTTTTCTCCATGTCGGAGGAGCGAGGACGGCCCTCTACAATTGGCTCTTCGCCCGGAAGTTGAAGGGGACGTTCATCTTAAGAATTGAGGACACCGACGAAGCCCGCTCCACGGAAGACTCCCTTCTGGCCATCATCGACGGCCTAAATTGGTTGGGTCTCGATTGGGACGAGGGGCCATTATCATCCGACCTTAAAACGGAAACGGGCGAATTCGGTTCTTACTTCCAAATGCGCCGATCTGAAATTTACAGGAAACATTTGGATCTCTTGGTGGAATCGGGGAAAGCGTATCCCTGTTTTTGCAGCAAAGAAGAATTGGAGGAGATGAGGAACCGGGCCCTCCTTCTTAAAAGGCCTCCCAAATATGACGGCCGGTGCCGGAAGTTGGACCCCAAAAAGAGAGACGAGCGTCTCGAAAAAGGGGAGGCGCATGTGTACCGGTTTGCGCGCCCCTCCGAAGGGACGGTCCAATTTAACGATGTGGTGAAAGGCCAGGTTCGTTTTGAAAGTGAGGAACTGGACGATTTCGTCATCGTGAAGTCATCGGGGATTCCGACCTTCATGTTCGCGGGCGCCGTCGACGATCATTTGATGAAAATATCCCATGTCATCCGGGGAGACGATCACCTGTCGAATACCCCAAGGCAGCTCCAACTCTGCGAGGCGTTCGGATGGAAAGATGTCCCGATCTTCGCCCATATATCCATGATCCATGGTGCCGACGGGACTCGCCTCTCCAAGCGGCACGGGGCCACGTCCGTCGAAGAGTTCCGGAGGTCCGGTTTTTTGCCGGAGGTCATGCTGAATTATTTGGCTCTTCTGGGCTGGTCGACTTCGGATTCCCAGCAACTGTTTGATCCGGCCGACCATTTCAAAGAGCTGGTGGAGAAGTTTGAGTTGGAGCGGTGCCAGAAAAGCCCGGCCGTTTTTGATATGGAGAAGTTGAGATGGATGAACGGAATTTACATCAGGACGTTTACCCCCGATGAGCTGTTGAATAGAACCTGGCCGTTTCTTGTTCAAGCGGGGTTGGTTTGGGAAAAAACGGACGATAAGGCGAAAGACTATATTAAAAAAGCTCTTTTGCTTGAGCAGGAGAAACTGGTCCATCTGTCCGACGCCCCCAAGTTGATCGATTTCTTTATTTTTGAAGAGGTGAAATTTGACGAGGAGGCCGTGAATTCCGTCCTCAACAAAGAGGGAGTGGAAACAATTCTTAAAGGAGTGAAAGGTCAATTTGAGAAAATGCCGAATTTGACTGCGGACGAAACGGAAAAAATATGCCGGGAGTTCGCCAAGGCGAACAATATTAAGAACGCCCAAGTTTTCCATCCGGTGAGAGTCGCCGTTTCCGGGCGGACGAAAGGTCCGAGCTTGTTCCATATGCTGGAGGTTTTGGGGAAAGACCGGGTTTTGAAAAGGATGGAGACCGCGATCAAGAGACAAGAGGTCAAGGCGGTTTGAGGTCCTATGAAAAAAGATTTATTCCGAAGAATTAATTTCAATAAGCGTTGGGATGAAAACGACTGGGAACGGTATTTTGAAGCCCTGGAAGCTTATCGGTTGGCGAATAAAAGTCTGGAAATCCGGAAGAAGCCCGTCCAAAAATTTAAATTTTTAGAAACGGATGAAGTGGACGCCTTTGAGGCGGTCCTCCGGGAATACGGCCCGGAAACCGTTCCCACCGTATTAAAGGAAATCGAGAATTGGTCCTTTTTTTCAAAAAAGGCGCCGAGTTTAAACGATTCCTCGACGAATGAAGACCTTTCTCAATGTTGGGGGGAGGGGGCTCCCTTGGCGTCCTTGCCGGTTTATCGGGAATGTTGCCGGTTCGCGATCACCGTGTCGAAGGAAGTGGACCGATTGCTTAGAAGCAGGAAGAGCCCTTTGCTTCGGAAAAAATTGAAGACCCAATGTGAGAATTTAAAATTTCATGCCAATTGGATTGCCGTCAATATTGCTCAAGGGCATCAGATCGGATATTGGGGGGATCGGATATACGGCCATTGCGCCAAATGCCGGAGGGCCATCCGGCATGCGGACATGTGCATCAGCCTTTTGAATCGGATCTGTTCATCAACAAAATCAAATCGCTTCAAACGCACCCTATTCTCCTTGGCCGTTAAACTTCGGCGTATCCTCTTTATTTGGATTGAAGAGTTATCCGCTTTAAGTCTTAATAGTTAAAGTGAATTCCAAACGAACCAATTGTTTTATCCTCTTTTTCACATCCCTTCTTCTGACCCTGGCCTTTGTTTATTTCACGCCGACCGTTCAACCTTACGGGGATTCCCCTGGCTATCTCGAGCTGTCTCGAAATGTCTCCCTCGGGCATGGTTTCACCGAGGATGGGGTCAATCCGGCGGTTTATCGGCCGCCCCTTTTTTCATTCCTGCTGGGCCTGTGGTTTTTGATCATCGGATCACAATCCCTGTTGGTTTCATCTCTTTTCCAATGCTTGGTGTACAGTGTTGGTTCCGTCTTCGTCTTTTTGTTATTTGATGAACTTTGGGGTTCTCGAAAAGGCGCTTTTTGGGGGGCGTTGGCGGTTTCATGTAATCCATTTCTTTTCGTTCACGTGGTCTTTGTCCTTCAGGAGCCGTTGTTGATGGCGGTAACGACCCTGGCTTTATGGTTGACGATTCGGTGGTTCAATAATCAGACTCTTTTCCGGGCGTGTATTTGCGGTCTTGGTTGGGGAATCGCCACATTGGGTAAAGCGGTCACTTGGTACGTCCCTTTTTTGCTTCTCGTTTTATCGGCTCTCTCCCATTTAAAACCTCAATGGCGGTGGGGTTTATCCTGGCGCCAGGTTATAATCCTTTCGACCGTCTTTGTCGGTTCGATCGCTCCTTGGAGCATTCGGAATTATCGCCATTTTCATCGGTTTATCCTGGTCAATGATCAAGCCAACGGAATGCTTGAATATGTCTTGACCAAAGGCACGTTAAAAAGTGTGGGGGGAGTTGAATTCCAGAAAGAGTTGGATAAAACAGGGCTCTCTCCCGAAGAAAAAAAGAAGGAGATTTGGTCCTTTATCTTGAAGCACAAGGCGGTCGGCTTTCACCAAGTTGTCAAGAATTTTATCTGGTTTCCCCTCTGCTATACGGAATGGTTTGGGCATGTGGCGGGTTTTTCTAAGAAATTGCAGGTTTGGATTTGGCCGGCTTTATTGTTTCATGGCCCTCTATATTTGGGGTTTTTCTATTGTGGACTTCTTGCCTGGCGAGAGAAGCGGGCCGACGATTTATTTGCTTTCATTTTTTACCTTATATATTGGTTCGAATATGGTGTCTATTGGGGGAGACCGAGGTTTGCTGTCCCGGTTTTTCCGGTTTTATTCTTCTTGGGGATTTGCGGCTTGGGACGGATTTGGAAAAGTCCCACCCACCTTAAAAGTTAATGGGGGAGGATTTTTTGAGCGATCGAAGACCGATCCGAATGAGGCGGGGGGGATCTTCCGTAACGACCCACATATCCCGCTTGTCGATGCAAAAACCGGTTGGTGTGCCTCCCTTGATAAACGGATCTAAATCGAAGGACGTCAACAACCTCAACGGATCTTGAAGCCGATAAAGGCCTATTTCACGAATCTTTCCGTCTAAAATCCAAACGCGGTTGTTCACGACTTGAATTGCCGTGGCCGAAACATTTGAAAGGGAGTGCTGGCTTTTGACCTCCCCAAAATCTGTACCTTGGAACTGAATCAATTTTCCTTCCCCTTTATCAAACGCCCAAATATCCTGTCCGTCCCAAAATAGGCTTGAAGGTTTGCCGCCGGGAAACGGGATTTCATTTAAAACGTGGTGGTCGGATGTTAACGCGTGTTCGAGAATTTTGGAGTCGAAACCGTTAATTGAGAAAAGTATCTTGTTGGTCATGACAAATCCGGTCGAGAACGGATTGGGAAAATTATCAATCGCCGCCAAAGGAAACCCGGCTTTAAGGGTGTGGACGAAGAGCGCTTTTCTAAACCAATCTACGATATAGACCTTGTTGTCCTTGATGATGAGACCAGATGTGTGTGGATAGGGAAGAGCGGTGACGGGTTTGATTCGAATGTAGGTTGTCCAAAAGAGATATCCCAAGCCTGCGGAAAGTGCGATGAAAAAAAGAAGGGCCAGGATCCTCCGGACCCAGGGACGATGAGATCGGAAAGGGACATTGATGATCGACGGTTTCTCAAAGGAAAAATGGGCGAGCTGCTTTGACTTTCGTTCGATTTGTTCAAGTGTATTTTGAACATTAGAAATCAGAGTCCTCACGTC
This sequence comes from Candidatus Obscuribacterium magneticum, assembly GCA_020523905.1. GTDB lineage: Bacteria > Elusimicrobiota > Elusimicrobia > F11 > F11 > Obscuribacterium > Obscuribacterium magneticum. The sequence goes on from JAJAPZ010000070.1 coordinate 6,452, forward strand.
GGAGTCGGATGGAGGTTTCGCCACGCTTGTGGAATTATTTTTTTTCTTTTCTGTTGGTTCGGTCTTTGGTGGTTTTTCCGGGGTTGGAGTTGGTTGCGGGGCGTCCTGAATTTTGGCGTTCTGTTGAATGAAGTCATCCATGATCGTGTCGATTTTTTCTTGATAACTCTTCTTGGCTTTCTCCCATTCCAACTCTATTTTTCGTTGATAATCATCGATTTCCCTGAAAACATCCTCCTTCGTTGTTGGGATGGCATCGGGAAGGACCGCGTCGAGCTGGGGAGGCTCTGGCGGGTTCGATTGTTGATTCGATGCGTCAATTCGATCTTTTTCAGGATGTCCCATTGTGTTCCTTCAACCAAAATGACCTCAAGGTAAGTTAAGTTTAACGGGGAGACCCCATAATTTCCACCCTTCCCCAGGGTTTTCTCACCTCCATCCTTATTAATATATAGGGGCAAAAGAGGAGTGCACCCCTCCCCTTCCCCTCCAACAGGTTTTTAAGGGGGGATTCATTTTCGTCACTCCGGCCGAGGCCCAGAGGGCGCAGAACTTCGGCCGGAGTGAAGTTAAGTTTTATTCATTTTTTTCAGCGCGTTTTCTAATCCGTTCCAACTCCTTATTGACATCGGGAGCTTCCTTCTCGCCGAACTTAAGCAAGATCGAGTTCAAAATTTCGATCCGCTCGCGGTCGGTGATTCCTCTTTGGACCGCTTGCCTATAGAAGCTCCAAGATTCTTGAAGCTCCCGATTCATTGGTTTTTGTGCAGGTGATGCTTTCTTTATTTCTGTTTTCAGTTTCTTTTGTTTTGGTTCCACTTTGAGCCAAGGCTTTGCCGCCGGCTTTGGTGTAGGGGCCTTTTGCTTGAGGGCTTTCTCAATCTCGGCCAATTCTCTTGTCACAAGTGTGAGATCAAGACCCTTATTGCCGTATGTCTCGACCATTTTCTTGAGAAGTTGTGTCCTCTCGGCCAGCGGGGCCCCGTCCGCTTTACGTTTGAAGTAATAACCAAGAGCCGCATTAAATTCTTTGGCTAAAGCTTCAGACGCCGTGACAGACGGCTTTTCAGTTTTTGGCGCAGTGAGTGTTTGAGGCGCCTCGGGCAATAAGAGTTTCCCATTATCCGCGGGATACATTTTTCTCTCGGATTCGAATCTCTTTTGGAGAAGTTCACGATAGGCTTTTTCGATGACTTCATCTTTTGGAAGGATGACCATCATCTCCCTCACCTGATCAATGCAGAGGTCGAGGTTGCTCTTCCTATAATATTGGGCCGCGAGAGCGCCAAGGTTAATGAGATTTAAGGCCCTGACGACACTATCCTCTCTTGTGAGGGAAGAGAGAAGAGTTAGTTTCGCCATGGATAATTTTTCATCTCCAGTCAACGTGAATTCCAAGGAATCTTCAACCTCCCGTCTTTCTTCCGGTTTAATCTTGGCGACGAGGGCCGCTTTCAAATCGGGCCAGGCGGATAGCTGCGATTTGAATTCAATGAGAAGCGCCGATAGATCCTTTTTCACGCCTTTGAGTCCGGGGTCATCGACCGGATATTTCCGGATCAAGATTTGGAGGAGCTTCATTCGGAGATAGTCATTAAGCTCGCCCGCTTTGTCTTGGCGGGTGATGAGAACATAAGACGCGCGGCTGTCTCTTTCAAAGGATTCAAGGAGGTCGTAATCGGCGACAGACTCCTTTCCTTTCTTATCGGAGACTCCCAATCTGAAGGTGAATCCGACCTTGTGGCTTCCCTGGAAGTCGGAGAGGTTCCCGATCGGAATGTTGAAGGAATAGTCGAATTCGACGTTTCCAAATTGATAGGACGCTCCGGCTGTGGCCGCCTTGAATTCCCTCGATCCTTCCGCGTAACCTCCTCTAAAGGTTAACGCGCCGTGACCAGGGAACCTAAAAGTCCGCTCCGTTCCCAAAGCCAGATCTGTGTCGGGATCTTGGGCGAGGCGCCTCGTCCGCCGAACTTCGACTGACATGACACCCCAGACCGGCCGGTAGGCCAAGCCGAATTTGGTGATAAGAGGAGCTCTGTCCCCGTCGTGGCCAAAGGAGACGTCGGGCCGGTTGACGTTCATTATGGTGAGGCCGGCGCTGTATCGATATTGATTGCCAAACCGGTAGAGGAACCCGGCGTCGAATCCGTAGGAGTCATGGGAGTAGCCGTTCGCGAAGAGCGGATCCTTCCGGCCGGAGGCGACGCCGGCATCGTTCAAAGCATTCTCCGTGAACCGGTCAGGCTGATATTGCAGATGGAGTTGCTTTAAGGTGAAGCCGGCAAGCCAGGTCCCTTCCCAACCAAACGGTTCAACCTTTAATTTCCATCCGTAACTGAGCGAGAGGGTCCTTTCGTTGAATAGGTTGTCCGCTTTAAAGTTGTGATAAGAGAGGCCGAGGGTTCCTTTGTCGTATCGGAGGAACGGATAGGCATAACCGAGATAGGTTGTGCCCATCGTCGAACCGTCGTCGGCTCCTCTTAGGAGTTGGCTATATTCGGTGGAGACCGCGGCTTCACCCAATTGGGCGAGGCCGGCAGGGTTATAGTAGAGAGCATTCGCGTCATCCGATACGGCGACAAAGGTGTCCGCCATTCCGGGAGCCCGAGCGCCGCGGCCCATATCGTCGAATGCCGCAAAGACTCTGTACTGATGGCATGTCTGGAAAAATATCACAAAGACAACCACCCAAGTCGTCATTCCCGCGAAAGCGGGAATCCAGGATTTTTTAAACATCAGGTTTACGACCTGGATGCCTGCTTTCGCAGGCATGACGATAATGGCGAGTGCCGGCCGGCCCATGGCTTTAACCGCCTGCCACAGGTTGTTCATAAGGTTCGATATGATGATCCTGAACCTAATCATCTTGCCACCGCCACTGTTCCCGTGAATGTCTTCCCTTCACCCGTGATCCTGTAGATGTAGAGACCGCTCGGGACGACGTTTCCGCTGGAATCTTTTCCGTCCCAAATGAGAGTGGATCCGATCCCGGACGTCGTGGTTGGAGGAGGAAGCACGGCCACGTTCCGGCCGGCCATATCCAAGATTTCTCCTCTGACGTTGGTGTCGTTCGGGTTTTCCAAAATAAAGTAAACGCGGTCGTTAAATCCGTCTCCGTTGGGCGTAAAGACCCTCGGATAAACGTTGGCCTGGTCTAAATGGAGAGAGGTTGACCGCTCGGAAATCCGGATTTGATAATTCCCAAGGAAGGAGGATTTAATTTTCAGGGCTTGGGCGGCCTGATCGACAGTTCCGCCAACTTTCACCCAGGTGACGCCGTTGTGCCAATAGAGCGAGAGTTGATTGGGCAAAGCTTCCGTAACGGAGGGAGACATAGCTTGCAGAGGGGTCCCTCTTGCGACATGCCCGTCGACGACGTTGTATCCCACCGCAACAATGCTTTGAGGCTCGGCGAACGCGAGGTCGTTCAGCTCGGCTTTTGTGTCGCCCCGGACCAAGCACAGCCGGACGTTCCGGACAATTTCCGTGGCCGCTGGGATGGGTTCCTCGCGCATACGAACCGTGAGAGGCACCCCATATTTATTGTGAGCTGACCGCAAGAGGTCATTCACTCTTTCCGGCATGGTCACAGAAGAGAGACCGTCCGTGGCGAAGAAGATAATATTGACGAGCCGGCTCGAGTCTGCAATCAGCGATTCGACGGATTCGTTGTCGGTGTTATCAACGGCGCGGATGGTGTAGTAGTAGGTTTGCCCGTCCACTTGATCGGCGAATACGGTGACCTGGAGAGGAAGAGGTGTGAGCCGGACAGGTGTCCCGGTGAGAGTGGACCGCCTGTAAACATAATATCCAGCCAAATCTGTGATGGGGGTCCCATCG
>JAJAPZ010000071.1 GCA_020523905.1 Candidatus Obscuribacterium magneticum
TTTATTTGAAAAAGGCCTTCACCAGTATTAATCTTGGCCAACAATCCTTTCCGAGAAATGGCGTCAACAAAAGTCAAACCCATCATTGGATTTACCATGGGAGATCCTTCTGGAATTGGCCCTGAAATTATTTTAAGGGCGGTTTCTTCTCCTATTTTTAAAGATATCAATCCTGTTCTCATTGGTGATTTCGATTACTTCCAGAAAATCAAGGCCTTCCTCATTCGTAAATTCCATACCAGAATTCGTTCCTTGAAAAGATGTCCTGCCAATACCCCGATTTCGCCAGATGAAATTGGATGGGGAGGGGTGGCTGTGTTGGATATGAATAATATTCAGGGCAATATCCCGCTGTTTGGAAAGGTCACCAAACAAGGTGGGAAGGCCAGCGGTGAATACATTATAAAAGCGGTGGAATTGGCTTTAAAAGGGGAGATTGATGGGATTGTTACGGCACCTATCAACAAAGAGGCTTTTTTCCTTGGTGGGTGGGGGAAAAAATATCCGGGGCACACAGAAATGGTGGCAGATTTGACTCATACGAAGACCTTTGCCCTCATGATGATCGTAAACAATTTGCGGGCCATTCATGTCACCTCCCATATCCCGCTCAAATCAGTCTCTAAACATATCACCAAAATAAAAATCCTTGAAACCATCCGGCTGGCCGATATCGGGCTTAAGCAAATGGGCCTTTCGCATCCAAAAATTGCGGTGTGCGGGTTAAACCCTCACGCAGGAGAGAACGGCCTTATGGGGAAGGAAGAAAAAGAGGAGATAAGGCCAGCAGTCTTAGCCGCGCAAAAGGAAGGAATCACCGTCGAAGGGCCTTTTCCTTCGGATACTGTCTGGCCGAAAGTGTCCCATAAAAATTTTGATGTTGGAGTGGCGATGTACCATGATCAAGGACAAATCCCGGTTAAGATGTTGGGAATGGAATTTTTTCAAAACCAATTAAAAACCTTTAGAGGGATTAATGTCACGCTCGGCTGCCCGATTATTCGGACTTCCGTTGCCCATGGGACCGCCTTTGACATTGCAGGGAAAAGGCCGGCCTCCCCAGCGAGTTTAATAGAAGCGACCCAATTGGCAGCCAAGATGGTTCACCTAATGAGAATGAGGCATGAATAAAGAACACCTAAAATTTTTAGGTGGTTTTACGTTGGCATTCTTGATTTTTGCCAATGGATTAATTTGTTTGGTTCCCTTTAATTTTTTAAATGACCTGCATCCGTCATTTTTTAGTTATCAAATTCCAATTCACCATATTATTTTCTTTTTCTTTGGCCTGTGGTTTACCTGTTTTTCAATTTATTTCCTCTACGATAAAAAAGATCATTCGCCTTTTATATATCTTTCTCTCTTATTTCTGTGGGCCCTGTTAATTTCTGGTCTTTTGACCAAAGGTTCAAAATCCGAATCCATCCAATCGGTTGTCGGATTTCTCCTTCGAGGAGTGGCTCCAGGAATGACCGCCTATGTTCTCACGAAATATTTTGGAAAGAAAAATTCCTTATACCATTATCTTTTTTGGTTAGGAGGGGTAGTGGCTTTGGCCTCATTGACCGAACCAATTTTAGGACGATATTTCATATTTGAACGGTCCGTTATCCCGGAAATTCTCGGTGAAAATTATTTTCCGGCGATGAAAATTGCGGTCGGAGGGATAGGCCAACCTTTGGCCCTGAGTATCCTCCTAAATATGTTTTTGCCGATTTCAATTGGGAATTGGCTCAAAGACAAGAAAATCTTCAAGTCCCTTGTCCCTATAATCATTTTATTTGCCATCTTTATGACCTTTAGACGAACGGGTTTATTTTTAACAATATCGACATTCTTAGGATTCGCCATTTTTATCCGTCAGGGAAGGAAGATTTTTCTCGCTTTTTTGTTTCTACTGGTTCTTTTTTTCTATTTTTCAACTTTTCATCCGCTGACAAAACTTTATGTTACAACTCGGTTTAATGCTCATTATTTAAAGTCTGAAATAAAAATAAACAATCGGATAAAATCTGTTAAGGTTGCATTTAAAATGTTTAGGGATAAACCCATATTTGGGATAGGGACTCGGCAGTATTCTCGATTTTTTAAATCCTACACCTCTGATCCGACGGTCATGGATTCCCCAGATAATCAATATTTAAGGTTTTTTGCGGAAGGAGGATTGGTCGGGGTCCTTTCGTTTATGCTTTTTATTGGATTTGTAGTAAAAGAATTGATGTTACAGGCCAGATCAATGGACGGGTTTTCCCTCCTTTTGAGTATTCTGAATTTTTCAATTGGAATGTTGACTTTGGACGCAATGTATTGGCCGGCCTTACTTTTCACATTTTGGACCATTTGTGGACTTGGGATGGGGAATGTCGAAAGATTGAGATCACAAGAAATTCAATAAAATGCTTTCCCAATTTTTAATATCAACTTACAAATCTAAAGTTAAATGGATTAAATTTAAAAGGTTGTTGTCCATCCCGAGGGGGGAGAAAGTGTTGGATATCGGGGGTGGAGACGGTCCTTTTGCCAGGGCTGATATTGTTTGCGAAAAATTTATAGGAGATAACACGGAACGAGCCAGGGTTTTCTTAAAAGACCGGCCTCTCGTGCTCGGGGATATCGAAGATTTACCTTTTAAGGATAAGAGCTTTGACTTTGTTTATTGCTCCCATATATTGGAGCACGTTCATAATCCCAAGAAAGCGATCGAAGAAATTCAACGGGTTGGGAAGAGGGGATTTGTCGAAGTTCCCTCAGAATATCTCGAGCTAACAGCGACAAGCACCCCTTCCCATCTTTGGACAATTCGGTTGAATGATCTTGGAGAATTGGTGTTTAAACCGAAGGATTCCGCCTCTCTCAATCCCCAGGTCGATGCCGTATTTAGACGCTATCTTTGGATGAACGACCCTACATATATGGCTTTCCACTGGAAAAATTACTATCGCCTTTTTAACATCGGCTTAAATTGGGAGAAAACCATTCCTTTTCGAGTCGAAACTTCTTCTTCACCCATCCAGCAAAAATCTTTTACGAAAGGACAAGTTGAATCAAGGGAAGGTATTCAAAGGGCCTTAAATAATCCTAAATCCCATAAGAAGTTCAGCGTAAGACGTCTGATTAAAAATATTATTGAAGGTTTTTATAGGGATAAAAGTATCTACACTTGGCTCTTGAGCCATATCGCCTGCCCAAAATGTAAATCGGCTCTTTCGAAGGGTGAAGGTCATCTTGTTTGCTCAACCTGTCAATCTTCGTATCCACTCGTTGGTGATGTCCCTCTCCTTTTAAAAGAACACGCGAAACAGGGAATAAACTGAAGGAATTTGGAATTAAAATGAACTCAAAAAGAATCTCAATTGTCATTATCAGTTTTAATACAAAAGATTTATTGGACCTGTGCATAAAATCCGTATTGAAGAATCTAAATCAATCGACCGATGAGGTTCTCGTCGTGGATAATGCTTCAAAAGACGGGACACCTAAAATGATCCGGGAAAATTATCCGTGGTTAACGATGGTTGAGAGCGAAAAAAACAGGGGTTTCGCCTACGCCTGCAATTTGGGACTTGAAAACTCAAAGGGAAAATATGTTTTGCTTGTCAACGGAGATATTGAATTCCCCGACGGATCGATTGAAGCCATGTACCAAAAAATGGAATCGGATCAAAATATAGGGATCTTAAGCCCGCAACTTTTAGGACGGGATGGGGGCTTGGAGCAAATGACTTGGGGTTGGAATCTCACTTTTTCCGGAGAATTGAAACAAAAGTTTTTTTCTCCAAAGAATATTGGGGGAAGGCCACTTGTTCGAGATTTGGTGTCCAAACTGCAAAAAAAGGAAAGGAGTGTCCCAATTGTTGCAGGGGCTTGCATGTTTACCCGGAAAGATGTTATGGATTTTATTAAGGGACTCGATCAAAATTTCGAGCTGTATTTCGAGGACGCGGATTTGTGCGTGCGGTGTTGGAAAGCAGGTTTTTCCGTCCGATTTGTTCCACAGATACACGTTCTTCATGGACTTGGTCAATCGGGGAAAAAGCTTCCGCAAGTCATCTCCATGGTGTATCGACAAAGCCAAATCTATTTTTATCGGAAACACAACCCGGTGATCGAATTGGTGTTATTGAAGATATATCTTTGGATAAAATTCCTTTTTTCAAAAAATTTCTGGACCAGTTCTTTTTTTCGATATTGGATTGTCAATATCCTGTTTGAAAGACGTCGGTTTTATCTTTCTCCATAAGATCCGGGTCCAACATGTCCATAAATGAAAAAAAAATATGGTTCGATGTTCGGATGGTCGACCATTCGGGGATCGGTTCCACCATCCGGGGTTTTTTGGACCATCTGACCAAAGAACAATTTGCCCGACTCGTTTTGATTTCTAAACCAGGGTGGAAAAATCCCTATCCTTGCCAAGTCATTGAGGTTCCATATCCTATCTATAGTCTAAGTTCCCATTGGGCCTATTCCAAATTTCTTAATAACCGGCGGCCGGTCCTCTTTCATATGCCTCATTACGATGTTCCATATTTTTTGAAAAGACCGTTTGTAGCCACTGTCCATGATCTCATCCATTTTCGTTTCCCTCAATATTCGACTCAACCATTTTCAAAACTCTATTCCGGACTATTGTTAAAGCATGTCGTTGGCCGCGCACGCAAAATTATCACGGTGTCTAACAATACAAAGGCTGATTTGATTCAAACTTTTCCAAAATCGGCGGATAAAATTGTGGTTATTTACCCCGGGATCGACGATGGTTTTAAACCTGCTCCTGAGATCCAGATTCAAACGGTTTTAAACAAGTTCAACCTTAAGAAAGGGTATCTGTTGTATGTCGGGAATTTAAGGGCAAGCAAGAATACCACCGGGCTCATTGAAGCCTATCTATCGTTGAGAAAAACCAATCCTGAAATTCCCCAATTGGTTTTGGTTGGGAAGAACAGTTTAAAGAATTTTAAGGACAATTTTCCTCCCGGAATCCTTCATTTGGGGGAGGTGAATCATGAAGATCTCCCCTCGATTTATTCGGGAGCGTCGATTTTTATTTTCCCATCGCTTTATGAAGGGTTTGGCCTCCCGCCACTTGAAGCCATGGCCTGCGGCGTTCCGGTGATTGTGTCCAACCGCGCCTCAATGCCCGAGGTTTGTGCTCAGGCCGCATTTTTTGTAAATCCAGAATCCCTTGAAAGTATAAGGGAAGGAATGACCACTCTGTTGAATAACCCAAATATGAGAAAAGAATTGGTTCAGAAGGGGTTCAAAAATATCAATAGGTTTTCTTGGGAATCCTTTACCCAAAAATCCTGGGCCGTTTACGAAAATATATTAGGCGAATCGGTGTCCCGATGAACCGGACTTTGGACTTTATTTTTGGGGTTCCCCTCATTTGGATACTTAAACTATTATCATCTCGAAAAGAAAAATTGGGCGCTTCCGTTGACAAAATCCTTTTCATCAAATTGGCCGCCGCCGGAGACACCATTTTATTGGCCCCGGTCTTGAATTCCTTTAATTTGGCATCCCCTCAGATTAAAATCCATTGGCTGGTGTCCACCATTAATGTCTCCTTGGCCATAAATCTTCCCTTTGTTGATAAGTTTTGGGTGTTTAACTCCAAAGACCGTTTAGGCCTAATCTCCCTTATCCGCGAAATCCGTCGGGAAAAATACCAAGTTGTTATTGATTTTGAACAATGGGCGAGGGGAACCGCTTTAATTTCATATTTTTCGGGCGCTCCGATACGAATTGGGTTCGAAACCCCAGGACAATTTAGGTCGGGAGTTTTTACCCGATCTTTTCGAAAAAACTTTTCAGACCATGAAATCAATGATTTTTTTGGACTCATTTCACTTTTTAAACCAATCGACAAAACCACATCTTATGAGTTTAAAGAAACCGACAAAGGTAAAGAGGAATTGGAACCCACCCTCAATAGAATCAAGCATAAAAGAACGGAACAAATGAAAATCCTTATCCATCCCGGCTGTGGAAAAGACGGGCTTGCGCGAGAATGGCCCTTGGTTCAATATGCTCTTTTAGGGAATTGGCTTATGAATCGAACCAACGCTCAAATCCTAATATCGGGCGGGATGGACGACATACAAAAATGTGAGGGGTTAAATAAACTCCTCAATTACCAGGCCGTAAATTTAGGAGGGAAATTGTCATGGGATGGAACCATTTCTTTGGTATATAATGCCGATCTGGTCATTTCGGGTAACACGGGCATCATGCATCTTGCAGCAGCCTTAAAGAAAAACCAGGTGGCGCTTCATGGACCCACGAATTCAAAAATATGGGGTCCTTTAAATCCCAACTCTGTTGTGGTCCAAACCACTTGTGGGAAATGTCCCTGCCTCAAATTGGGGTTTGAATATCACCGCCGTGATCAAAACTGTATGACAAAAATTCAATTGGACGATGTTAAACGGGCGGTTCAACTTTTAATGGAAAGAGATAGGAAATTTGTTGAGAACAAAATATGACGAGATATATCTCATCGCCTAAATCATCGAAATCCTCATATTTCTTTACACCGCGCCTTTTTGCGCTCATTCTAGATAGTTTGTGTGTTGCGGTGGCTTATCTTGCGGCATTCGAAATTCGATTTGAAAGCAAATTGTTTTTGGGTTTTTTCCCCATTATCCGAGGATACCCATTATTGAAAGATTATCTTATCGCCGGGCCGCTTCTCCTCATCGTTTGGTTTTTGGCCCTTTCATGGGTTGGAGGGTATAAGAGAATTAATCTGCCGGCTCTGGATGAAGCCTGGAGGCTTGTAAAGGGGGCCTTTTTAGGCACCGTCCTCTCTATGTCCGCGATGTTTCTCTATCGGGAAAGTTCCTTCTCACGCCTGGTTTTTGTAATGGGGGGAATCCTTGCTTTTATTTTGATTTTTTCTACGCGGGAAGTTGTCAAGTTGGGTTATATATTTTGGGTTCGTCGTAGAGGCCAAGCGCGGCGGGTTTTGATCCTCGGCCAAAGTCGCCTCTCCAACATGCTAAAAAGGATCCTTCAAAAACAAGGGGATCGAGCCGTTCTTCGAATTCCCAGCCTCAGTTTAAAGTCAATTCAAAAAACGATTAAGCGGTCCAGAATCGATGAAGTTCTTTTGGCGGATCCTAAATTCGACCATAAGGAAGCGGTTTTGTTGGCTGAATTTTGCGACGAACTTGGAGTTCATTTTCGAATTCTTCCTGATATTCTTGAAATACGGATGGGTGAAGTGGTCATTGACGAATCTTTGGGTTTACCCACGATCCAAATTAAGCCTGTGAGCCTCCACGGATCTTCATTTTTAACCAAGAGAGTCATGGATATCAGCTTGTCAGTTTTATTTATCGGGCTTTTCTTTATTCCCCTCGCCTTCGTTTCGATGTTGATCGTTTTGACGTCTCGTGGGCCGGTTTTTTTCAGGCAAGATCGCTTAGGTTATCGTAATCGAGTGTTTAGATTTTTCAAGTTCAGAACCATGGTTCACAATGCGGATGACCTTCTAGAAGAACTTAAATCAAAAAGTGATCGTCCCGGCCCAGTTTTTAAGATGAAAAACGACCCCCGAATCTTTCCAGTCGGAGGAATTTTAAGGCGGTTAAGTATTGATGAAGTTCCTCAATTGTTGAATGTTTTAAAGGGGGATATGAGTATTGTTGGTCCAAGACCTCAAGTTATTTGGGAAACTCAAACCTATGATGAATGGGCCAAAAAAAGGCTCAACGTATTGCCTGGTATTACCGGCCTCTGGCAGGTGAGCGGCCGGGCCGAATTGACATTTGAGGAAATGATCGAGCTTGATATTTATTATATTGAGCACTGGTCGCCGGGGTTGGACTTTAAAATTATTTTTAAAACCATCCCGGCTGTTTTATTTGCCAAAGGAGCGTACTAAAGAATGAGAATATTGGTCACGGGAGGCGCCGGGTTTATCGGATCCCACGTCGTCGATCGTTTTATATCGGCCGGGCATCGAGTGTGGGTGATCGACAACGAATCAACCGGGAAAAGGGAACAGGTCAACAAAAAAGCCAACTACAAAAAATTGGATATTTGTAACCGAAACGGGTTAAGAGCTTTTTTTAAAAATAAAAAATTTGACGTCGTCAACCACCACGCCGCCCAAATGGACGTCCGAAGATCGGTTGAAGACCCCCAATTTGATGCTAAGGTCAACATATTCGGTCTTCTGAATCTGTTGGAAGAATGCCGGTCAAATAAGGTCAAAAAAATCATTTTTTCTTCGTCAGGCGGAACCATTTACGGAGAATGCAAAAAGGCCGCTCGAGAGACTGATCCGGAAATCCCTCTTTCCCCTTACGGTATTTCCAAATTGGCCAGCGAAAAATATATCAAAGCCTATCAGTCCCTTTACGGCTTGAAATTCACGATTTTTCGATATTCAAATGTTTATGGGCCCCGCCAAGATCCCCATGGAGAGGCGGGTGTTGTGGCCATATTTGCCAATAAGCTCCTCAATAAAGAAATCCCTCTCATTTTTGGAACCGGTAAACAAACAAGGGACTTCCTTTTTGTATCGGACGTTGCTCGTGCTAATTTGTTGGCATTAAAATCAGGAGACAATGAAATTTTCAATTTGGGGACCGGAGTCGAAACGTCCGTTTTGGGTCTTTTAAAAACAATGGCCGGAATTTCGGAGTCTAAAAAAGCTCCGAAGTTTAAGGCCGCACGACCAGGCGAACTTATGCGGTCTTTTGTGGCGACATCAAAAGCACGAAAAAAACTGAATTGGAAACCTCAGAGCGGCTTGATAGCCGGTTTGGGAGCCACACTCCAATATTTCAAAGATCGCCAATCCAGGGGAGAAAAAATTTGAAAGCCATCATTTTGGTGGGGGGATTTGGAACCCGATTGAGGCCTCTCACACTCACCCATCCCAAACCTCTTCTGCCGATTTTAAATAGGCCATTTATTTCCTTCCAACTTGAACTCCTCGCCAAATTCGGTGTCAAAAGGGTAGTTTTGGCTGTCGGTCCGCACCTCGGGGTTTGGAAAGGAGCCCTTTCAAAATGGGTTCCGAAGGGTCAAGCGGTCACTCTCTCCGTTGAAAAAAAACCCATGGGAACGGGAGGGGCGATCCGGCTCGCCTATAATAAGAGTCCTTCAAAAACAAAAGAGGAACCCTATATCATTTTTAACGGTGACATATTTTTCAACCTCGACATTAAATCCTTTTTGAATTTCCATCGGAAGAAACTGGCGGATGGGTCCGTTGCTTTGACCAAAGTCAATAATATGTCTCTTTATGGGTCCGTTTTTCATGGGAAAGATGGAAGAATAAGGAAATTCATTGAAAAGGATCCAAAGAAAAAGCCCGGATGGATCAATGCTGGAGCCTATATTCTCAGCTCCAACCTCATCAAAAGAATTCCCTGTAAACCCCTATCGATCGAGAGAGATATATTCCCCAACTTTTTAAAGGAAAATCTCCGCCTCTTTGCCTACCCCATTTCTGGGTACTGGAATGACATCGGAACGCCCGATTCATATTTGAAAGCTCATCAAGACCTTCTCACCAATCAAAATTTCCGGCCATCCGCCGGCGGTTTTCAAAAACATCTAGGGAAAACGATTCGAGGTCGAAATTTTAAGGTCCTCATCGGCAGAAAGGCAAAACTTGGGAAAAAGATCGGGATGAGAGGGTTTGTTTGCATCGGGGAAAAGGTCCAAATCGGAGATGAATCTTTTATCCAAAATTCGGTCATTCACGATGGGGCGGACATCGGAAAGCATGTGAAAATGATAGATTCGATCATCGGAAGAAATTCTCGTATTGGAGATCATGCCGAAATC
>JAJAPZ010000072.1 GCA_020523905.1 Candidatus Obscuribacterium magneticum
CAATCAAAATGTTCCCAAACAAATCCAAACGCTCATCGTCCGTCGGCCTGGTCACCCGGAGATTGCTGGGCGCCATGGTATCGAGGGTAAAATACTGAGGAGCCGATTCGACGGGCGTCGGGTTTCCCCCGACAAAAACAAGGGCCTCCACAGAATGCGGGCCTTCCGTCAACGCGAGGTTGCGCAAGGGGCGGAAAAATTCATCCGGTTTCCCGGCATCGGCGGCGGCATCAAAAACCAGGCTCCCGTCAATCCGGAACTGGACGAGCGGGACGGCCCCCCGCATTTTATCCGGCAGGCGAACGCGAAACTCGTCCTGGCCGCTTAAAAAGGCGTCCCCGCTGGAGCCCCAATCATCCCCAATGAAACTAATCTCTCCGGGATCAAGGGGGGGGATTTCTGTCGGGATGTTATCAACGACCACATTGCGGACGACGTCGGTGGCATTGCCTGAGGTATCCGTGACGCGCGCCGTGATTTCATGCACGCCATCAGCGATCCCTGTTGTCGTGTCCCAATAACAATGAGCGGTTTGAGACACCGGCGTTCCGTCAATGGAAATGGAATAGGAAGCCACCCCTCCCTGGTCCATGGCCTCCACATCGACCGGCACAACACCCGAAACCGTATCCGCCGGGACACGAATAGAGGCGATCGGCGGAGTCCGATCCAACGTGAAGGAAACGGAGTCCGTGTAGGTCATCTGGCCCGCACTGTCGACGGCCCGGGCGTAAACAAAGTGATTCCCTTCGGAAAGAGTGGCTGGATTGAGCGTCACGTCATACGAAGGCGCACTGACGTCGGCAAAAGGGACCGCGTCGGCATCTTTATAAACCTGAACCCGCGGATTCCCGTTATCATCCCCCGCCGTTATCGAAAAGGATATCGGCTGGCCCGAAACAATTGGATTAAGCGTCAAACTGATGGTCGGATAAAGATCCGGCGGCAGAACGACGTTACGCACCTCAAAATGAATCAAATCCGAAACGGTCTGATTGCCCGAGGTATCGTTGGCGATAAATCGAGCCTCATGGGCCCCCTCGCTTAAGACGGTGGTGTCGATAGGAAACTGATAGGGCAAGGACGTCACCCCACCCCGGTCAATCCCAGCAATTTCCAACCGCACCCCGGCGACTCCTCGATCATCCGTTGCCGCCGCTACAAAGGTCACCTCTCCATGCAAGACAGCGCCATCAAGGGGATAGCTGTTCACTAAATCAATCACTGGCCCCGTGGTGTCCGGCGGCGGGAGGATGTCAAAGGAAACCGGGTTCGCGTAGGTCGTCTGACCCTTGTTGTCGGTGGCCCGAGCATAAACCGAGTGATTCCCATAGGCCAAAGTCGTCGGATCCAGCGTCGCATCATAGGGAGGCGCATCAATGCTGGCAAACGGGAGGGAATCGGCATCCTTATAAACCTCAACCCGCGGATGACCGCGATCGTCCGCCGCCGTTATCGAGAAGGAGATCGGCTGGCCGGAAACAACGGGATTCAACGTCAAAGAGATCGTCGGCGGATCATCCGGATTTGGAACGGAGTTATCGACTCCAAAATGAACAGGGGCCGATGTCGTACTATTGCCGCTTGAATCCGTCGCCACAAACTCCGCCGTATGAGGTCCGGCCGTCAAACCCGTGGTATCAACGATAAATTGATAGGGAACGGACGTATCCAGATCACCCGCCGGATTTCCGTCAATAAGCAAGCGCACGTTGGCCACCCCACGGTCATCCGTGGCCACCGCCACAAAGGTCGCCACTCCATGGAGGACAGCGCCATCGAGGGGATAGCTATTCGCCAAATCAATCACCGGGGCCATTGTGTCCGGCGGCGGGGGGACGACAAAGAAAAGCGTGCCCGTGTAGGTCATTTGGCCCGCACTGTCGACGGCGCGAGCGTAAACCGAGTGATTCCCTTCGGATGGGTTCGTCAGCGTCACGTCATAGGGAGGCGCACTGACGTCGGCAAAAGGGACAGTGTCGGCATCTTTATAAACCTGAACCCGCGGATCCCCGTGATCGTCCCCCGCCGTTATTGAAATGGCAATCGGCTGACCGGAAACAATGGCGCCCAGCGTCAAACTGATGGTCGGGGGATTGTCTATCACCACGTTTTGAACCCTTAAATGGATCGCATTCGATATGGTTTGATTGTCCGAGGTGTCGGTGGCGATAAATCGAGCCTCGTGGGCGCCCTCGCTTAAAACGGTGGTGTCGATAGGAAACTGATAGGGCAAGGAGGTCACCCGGCCTCTGTCACTGCCGTCAATACGCAGGCGCACCTCGGCCACTCCTCGGTCATCCGTCACCGCCGCTACAAAAGTCACTCTGCCACGAAGGACATCCCCCTCATGGGGATAACTGTTTACCAAATCAATCACTGGAGGCACTGTATCCGGCGGTGGGATGGTGACGTTGGCCGAGGCCTGTGCGCTGTTCCCGGCATGATCCCGTGCCACAACGGCCACGGTGTAAGCCCCCGGCGCCGTCACGGGGTTTAACAGCTCATAGACACCCACGGACTTAAGGCGTGTCTCCACGACGGAGCCATTCACCAAAAATTGCATGCCGCTCAACCAGCGATCATTCGCCCCCGCCGTACTCTCCCTGATCCCATCGGGCAAGGAGGCCCCATTGGTGGGAGAAAGAAGAGTAACCACCGGCAGCGTATTGTCCACTTCAACGACTCTCTCCACCACCCCGGTGTTAAGCGCCCCATCCACGGAGACACCCCTCACGGTGGGGCGCCCCTCCGGCGCGTAGACAATTGTGTCCCACCGGTAAGTCAATTGAGACACATTCGTCTGCTGGCTCACCAACACATTATTGATGTACAAACGCAGGGTGCCCAGGCAGCCTCCGTCCGATTCCTTGGTCAGGATGATGTCGGTAGCCCCCCGGACGAAGGTCCCGACCCCGCTCACCGTGTTGGAAGGCTGGAAATCCAAACTCACCCGCTCTACATTGTCGACGGTAAATTCGATCGTCAGCGGCGTGCTCGCCAAATTCGCAGAGTCGATGGCCAAAAATACCAGTTGGATGGGCCCTTGCGGCAGGAGGGACGGGTAGGACGGATCTACATCGATAAACCAATAACTCCCATCCCGGTCCAGGTCGTCTTCGCGGCCGTCCGGCCATTGCACGCGCACGGTTTGAATTCCAAAATTATCCTGCGCTAAAAAAGACAGCCGGAACGCCTCATGAGCGCACAACGGCGGCCGCCCGACCAATCCAATCGTCGGCGGCGTGTTGTCTACGGTGAACTCGGCTGACGTCACCGCCTCTTGGTCAGCCGTATTCCTCGCCTCGGCCCTAAAGGTTTGCGGGCCTTCGGCTATCCCGCTGGGGTCAAAGGTAAATGTGGTTGCACCGTCGCCGTTGGCCGTCGTCAAAACCTCGCCGCTCGGCCCGTACAACGTTTGTTGAACCGGAGGTGGATTTATCTCAAATTTAATGACTCGCCGGCTGATGTTCCCCTGAGGATCTACTGCCTCAGCGATAAGGAAGTCATCCAACGTGTTGCCGCTCAAAGAAGTGTAGGTCAACTCATTGGGAGCTGTTCCGCTTAAATTACCCAAGAAACTCGAATCTCCATAAATGTTCCAAACCAGGGGCTCACTTTCAGGATCTGCTCCGCTCAAATTAAAGGAAGCCGTTCCATCGTAACCAACAGAAACAACTTGAGGATCAATGTTGGGAGGTTGGTTTTGCCCCCCCGATCCGACTCGTATGTTGCAGACGACAAAATTTACATTGCCGAAAGTGTCCATCGCCCTGACGACGAAATTATCCCACCCATCACTACCTGTCGGTTGATAAACAAAATCAGGGCCTGTTCCAGTTACGCTCCCATGTTCAGGCCCCTGAACAACAGTAAACATCAACGAGTCATTTTCGGGGTCCGTAAAAGCCAAAGTAATATTCAGGGGCGTATTGACAGGCGTTGCGAAAACCTGAAGATCTCCTTGAGTCGTAGGAGGATAATTAATGACCACATTTTCTAAACTCGCCTCGATGACACCGTTTGCCCCCACCCTCCTCAAATAACCATTTGGATTTGAACGGAAACTAGTGAATGTCGGGTCTAAGTTATTACCGCCCCCGGTCCGAGGATCGGGAGATGGGCTGGGCGAAGGACTAACAGAAGGACTGGGACTTGCCGACGGGCTCGCCTCCGGACTTGGGCTCGCGTCCGGGCTCGCCTCCGGACTTGGGCTCGCGTCCGGGCTCGCCTCCGGACTTGGGCTGGTCGACGGGCTCGGATCTTCCGCCAAAGTTATCCCAACAAGAAACATACTCATCAAGGTGACGGGAAGAACGATGCGTAACAACCTCTGAAAAAACCATTCTTTTTTCATGACGCCGCCTTCTTTTGCTGCTCGCTGGGCTCGTCCATGATGAGGGCCGAACGGCCGTTTTCAGGCCGCGGGACGGAGTCCTCGTGCTTTTCGCGGGAAATGAGGGGTGTCCCCATGGACGCCTCGCTCAATGTCGGCTTCGCGTGCGCGTCGGCGGGCGCCAGGGGCAGGGTAAATATAAAGGTCGATCCCTTGTCGACCTCGCTCTCCACCCAAATCGTGCCGCCTTGCGCGGCGACGGAGCGCTTCACGATATTTAAGCCGAGCCCGGAGCCGGGGACGGGCTTGCTTACGCGGTTTCGCGTGTCCTTCAAGGTTTCAAACTTTTCAAAAACGCTGTTCAATTGCTCCACGGGAATTCCGACGCCGGTGTCCTGAACGCCGACTTGCATCGCGCCGTCTTTTTCTTTCGCCCAAACGACGATGCCGCCGGTGTTGGTAAACTTGATCGCGTTATAAATAAGGTTGGACAAGATCTGCCGCACGCGCTCCGGATCCCCCAGCACGAGGAGCAGCTTGGGCGGCACAATCGCGCTTATTTTCAGGCCCTTCTCCATGGCGCGCGGCTCAAAAAAGTCCGCCATCTCCGTGACGATGACGGCGATATTGACGGGCTGGATGTCAAACTGCATCTTGCCCGCCTCCATCCGCGTCAAGTCCAAAATGTTGTCGACAAGCCGATTGAGCCTCTCCGATCCGTAAATCAGGCGGTCGATGGAGCGGCGGAACTTGGGGTCCTTCGTGGCCAGGGGCATCTCCGCCAGAAGCTCGACGGTGGCGATGATGCTGGTCAAGGGCGAGCGCAGCTCATGGGTCACATGGGACATGAAATCGTCCTTCAATTCGTCCAACTTTGTGAGCTCTTTCGACATGGTGTTAAAGGTATGAACCAGCTGCCCCAACTCGTCGGAGGTTTCCGCCTTCACCTGGATGCCTTTCTTTCCCCGGGCAATGTCGAGGGCGGCTTTCATGAGCAGATCAATCGGCCGCGTCAGAGCCCCGCTCATGACGAGCGCCAAAACAAAGCCAAATATAATGGTAACGAAGCCGACGATCAGGAGGAGTTTTGTCGTCTTCCAGAGCGTTTCGTTTAACAACTTGATAATCGCGGCTTTTGAGTACCCGACGCTGACAAAACCCCATTTACTGACCGGCTGGGTGACCTCGATGACCGAAAGCCCCGAAGGAAGGGTGAGCTCGACGTTGACAAATTTTCTTGAGGCCCACACGGCGTCAGAAATGGCATAGCGGGAAGGGCAGCGAAACTCATCCTTGTCGACGGACCAGGTGTTGGTCTTATCCATGTTGGAGTACTTGACGTAGGTGACGAGGGGGGAAGGAATCAGAGTCTTGGAATAGTTGAGGAAGGCGAGTTCGTCATTCATCCTCAGCGATTCTCCGCAGACTTTCGCCAGTTTTGCGAGATCGTCTCTCTGTTGGGCCTCGATCTCTCCCCAGAGCTTCTTTTTCTCCGAAAAATATAGAGAGACCATGACCCCTGACACCACGATGAGGATCAGGCTGGCACTGGCAAGGACAAATTTTGCTCTTAAGTTCATCGGGTCCCCTTTTCAACTGACCTTTCAACTGCGTTTGCTTTCCGACGGAACTTCTCATCAAATGACCTTGCAACAAAGATGTAACATCATCCGTCTTAAGTTTTCCTTTAGACCCGGTTAAGAAGTGATGAAGGGGTTAAAAGTAAAATCATCTCTATAAATCGGCCTTTTTCGGCTTTGCGATAAGCAGTCTTGCACCGTTGGTGCCAGCAAATGTTTCCAATCCGGGAATTTATTGCTTAATTTACGGGTTTTGATGGCTTTAAACGCGTTTTTCCGTCGATAAATCGACTATTTTTCGGGAATTTTCTCCCGATGATATGGAATAAGTGTCAAAACTCCATCTCATCATTCCTGTGCGTGTCCCGTCATCCGCCACGGCGGATGACGATTGGGTTATTTTGGTGTAATATCCATAAACACAAACAACCATTCCATTTCACGAGGTAAATTATGATTGTCCCCACAATACTGGAACGATGGAACCAAGGCGCGGCCGTCACGTATGATATTTACTCGCGATTGCTTAAAGACAGGATTCTCTTCGTGGGAGGCTTCGAAGGGCAGGTGGACACCGATTCGGCCAATCTGATTATCGCCCAACTTCTTTACTTGGAGGCCGAGGATCCCGAAAAAGAAATCAATCTCTACATCAACTCCCCCGGCGGCATGGTCACGGCGGGGCTGGCCGTCTATGACACCATGCAATACATCCGCTGCCCCATCACGACGATTTGCATCGGCATGGCGATGTCCTTCGGGGCGGTGCTTCTGTCGGCGGGAACGAAAGGGCGGCGCTATTGCCTTCCCAACGCTCGTATTATGATCCATCAACCGCTGATTTACGGGGAGGGGCTCTCCGGCCCCGTCACGGATATTCAAATTGAAGCCCGGGAAATGGAGGATACGAAGAAGCGCTTGACGGCAATCATTGCCCGCCACACAGGCCAGCCGATCGAAAAGGTGGCGGCCGACAGCGAGAGGAATTTTTACATGTCCGCCCCCGACGCCAAGGCCTACGGCCTTGTGGATGAGATCATTTCGTCAAGAAAGGCCTTTCCCGGAGTGAAATAAACGGACAACCTACATGCCATTGCGGGCTTGCCCGCCGCGGCGGGCGAAAGACTTCCCGTCATTCCCGCGAAAGCGGGAATGACAAATTGCTCGGGTTCCTAGGTAGATTTTTTGGGGAAGCGGCCCTGGAGAGCCTCGTAAGAGATATCGACGACTTCCTGCGGAAAATGCCTCTCCGGCGAAACAAGCCACTCCAAATATTCCGGATGGGCGCTGGCCACACTCTTTAACGTCTGCGATTTGTACTTCCCGAAATTAAACACCGCCTCGCCGTCCCGCCAGAAGAATTTCCCCTCCCCATCCACAAAACGCTCCTGATCCTGACGGCAGAAGCGGTGAAGCTCCGGAACGTCCCGCGGCAGGTCGTCATAGCGGTTGAGCTGAGCGAGAAAGATCTCGAAGGTGGCCTTGGCATCCGCCTGTGCCGTGTGATGGGCGCTTAAATCCTTCTCGCAATAGTACTTGTAAGCGGCGGCCAGGTCCCTCTTCTCCTTTTGATGGAAGATGGTCTGCGCGTCGATGATGTGCCGCCCCTCCACACCGAAGTCCCGCCCCAGGCGCTTGTATTCTTCCGCCAACACCTTGGCGTCAAACCGCATCACGTTGTAGCCGCAGAGGTCCGCGTTCTCAAAAAAGCGCTCCACCTCCGGAAAGACGTCCGCAAAAGAAGGGCATTTCGCCACGTCCTCGTTGGTGAGGCCGATAATGGCCGTGATCTCAGACGAGATCCGCATACCGGGATTCACGCGCCGATAAAAGGTCTCCTGCCTCCCCTCTGGGAAAATCTTAATGGCGGCGATCTCCACGATCCGGTCGTACTTAAAGTCCAGCCCGGTCGTCTCCAGGTCGAAGAAAACAAGGGGCCGCGTTAACGTTAATGGAAAATCCATGAGGTTCCTCCCTGTCAATATGACCGCGGTCATCCCCGCGTCTGCCGTCATTCCGGCGAAAGCCGGAATCCAGGAGGTGAACACCGGACTGGATTCCGGCTTTCGCCGGAATGACGACGCTGCAATTGCCAATCTCTCAACCCGTGCACGGTACTGCGGAATGCCAGCTTTTTCCACGGGATATCCTCTATTTTAAATAATTTAACCTCGTCCGCCTCTTCGCCGGCGCGGGGCCTCTGCCCCTTCGGCACTTTCCCTTCGAAGACAATCGTGACGACACCCGCATCGCGATAGGAATAGACGCCTATCATATCCCCCACGTTGACCTTCACTCCGATTTCCTCCGCGGCTTCACGCCGGGCGGCCTCGACGACGGTCTCTTTCATCTCCATAAAACCGGCGGGATACGACCACAAACCCCGGCCGGGTTCAATCTTCCTTTTAAGAAGGACGAGCCGCCCATCCGAGAGGACGGGGATGACCGCACACACGACTTTGGGATTGACGTAGGTGATCTCGCCGCAAGCCCGGCACACGAGGCGCCGGCGCCCCTCCTCCCGAACCGTGCGCGACGCGAGGGCGTGCCCGCACACATAGCAGCGCTTGATCCGACGGGCGCCCTTCTGCCATCCGGGCCCATCCACCATTGTTTTTAATATCTCGGACAATTTGCCACCTTATTTCGCCATGCGCCATTCAAGGAAACACGGGGTTCGGGCATTCTTTCCGAACGGGGCAACGGGGGCAGAGGGGGTTCCTCGCCTTGCACACCTGGCGGCCGTGGGTGGTGAGGGCATGGGCGAACCAGATCCAGTCTTTTTGCGAAACCTGCGCCATCAAGTCCTTTTCAATCTTCTCCGGCGTTTTTTCCTTCGACAAACCCAGCCGTTCCGACAGCCGGATGACGTGCGTGTCCACGACGATCCCATCCGCTATGCCGAAGGCCGTCCCCAACACCACATTCGCCGTCTTCCGCGCCACGCCGGGAAGCTGAATCAATTCATCCATGGACCGGGGAACCTCCCCGCCGAACCGATCCACCAGCATCCGGGCCATCCCGTGAATCGATTTGGCCTTGTTGCGGTAAAACCCCGTTGATTTGACCTCTTTTTCCAATTGGGGAAGGGGCGCCTGGGCGTAATCCCCCGCCTGCCGGTACTTGTTAAAAAGGTCGGGCGTCACTTTGTTGACGCGCTCATCCGTGCATTGGGCCGAGAGGATCGTCGCCACCAACAGCTCCAACGGATTTTTGAAATGAAGGGCGCAGGCCGCCCGCGGATAAACGCGGCGGAGACCCTCGATGAGAGCGTTCACATCCCTATTTTTCTTCCACATGGTATTCGTTTGTCATTGCGAAGACCCGCAGGCCAAAAGACCTCGTCCGCCATTCCCGCGAAAGCGGTTGTGTCACAATTCATCAAAGACGTCATTCCGGACGGATTTTCGAAGAAAATCCGATCCGGAATCCAGAAATTCGTTGAAATATTCTCCTGTTTACGAACTGGATTCCCGCTTTCGCGGGAATGACGTAAGTGCTTCACCCGTAATGACAACCCGAGGTTTACTTGCGGCCGGGGGGTTTCGGGCGTGACGGGGCTCCGCCGGCGGCCAAGAGGGCGCCGGCCCGCTCCAACTCGCCCTTGGAAAAAATCCAAACCTGATTCCGGCCCGCCTTTTTCGCCGCATAAAGCGCCTGGTCCGCGGCCTCCAAGAGATCCTGGTCGCTGTTCACCTGGGCCTGCGGGAAGGAGCTGACGCCCACCGAAATCGTGATCTTCTCCCCGACATGCGTCTCCCGGAAGGGAAAGTGATGG
>JAJAPZ010000073.1 GCA_020523905.1 Candidatus Obscuribacterium magneticum
AAATCAGGCTCGGCTAAATGATAACTGCAGCTTGACGTGAATAAGGCCCCCCCTTCTTTCACCCTTTTCCAAGCCAACCGGTTGAGTTTCTCGTAAGCCCGGACGCCCTTCGACAAACCCTTTTTAGACTTGATAAAGGAAGGCGGATCAACAATCACGGCATCGTAGAGGCTCGTGTCTTGTTCCAAAAAGTCGAACACATCGGACTCAACACAGCGCACACGGTCCTGCTAAAACAGCCGAAATGTTGAAACCCAAATTGTCCAAAAGAAAAACAAGACCCATGCCCCAAATAACCGTAGAAACAACGGTCATCATGGTCTTGTACTGATGTGTCAACCCGGCATGCCCCAATTGGTTTTTCAGATAAACGTCAAAAACAAAGTACTTGAGCACCGTGACGATGCCTCGGATTCCTAAAACGGTCATGAGCAGGATACCGAGGCTGTGGATGGCTTTGGAAAGCGATGGGTTCAGCGCGAGGCTGGTCGCCGCAAGATAAAAGGTCCAAAAATAAAGCAAGGGAACGGCCAATTTGTTAACCAACGAAATAAGAAGGTCGTCGAACTTTGTCTCCGTCTTTTCGGCCCATTTTTGTAATTGATCCAAGCCGAATCTTTTGGCCACCCAAATAATCGCAATTCCTCCAATGGCAATGAACAGCCGGGAGAGATAGGAGAAGATCGTGTTGCCGCCCACGGAATTGAACAACCATGATGGAATCATGACTCACCTCGGTTTATCGAATAGGAACCGGCTCATTTTACTCAAAATGGTTTTTTCGTTCACAACTTCTTGTTGTCAACCTCTTCCAAAATTGGTTCATTTCCTCTCATAGGGAACCCGCCGGCTAAAACTCAGCCGGCGGAATCGCCGTAAAGGAGAGATTAATTGGTGACTATAAAGATAAAGAAACGCAAAAAAGCATCTAAAAATCGAAATCATTCCAGAAAGGATCCTGCTCGCAAGCCTCCCCAGGTGTCCAAGAAAAAGGCCGAGAAGAATTCGGCGCCCGCACCGTTGGATCCCAATTCCGACTCTTCGGTGATTCATGCAGAAAAGATGGCGTCGAAACAGCGTGAGATTTCTGTCTCTGAGTTTTTTTTAAAAAACCGCCATCTGCTCGGGTTTGACAACGCCAAGAAGGCTCTTTTAACGACGGTCAAGGAGGCCGTCGACAACAGCTTGGATGCCTGCGAGGAAGCCAAAATTCTGCCAGAAATTAAGGTGGAAGTCGTCCAGCTTGCCGAGGATCGCTTCCGTGTGGCGATCGAGGATAACGGACCGGGCATCGTTCGAGAACAAATACCAAAGATCTTTGGGAAACTCCTGTATGGCTCGAAATTTCACGCCATGAAACAGAGCCGCGGACAACAGGGCATCGGAATTTCCGCGGCCGGGATGTTCGGGCAGCTCACCACGGGTCTTCCGACAAAGATCACCTCACGGATCTCGAGCAAAAGACCCGCGCATTATTTTGAGATTCACATCGATACGAACCGAAACGTTCCCGTCGTTTTGAAAGATGAGATCGTGACCTGGGAGAAAAAACAGGGGACACGGGTCGAGATTGAGCTCGAAGCCAAATATCTCAAAGGGAGGCACTCGGTGGATGATTACATCCGCCAGACGGCTCTCGCCAACCCCCACCTCACTCTCATCTATCTCGCTCCCGACGGCGAGAAGACGGTCTATGAGCGGTCCACGAAGAAACTTCCGGTTGAGCCGCGCTCCATCAAGCCCCATCCGCACGGCGTTGAGCTCGGGATTCTCATGAAAATGCTTAAGTCCACAAAATCGAGGCGGGTCAAAGCATTTTTGTCAACCGATTTTGCCCGCGTCTCTCCTCGGGTGGCCGCGGAAATTTTAAAAATAGCGGAGATCAGCGAAAAGGCCTCTCCCACCTCCATCGCGCATCACGAGGCGGACAAGCTCCACCGGGCCATCAACAGCGTGAAAATGATGAATCCATCCACGGATTGTTTGTCTCCGATCGGCGAAGGAGAGATATTAAAAGGAGTAAAAGCGAACATCGAGGCCGACTTTTATACCTCTGTCACCCGGCCGCCCGCCGTTTACCGTGGGAATCCCTTTCAGATAGAGGTTGCCTTGGCCTACGGGGGCAGCCTCCCCAAAGAGGAATTGTCCGAAATCATGCGTTTTGCCAATCGCGTCCCTCTTCTCTATCAGCAGTCGGCCTGCGCGATTACGAAAAGCGTCCTCCAGACGGCGTGGAGGAATTACGGGGTCGATCAGCCCCGCGGAGCCCTTCCCTTGGCGCCGATGGTCGTTTTGGTCCACATGGCCAGCGTTTGGGTTCCTTTTACATCGGAATCCAAGGAAGCGGTCGCTTCCTACGACGAAATTATCAAGGAAATGAGATTGGGAATCCAAGAGTGCGGGCGGCGACTCGAGGCTTATTTGCGGCGCGGCCTCCGCGAGCTTGAGGCTCGCCGGAAAAAAGATTATATCCGGTCCTACCTGCCGCATATCGGGATCGGACTTCGCGAAATCCTTCGGTTTTCAAACAAAGAGGAAACCAAAGTGGTCAACCTTCTCACCGAAATCATGGAAAAAAACAGGAGCTGATTATGCCGACACCCAAATTGATCGAACAATCCGCCAAACGAGTCTACGATGACATTTTAAAAAAAGACGCTCCCTCCCTGGATTTTCCTTTAAGGAGTCTCGATAACGTCAGCTATGATAAGAAAGCTGGGTATTTTGAAATCGGGGATCGAATTAAAGTGCGCTCGCTCGATATGAACACCATTAAGAGTTTCGCTCAGACGATCCGAATGATGGCGCTCTCCCACGACATCACCAAGAAGGATGACATCGCGACGAAACGGGAAGCCTATTATGTTTCCAAGAATTGGGGAGAAGCGCGTTTCAATGAGCAAGTCGAATCCGACGCCATCATGGACGATATAGAAGCCCATTTCCGGCTGAACCGGGAGCAATTGGGTTTTATCCCCGAGGAAAAAGGGGGAGAAGTAGCCGGCAAACTCGTCGTGATTGACAAAGAGCCTGACACAAAAAAGGATCTTCGCATCGATTGCACAAGGTTCGGCTCAGGCGCCTATTCGATCCCCATCTCGTGCGAGGAGTTAAGATTTGAAACGGATGCAAAATTTATTTTGGCGATCGAGACGGTCGGGATGTTTCAGCGGCTCGTGAAACACAATTATTGGAAGACCGCCAACTGCGTGTTGGTATCCATGGGAGGCGTACCCACGCGCGCCTGCCGGCGATTTATCCGGCGGCTGGCGGACATTAAAAAGCTGCCGGTGTACGCCTTTGTGGACGGGGACCCCTACGGAATAACCAACATCTACCGCACCCTGAAAGTCGGATCCGGAAACAACGCCCATCTCAACAAATACTTTTGCGTTCCCCAGGCCAGCTATTTGGGCGTCACTCCGCAGGACATCATCGACTACAAGTTGAAAGACGCGACGCATCCTTTGGTTGAGGTTGACATCAAGCGGGCCAAGGACGCTTTAAAAAACGATCCCTTTATTAAGTATCACAAAGAATGGAAAGCCGCCATCGAACAAATGCTGGCCATGGGCGTCCGCGTGGAACAACAGGCATTTGCCAAGCATGATTTAAACTACGTCATCGACAAATATCTGCCCGAAAAATTGAGAAAACCAAAGTTGTTCTTACCCTGAGCTTCCCACGGTGGTTCAATGGCGAGCCGTTGAATTTCATCAATATTACCCGAATATGGAGGACATTATAGTATGACGTCATCATTTCTTGTTATTTCGCGAAGAAAACTTGAGATCTCCGACATCCCGGCCCATCTTCATCGGCAGAGCGGTGCTGGTGAGGGGGGCAAGCCGGGATATGACTATGTAGTTTGCGGTGAAAAACGATTCTTGGCTGTCATCCTGAACGAAGTGAAGGATCTCGCCGTTGTCGTTTGCCGACGGAAAAGCAAAGTCGAGATCCTTCGCCTACGGCTCAGGATAACAACTTCATCGTGTTTTTCACCGGAAACTACATAGTCATAAGCCGGGATCCAGCTTTTCCGGAGAAGGATGCGAGGTCGTCGCCTCCTCTTCAGGAACGAATAGATCCCTGCCCGACAGATGGTAGGCGGGCCGGCTTACACACTTTTTCTCAATCCCATTCTTTAAAAGAGAGGCCGGGATGACGAATTTTGCTCACGTCTACTTCGGTTGCGGCAAGGCAGCGCTATGAAAAGAACTGTTCGATCTCTCGTTTTGGCTATTTTCAGCCTATTTCTGATTCGGCCCGCTTTCTGCGGGGCGACAGAAAAAAACGTCAAAACGGTTCTCTCATCCGATATGAGCTTTCAGCTTAAAATGCCTTCTGATTGGATTGATCACGTGGAGTTAAATCCAAGCGCAACACTCCAGGCAAAAAGTCCGAACGATGACTTTTTTCTCATCATCATCCCGGATGCAAAAACCGACCTCGATCGGATCGAGCTGAAAACACATACCGATATTACTCTTAAAAACATGCTGACGGCTTTGGAGAACACGAGCTTCTCCGATCTTAAGCCCGGGACCGTCGCGGGGAAAAAGTCTTACCAAAGAACCATCGAGGGAACGCTCCGGAATATTCGATTCGTTTATATGCAAACGACGGTGGAAGACGAAAATGCCTTCTATCAGATTTTGGGATGGTCTCTAAAGTCCAAACACAAGGACTATCTCAAATCGTATAACGAAACGGTCCAATCCTTTGAGTTTCTTTCAGGTTCCAATCCTTCTGCGCAAGTTGCCGTTAAGAAATTGATCATTCCTCCGAATCGGAGCTGCCAGATTTATGTTCCGTTGAATTGGCGGCCCTATCCTGATTTGAACAAAGACGCCGCCGTCCAGGTGGGAAGCCCCACGGGAGACCTGTTTCTCATGGTCATCCCCGAAAAAAAAGAGGACTTTCAAGATTATACTTTGAAGGACTATTTTCGAGTGACGACCGATTCCTTAAAGAAAAACCTTAAGGATGCACAAAACACAAAACCCGAACAAAAAAAGATCAACGGCTTACCCGCCTATCAGGCAGCTGTCTCCGGGGTGCTTGAAAACGGCCGTTTCACGTACTTGTTTACGACCGTCGAAGGGAAAACCGATTACTACCAAGTGATCGCTTTCAGTCTCAAGTCGAAATATGATCGCGATAAGGACCTCTTCCAACAAATCGTAAATACGTTTCAACCGGAAGAAAGCGTTCGGAAGAACACCAGCCACGTTTTATGGGAGGTTAAGGGGCCGAACAAAAACAAAGTCTTTCTCCTGGGATCGTTGCATGTGCTGAGCGAAACGGACTACCCGCTGGATCCCGTCCTCGAGAATGCGTATCAAAAAGCGGATACGGTCTTTTTTGAGGTGAGCATGGACGACGCGGAGATGTCTTCGCTCAGAGAGCTTACCGTGAAACTTGGGACCTGTGAGAAAGGAAAAACGTTAACGGACTATGTTTCTAAGGACACCTTTAAGAAATTCGAGGCGGAGGTGAAAAGGCTGAACTTAGCTGTGGAATATTTCATCAACCTCAAGCCCTGGATGGCGGGGTTAAGTCTCCTTCACCTGAAGTTCCAGAAAATCGGCCTGGACGCGGAGCATGGGATCGACAAATATTTCTTCGCGAGAGCCCGGGAAGATAGGAAAAGCACGGCGGCCCTGGAAAAACAGGAGTTTCAGCTTAATATTTTCAGCTCAATGAGCGCTCAAGATCAAGAAGATATGTTGCTGGAATCCATTCAGTCGGCTGAGAAGATCGAGGGGGAGTTTGCCCAGCTTCTTGAGGCGTGGAAATTCGGTGATGTGGCCAAACTGAACAAACTGTTCCACCTGACGGATAAAGAGACTCCTCATCTCAAAGAAGTCGTGTATTCGTCGAGAAATAAGAGTTGGCTCGGTAAAATTCATGATCAGATAAAAACGAACAGAAACCTGCTCTTTGTCGTGGGTTCGGCGCATTTGATCGGGGATGAAAGTGTCGTCCAATTGCTGACAAAGAAGGGGTACACGCTCGTTCAGCGGTAGAGAGGGTTCGGCCTATCGGAAACGGAATCCTTTCGCAGGAGCGGCACTGGACAAACAATTGGCGAACCAAGCATCGTGTGTACTAAGATAAGTCCGAATCCGCCGTTGGCGGTGACGTGAAACTTCCCTTTTATCTATTTCGGAGAGGGGCAGCAAACCTCGTCACGGGTGGTCCCGGAAACTAACAGACTGCTGAAAAACCCCGGTGGTGTCATTCTGAGGACCCGCCGGAGGCGGGCAAGCTCAGAATGACAGCCCAGAGGCTTTTTCAGCAGGCTGTTATATCAAGGCAGATTTTCCTCTTCGCAATAACTTGGGGACCGCCAGGTCTCTGAGAGAGATGGACGGTTAGCTCAGCGGAAGAGCATCCGCTTTACACGCGGAGGGTCGGGGGTTCAAATCCCTCACCGTCCAGTTCGACTCGCAAACGACGCTCGCTCACTGCCCTTCGGCTTCGCTCAGCGTGGTGAGCGAGGCCGCCAAGGCGGCCAAGTCGAACCAGATGGTGAGCGAAAGTCGAACCACAATCTCAAGTTTCCGACGAGCTTGAGATTGCTCCTGCCCGCCAAGCCCACGATTGGTCAGTATTTGCAGATTCGGCAGGCGGGTCGACCAAACGGCGGTCTCGCAATGACGTTTTCCTTGTGTCTTACCTGAGGATTTGGGAGATCGGGTGTCGCTTGCGGTGAGCGAGTGTTTTATACGAGTCGAACCGAACTGCTCTGAGCGAACTTGGTCGCCAAAGGCGACCGAATGAGTCGAATGGCTCTCCTCAAATTCTCAATTCATGAAGAGCTAAACTTGAAGTTCCGTATGATCTGCTCCAAATCGAGAACGTATATTTCCTGATCCTCCATCGGTGCCCCGGCAAAAAGAACATAGCCGCGGCCGTTCCGTATTGTCGAAAAGAGCCGAATGTCCAGAGCATTTCCGGTCGGAGAGGCTCCGAGATAGCGCCCTAAATATCCGTATCCCGCTTGATAAAGTACCTCTCTCCCGTTCACGAATTTAAAACCCTGGTACTGGGCATACTCACGCGCCAAGGAGGTCGCATCCGGGGTGAACGTGCTCAGCTTGACCACCTGAAGCCGGCCTTCAGCCTTCGCGTCTTTCGTCCGGAAGGAAACAAGGGCCTGGGGATGGATGAAGCCTAAATCCCAGTTGTCGGGAACTCTCAGCCGCAGGTGATGGAAGTCGTTCACATAACTATGATTTAAAATTTTTCCTCTTTCCACGACATCAATCTTCGGCAACAGCGCTTTGATTTTTTCGAATTCCGTTCCCTGGCTTGGCTTTATGTCGGCCACATCGGACCCGATCATCGATTCAATGATATTGATCCGTTCTTCCGTCGGGGGATGTGTCCGGAAATACAGGTCCCATCCCTGCATGTGCTTGTCCTCCCCGGCCTCCAGCTTCTTCAGGAATCTCAATGACGCCTGCGGATCATAGTGGGCGCGAAGCATGTATTGAAGCCCGTAGCGGTCCGCTTCGCGTTCCTTGTCGCGGGTGTATCCCAATAGGTAAAGCGAAGAGAAGAGATTAGCCGTGTTGGCGACCATCAACATGGCCTCGGGACCCAACGTGATGGCGGCTCCGATGGTTCCCAGGATAGAAAGAGCGTTTTGACCCATCTCCTTTTGGATCATTTGGACTCCATGGAGGGCTGTCACATGGGCGATTTCATGCCCTAAAACCATAGTCAATTCATCTTCATCGTTGATGTTTTCCAGGAGGCCGCGGGTCACAAAGATAAAGCCTCCGGGAAGCGCAAACGCATTTATAAGATCGTTGTCCAAAACGATAAACTCGTAGTTGACCGACGGACGGTCGCTCGCCATAGCCAATTTTTGGCCGACCCGATCAACGTACGCGGAGACCGTCGTGCTGGGGAGGACGTGGTATTCCGAGAGAATCTGCTTCTTCGCCTCTTCTCCGATCTTCCGCTCGGATTCGGCGGAGAGAAGGCGGGTGTTGACCTTGTGCGTGGCCGGGTTTCGAATGCACGACGTCAATAGGATCGCCGTTAAAAGAGATTCTAAGACGAACAAATTCCATGTGAGCCGTTTCATGGCTGGATTCTCCAAAATTTAACCGAGGTCGGGGAATATGTCTTCACATTTAATCGACGTGAAGAGTTGAGTTCAGATATCTATTGATATAATGCCATGCATAAATGGCTCTTCAAGAATATTTTTATTTTTCGCTTCTTCCGCTCATTTTAATTGTTTCATTCATCTTGGGTCGATTCGGTTTCGAGCAGCTTTCTCTTGTTGCTTACCTAAAAGCGTACGGATTCTCTCTGT
The DNA here is from genome assembly GCA_020523905.1 of Candidatus Obscuribacterium magneticum. Taxonomy (GTDB): domain Bacteria; phylum Elusimicrobiota; class Elusimicrobia; order F11; family F11; genus Obscuribacterium; species Obscuribacterium magneticum. The sequence goes on from JAJAPZ010000073.1 coordinate 8,336, forward strand.
TTCTCATCAACGCACCCGTTTTTGCCCGAGGTCTAGGGCTATGGGGTCGCCGCGTTCCGGCGGAACCTCGGGAGAAGACCTTCCAGGATTTCTCCGTTCATCTTGGCTCTCTCGTATTCATCACGGGGGCAAGTTTTCTAGGCTTCCGCTGGGCTCTCGGTATGGGATTCCTTGTTTCCGGGCTTGGCTATCTTTTTTTCTTTGACTTGTTAAGACAGATCACCTCTCGAGATCAGAAACACGCGCATGTGATTGAGAAGATAATCTTTCTCTGTTCTTCTCTCTACCTTGTCGCTCTCCTCTATTCGACTCCCTATCACGATCCTCTCTTCTGGGTACGGTTGGCTACAGGAAAGGTGGCCGAAGATTCCCTCTGCCACCTCGCGGTTTCCGGGATGCTCAAAACCTATCAGACTTCTTCCGTCGGTCTCGACGGACTGGTTCTTTGGAGGTACCACGTGGGATCCCACTGGTGGTTTGGACAGCTCTCGAACCTCCTCGGCATGTCCGTCGAGCAAATTTACCACTTCATTTATCCGGCGGCTCTTGTTCCGTTATATCTCCTGTCTGTCTTTGGGCTCGCCTCAAGTTTCTCGAAGGCCGGCCTAGCGGAGCATCGTTATGCTTTTGGAGCGAAATGGGCCGTTTTTATACTCAGCGCTGTCGGAATTTTTCCATTGGAGTATCTGAATCAAACGACCTCTCACCACTATAAATTTATCAGTGAGTCCTATATTCTTTCTCTGCTGCTGGCGTTTCTGGGGGCGGGCGTACTCAGACAGGCTTTGGCCGGCCTCCGCAAAGAATCGGGCCGTCGGGAAACTCTACTCGTGATGGGAGTGTTCGTTTTCGTGATTCTCATTGCGCTGACGAAGGTATCCGTGGGGCTGTTGGCTCTTTTCGTCCTGGGTTATCTCGCTATTCGTTATCGATTGATCGCCGGCGGCCGCGGCGTAGGAATCGTTGCCGGGTTTTTTATTCCTCTTCTGCTCATGATCGTTTTGTTGCACATGACGCACAACCCTTTTTACCCGTTTCATTTTCTTCTCATCAACGTGGCTGCTCCTTGGAGGGCCTTTTATTTTTACACGTACTATTTATGGGCATGGATATTCATTATTTTTCGCTTCCAAGAGATGAAGATTGACTCTTTGAGCTCGCTTTCAGAGGCTTATCGGGAGAAAAAAACTCTCGACATTGAAATTCTGACGCTTCTCGTCGTCGCCGGGGCCATTCCCGGTCTTCTTTTTAATATCGCCGGAGGAAGCGCTTTGTATTTCTCCGCGGTTCATCATGTGGTCGCCGTGTCCCTTATTATGGGTTGGGCCAGCCGATCCGACGTCTATTCTTTTC
>JAJAPZ010000074.1 GCA_020523905.1 Candidatus Obscuribacterium magneticum
TCCTCATCCTTTGCTATCTCATCGGTTCGATCCCGTTCGGATTTCTGATCGGCCTCATCTTTTATAAGGTCGATATCAGGACCGTCGGCTCAAAAAACCCGGGCGCGACCAACGTTTGGCGCCTTTTCGGAAAATATCCGGGGATCGCCACGCTTCTCCTCGACACCGTCAAAGGTTTGATTCCCATCCTCTTGATCAAACATTTTTTTCCGTCAGACCATCTCATGGCCATCCTTGCCGGACTCGCCCTCATCAGCGGCCACAACTGGAGTCTTGTCCTCAAAGGAAAAGGGGGGAAAGGGGTGGCGACCTCCGCCGGCGTTTTTTTAGCCCTCATCCCTTTGCACGCATTTATAAGTCTTTTGTTTTTTCTCTTCTTCTTTTTAACGACAAGACACGTTTCTGTCGGATCGATGTCCGCCGCCATCGCTCTCTTCGGTTCGACCTACATCTTTGAAACCCCGCCTCTCATCCGGTATTTTGTGATGCTGGCGTCTCTCATGGTCTTGTTGAAACATATCCCCAACATGAAACGCCTGATTCAAGGTGAAGAGCCCGAGGTGAGTTTCCGATGAAGAGAGAAATTATCGCCGTGTTGGGGGGAGGGAGTTGGGGAACCACTTTGGCGAGTTATCTCGCCAAAAGAGGACACCACATGTTTCTTTGGGAATTCGATCCAAAAATCGCCAAGAAACTTAAGATCAATCGAACGATCGACACACTCCCCGGTTTAAAACTTCCGGATTCTGTCGAAGTTTCGAACAACATTGAAGATATCCTCAAAGACAAAGACATTATTTTGTCCGTCACCCCGTCCCACGCCGTCCGGTCGACTTTTAGTCAAAAAGGGGCGAAAAATCACCTAAAAAGAGGGGCCCTCATCATCAGCGCCACCAAAGGGCTGGAGGTGGGAACCCACCTGACCATGAGCCAAGTCATAAAGGAAATATTCACAGACGCCGGGGATATTGTTATCCTTTCAGGGCCCAGTCATGCGGAAGAGGTGGCGATGGGCCATCCCGTGGCGGTGGTGGCCGCTTCAAACTCTCCAGCCGCTTCCAAAAAGGTTCAAGAAATGGTTGGATCTGATACATTTCGGATCTATACGAGCGATGACCCGCTGGGTGTGGAGTTGGCCGGATCTTTAAAAAATATTTACGCGATTGCGTGCGGAATCGTGGACGGATTGTCTTTGGGAGACAGCACAAAGTCGGCCCTGATGACCCGGGCCTTGGCTGAGATCACGCGCTTAGGCATTAAATTAAAAGCCTCTCCGCTCACCTTCTTCGGCTTGGCCGGCCTCGGGGATATGATCGTGACCTGCACCTCCCAATTTTCAAGGAACCGGCACCTGGGAGAATTGATCGGGCAAGGAGACACCTTGGATAAAGCTTTGAAAAAAATGACCATGGTGGCCGAGGGCGTCAACACGACGCGGTCCGCCTATGAGTTGGCGAAGATGACGGGGGTCGTCACGCCGATTATCAACGAAATGCATTTGGTCTTGTTCAAAAATAAATCTCCCAAAGATTCCCTTAGAGATCTTATGGGAAGACAGATGGGATCAGAAATGGAGGGCATTGTCCTATGAATAAAGCAGACATGGTGGAAGGCGTATCAAAATTCACTGGATCCCGGGTGGAAGCCCAGCGGATCGTGGACTGGCTGTTTACGGCCATGAGAGACGTCATGAGAAAAAATGAAAAAGTGGTGGTTCAAGGGTTCGGGAGTTTCCACGTCGTGATGAGGAAACCCAAAAAGGGGCGGAATATCAAGACGGGCCAAGAGGTCTTGATCCCGGCGAGGCCCGGCATAAAATTTAGGAAAGCAAAAGATTTCATGTGAGAGGTTCCGGTTCGACCGGAGAGGAGCTTTCTGTGCAATTTCCAGAAAAGTATTTCTACACCATCGGTGATGTCAGCAAAATGACGGGCGTAAAGCCTCATATCCTGAGGTATTGGGAGTCTTGCATCAAACTCTTAAGGCCAGCCCGCCGTTATTCCGGTCACAGAAAATACACACAGAGAGAAATTGATTTAATCAACCGGATTCGGTACCTGGTCTTAGAGAGAAGATTCACTCTTCCCGGAGCCAGGCGGGAAATCCTCCGGCAACTCAACGTCAAATCAAAATTGGGGGGAGGCCTTCCTTCCCAGCCCTCACTCAATTCCGCCATGTCTGTATTAAAGGAAATCAAGAACGACGTCGAGGACTGCCTGAAGATCCTTCAGCTCGATTCGGAAGAAAACCTGATCGGCCCCCGTTAAAATCCGCATTTGTCGGAGCGTAGCGTAGTGGTAGCGCGCACCCTTGGGGTGGGTGAGGTCGTGGGTTCAATTCCCACCGCTCCGAAATCCGCCGCGGCGGATTAGGGAATAGGTTATGGGACATAGGATATAGTCCAAGGAAGCGAAGATTATACTGGAAGAGCCAAGGGCAAAAATTTCACTCTATATCCTATACCCTATATCCTAGATCCTAAATCCTATATCCTCTCCGAAAAATAGATTTCCCTCCAAAATCACCATATGGAGGTGTTTGTCATGGCTTTCCCGTTCGAATCCCTACTTGTTTACAAAAAGTCCCTTTCTTTCGTTGAAAAAACCGATAAAATCCTTTCCTCCTTGAAGGGTAAAGCATCCTCATCCCTTTTGGATCAATACTATCGGGCAGCCCTCTCAATCCCACTTAATATCGCCGAAGGATATGGCCGCTGGCATTCAAAAGATCGCCTGCATTTTCTCCGAATCGCCAAGGGTTCCATATTTGAGATCATACCCATCATCCAAATCCTCTCTAAAAAGAGAATGGTGGAGGAAGAAATATATTCAGGGATTTATAGGGATCTTGAGGAATTGGTAAAAATGCTGACCAACCTGGCAAAGTCTTGGGACAAGAATTAGGGGAGGTCATTGTCCCGGAATATCGCCAAACCTATGAACACCTGGAAACTTTGATTAAAATGCTGACAGGCCTAGCAAAATACGTCTCGAGTGCAGAGGAAAACCGGGCCTCGGCGAAATTTCGGGGCTGAGGAAAATATAGATTGTGATGAACATGCTAAATTTGACGGAAGGGAAAAAAGCGAACGCGCCGACAAGGGGCGAAATGACTTTTCCAGTGAATTAACGATTAAGGGGAGCATATAAATATGTCTGTGCTATTTATCATAGGGGCCGGGGCATCTGCTTCAATTGATCCCGAAAAGGTACCTGTGATGGAGACCTTCTTCCAATTAGCTGCCGAAAGAATTGAAGTCCACAAACCAGAATACTGGCTTCCTTTCGCGATCACAGATCATACCCGCCTCTTTAGTCCAAACATCGAGTTGGAACAATTGGCAGATGAGATTTTAATTCTTAATGAAATTCGACAACGCTTGGAATGGGAGAAAAAAGAAATCCCGAAGGAAATTACAGAAAACCTTAGAGAAAACGTGACTCGGTACAGAACTTGTTTTTTAGCGGACAAAAACCGCACGTCGGCTAACTTGGAAGAGGTCTTTCAAAAGTTTCTTGAGCACAGTTCAAAATCCGGGTTTAACGAGTCCTACTCCAGATTCCAATATTTGGTGAACATACTCTTTCAAGATTTAAACATTGAGCTGAAGACGAAATTCTTATCTTCCACATATGTTGACTTAGCGAAAGCTCTGAAGGAGCTTAAGAATCCCGAGAACATTAGGTTCATTTCTTTCAATTATGAAGCGTGGTTAGAAAAAGCTCTTTTTAAAGAGGGACTCTGGGAACCAATCCTCGGATATAACGAATACGCGGCTTTTGCCTACGTACTAAACGTAGCGGAGCTCAAGTCAAACACGTTAATTGGAGCAGATTATGTTTCGTTAGGTAAATCAGAGCCTGTAAATAAGAAACCGATAATCATCCTAAAACCAAATGGTTCATTAACTTGGAGGGAGGCCGACTGGTCGAAACTTGAGGCAAGTCCAGATAGAGAACTGTTTGTAACCCTAGATAATTCAGGGTGCGCCGAACTTTACCGAGATCAACATATCTTTAGAGTCACTCATCCTGCTCACGACGAAAATTCACAGCTCGGCACATTCGCTCAACCGGTCATCCATCCGCCGACATTTTCGAAATATAGAGCCCAGAAGATGGACTGGGATGTCGATAGACAAATCATCGAACAACTGAGTATTGCCTCTACCATTGTCGTCATTGGTTGGAGCATGCCAAGCGGGGACAACCATTTTGGAAAACTTCTCGAATACTCTTTGATGAAGCGCATGGGCGGGGCGCAGGGACAACCGCCTCGCCTCGTTATTTGTGACAAAGCGGACTCTGACACAAACCCTGCCTTTATTTTTCACTGCTATCGGTTAAATTCTGCATTTCGCTGCTACGAAACCATTAGATGGAGTAAAGGTTTTACCAAGGAGTTCGTTGACTTTCTGAGTAAACAGATAACAAACAATGGAAAAGTCGGTTAACAGCAGACAAAAAATATTTTGAAAGCCAAATTATTCTGGTCAGAGTATAAGAGTCAATTATGAAAAGAACTCACGACTATCACAAATCCCTTATCAAAGCCCTCAAAAACCCCAATGAGGCCGCGGAATATCTGAACGCCGCTCTCGAAGAGGGGGATAAAGAAATGTTTCTCATTGCTCTCCGGAATGTTGCCGAAGCATTTGGAGGGATGGCGAAACTCTCCCGGCTCACCAACTTAAAACGGGCCAACCTTTACAAAATGCTCTCCGATAAGGGACATCCCGAAATTCAAAGCATCCATAAGGTCATGGAAGCTTTGGGTCTAAAACTGACCGTCTCAGTTCAGGACGAGGAAAAACCGCTCAAAGCGGCTTAGGACCACAGGCAAAATACTGGCAATTTTGCGACTAGCGACTGGCATCTAGCGACTAGTTTAAAATCAAGTCGCCAGTCGCTATAAACCAGTCGCATCTTTTTTCTTATCTTTTCACCGGATAATCCGACCAGATGCTCGTTTTTTGGGTTATGAGTTTTTCAACTCTTTGCAGCAAATCCTCCGGCTGAACGGGTTTGTCGACGAAATCATCGACCGGGAGATATTCTCCATCAGACTCGTCCGAAAATTTATAACCGGAGACTTTGGCGTTGACGGAGGTCATCATCAATATGGGAATCGGAGCGAGCGACTTATCCGCCTTCATTTTGACCGCGTAATGGAACCCTTGAGATTCTCCTTTGCTTCCGAACATCACATCCAAAATAATCAAATCAGGCTTCTCGGCTTTGGCTTTATTAAGGCCATCCTCCGGATCGTGAGATTCAAGGACCCGATAGTGGGTAGGCTGTAAAATGAGTTTGACGGCCTCGATCATGTCCACATCGTCTTCAATTATTAGAATCGTTTTATTTTTATCAATCATGGGATTTTTTCTCCTTTTTCACTCAGCTCTTGGCAAAATCAAATGAAACACGCTTCCTTTGGTCACCTGACTTTCAACCCAAATTTTCCCTCCGTGTGACTCCACAATTTGCTTTGCAATCGATAGCCCCAGACCCGTTCCATCCCTTTCTATAGTTTGGGCGTTTTCAGCCCGGAAAAAATCCTCGAATATATGAGGAAGGTCGTCTTCAGAAATGCCGATTCCCGTATCCGAAACTGAGAAGTGAACAAAATTGGGATCCTGAAAACCCTGGCTTTTGATCTCTATTTTACCTCCCTGGGGTGTATATTTGACGGCGTTGATGACTAAATTCGCCACCAACTCTTCAACCGCCGCCGAATTGGCCAACACACGGATGTCCGTCGGAATATCCACAACCATCTTGATGCCCTTTTTGGCCGCCTTTGATTTGACCTGATTGATGACAGCGTTGACCCTCTCCAACAAGGAAATTTTCTCTCTTTCAATTTTCTCCGCCGCTCTCATCCTCGAAAGATCCAAAAGATCTTTCACGTAATCCAATATATGCCTGCTCCTCTGTTCCGCCCTCGCCACCATTTCGCGCGGCTTCCCCAAAATAACCCCCGCCAAATTATCGAGAACGACCTTTAAGCATATCTGAATTGAGGCCAATGACGATTTTATGTCATGCGAAACTCTGAGAACGTACGCCGACTTCAAACGGTCCTGTTCTTCGAGTCTCCGGTTGGCCACCGCCAACTGCCCTTCTCCTTCTCTCAAACGGCCCACGATGGAGGTGGCCATATAAACGGTTATATACAACGTCGTAATAAACACAAAAAAGACCACAAAAATATAAGAGGGAGTCAGGAAAGAAAATTCCTCCGGAATAAATCCGGCTAAATGGTAATGAGGAATGATTTGAAAAAATTCCCCGAAGACTACAACACCAAGAAAAAGGACAGCCAACGTGGCCTGAATAAAAGCCACCCTCCTGGAGAGGAGGATACTGGCGATCACCATATGGAAAATAAAATAATAAATAAACGGATTTTCAATCCCGCCGCTGAAGTGAATGAAATAAGCGAGCATGACAAGGTCTGAGGTGATCTGGAGGTTGGCAAATCGGTTTGTTTTTTTGAACCATTCTCTTTCATCCCGCAAGGCTTTGAGCCGCCGATTATAAAGGGAATAGAAAAAATTTTGTGTCAACAACAAGACACTCCCGAGATAAAGAGCCCCCAACGGCAAGGGGATTTTTAGGATCAAAACGACAACTGTGATGACCACAAAAACACCGATGACGGCCATCCATCTCAAGGTGAGGAGCCAAGCGATTCGCCGGTTTAATTCTATCGTCGATATGGCTTGAAGGGACTGATCCATCTAGCGCCCACCGGGTGACGTCGACACCAAATTGTGCGAGAGAGGTTTTTCCCGGCCGTCCAGCGCTCCGTCCATCCAGTCCGCGAATTCAGACGCCCTTTTCCTGACCATCGATTCCGCCACCATGACGGCCCCTTTTCGTTTTCCGAAGGTGTCGTTCACGATCCCCTGCAAATCGTCGATGTTGTAGAGATAGACGTTGTCCAGGTCGTGAACTTTGGGGCTGATATTGCGCGGGACGGCGACGTCGATAAAATAAAGGGACCGTTGACGCCTCCGCTTCATGACGGATTTGACCATCTCCTTGGTGATGAGAGGTTTGTCCGAAGAGGTCGACCCGATGACGATATCGGCTTTCAGAAGTTCGGCCTCGAGGCAGTCCAAAGGCCGGGCCTCTCCGTTGAATTGGTGGGCGAGGTCTTCCGCTTTGGAGAGGGTCCTGTTCAATATCACAAACTGCCCCACCTTTTGGCTCAAGAGATGCCGGGCCGTCGCCTCGGCGATTTCGCCGGCTCCCAAGAGAAGAACACGATGATCCCGGAGTTTCTCAAATATCCGGCCGGCGAGCTGGACCGCCACGCTTCCGACTGAACTCGCCCCTCTGGCGATATCCGTCTTCGTGCGAATTTGTTTCCCCACGAAGAGAGCCCGCTGGAAGACGACGTTGGTGATTTTTCCCGTGACCCCCAACCCTTGAGCTGTCAGGTAAGCGGACTTCACCTGCCCCAAAATTTCCGTTTCACCGATGACGAGAGAGTCAAGACCCGCCACAACGCGAAAGAGGTGCAGCACGGCGTCCGGGCCTTGATGGCGATACAGGACCTTTTCAGAATTCGCCTGCGGAAACAATCGGGTGAAATACCGGCCGATCGATTCTAAAAGTTGGTTTCGATCCGCGATGGGCCGGGCGTAAATTTCGAACCGGTTGCATGTGGAGAGAACGACCGTTTCCTTCACCCCCTCCAAGGATTTTATCTCGTTCAAAATCTCTTCCAACCGTGACGTGGGGACGGCCAAATGTTCCCTCAATTCAACCGGGGCGGTTTTATGCGACAAGCCGATTACAACGAGTCCCATTATCTTTGTCCTCTTAAAAAATTGATGGCCTCACCTTCCGACCGCGGAGAGGAACCGGTGCAAATGCGATAAATGATTGACGCCGACATACGTGAAAATAATCACGCCGAACCCGACCAAGGAAAAATAGGTGGTTTTCCGACCGCGCCAACCCAACACGAGCCGCAGGAAAAGATAGATCAAATAAACCACCCATGTGATGAGGGACCACGTCTCCTTCGGGTCCCAACCCCAATACCGGCCCCAGACCAGGTGAGCCCAGGCCGCGCCGAGTAGGATCCCGAGTGTGAGAAGGGGAAAGGCCAGCCAGATGATTTTATAAATCAAATTATCCAGCTCTTCTAACGACGGAAGTTGGTAACAAATTGAATCCGTCCTTTTGGATTTAAGTTGGTTTTCCCCTATGAGAAAAGCCAATCCGACCCCGAACGCGTTGGCGAAAGCGGCATAAGCCAAAAAAATGACCGGGACATGAAGCATCATCCCAAAAGATTGGAGGGCCGGGGGCATATCGGGAATCCCACGTCCGGAAGGTGAACTCACCGCCACGACGAGGCTGGTCAGAGCAAGCGGGGATGTGAACGTCCCCAAAATGGGGAGGGACCGATAAACTTGGAGAATTAAGAACAGGACCGTTATGACCAAAGAGAAGAAGGAGAAACTTTCAAACCAATTGCTCCAGGGAACGTACCAACTGTGCTCCGGCATCAACCTCGCCAAGTAAGTCCTCACCAAAAGGCTAATGATGTGACTGATGACGGCAACGGTTAAAAATCCTTTCGCCACACGGGGAAGAGACGGTCCTCGCGAAAAAAGGAACGACAAATAGAGAACCGTCCCGATCACATACCCGACAAAGGCCACGATAAAGAAAACGTTTTCCATGAATTCACTCCTTCCTAAGGGGCACCTATTGCGCCCCTAATCCGTCCTAGCGGCTCATCATCTCTAAATTTGGGCTTGAATGAAAGTCGTTGTTTTCTCAAAATGAGAGCGGAGGTTAATGATGGCCATTAAAAAGATAATTTCCGGGGGTCAAACGGGTGTGGACAGAGCCGCACTGGACTCCGCTCAAAAAAACCATATCCCTTCAGGCGGATGGTGTCCGAAAGGCCGGAAGGCTGAAGACGGGGTTCTTCCGGACCGGTATCCGCTCACCGAAACACCGATCGAGCAATACGAACAAAGAACGGAGTGGAATGTTCGGGACTCCGATGGAACATTGATCCTGGGGCTGGGTGTATTGGAGGGCGGAACCGCTCTCACCAAAGTTTACGCGGAAAATTTAAAGAAACCCGTTCTGGTCATTGATTTAAAAAAACCGGTCGATCTCAAAATTTTCAAAGACTGGATCAAGAAAAACAATATTCAAGTTCTCAACATCGCCGGCCCAAGGGAAAGTAAGCAACCAGGGATCTACAACCTCGCCACAACAGTTCTCGATAACCTATTTAAAAGGAACCAGATCCCGCAAAAGAAGGTTTGATGGCGGGCTGGCCGTTTTCCGTTCGAACATACTCACTGCAAACGGCCAGCCCGCCATCATTAAGATAATTTTCCTTATGTAAATATCACAGAATCA
>JAJAPZ010000075.1 GCA_020523905.1 Candidatus Obscuribacterium magneticum
TGTAACAGTTTTCGGGGGGGCGGCCGGAAAAATGCCGGTTGAGTTGCAAAAAATCCGGCAGATTTTACAACCGTGTTGGCACGGGGTTGACTTGGTAAGGTAATTTCACAACGGAATTGTAAGTTTGCAATGCATATTTACATGATGATGGAAGAAGGGGCGAGCCGGCGGGAGCGGTTGGGGATCGCCTGCCAAGAGGCCGGCAGGGAGACTCCTTTGGTTTGAACCAAGGTCCAAAAGGTTTCCCCCATCGCGCCCGGATGCATCAACTGTTGAATGGCGGAAATGACATTCGTATGAAGTGCCCCCCCTTTTTCTGAAAGAAACCCCTGTATACGATCGCGCCCGACGTGAGATAGAAAAAGGCCTTGGGAACAGAAAAGCGAGGGCTCGAGCCCGGCGGAGCGGCCGGCCTCGGCAAGCTGGGTGAAATCCACGTGAGAGGTGATATCCTGATCGCCCAAGTGGGCAAAGGGATCACGATTGACCTGATGCTTGTGATAACAAAGCCAAGTGCCTGCAATCCGGTCCGGCCGGTAAAGCTCTTCCCGGGAATAGCCGTAATCGAAGGTCAACACATAGCCCCGATTTAGCACCCGCCCCCACTCCTCCATCGCTTTCAGGGCCGTGGGTCGCACTTCAATCTCCTGGCCTTCCATAAAAATCCCCTTGTCCAGCTGGCTCTCCTGCTCCGAAGCCTCCGCACCGAGAGACCGTTGCAAAGCGCCGTCATTCCGGCGCAAGCCGGAAGCCAGGCCGTGAACACCGGACTGGATTCCGGCTTGCGCCGGAATGACGGCCTTGGCGTGGTTAGCGACAGACTCACTCAGCGGGCCTTCTTCCTCCGCCAAGCGATCTCCATCCAAAACGACGTAGATCTCCTTCCAGCCGGAAGCGGTGTAACGCAGGCGGTGAAAAGGAAGAGCGTCGAAAAATTCATTGGAAAAAAGGCAGCCTTCCAGACCGCCCACGTATTCGACGTCATCGAGAGACTCGACCACATGGGTCCTGGGGAATCGGGAGAGGGCCCGCCACAAATGGTCCCTCGCGGGGCGGCTCCTCTCCACAGCCCAGACGTTCACTCCCGAAAGCTTCTTTTCTCTTTTTAGAACGGAGAGAAGCGCTGCCAGTAATTCCCCGCGGCCCGCGCCCATCTCAATGAAAGTGAAATGCTCTGTTCCCACCGCTTCCTTCATGGCGACGACCGCTTCCGCCAGAATTTCGGCGAACAAAGGCGATGTTTGGGGGGCGGTGAAATAATCGCCTCCCCGACCCCGGGGGTTGGCGGACCGGTTGTAGTAGCCGTAAACCGGGTGATAGAGAGCGAGATCCACGAAGCGCCCAAAGTCCATCGGACCTTTCCGCCGGACTTCCTGCACGATAAGTTCCTGGACTTGGGATTTCGTTTTCATGTTCATGTGCTCTTTTCCTTGCACAAGCCCATTGTCCCCATGAAAGCCCGTCATTCCGGCGGAAGCCGGAATCCATTCCGGTGTTCACGTCCTGGATTCCGGCTTCCGCCGGAATGACAGGGCTTGCGAGGATTACGCTCATGTATTTGCTTACACCACTCCATTAAGAATCTCCTCGCATTCTGCTTTAACGATTGGGTCCGTCTCCTTCTTCACTAACGACTCGGCCAATGATCGGCTCCTTGATCGGGATAAAAGTTTCGACAACGCCCACAAAGCGTGGCCCCGGATGACGCTATCCGAGTCTTGAAGCAAGGGGTGAAGGAACGGAACCAGACTCTCGTCCTTGGAATTTCCGGCCACGACGCAGGCGTTTCGCAAAAGACCCCGCCGCTTGGCGCGAGCCAGGGGAGTCTGGCCCCATTTATTCTGGAGAGCCGCATCACTTTCGATCGATAATATATCTTGGATGGAAACCCACGGCCCCGCTCCCCGTTCGGCCCGGAATTCAGGCCACTGGGATTCTTTCGCTTGGGCGTTAAAGGGACAAACATCCTGGCAAAGGTCGCACCCAAACAACCGGTCGCCGATTTTCTCCCTTAAGTCCTTCGGAATCCAGCCTTTATTTTCGATGGTTAGATAAGCGATGCAACGCCGGGCGTCAAGAACATAAGGCTCCGGCAACGCTCCCGTGGGACACGCGTCCATGCACGTCGAACAAGCCCCGCAATCGTGCGGTTTTTCTATCGAAGCTTCATTGATGGGACCCCGCTGAAACACGTCATACCGGCGAAAGCCGGTATCCAGGACGTGAACACCGGACTGGATACCGGCTTTCGCCGGTATGACGGCTTGCGCCGGAAGGATGTGTTCCGCAACCGACTCAGAAGGGAGCTCGATGTCCAATAGGATTTCCCCCAAAAAAACCCACGATCCCACATGATAATTGAAGGATGCTTTTGAGCGGGGCACAATGAGAACCGTGTTCTTTCCGATGAAACCCGCGCCCGCCAGCCGGGCCAGGGCCTTCTCCATAATCGGCTTTGTATCCACTGCGAGGACGAATTTGACGTCGCCCCCTAAAAGATCGCGGATCGATGCCATCAACTTTTCCAACCGATCCGATATCACCGAATGATAATCCTCCCCCCACGCGGTGCGGGCCACCCGCCCAAAGGCCGGGCCCGGCTTCTTGGGAAGAACTCCTTGAAAATAACTGACGCCCACCGTGATCACGGACTTCACCATCGGGAAAATACTCTGCAACCGGGCGCGCTCCTCTGGATCCTTTGACAAATAGGAAAGGCCGGCGGCCCGGCCGGCCGCGATCCAAGAACGAAGGGCCTCTTTATCTCCGGCGGGAATATGAGGGAGGGCAACAGAAAAATAATCGAACCCGAGCTCTCGGACACAGGATTTCAACGTCTTTGTCGTCACGGGGGACATCATCGGCTCACGGCAACAAGTTTAATGGTTTCGAGATGGATTTTGCAAACAACGTTTGCAAAATTGCTTAATTGGATTCTCCCGCATTGGTCTGGTTGATTCCGCCGCTGGGCAGTTTTCCATGTTCTTTTTCCCATCGATCTTGAGTCACGGTTAGTAAATGTTGGAGTTGTGTTTTTGAAGGGAGGTACGTCCGATACCGGGACACGAAAATGCGGTTGGTCAAGCCACCTATGGCGTATTCGACATGGGCGTCACTATCTTTTTTTGAAGCACAAAGGATAATGCCAACGGGAGGTTGGTCTCCTGGACCCATTTCATTGTCCTTCCACCAATTTAGATAGTAATTCATCTGGCCCGCATATTGGTGCGTGAATTCTCCAATCTTGAGATCTATGAGAACAGTTGATTTCAATATTCGATGATAAAACACGAGATCGACATGGGAACTCACACCGTCCAGATCGATTCTTTTCTGTCGCGCTTCAAAACAGAATCCTTTTCCAAGCTCTGTTATAAAATCTTGCAGACGATTGATCAGGGCTCGTTCCAATTCGTTTTCGGAATAGCACCGGTCTGGTAGCCCAAGAAATTCAAAAATGTAGGGATCCTTAATGACATCCCCCGGTTGATCGATGTCGGTAGGATGGCCAAAACCGCGGTGAAGGGCCTTATTCCGTTTTCCAAGAGGAGTCCTTTCATATAAGGCCGACCGGATTTGGCGCTTTAACTCTCGGACAGACCATCCTTCATTGGCACAGAGTTTTAGGTAAAAATGGCGTTTTTCCGGTTCTTCAAAAGAAACAATCTGACATAACTTCGACCAGGCCAATTTTGCAGACAGCGTTTGCAAAATCTTCGGATCCCTGACCGCCTCATAAAATTGGCACATCATATAGAGGTTTCTCCAGGAATAGCCCCGGCCAAATTCGCCTTCCAGTTTTTCAGCCATGGCTTTTAAAAGGGATTGGCCATAAACGGCCCTTTTGCCCCCTTTGTCAAACTCAACAATCTGGCGGCCAATACCCCAGTATAGAAGAGTCATGCTTGAGTTGACTGCCGTGGCAGCGTGACTTCGGGCTCGGCGGATTGCTTCAGAAACGGTACGGACCAAATCCTTTACGTTTCTAATCTTTTGAGGAAAGAAACAGACTTTCAAGCGACATTCCTTTGGAGGGGGACTGATAACTGAAGGAGGGGAGAAACAAAAAACCCAGGCTCTCCGGAACCTGGGGCCATCTGGACTCGGGGTCCCGATGGGACGATGTTTGTATTCTAACTCTCTTTTCCTCGACGACTCAAGAGGAATTTATCGGCGGTAGAATTCGATCAGGCGGTCGGGGTAGTTGGTGGCGACGGCGTCGACCCCCCAGATGACGAGCTTGCGAAATTCATCCAGACGGTCCGCCGTCCAGGCGACAACCGCCATCCCCGCTTTATGGGCTTCCTCCACGAGGTCGCCTGTGACCCGGTCTTTCCGCGGGAGCAAATGATTGGTATTCAAGTGTTTCGCCCGTTCCAGGGAATCGTAGAGATTATCGGAATAGAGAAAGCCGGTGGCCACTTTCGGGTGGATCTTCCGGGTCAAAAGAAGGACGGGCTCATCAAAAGAGAGCAAGACGGAGCGGCTTAACACCCGGTTCTCTTTCAATTCCTTGACCACGGCCTGGACCAGCGTCTCCCGGCGCGATTCGTCACCGTCGACTTTGAGCTCCACAAGAAAAGCGAGCGGATTTCCCTTTTTTGTCTTGCGGGTTTTGCTCCATTGCAGAAGGGTGCTCAGGCGCGGAATCCGCTCGCCGGCAAAGCGAAGGTCGAACCAGGAGCCCGCATCCAGCTCCAGGAGATCTTTCACGTTGAGGTCGGCGGCATTGAGCGAACGGTTGGAGGTCCGGTCCAGGTTGGCGTCATGCACAATGACGGGGACCTCGTCTTTGGAGAGGCGCACGTCGAATTCGAGCATGTCCGCCCCCAAGGAGAGGGCCTGCTCGAAGGAGGTCATTGTATTTTCGGGGGCATGCCCCATGGCCCCGCGATGGCCGATGACCCACGGAAACCGGGAACGCCCTTTTTGCCGGACTGAAAACATTAGGAAAAACCGCCCTAAAAGAGAGTGGGGAAATGAAGCAAGGGCGGATTTTACTATATTCCGCGCCCCTCTTGGGTTTCCCGCTTGAACTCCCGCGTCAGCCTTTTGCGGTCGTATTTCTTCCGGTCCCGCTCGATCCGCGTGGCGGGATGGATCTTCCAAAGGCGGCGCACCTTCACTTTGCCCTTCTTTTTTACTTTACTCATACCGGAAGGGGTCAAGTCGCGACATGCGACATATCTTTTTAAACTGCAGCTGAATATATTCTACTCACGTAGAAATGTCGCATGTCGCGACTTGACCCCTTCCGGTATGAATAAAAAACTTGCACCACCGGCGAACACCGCGGCTCTCTTTATTTTCCTATTCACCAATGTCATCCTATTCATGTTGTTTCGGATGGCCTTTCTCATACGTTACCAATCCCATTTGAGCAACTCAACGGCTTCGGAGATGTTCCGCGTTTTCCTGAACGGGCTCCGCTTTGATTTCGCCACCGCCTGCTTTCTGGTGCTCCCGATCTGGGCTCTCGCCTTCTTTAAACGGGACTTTAAAAACAACGTTAAAAACGTGGCGGCGCTTCCCGCGGAACTCTTTCTCTTCTGGGCCGCTCTGTCGGGGTTTCTCATCGACATAATTTATTATGACGTTTCGGGACGGCGGTTGTCCTACGAGATCTTCTTCCTCAAAACGGACCTGCGGGAAATGTTGATCATGTTCGGCCACTACACGCTGGGATTGATCCTTTTTCTCGTCCTTTGCGGACTCCTCACGGCTGCGTGGTGGCTCATCCAAAGAAAAGCCGCGGGATGTTTCCGGGGGCTCCCTCCCAAAGGCTTTATAAATCGTTTGGTTTGGCAAATCGTCGCCCTCCTTTTTCTCCTCGTCGGTTTCCGCGGGGGATTCCAAACGAAACCGCTCAAACCCAGCCACGCCTTCATCACCAGCCAAACGTTTCTGGCCCACGTGAGTCTCAATCCCATCTTTTGCGTCATTCACTCCCTTAAAAAAGGCTCTCCTTACGTTCCCGATGTGCTGCCGCAGCCAGAAGCCATCACGATCACGCAGAACCTTGTCCGAGCCCCAGGCATGGACTTCAAAAATCCTCACTATCCGATTCTTCAGGAACCGTCGGCCCCCCAAAAAACGCCTCCCCCAAAATTAAATATCGTCATCCTCACGCTGGAAGGGTTTTCCGCCAAATTTGTCGGAGCTGTAGGAGGGATTCCCGGCATCACCCCCCACCTCGACCGCCTGGCCGCGCAGGGGATGCTTTTCACCAATTTCCTCGCGGTGGGGCAACGCTCGACGGACGCCATGGCGGCGATCGGCTGCTCCATCCCTCCCTTTGACGATCTTCGGCTTTTGGAGTCCCCGCTCCATCAAGACAACTTCCGATGCGTCGGCACCCTCCTCAAGGAAACGGGATACTCCACCCTATTCCTCCACGGGGCGAAGACGGGCTCTTTGAACCTGAATTTTTTCGCCCAGATGGCCGGCTTCGAAAATTACGTGGGGAAGGAAAAAATCCGCCGTGAACCGGGAGAAAAAGATTCCTCTTGGGGGGCCTACGATCACATCGCCCTGCGCCAGCTCAACGCCGAGCTGCGCCAAATGAAAGAGCCCTTTCTGGCGCTTTGGTTTTCCCTCACCTCCCACACGCCGTTCGAGCTTCCGGATGAAAAATATCTGAAAGCGGCCAAGCTATTGCCGAACCGCGCTCTGGAGGCGACCTTGAGCTACGTCGATGAAAGTCTGGGGGATTTCTTCACCCAGGCGGAAAAAGAGCCGTTCTTCAAAAACACCATCTTCTTCATCCTTCCGGACCACACGCAAGAAGACACCATCGGCACCTACGACCAGCAGCATATCTTTCTCATCATTTATTCGCCGGGCCGGATTCCGCCGCGGCGCGTAGAATCTCTCAGCGGGCAACTCGACGTTCTCCCGACGATCGTGGACCTGCTTCGCCTCAACACCCCTTTCCACACCTTCGGACGTTCTCTTATCGACACGTCCGTCAAAGAACGCTTTGCCTACGTTGAACGGGGCGGCCACATGGGGTGGTTTGAGGGGCCGAATCTTCTTTTGGCCAGCGAGGAGGGGGCCGTCGGCCTCTTTGAATGGGAAAAAGACAAAAATGAGAAAAAGAATCTTGTCCGACGATTCCCGGACATCACGGGGAACTTAAAAAAAGAGCTCTTCGCTTTCGCGCAAACGTCCAAGCGGCTTCTTCTCGACAACCGCCTCGCCCCGGCCACAACCGAAGGTGAAGGGGTCAAGTCTCACTTTGCACGGTCGTGTTCAGACCGTGCAAAGTGAGACTTGACCCCTTCACCAGAACCGGTACCGATTTTTCGCTTGTTATGGGTCAGCATATAGAGGGCGGTTTGATAAATTCCTTCCGTCTCCTCTTCCATCACCGATACGACCTGCGGAAACTGGGCCACGACATTTTCCATGGGACTCGGAGATTTTAAGGCGTGCAATCTTTTCCCGCCGTGATTGGCCCACATCGAAAAGTAAAAGTCGTTGTTCATAACGGCGATCTCATTTTCCTTTCCGTAAAGATTGATAAACGCCAGGGGCACGTCGTCCGACCGCGGGTCCAATAAATCCCGCCCCAGGGTCGTGTTGGTATACCTCCGGCGGGCCAGCCCCGCGATGGTGGGCAACAGATCAATCTGGCTGGCCACCCTCGTCAGCCGTTGGGGCCGGGGGATCAGCTTCGGCGCATAGAACACCAAGGGAATATGGACGCGGGTGAGCGTCAATTCGGTGTAATAACGGGGCCAGTGGTCGCCTCCATAGGCGCTGATTCCGTGATCCGCCAGGAGGACGAAAATCGTGTTTTCAAAATATTTTTCTTTGCGTGCCTGATCGAAGAAAAATCCGAGGGAATGATCCAGAAAGCGGAAGGAATTAAATTCCTCAAGGGAGTTGAAACCGAACTTTTTCAACTCCTCCGAGCTGGCGGTCATCATTTTAAACCCCCAGTTGTTCTTCGGAATCGTGAAAGGCCGATGGGCGCCCGAGGTTTGAATAAAGGCGAAAAAGGGCCTCGTCTCTCCCCGCAACACGTCGTTGGCCTCTTTAAACAGCATCAGGTCTGAAATCCCCCACACATCTTCCCGGGGTGAGGTGAAATCCCCTTCTTCATAAATTTTTAGGTCGTCGATATTGTGGGACAACAGCGCGCGGATGTTGGCCCAGGAGGCGCTCCCGCCGAGAAAGTAAAATTTTTTGCAGCCCGCGAAGTCATTGAGGATGGAGCGCTGATTGACCGCCGAAGGGTTCCGGCTCGAGGTCCAACCCAGCTCCACGTCGGGAATGCCGGTTAAAAGGGCGAAGACCCCCCGCGCCGTGCTCGCATGCGGAGCAAAGCAGTGATCGAACAAAAGACCGCCCCGGGCCATCGCATCAAAAAAAGGCGTGCTCGGGAGGGGATTGCCGAACAAGCTCATCTTATATGGGGCGAACGACTCGAGCAAAACGACGACCACATTGGGCGGCGCCCCCCGCACCTTTGCCCGCGACGTACCCGTCCGGGCAAATGTCAACGATTCCGGATCCGGTTTCTCGACCCCCAGGTACGCCGCCATCCGCGGATAATATTTCCGAACCAGGTCGATGTCGCAACGGGAGGCGCGAAAATCAAGGGTGTCATACAAATTGAGGACCGGATTCAAGGCCAGAGAAGAGGCAAAGGCGTTGTGGCTGAAGAAGGCGTCGCTCCAGCGCAAGGGGTATTGACCCAGGCGGCCGTAGAGACCGACGGCCACCAGGAAAAAAGTGAGCAACCCCAGGCCGACTTTCCCCTTTAAGCGCGAGGAGAACCGTTCAAGTCCGCTCATCCTCGCCACGAACCGTGAAATCAATAGCGCATAACCCCACGTCAAAAGACCGAGGCCCAACGCAATCCAGATCACTGGATAAGACTGCCACACCATCCTGGCGGAAATATCCGGATTGGCGAGAAAACCAAAAACGCTCGCTTCGATCCGGGCGCCCAAATAAGCGGTGTGCCCCGCGTCAAAAACATAGACAAGCTGAACGAGGAGAAAGGCGACGCCAAAATAAACCTGCCACGCGATCCGGCTCACACGATGCCGAAACGGAGAAAATAGACGAATCCCGCCAAGCGGAAGAAAGGGAAGGAGAAGAATCAGAACCAGTCTCAGATCGAAGCGCGCGCCGATCAAAAGCGATCTGGCCAAAAGCCCCGCA
>JAJAPZ010000076.1 GCA_020523905.1 Candidatus Obscuribacterium magneticum
AAAGCGCTGGACGCCTTCCGGCAAGAGGAAGAGCAAATGAAGGGGCAACTGGAGCAGGCCGGCAAGGATTATACCCAGCAGAAGTATCTCCTGGAACGCGATGTGGCGAATAATAAAGCGGACATCGCCCGCCTGCAGGAGCAGTTCGAGGATTTCGATAAGCAGTGTGCCCACGAGCTAAACCGCTTGAACGAGGAGAAAGTGGCCACCCAGATTTCCTTCGAAAAGCAGAAAAGCGCCCTGACCGACCTCTATGAAGAGCAAAGAAGGCACGTCTTGGTCACGCGGGAGAAACTGATTTCCGATTGGAGCCAAGTCGAAGATAAGCTGAAAACCACCCGGATTAAGTATTTACAGGAGTTGGAGAAAATCAAACAAGAAAATGATCAGCAGTTGACGGTTTTACGGGAACAGGTGGATGGCAAGAAGCAGGGTTGGCAGTTGGCCTTGGAAACCATGAAGCGCGATTTCGAAGCCATGGCCAAAGAAAAGGGAGATTTGGAAGGGCGTCTGTCCACCGTTCGGGCCGACAAAGAAAAGGAAGTGGAGTCGGCACGGATCAACCTGCAGGTGGCGAAGGAGCAGCTGGAGATCGACAAGGCCACGCTGGTCGAAAAGGCGGAAGAGGATCGGAAACGCTGCGAGGCCGACGTGGGTGAGCTGAAAGAAAAGATCGAGGCGGCCGAAAAGGAGCTCCAGGATCTGGTGGTCGAGCAGGAGCAGAAGAAAAAGGACACGGAGGAATCGTTCCAGAGAGAAGAATCGATTCTCAAAGAGACCGTCAAAAACGAAACCGAAAAGAGGGATTACGAACAAAAACTTTATCAGCAGGAAAAGGTTCAAAAGGAAAAAGAGCTCGCCCGCCTTCGCGAGGAATACGAGAAGAAGAAATGGCATTGGGAGAATCAGTTAAGAACCTTGATGATGCGCAAAGGCGTTCAGGAGGCCGAGCACGACGCCGATCGGATGCGGGTCGACCGGGAGGCGCGGGCGGCGTTTCGGAGTTTGGAAGCCAAACGGGATGAGTTGCGGCAGAGACTGGCCGATCTTAAAGGCCGGCACGCTGGCCTTCTCACCAATTCGGGAAAAGAGCAGGAATTACTCAAGCAAAGGTGGCACTGGCGGAAAGACCGATTGTGGACCATGTGGCAGAACCGTTTGGAAGTGATAAAGAAGGAGCGGGAGACCTTGAGCGAGCAGTTGGCCACCTTGGACGCCCGCTTTTCCCAGCAGCAGCGGATGATGATGGAAGAGGAAGGGCGCGAAGACAAAAGGATCGAGGATTTGCAGCAATATTTAATCCAATTGACCGACCGCAATCTCGGCCATATGAAACAGAGGGAAATTCAAAATGAGCTTGAAAAAACGCGGATTATCGCCCAAATTAAGGAGTGCGAGGCTCTGATCAGCGATTGGATGGACCGTTTGAGGCTCACGCAGGTGGAAACCTCGCGAAAAGCCGCGGCTTTTGGCGAAGAAATGAACTTTCTCGATCTTCTTTATCGGGAGGAGGAGCGCCAAACAGAACTGTTTTTGCACAGCCTGCAGAAGGCGATGACCACCTTGCAGGGATGTCTGCCGGAAATGGAAAGAAAAAGAGATGCCGCATAAATAGGATGGACATAGAGCTCGGATATGGACAAACCCAACGATAAACAGCCGCAACCTGGAGGGCCGCCGCAACAGAGGCCGCCGCACCCGCCACCGCCGAATAATAAGCCGGGAGTTCCTCTGAAAGGCCCCGCTCAAACGAAAGGGCCCGGCCCTCAACCGAAAAGCCCAACCCCTGCCCAACCGCCGGCCGCGCCGGGAGGATCCCCGATTTCTTTACCCAAACCGCCGACGCCTCCCATGCCCAATCCAGGCGTCGGGCCACGTCGTCTGCCCGGGCCGATGGTTCCCCCCGGTCGCCAAGCCCCCGGCCTGCCGCCCGGATCTCCCTTGGGTGTGACGCCGCTCCCTCCGGCCGCCGCCAATATGCAAACGCAGCTTGGCGAAGCCGAGGCGTCGAAATCCACGCTCGAGCAGAAGATCGCAGAGCTCGAAAAGAAGCTCATGGAAGAGCGGGAAAAGGTTTTACTGGCGTCTTTGCGGTCAAAAGAAGAAGAGGCCGTTTCCGCGAAAGTGGAGACATCCATCAAGGAGATTCAAGACAAGCTTCGGCGGGAGAGAAAAGAGCAGGAGCTGGAGGAAGCCCGCCATAAGGCCGAGGCCCGTCTGGTTCAAATGGAACGCCGCCTGGCCGAGGAACGCGAGGCGTGGGTGCAGACTTTAAAGAACCAACTTGGTCAGCGCGATCAGATCACCCAGGAGATGGAGGGGCACTTTTCCACACGCCTTAAGGATTTGGAATACCGCTGGGCCCAGGAAAAGGCGGCCTTGGAGGCCGCCGTCCGGGACCGGGAGGCCGATCTCACGCGAATACGGCAGGAAATGGCCTTGAAGTCGGAGCAGGAAAAAGCGTTTTGGGAGGATCGGGTCAAGTCCGTCGGCGCCGACCGCGATCGCCTGGAGCGGGAACTGGAGCGAGTGCAGAGCAAATCCCAGCAGGAGAAAGAACAGCTGAATCACCAGGTTCAAATTCTGCAAAGTGAAATTGGGAAACTCGAGAGCGCCATCAAATTTGCCGAGGAACAGGCCCGCGTGGAGAAGGCGGTGACGCGCCGTGAGTTGGAGGCGACGTTGGACATTGCCAAACAACAGGCCCATGCTGAAAAAGAAGGCTTTGAAAAGCAGATCGCCACCTTCAAGCATCAAGTGGACATGAGCGCCAATGAAACGGCGTCAAAGGCCAAGGAAATTGAGGATTTAAGGTTACAGGTCAATTCCTTGCGAAACCAGTTGGACCTCCTTCAGGGCCAGTTGAATGAGGCCAAACGCTCGGACGATTTGGCCCGGAACGAGTTGAAAGACGCTCAAATGGAAAGGCTGCGACTCGAGAATGAGAACGAGAAGATACGCGCGACCGTGCAGGACAGGGAAGCCGCGGTGAGAGCCCGCATGGAACAGGAGATGTTCGATAAGCAGCGTCAATATGACGCACGAATGGATCAGCTTGCGAAGGAGTTGAACCGGGCGAAAGAGGATGTTGGGAGAGAAGTCGGGGAGGTCCAGGAGGAAGCCGAGGTTCGTGTTCGAACCCTGCAAACGCGTTATGAGGCGAAAATTGACCAGCTGACGAAGGAGTTGAATCAGGCCAAAATGGGCGTCGGGGATGAGCTCAAGAAAGCGCAGGAGGAAAACGAAGCCCGCATCCGAGCGCTTCAGACACGGCTCAATTGGTACGACATGAACGCCGAGCGCGAGTACGCGGCGGCGCGCGACAAAGTGCGGAAGGAGTTGGAGACCCTGCAAGCTCAGGTGGAGGAATCGCGCAAGAGTGAGGAGGAGTTGCGGTCGACTATTGAGAATTTGCAGCCACTTGAAGAGCGAAACCGCACCCTCCAGGCGGAATTGGACAAAATGCAGTTGGAATGGCGCGAAGCGCAACGGGAGATGGATGGAAACATCACACAGCTGAAGGAGGGACTACGGGCGGAAAAAGCCCGGCTGCAATTGGCGCAAGACACGAAGCTGGCTTTGGAGCAGGAATTGAAGCAGCGGGCGGCGGGTTTTGAGTCCAGTCAATCGATTTTGGAGGATCGTGACGAGGAGCTGAAGGCTCTTCGTGACAGCCTTGAGGCCGAAAAGGAGAGGGTCGAGCAGCTGGAAGAGCAGGTCGAGGCAATGAAAGGATTTACCAGCGGCAAGGGTTATGAGGTGAGGAAGCAGCTGGAACAACAGCTGGATGAGACAACGGCAGAATTGGAGCAGCTGCGTGAGCAGGTCCGCACCCTGAAGGGATCGGCCCAGAACGTGGAAAAGAAAGAAGAGATGCTTGTCGAGAAAGAGCGCATTTTGAAAAAGGTGATCGACGACAAAGAAGAAACGTTAACGGAGCTGAAGAACCGCGTCCATGTCTTGGAGAGGCGGTTGAATGAGAGCACAAACGAGTGCGAAGCGGCCAAGGAAGAAGGCAAGCAGAAGATAGAAAAATTGATTTTGCAAAAGCAGCAGGAAATGGAAAACCGCATGGAGACGTTGCGTAGCGAGCTGGCGCAGCGGCATCAGCAGGAAATGGGAAGCCGCATGGAGACGTTGCGTAATGAGCTGGCGCAGCGGCATCAGCAGGAGCTGGAGAAGGTGCGGGCCGAAGCCGTGGTGCGGGTCGAAGCCGTGGAGCGGGCGCGAGTTGAAGCACCCGTCGCCGATGTCCAGGTGATCGAGGGCCAGCTTCGTCAGCGCATGGAGGTCGAATTTGCAGAACGCTTACGGGATCGTGAGGCGCAGGGAGAAGAAAAACTGAAAGCCGCCAAGGAAGAGGCCAAGAAAGATATGGACGCCTGGCGCTGGGAGAATGAAGGTTTGAAAGAGGAGCTTAAAAAGGCCCGGGAGGCCCGGACCCAGATCGAACGGGAGGCACAGGAACTGTTACGGCAGGCCGAAGAGCATTACAAGCGGGAGCTTGAGAAACGGACGGCTTCCCTGTCCGACGACGCCCATCAACGGAAAGGGTTCTTTACGGCCATCGGCCGGTTTTTGGATTTCCCGCTGATCGACTTGAAGCGCAAAAAGGACGAGGAGCCGCTGCCGTGATTTCCTTGAAACGTCTGAACGGAACGGAGTTTTGCTTGAATCCGGATCTCATTGAGCAGATGGAGTCGACCCCGGACACCGTGATCACCTTGACAACGGGAAATAACATCGTTGTTTTGGAACGCATCCCGGAGGTGATGGACAAAATCATCGATTACCGGCGCCGCATCAATGAAGAAAGAAAGGAAAAGCAGGCCTCGTGCCTGAGAGGAGCGTAATAACCCATGGACATGACAACCATCGGCGGAATCTTGTTTGCGGGCATCATGGTGTTCGGGACGGTCTTCATGGCCGAAGGGTTGAAAGGATTTGCCCCCTTCATGAACGCGGAGGCCTTCTTTATCGTCATCGGGCTGACCGTTTGTGCGCTATTGGTGAATTACCCGGCGGCCCAGGTCTTCGGCTTGTTTCGCGTTCTAAAAAAGGTCATGAGTTCAAATGTCGTGGACACCCAGGACATCGTTTCGACCTTTGTTAAATTTGCGAAGAAGGCCCGGACGGATGGATTTCTCTCCCTGCAGGATGAGGTCAAGTCGACGAAGGATGATTATCTAAAGCGCGGCGTGCAATTGGTGATTGACGGCGCCGACAAGGAATTCATCCAGAACATGATGGAGACGGAACTGGGGTTTATCCGTGAACGACACAAGGTGGGGCAGGAAATTTTCAACTCGTTAGGTACCTATTCGCCGGCGTTTGGGATCATCGGCACAATTCTGGGAATGATCCTCATGATGTCCACCTTGGAGGATGTTGCCCAAGTCCCTCGCCGGATGGCGCTGGCACTCTCGGCGGCCTTTTTCGGGCTGGGATCCGGCTATCTCCTTTTTCTTCCAATGGCGGGAAAATTAAGGAGACGTTCGGAAGAAGAGCTCCTGGTCAAAGAAATCATCATCCGCGGCGTGCTTCTTCTTCAAACCGGGGTGGCCCCCAGTTTGATGGAATCAAATTTGAAGGCGTATCTGGACCCCGCCACGAGAAATTTGATCCGAACCGGACCGCGTGAGTAAGTCCCATGCCTCTTAAGTCCCGAGACGTCATCGATGCCTCCGATCCTCGGGTTGCCCAAATCGGCCATCCCGCCCCCCCCTGGATGGTGAATTACGCCGACCTCATGACCGAGCTGGTGTGTTTCTACCTCATCTTGTATGCCCTGTCGGCATCTCTTTCCAAACCGATCCAGGAGGCGAAGAAAGCAGTGGAAGAGACGATGAAACAGGAAGAAGTGGCGGGGGAAGTGAAAATCACGAAAGACGGACTCATCATTTCCCTGCAAGAGCAAGGGTACAACGTCTTCTTTGAAAGCGGACGGGCGGAGCTCACCGATCAGATGAAAAAGATTTTGGATGGCCTGGCCCCCACATTCCGCAAGTTGGCGGATAAAAGGCACGACATCATTGTGGAAGGGCATACCGATGATGTGCCGATCAAATCCGACAAGTTCCCCTCCAACTGGGAGCTTTCCACGGCGCGGGCCACCAATGTTGTTCATTACCTCATCCATCAATATCAATACCCCCCCCAGCACATCG
The DNA here is from genome assembly GCA_020523905.1 of Candidatus Obscuribacterium magneticum. Taxonomy (GTDB): domain Bacteria; phylum Elusimicrobiota; class Elusimicrobia; order F11; family F11; genus Obscuribacterium; species Obscuribacterium magneticum. The sequence goes on from JAJAPZ010000076.1 coordinate 6,168, forward strand.
GAGCCATTGGCTATGGGGAAAATAAAAGTCTTCCCCGGGCGCCGGAGGAAGATCTGGTGGCTTGGCGGTCCCGCAACCGGCGCGTCGTTTTTGTGGTCAAAAATCCGGAGCCGGACCTCAAAGCCGAAAAAGCCGAAGCAAAGAAAGAATAAAGTTTCCCATCCTCCCACGCTCCCCCCGTTTATCGTCATTCCGGCGAAAGCCGATCGTCATCCCGACGTAAGTCGGGATCCAGGCTTCTAACTTTATTTTGGATTCCGGCTGTCGCCGGAATGACGTACGGGCGCCCGCCGTGGCTGCGCCCCTACTAATTACACATCACATTCCTATTGGTATTAATTTAAAATGAGAAAGAGTTTCTTGTGGAGGTCGATTATGAGCCGTAAACACGTGTTGGACGCCATGAAAAAGGTCCCGCGGCGGCTTTTTCTGGAACCTTCCATGGAATCAGTGGCGGAAGATGACCGGGCCTTGCCGATCGGCTGCGGTCAAACCGTTTCCCAACCCTCCCTGGTGGCCCATATGACGCAGCTTTTGAGCCTTTCCGGCCAGGATAAGGTTTTGGAGGTGGGGACCGGCTCCGGGTTTCAGACCGCGATTTTAGCTCACCTGGCCAAAGACGTTTATACCGTGGAGATCGTCCCAGCACTCCATGAGCAAGCCAAACAACGCTTGCTGCTGTTGGGGATGACGAATGTCACCTTTTGCTTGGGGGACGGTTATTTCGGCTGGCCGGAGCAGGCTCCCTTCGACGCCATCATCGTCACGGCCGCGGCGGCCCATGTGCCGGCGCCTCTGGTGGAGCAGCTGAAAGTCGGCGGCCGCCTGGTCATCCCGGTGGGTGAGCCGGACGATATTCAATATCTCCTTTTTATTAAAAAGAAGAATGACGGCACGATCCAGCAAAAAAATGTCTGCCCCGTGCGTTTCGTCCCCTTAACCGGCAAACACTAGGAAACCCCGCCATTCGTTCCCGTATGTCCTCCTTTTTCTGTTTGGTATGATCAACGTCCCATGAAAGCTTTGAACCGCCTTAATTCTATCATCGTTACGGGGGGAGCCGGCTTTATCGGATCCAACTTTGTCCGTTACACGTTAAGCCGGATTCCGATCGACCGTGTTATTGTTGTCGATAAGTTGACCTACGCCGGCCATCGCGAGAATATCGAAGATCTTTTCCCCAACAAACGCCTCCTCTTCGTCAAGGCCGATATTGCCAATGGGCCCAAGATGCACCGCCTCCTTTTCAACGTCCGGCCGTGGGCTCTCCTCAATTTCGCGGCGGAGACGCATGTGGATCGTTCCATTGATGATCCCCGCAGCTTTGTCCGTTCAAATCTCGTGGGGACCTTCGAGCTCCTTGAGGCATCCCGGGAGTACCGTTCGCGGTTGACGCCGTCCGGGAGGAAGCGGTTCCGTTTTCTCCACGTTTCGACCGATGAAGTTTATGGAACGCTGGGAAGCCGCGGATATTTTTCCGAAGAGACGACGTATGCTCCAAATTCGCCCTACGCCGCCTCTAAAGCCGGGGCCGATCACCTGGTCAGGGCCTATGGGAAAACGTATGGCCTTCCCGTTCTTATCACGAATTGTTCCAACAACTTTGGGCCTCACCAATACCCGGAAAAGCTGATCCCGCTGATTATTTTGAACGCCCTTGAAGGGAAGCCGCTGCCGGTTTATGGCGATGGCCGTCAAATCCGGGACTGGCTTTATGTGGAGGATCATTGTGATGGGATTTGGCGGGTCCTTCGCCGGGGACGTCCGGGAGAAAAGTACAATATCGGCGGCTGCAACCGGCTGACGAAAAAAGCGGAACTGACGAATCTGGAATTGGTCAAGAAGATTTGTGATCTGTTGGATCGGCTGCATCCACCGGCCCGGAATCTTAATCTTCTTTCAAAACGGGTTCGTTCCTATCGCAATTTGATCACCTTTGTGCCGGATCGGCCTGGACATGACCGTCGCTATGCGATTGATGGCACAAAAATGTATAAAGAGCTGAAATGGCGGCCGCGGCACCCTATCACCTCGGCCTTGGAAGAAACGATCCGGTGGTATATCGATCATCCGGGCTGGTGTCGGCGGGTCCAGGCGGGCCGCTACCACCGGGAACGTCTGGGGCTTTTAAGGTGACAGGAAAGTGAGGTATTGTCGATGAAAGGCATCATTCTGGCGGGCGGATCAGGGACGCGCCTTTCGCCCATGACGAAAGCCACCAGCAAGCAGCTTCTTCCCATCTGGGACAAGCCGCTCATCTTTTACCCGCTTTCCACCCTCATGCTGGCGGGCATCCGGGAGTATCTCATGATCACGACCCCGGAAGACCAGGATTGTTTTAAGCGGTTATTGAAAGAAGGCAAAGAGATCGGAATTCAGATTCGGTATGCCGTTCAACCCCGTCCGGAAGGACTGGCGCAGGC
>JAJAPZ010000077.1 GCA_020523905.1 Candidatus Obscuribacterium magneticum
CACGCGAGGATCTCCATGCGGCATTTCGCCTTGGCGAAGGCCGAGGCCGTATGCACCATGCTTTGCTCGTTCTTGGCCTGGAAACAGGGAAGTTCTTTGACAAAAAAGTATATACCGTTGTCCGCCGGCGCTGCCGGGCGCAGGAGATAGCGCAGGCCGCGCTTCTGATCAAAAAGTCCAGGCGGCCGTTCCTCGTAATAGGCGGGGGCGTTCATTATTCCGAAGCGGAAAAGGCGCTGGAAAATTTTGCCGGCGGGACCCGCATCCCGGCCGGCGTCACCCAGGCGGGAATGGGCGCGCTTCTCGACAGCCACCCCTCCTGCCTCGGCTCCGTCGGGACGACCGGGAATCTCGCCGCGAACAAAATAGCGAAGGACGCGGACCTTGTTATCGTTATAGGCAGCCGCCTTTCCGATTTCACCACCGCCTCCAAAACTCAGTTCCAGAATCCGCGGGTGCGTTTCCTCAGCGTAAATATCGATCCGTTCGACGCCCACAAGCACGGCGCGTTTCCGCTGACCGGCGACGCGAGGGCGGTTCTGGAAGACCTGGGGCGGGCACTTAAAGGATACAGCGTTTCCGCTTCTTACCGGTCCGGGATCGCCGGCGCCAGGCGGGAATGGAAAACGGCCTACGAAAAAATCGTGCATCCGAAGAACAAGACCGGAAAAAGACTTCACCAAAGCGAAACAATCCGGATACTCAACGATCATGCGGGAAAGAACGCGACAATAGTGCACGCGGCCGGAGGGATCCCCGGCGACATCCATAAACTCTGGAAACCGAAGGAAATGCACGATTATCATTCCGAGTACGGCTATTCCTGCATGGGGTACGAAATTGCCGGAGCTCTTGGCGTCAAACTCGCCTGCCCCGACAGGGAAGTCTACGCCTTTCTCGGCGACGGAAGTTACCTGATGCTCAACCATGAACTCGTCACTTCCATACAGGAAGGCATTAAAATAACAGTGATAATGAACGACAATCACGGCTATCAATGCATTTACAACCTTCAAAAGTCCTGCGGCGGCAAAAGTTTTTGCAATGAATTCCGGTTCAGAGACCATAACAGGATGCGTCTGGAAGGCAAGACCCTGCCGGTAGATTTCCCCGCTAATGCCAGAAGCCTCGGCGCTTCGGTTTTTTACGCCGACAGCGAAAGCGGATTTATAAAAGCCCTGGATAAAGCGCGCAGGGAGCCGGGGACGTGCTTTATTTACGTCCCCCTGGAGCCCTGTCCCCCGCTTCCCGGGTTTTCCTGGTGGGATGTCCCCGTGGCCGCCGTTTCGGGACGCGCTTCCGTTAAAAAGGCGAGAGCCCGCTATCTGAAATCAAAGGAGAAACAGAGGTTCTATTACTGATTATGCTTAAAGGACTGAACATAAAGATCGGCGCCCAGCCTATTATCTGGAGCAATGACGACTTCCTGGATCTGGGCGCGGACACTTCCCTGGAACAATGCCTCGGCGAGATGAAGGAAGCCGGCTATGCCGGGACCGAACTGGGGCATAAATTTCCTTCCAATATTACGGACTTGAAAAACGTCCTTCAAAAACATGAACTATCCCTCGTCTCCGGCTGGCACAGCACTTATCTGCTCTCCACCCCGCTGGAGGAGGAAAAGCACAAATTCCAAAAACACCTGGACCGGCTCTCCCAATTGAACTGTTCCGTGGCCATTGTGGCCGAATGCACCGGAAGGATCTATGACGATCCCAAAAAAGCGCTTTGGAAAGATTCCCGGGCCGGCGGCCCGGGCCGGAAAGACTGGGACAGGCTTTTCAACGGCCTTGATGAACTGGCCAAACTGGCTTCGGCAAAGAACATGACCCTGGTATATCACCACCATATGGGCACGATAATCCAAAATCTCCCCGAAATCGACAGGCTGATGGCGAACACAAAAGACGTCCGCCTGCTGGCGGACACCGGCCATATGGCGTTTGCCGGTATCGATCCCGCAGAGGTTTTCCAGAAATACAAACACCGCATCTCGCATGTCCATCTCAAGAACATACGCCCCGAAGTGGTTGAACTGGCGCGTAAAGGCGGCTTCAGCTTCGCCGATGCCGTCAGAAAGGGCGTATTCACCGTTCCGGGAGACGGCGGGATCGATTATCTCCCTATTTTCAAAACGCTGGCCGGCATCTCCTATAACGGCTGGATGGTGGTGGAGGCCGAGCAGGATCCGCTAAAAGCCGAGCCGCTGAAGTATGCAAAGATGGGCAGGGAATACATCAGACGGACCGCGGGCATTTAAATTACTGAGCGGGGGGTAACGGTATGACACGCTTGACCGCACAAACTACGGAGGACAGGGAAAAAATGAAAAGCTCCAAAATGCAGCTTACGACCGCTTTCGGCGCCGAGTTTTGGAACGATTCCTGCGCGCCGCATGAACTCAAAGAAGCGGTGGAAAACGGAGCCGTCGGAGCCACTTCAAACCCGGTGATCGTCTACAGCGTTGTCCACGAAAACCGTGAAAAGTGGACCCCTGTTCTTGACAAGCTCATCCGGGACAACGGGGAAGCGGACGAAGATGCCATAGCCTGGAAACTGATAGAGGTGATAGGAAAAGAGGCGGCCGCGACGCTGGAGCCGGTATATAAACAGACAAAAGGTAAAAAAGGTTTTTTATCCATGCAGGTCAATCCCAAGTTTTACCGGAATCCCGCAATGATGGCGGCGCATGCCCGTTCGCTGGCCGCCATCGCGCCGAACATAGCGATAAAAGTGCCCGCCACGGAACCCGGGCTTGCCGCCATGGAGGAAATAGTCTCCGGCGGCATAAATGTGAACGCCACCGTGAGCTTCAGCGTCGCCCAGGCCGTGACCGTGGCGGAGACCTTTGAAAAAGCCCTGAAAAAAGCCAAAGCCGGCGGGATCGACATGTCCCGGATGCACCCTTATGTGACGATAATGGTGGGAAGGGTGGACGATCTGTTGAAAAAAGCGCTGGAAAAAGAAGACATCGCCATTGATCCCGGGTATCTGAACTGGGCGGGCGTCGCTGTCTTCAAGAAGGCCTACCAGGTGTTCGGGGAGAAAAAATACAGGAGCACGCTGCTGGCCGCGGCCTACCGGCACGTTATGCACTGGTCCGAACTTATCGGCGAGGACCTGATCCTGTCCATACCCTACAAATGGTGGAAAAAATTCAACGCCTCCGACGTCGTCCCCGCAATGACAATAAAAAACCCCGTTGACGATAAGATCACCGGGGAACTCTACCGGAAATTCGCCGATTTCAGGAAGGCCTACGACGTGGACGGCATGAAACCGGCCGACTTCGCGCGTTATGGCGCCTCGGTCAGCACGCTCAACCAGTTTCTAGGGGGATATCAGAAACTCCTGGAACTGGTGCGCGAGCGAATGCTCGCGTAAAAAACCGGGCGGAAAGCTTACACGAGGACTCTCTTCGACCGCGAATCTTTCTTGACCAGGTTTTTCCGGATTATCCTTAGCATCCGGCCGTGTATTTTTCCGTTGGTCGCCAAAGTCTGGGCGCCGTACGAGTCAATTGCGCACCAGGACCTGCCCGCGAAATCGGTCACCTTTCCCCCCGCTTCCTCCACCAGCAGCAGCCCCGCCGCCACATCCCAGGGACTCAACTTGAACGACCAGAATCCATCCGTTCTTCCGGCCGCCAGCCACGCCATATCCAGGGCGCAGGAACCGGGGCGCCGGACATCATGGCTTAAGCGCACGAAATCGGCGTAGAACCTGCAATAATAATCCGCGCGTTCCGTCTTGTCGTAGGGGAAACCGGTCGCCAGCAGAGAGTCCTCTATGCGCCTGACAGCCGAAACCGTTATTTTTTTGCCGTTCAAAGCGGCGCCCCCGCCTTTTACGGCCAGGAACAATTCATCCCGGAAAGGATCGTATATGCCGCCCGTGAAAGGTTTGCCGTCCTTCAACAAACCGATGGAAACGCAGGCCATGGGAAAGCCATGCGCGTAGTTCGTGGTCCCGTCAAGCGGGTCTACGACCCAGAGGTATCGCGCTCCCGTCGAATGTCGCTGATTTTCCTCGGCGAAATAATCATGCCCCGGAAAATTTTTCTTGATAATGCCGAGAATAAGCCCCTGCGACTCGATATCCGCCTTTGTAAGAAGATCGGAAGTCCCTTTAAGGCGGTAACCCGTACGGGTGAAATATTTTGCCAGCACCCGCCCTGCGGCCAGAAGGCATTTTTTCAGGATCACGGCTTCTCTAGGCATCTCAGGGGGAACGAAATCCATTTTCATGTCCCGAGATCCCAGTCTTTTCGTTTCCACGGAGCCGGCCGGGGATCGCCGTATTCGTTATAGTTAAATGAATATTCGGGATCCCCGTAATTAAAGGAATCAGGCTGCCGGACATACGGCACAGCGCCCCTGGCATCCGGATCGTTTGAAAAAATAACCCACGGGATCGTCTGTCCGTTCCCGGCGTCCAGCCGGCCTTTATTGGCGGAAATGTCCCCGTTGTACCGGATCATGACCCCGTCCTGACGGATATTAAACATGGCATGGCTTCCGCCGGTCACGCTTATCAAAGGATGTCCGTCATCCTTTGGAAATTTTGCCCAATCGTAGTTTTTCGCATGCTTATGCTGGCTCAATCTTATCCTTTCAGGCCGGCCCGTGGCGAGGTTCTCATACACAAGATATCTCTCCCAGTCGTGTTCATGGTCGTTTATGTAATCATTGTCGGCGTAATAAAGCCAGTATTCGTAGATCCTGAAATTATCCCGGACCACGGAATGGAAATACACCGCCGGCCGCTGGTCATTGGGCCCGCGGGAGGAAAGCCCGGTCCTCCCCGCACCGTATACGTTTTGCCCTATTTTGTAACGGATCAGGTTCTCCAAAGCGTCGTCGGCGTCTATCTTCCCGTCCCCGTTTCCGTCCTGGGTGGTATTGAATATGAACGGCTGGGGGAAATTCCGCTCTCCGGTGTCCCAGTGGTCTTTTCCATCAAATTGAAGCGTCGCCAGATATCTGGAAGGATCCACTCCGGCAGCCACGGGGGTGGGCGGCAATTCCAGCGGTTCATGAATGCCGGGATCCGCCATTATATCCCGCATAGCGGCGGTAATAGAATCAAGCGGCAATTCCGGCGCATCATCCGCGGCGGAGACAGCCGTTGCGCCGGCGATAAAGAACGCCACAACGAACATCTGGCAAATATATTTCATACATTTTGCCATATAAATAAAGTATTGCATCCGGTAATATAGATGTCAAGGGCCATACGGCCACTCCTTCCCCCGCCCGGCCCCGATGCGGCCCGAGCGGCGCCCGAATTCCGGCGGTTGTGCGCGTGCGCCCTAAATGGCATAATCACAATATCCTGATCTTGCCAATAGGCCGATATTATGAAAGACTCAACACTTGAATCGCCGATGCAGCATCCCAAAGATTACAGGGCCAGAAGGTTTCTTAACTGGTTTCCGCTTGGATTTTCGTATGCCGTGTTATACATGGGCAGATTTTCCATAGAAGTGGCCACTCCGCTGATAATGGAGCTTTTTAACCTCACAAAGGCGCAATTCGGGGTTGTCACCTCCACAGGCTCGAACGCGTACGCTCTCGGCTGCCTTATCAACGGCCCGACGTCGGAACGCATCGGCGGACGAAAAGCGATGCTTATCGGCGTATTGGGTTCGGCGATAATGTTCCTGCTGACGGGTTTATTCATACACCTTGGTTTTGCGACGCGCATCGTCCTTACCCTGGCCATAGCGTACTCGCTAAACCAGTATTTCCAGTCTTTTTGCGCCGTTGCCGTGTCCAAAGTCAACGCCGCCTGGTTCCATGTCCGCGAAAGGGGCGTGTTCGGCGGGATATGGAACACGGTATTGGCCTCCGGCTATTTTATGGCGTGGGGCATAGGCGGCTATGTAATGCACGTCTTCCCGTGGTATTTTGTATTCATCGTACCGGCGCTATGCATGCTCGTAATGTGGACCATCATGTTTTTTTTGGTCAGGAACAAGCCGTCTGAAGCCGGATATAAGGATTTTGACACCGGAGACGCGTCTTCCGCGGACCCCGACAAGGATAAGCCGGTGGACTGGGGCTATCTCTGGCGGCACGTTTTCCTGAACAAGGTGATAATAATACTGGCGATAACGGATTTCTGCGTCGGCGTCTCGCGTTACGGTCTTCTACGGTGGTGGGGCTCATATTTAAAAGAGATCTACCATGTCGTTCCGGGAACCGCGCTTTACTGGTACGCCTCCCTCGGCCCTACCATCGGCGGTGTCGCGGGCGGGCTGTCGATCGGCTACTTCTCCGATAAATTATTCGGCTCAAGAAGGCCGCCGGTCGCGTGCATTTTTTTCCTGCTGCAGATAGTCTCAATGTATCTGCTGGTCAAAGCCCCGTCTATGAGTTTCGCCGTTGTAATGATCCTGATCAACTGCATCTGGGCTTTCGGAATACACGGGATCGTCGCGGGAACCTGCTCTATGGATTTCGGCGGGACAAAAGGCGTAGCCACGGTATCGGGCATTTTTAACGCAATTCATTACGTGGGGGCAAGCGTCTCCGGAGTGTTGCTCGGCTACGCCATCGACAAATGGGGCTGGTTCGCCTGGTTTTCGTTTATTTCCCCCTTTTGCGCCATCGGCGCCTTTCTAATGATAATCTTGTGGAATGAGACCCCCTCGAAAAAATGCGGCAGCGCCGCCGGCTGAAAGCGGCGGCAAGGTCAGACCGGCAGTATGCCGCGCTGTTTCGCCCAGTCGCGCAGGAAATTCACATCTTCCGATTTTATAATGGAAAGCGGCCTTGTCAGCCTGATCTGTTCAAGCACATGTTTTGAAGAGATCTTTTCGTTCGCCCCGGAAGCGCTGTAGAGCGCGGAGATGACAGCCTGTTCGATCTCGGCGCCGCTGAAACCGCCGGAATTCTTAGCCAGGACGGACACGTCGAATAACCCGGGCTCCAGGCCGCGCTTTTTAAGATGTATTTTAATTATGGCTTCGCGTCCGGCCGCGTCCGGCAGGTCCGAGAAAAAGATCTCGTCGAAGCGGCCTTTGCGCAGCAGTTCAGGCGGAAGACTGTTTATGTCGTTGGAGGTGGCGGTGATAAAGGAGCGATCTTTGCGCTCCTGCATCCAGGTCAGCATCGTGCCGAGCACGCGCTGGGACACGCCGCCGTCCGCCTCGCCCGACGAGGCGGCGAGTATTTTTTCTATTTCATCTATCCACAGGCACACCGGGGCCAGCCGCTCCACGGTAGCCAGGGCTTTGCGCAGATTTTCCTCGGTTTCTCCGATATACTTGGAATAAAGCCGGTTCAGGTCCAGCCGGTAAAGCGGGATACCCAGCTCGCCGGCTATCACCTTTGCGGCAAGCGATTTGCCGCAGCCCTGCACGCCCAGAAGCAGCAGCCCCTTGGGAGGCGGCAGCGGGCCTTCGTTGAAGAAAGAATTTTTGCGATCGTTTATCCAGTGCTTCAGATTTTCAAAGCCCGCTATGGCGTTTTTTTGTTCGGAACCGAAATATTCCAGTATCCCCTCCCGGTCGAACGCCTCTTTTTTGAATTTTTCCATTTCGACGATATCCGCCACATCAAAACGGCAATCCTTGATGAGACACCGATTGAGAGCGTTGCGCACCTGCTGCAGGGAAAGGCCTTTAAGGATCTTCACCACCCGGCGCAGGGATTCCGGCGGCATGTTCACTTCCAGGCTGACTCCCGACAGTTTAAACTCTGAAACCGTCCGGTTAACCTCGTTCAGTATCTGGCGTTCATCCGGGTAGCCGCCGGAAATGCGGGCGGACAGCGGGGCGATATCCGCGGGCAGCTTGCCCTCAGCGCCTATCAGCACCACGGTCGAGGGGGTGTCTTTCACGCCGCTAAGCAGGTCCTTAAAAAGCCGGGAAACGGCGGCGTCCTCCAGGAAACGGTCAAAATCGCAGAAAGCGAAAATGGCGTTTTGCGTGTCTTGTATGAGGGAGTTGGCGATTTTAAGCATACTAACCGCCTCCCCGGTCTTATAAAAAGAGTTTTGGTTCCTGCCGACCCGCAGGCCTTTGGTGAGAGACCAGGAATAGAACATTAAGGACTGTTCCTCGGCGAAGCGGTAGAGCTGGTCCATGACATAATCTTCGTCTATGGTATCGACCAGCACCAGCGTGTAGCGGGATTTTACAAGGAGAGAAATTTCTTCTTCAAAATTCATACGTCGGCCGGGCGGCTGGGAAGCCGGACGGCCAGGCTGCCCGGCAGCTAAGCGGATACGAAACGCAGAACACCTTAAAAAGCTGTCCAGCCGCCAAGCTGCGCGGCGGCCCAGCTAACCCCGAACTAATTGCGCCCGGCAGGAATCGAACCTGCACTAGAAGCTTCGGAGGCACCTGTGATATCCATTTCACCACGGGCGCGCAAAACAGCGTCGAGAAACCGCAAATATCATGCTTTTAAAATCAGCTGCAATTTTCGGAAGGTTTCCGTCATTGTAAAACGGCACATTTGCGTTTCCGCTTCAAATAGCTCGGGGCCTTGTGGCGCTCA
>JAJAPZ010000078.1 GCA_020523905.1 Candidatus Obscuribacterium magneticum
GCAAGGCCGCCAGAATCGTGATTGCGGTTCCGTGCTGATCATCATGTAAAACCGGGATATCCAAACGCTTTTTGAGTTCATCTTCAATTTGAAAACAACGGGGGGAAGATATATCTTCCAAGTTTATTCCCCCGAAGACAGGAGAAATTCGTTCAACTGTTTCAATAATTTCTTTGGGCACTTTTGTAGAAAGACAAATTGGAAAGGCATCGATATCGGCAAATTCTTTAAACAGTGCAGCTTTTCCTTCCATAACCGGAAGAGCTGCTTCCGGCCCTAAATCGCCCAATCCTAAGACTGCGGTTCCGTCGGTCACAATTGCGACAGAATTCCTTTTGATCGTCAGTTGCCATACCTTTGATTTGTCTTCGGCAATGACTTTCGAGACACGCCCCACTCCGGGGGTATAAATCATCGATAAATTGTCCCGCGTTTTTACAGGGATTTTTGACTTTATCTCAATTTTACCGCCATGATGAAGAAGAAAAGTGCGGTCAGAATAGTTTAAAACTTGAATCCCGGGAATTGATTTAACTTTGTTTATGATTTCACTACTGTGATGGTCATCCCTTGCATTTACAGTAATGTCGCGGACAATAACAGACCGGGATGCAGAGACGATGTCAACTGCTCCAATGTCACCGCCGGCTTTACCTATTGCCGAAGTAACTTTGCCAAGCATGCCGGGTTTATTTGTAATTTGCAGGCGAAGGGCAACTGAATAAGAAGGGCTTGGCGAAGAGGGTATCTTAGGAGACATTCGATCTGGGATTTAGATTTTTTATCAGATTACTGTCAGTTTCAATGGAAGGGAATTTATCGTGGTAACAAGAGAAGAATTGCGGCAACGTCATGATAACATAATCTGTTCATCTATGATTTTTTTCACCGGTTACTTTATCTTATTAAAAGATAAACAATCCGAGTAACGCTGAGTTAAACAGAACTGCACTGCTGTTTGAGAATCTAAATTTTTATCACACTTGAACTTAACCGCACCGCACTGCACTGCAGTAAAGAGGGTTCTTCACTTAAATAAGGACACTGCATGAATAGTTTTTTCATATCACTATGAAATCAGTTCAAAATGCCCAATTGATCAGTATCAAATCCAGCTAAGCGAAATGAATCTTCAACGGGCATTATAGAATTCAACTACTTTAATACTTACAGGGGACTTTTTATCGGTTCCGAAAGAAATAAGTCCGGCATAGTCAACAATTTTTGCAAATTGTGCTTAGGCTGGTCCAAATATTATCCGCATCATTACTGTGCGGGCAGAAAGCAAATCGGCCTGTGCCCGAGGATTCAGTTTATCTGCTTTCTGGAACTTTTAAGACAAAACGCCGGTGACTCTTGTACCATAAAGTCTGCGATCAAAACGATGCATCTCAACGGTACCAGAAATTGCCTTTGTGACTTCAGCAGTCACCGGCATGTTTAGTAACTTGGCTTACTTTCCAGGTTCAGGTGTTTGTGCAGTGGTAGGTGTTTCCTGAGTTGTCGGTGCTGGTTCTGTTGTCTGTTCTTCTGCCTTTTTGCAGGCATTGAGGGCAAATCCCAAACCTAATAATATTACGATCATTGCGATTTTCGTCTTCATTTTCTTACCTCCATTTATTTGAGTTACTTTCAGAATCTGAGTGAATTTCTGAATTTATTATTATATTAAAATATTTGTTAATTAACAGCTATTTAATAAAAAAATTATTAATCTACGTTTTTCCTAAACTATTGAGTATATTTTCGCTTTCTCTTAACTTCTTTCTTAGTATTTCGGCGATCGGACGGAGAACGCTGTAGATTTCCTTATCTCGAATCGAATAGTAAACGCTAACTTTTTCCTGTCGTGAATTTAAAATCCCGGCCTGCCGCAATGTGGCCAGATGCTTGGAGAGACCCGATTGCTCGATTCCCAGATTGGCAACCATTTGTCCGACGGTGGATTCGCCTTTTTTCAAGTGTTCAATAATTGCCAGACGAGCCGGATGAGCCAAAGACTTTAAAAAGTCCGCTTTAATTTTAAATACAATATCCGTGGCGGAAAATTTGTTATTGTTGACCATATTCTTATATGATCATAATTATATCATGCTATATTATTTTGTCAAATTTGCAGAGCCAGAGAAGCATGCTGATCATTTTTCTTAAAAATAGGTTGTTTGAAATGGCAGGCTTGCCGAAGTCCTTTTCTGCAGAACTGGCTTGAGAGGAGTTTAGTTGTAAATCCCTAATTTTGTACTGCAATCCTAAGGTGTTTGGTGCTCGGATGTCTGACCTTAATTCAGGTCTTATTTTTTTGTTTCTTTGGAATCTTTGTTTTGATTTTTTTTGCCTGCAACAACAAGATAGATGACAAACCATATGAATACCCCAACGAGGATGAGAACAGGCCATTCCTGCGCAAAATTAAAAGTAAATTTCATGAATCACCTCCAAAATAAAAAAGTCAATAATCGAATCCGAGTTATTGACTTCAATAAAAAAGCCCCACCCGGACTCATATCCGGATGGCGGCCCGACCATCCTATCTATTCCTCCAAGGACCCAACATGATCCTTGGACCCATTATGTAACTATTAAATGTATATCATAAATTAGAATCAAATACAATATTTTTTGTTCCATTCACTTGCGGAATTTTATACTGGCAGGTAAAAATAAAATATTGATCCTTCTCCGGGATTGGACTCCACCCAGATTTTGCCGCCGTGGCTCTCAACAATTTTTTTGCAAAGTGCCAGACCAATGCCAGTTCCGGGATACTCCTCTTCGGTATGCAGCCGTTCAAAAATTTCAAAGATACGGTCTGTGTACTGACGTTCAATTCCGACGCCATTGTCCTTCACCGAAAACAGCCAGCCGCGCTCCTCGCGGGTGGCCGAGATATGAATACGCGGCGTTTTCTGTGATCTAAATTTGACTGCGTTGCCGATTAAGTTTTGAAATAGTTGTATCCATTCCGATTCGACCACCATCACATCCGGCAAGGGGTCGGACGTGATTTGTGCCCCGTTTTCATCAATAGCAGATTTGAGGTTTTCGAGCGCTTTATTCAAAGCATCGGCAGAGTGGACGGATTGAGAAGGTTTGCAGCCATTGCCTACGTAAGAATAGCTTAAAAGATTGTTAATTAGAGTATGCATGCGCGATGCGGATGCACAGACGGTAGAGACTATCTCATTTGCCTTGGAATTCAAGCCGTCGCTATATCTCTGCTGCAAAAGTTGCAGATAAGTGGAGATGGTCCGGAGAGGGGCTTTTAAATCATGAGCCGCAACGGATGCGAACTGTTCCAAGTCGTTGTTGGATCTGTCCAGTTCTTGGACAGTCTGTCGCAACTCTTTATCGATTCTCTTGCGGACATTCAATAGATGAGCAAAGATCAGAAAAAAGCCGAGTTTTCCGAAACCGTTCCAATAAAAAATTAAAGGATGGGAATAAAAAATGCCATCCTTATATAACACCCACATCTCCACAACTACGCTGACAATAGAAAGGAAGATGCCTGCATACCTGCCAATAAACCATGTTCCCCAAAATATGGGGACCAAATAAAAGATTGAAATCGTAAGTTCATTACCGGTGTGATAATCAATAAATCCCACGCACGCGATAAGAAACAATGATGCGACGGCAATAATCGGTCTGGAATGCAGGAACAAAGATAACCTTGTTCCGGATAACCAACGATTCGGAGAGACAGTTTTTACTGTCGGTTCTGGAAGAGCCATAATTATTTTTCCGAACCCATGTAACTCAAATAAATGGGTTGATTCTGCCGCAAAATGTCGAAAACTATTCCTTCCTCTGTCTTGATTTTCGTAATGACCTTCGTGAACTCTTTCATATTGGCAACCGGCTCCTGATTGATTGAGCGCATTAAATCGCCCTGAGCCAATCCAATTTCCTCTGCCTTTGATCCTTCCTCCACATGCACGATAATCAAGCCGGTTTCTGTGCCTGCGATGCCATATTGATCCCGCAAGCTCGCTGTTGGTTCTGTAAATGTTGCTCCCAGCCATGCTTTCTCAGCTGCCTTCGCGTGCTCTGACGGTTTTTGATTTTCCGGGTTCCCTGATTCTGAGACATCAATAGATGCCGGCGCTTCGGATACTGTTAAGAGTATCTCCATTTCTTTTTTCTGCCGGATAATTTTTACTAACACTTTTTTGTTGGGAGGAGTTTCCGCCACGGCCGCCTGCAGTTCGTAATCATTTTTAATTTTTTTGCCATCAAATTCTCTAATGATGTCACCTCTTTTTAAGCCAGCATTCGCCGCCGGATAATTGGGCAAAACGCTTTCGATCAATGCGCCTTCTTTATCCGGAACTCCAAAAACTTTCGCCGTTGCCTCATCAATGTCTTTCCCTAAAGTAATGCCCATCCAGCCCCGAACAACTTTACCCTTCTCCCGGAGTTGGGGAATTATTTCTTTGGCTTGATTTACAGGAATAGCAAATCCAATCCCGGCGAATCCGCCGTTTGGGGTAAAAATTGCGGTGTTGATACCAATGATCTCCCCATGAATATTGACTAAAGGTCCGCCGGAGTTGCCCGGGTTGATAGCGGCATCAGTCTGGATGAAATCGCGATAACTTCGACCTTGGACCGATACATTTTGCCGGGTTGCAGAAATGATACCAACTGTTACTGTCTGTTCTAATCCGAAAGGACTGCCTATGGCTATAGCCCAATCACCAACCTTGATCCGGCTGGAATCCCCTAATCTGGCGTAGGGCAATTTTTTGTGGGGTTTGATTTTTAATATTGCCAGATCAGCACGTTCGTCCCGGCCAATCACTTTCCCTGGAATCTTGTTATCCGGCTCGTCCGGCAGAGTCACTTTAATATCATCGGCGCCATGCACCACATGCTCATTGGTCAGAATATAACCTTCCGGATCAATGATGACTCCTGACCCGCCTCCGGCGATTCTGTGTTCATACATTTTGGGTGTTGGCCTTCGATTATGATGATTAGGCATATTGAAGAAATCATTGAACGGATCGTCGTGATCCCAGAAAAAAAATTCAAATGGGTTCTCCTGCATAGGCACTTTTTCCACAATCGTAGATGTGATATTAACGACTGCTGGCTTGATATTCTCCGACACTTGCGAGAATGAATCTTGCAGGTTCAAGACAGCGGGGGGAACAACGCTGGTTTGTTCAGTGGTCTGGGCAGAAGCAATCGAAGGTGAAACGGACTTAGTAATTCGAACACCGGATAACTGAAGCAAAATCAGGGCCAGAAAAAGACCGCCTATAATGATTAGTTTTTTGTTTGAACTTGTATTCATGTTAGTTTCCCTCCTTCTCTAACTTATTCTTCTACCTTTTATAAAAAGCAAAATTGTCATTGTTTTACACAACCATAATTGATAGTTGCATAGAGTAGTGGCAAGAAGCTGGGTTGGATTCCTGCCGCTACTCGATGCGAAAGTCATGTCTATTTTCCTGCGTGGTGTTTAATTGACGAGAGAAGATATATCTGCTTGGCGCCGTTGGTGTTTTTGTCAAACCGGACAGAAATTCGCTCTCCTTGTTTGATTTGGGAGATATCTATATTTTTTGATCCCTGCTCGATTTGGGCATTTTTGTCCAGAGTGAAAGTTTGACTCTTCCCGTTCCGCATTTTGATGACCAGTTGATTGGTATCAATGGACTCCACGATTCCCACAACCTTGGAAAAATGGCTTGGCATTGCCGATTTCGTGGAAACCTGCTTTGCGGGACTTGCAGAAGAGGATCTTTTAGGAATGGCTTTCGCAGATAGTATGCTCCCAATTCCTAACACTATGCTTAGAACTGGAACAATTAGTTTTTTCATTTTAAACACCTCCTATTGTCCCGAGCCTTTGTCTGCTCCTGATTCTATTACGAGGGAGGTATGTGAAAAGTTCCGGTTACTTTATGGACTTGGCTATTTTGTGGAGGGCTTCTGAGGAAAGATTTCCAACCAGGGTAAAATAACGGTTGCCGGATTGCCAATATAGAATTTTTCCTGCTCGGGAAAATCCAATAGTTGCAGTCTCAAATTCACTTGGTTCCCACTGGAATGCTCCGGTCTTAGTGGAAACGGGATAAGCGCTTTCAAAAAGAGAAATGACATTTAGACCGTCCGTATACCGCAGATGCGAGACTTCTTTACTTTTGACATTGAAAAAGTCCGCGCTTTCAAAAACAAATCCTGCGGGAAGATGTTCGGGCATGCGCGGAAAGTGAGCGCCAGACTCTTTTAGTTCCTCTAACGATAAAAAATCGGGGCTAAACTCATGATCCTGAACATGAGTTCCGGCCGGAACTCGAAAATTAAATGCTCCAGCATCCAGCCCTGCAGGGAAATCTATCTTCTCAAAAGCTGATTCAATCGTCAGCGTGCCATCCGGATTGTATTCTCTGCTTTTTAGGATCAAATATTGATCTTGATCAATCCATAAAGTGCGATACGGTTTGCCTTTCGCCTTGGGTTTAACATCCAAAACCCAAGTGTTTCTTCCTGCAATATTTTCTCCGGGTTTTAAATTGAGATCATAATTCTCTGCAATCAATTCCCATTCTTTGTTTTCAGAAAGCAGTTTGGACTGGGATTTTTTCAAGTCTCCTTTCCATACCATCTTCTTAGAGGGGAAATAGATCCACTCTTCTTGCTGGTTTGCGAAGATGATTTTGTCCAATTTACCGTCTGGCGCGAAGTATTCTTTCTTGTAATGTTGAGAAGATTCCATCTGTACAGTTGCTCTAACTTGCTGTTTTTTTGTTCCATGCTGGATTTTAGAGACGATCGCTCCTCGATAAGGTTTAGAAGGGAATTGGGATGCTTTTTGCAGAATCCTAAGAGCTTCCTGATCAGCAGCTTGAGAAAGATGAACAGTTCCCAAGAATCCTAATAGGATTAAGTGAACAAAAGCTGTGTTTCTACGTATCATTCCGCTGAACCTTCAAAAGATGCAAGTTTTGTTGAGAAGCCATCTGAACTTAAATCAGAAGAGGGTACCGCATTTTCTTCTACATAGCGATGATGCGCAGCCAAAATAGATTCCACCGGAATTGAGTTTTCTTCCACAGCGTTTGGCCGTGGCCACATCGTTAATGCCAGCACGCTCAGAGCGAATGCTGATGCCGGGACCCAAATCCGCGGCAACATAAGCCAATCTACCCAGCTTTTTCTGTTCAACTGTTCAGCGGCTCTCGCCTCAAGAGAAGTTACAAGCGCCGCCGGCATTGATCTGTTTGGCAGTTTCTGTAAGAAAGTTTTAAGCGATTTAAGTTTATTTAGTTCCGCTCTACAATCCGGGCAAGATTGAACGTGAATCTCAATCCTCGCTCTTTGCGCGGATTCTAACTGCTCATCCAGATAAGCGGATAAAAGCTCCATTTCTTCGTGAACATTCATGGTTTATTCATCTCCTTTTCGCCCACAAAGGGCTCCAAAATTTTTCTAAGTAAAGTTCTGCCTCTATGGATACGAGAACGAACAGTTCCTATAGGACATCCCATAATTTGGCTGATCTCTTCATAAGATTTGCCTTCAATGTCTGACAAAATAATTGCAGTTCGATAATCCCCATCTAATCGGTCTAATGCGCTCTGTACGGTTTCGTCCAGTTCCTGACTGCTTAGGTTCTCGATCGGGCCAGGCTTATTCTCTGGCAAAACATTGCTCCAACTTTCATCCTCCGCCGGTGTTTCCGCATCCAGAGAAACAGATTTTCTTTTTTCGTAACGTTTCATATTATCTACATAGAGATTATGCAGTATACGGTTCAGCCAGGGCTGAAACGGTTTGGAAGGATCATAATTGTCAATATTTTCCAGCGCCTTCATAAATGCCCCCTGAACTAAATCATTTGCATCGGATTCATTGCCGCAGAGACGATATGCAAAATTATAAGCATAGTCCCCGCATTGACGAATTAAATCAGAAAATAACTGCTCTTTATCTACCAAATGTTTGTCCACCTATCATACGATTTCTTATGCCCAAAAGTTCCATAACTTTTCAATTTCAGAGGGCTGGGAACTCCTGATCATGCATCCAATGTAGTACTCTTTTTATCCGGTGACGGGGGCTGGAATTTAGGAGTGGTTGAGATGGCACAGTCTTTGGCAGCGCTCAATGCCCTCGTTGTCGGTATTGATACTAATCATTATTTAAAGCAATTATCATTTTCCAAAGAAAAGTGTCTTTATCTGGCGGACGATTTCGAACTTCTTAGCAAATTCATTCAGAAAAAATACGGATTTTTAGCATACAAAGAACCAATAATAGTGGGATATTCATCGGGCGCAACGTTAGTTTATGCGATATTAGCACAATCACCCCCCAACACTTTTCTTGGCGGTATTAGTATGGGATTCTGTCCGGACTTAAGAATACCAAGTCCACTTTGCAGGGGAAATGGTTTAGCAGTCAAACAAGATGGAAACAAAGCATTTTTGCTTCCAACTTGTACGCTGCAATCTCCATGGATTGCCTTT
>JAJAPZ010000079.1 GCA_020523905.1 Candidatus Obscuribacterium magneticum
GTGAAGGATAAAAGCGGTCCAAAGAACAATAAGAAGAGCGCCGTTTTCCTTGGGATCCCATCCCCAGAACCGTCCCCAAGACTGGTCCGCCCAAATTCCTCCCAACACCGTCCCCATAAAACTGAACAGAAGGCCAAAACACACCGTCCCATAAACCATCCTCTCCAGCGATTCAGCCAACACGGGGTTCCAATGTTTGTCAAGGGCGCGACGGACCAGATAAATCGCGGCCATGAAGCCGGCGATAAAAGTGGCGCCGTAGCCTATGGTGATGGTGATCACGTGAGTGGCCAACCAGAAGTTGGAGTCCAGGACAGCTTGGAGCATTTCCATGGTGTCCCCTTGAAGGGACAGGTGATGGGCAATAATAAGCGTGAGAAAGCCCGCGCAAGCGGTGGCCAGGGAGGCCATGCCTTTTTTGGATAATTTCTCGAGGATGAGGCCGAAGAGGACCGCCACCCATCCCACAAAGACGGCGGAGGAGTAGAGGTTGGTGACAGGCGGCCTCCCTTGAAGGACAATTCTTGAAACCAATCCGGCGGTGTGGACCACAAAAGCCAAAAGCAATAAATAGTAACTGCTTTTCCTCCAGGTTTCGGTCAACCCTAGGAAGGAAAAGCACACCAAAAGAAGCGCCGCAACATAGATCGTCATACTTTGGTAAAAGGGTGCGACACGGTTGAAAAGACTTTCATGCCGGGTTTTGCGGGCGTTTGATCTGGGGAGGTCGGCCAGATAGGACTGAAGCAGTCCCACGGTTTTATTGAAGTCACCAGAGTCATTTTTTTGATACGCCCTACCCAATTCGAGGTAGGCGCGGGCGGTTTGAGCGGGTTGATCTTGATGGAGATCCAAGGCCTGCCCCTCCTCGAAACTGACCCACGCGAATTCTCCTGTGGCCACTTCTCTTGTAGGGATGGGGAAGAAGTCGGGTTGCCCTTCGGGCTTAAATGTGTTCAGCAGTTTTTGAAATAGGACCAGACGATTTTGAAGAAGGAGCACTGATTCCTGAAAACGGGAGCGTTGTTGGGGAGGGAGACCTGAAGCGTGTTGCGCCTGCAGCTCAATTTCAGGCAGATAAGGTTTCAGTTCCGAAAACGAGTAGGTTCTCCTTTTGGTTTGTTCCATTCCGAAGAGGCCCAGGACATCAGGGTCGTCAATTTGGATCACCTCGTCATCCTTGGCCGACTCTCCGTTCCAGAGCACCTCCATCAGCCATTCAATGGCGGACAAGTGGGTTTCTTTGGTTTTCAGGTTTTGCTTCCCCGATAATAAGAGCAAAGAACTTCGGGCAATGGAATCCAAAGGTTTTACACGGCCCTGGTGGAGAGCGGGGAGGCCGGCGAAAGTGTTCACATCAAAGCCTCGCTTGGATTGTGGCGGTCGCGCGGAAGATACAAGAGTTCCCGCAAATACTGATAGGAGAAGGATGGGTACCCATTTATTCATGACCTTTTCCTCGCAAAAGTATAAAGATGCAAGGTAAATTGAATCATGAGGCCGATTGAGATGAGGAAGCAAGAGAGGTAGGGCCAGAGCCAGGCGGGGTTGTCCACAACCTGGAGTATGGAAAGGGTGGAGTTCTCTCCATATCCTGATTGATAAAAGGCGAGGCCTTGGTATCGAAGAGGATGATTCATATAAATCAAAGCATCACGGCTTTCATTGTTGGCCGGATATTCGAGGCGAATGAGACTTGAGAAATTTTTGGGGATATCGGTTCCGGGATAGACATCATGACGGAAATCTTTAAGCGTGAGAGAAAAAGGAAGCGGTGTCCGCCGTCTCCTTAAAATCAGTTGATAGGCTTGGCCCCTGGTGTCCAGGATCGTTGTTTCAGGCATGGAAAGAGAAAGAAGGCGGGTGCCAAGGCTCCCTTTTTCATACAAGGCCTCCAGTTTCACAGCCAGATTGTTCGAGGCGTCGTCTCCGGTGCCAACCGGGAGGGGGCGGGCACTCCATCCGTCCCTCTCCGGTACGAGCTCGGCGTTGGGGACAACCTCACGCACCACAAAATAAAGAGACAGTCCCGGCAGGTTCAGCCGTTTGTTTGTCTTGAAGAAGCCGTCTGGGATACTGACCACCTGATCTGAATGTTCATCGAAAGTGGTGAAGACGGCGAGTTCATGGTCCCGGGGGCTTTCCAGAAAACTTTTGGTCTCGCCTTCTCTGATCTCCAATAGGTTTTCCCGGCTCCCCATTTGGGTGAGAAACTGGCCGAGTAGGAGGAGGGCCAAACCGGCGTGAGTAATGAGGATACCGAAATCGTTTTTCCGGTATTGGAATCGGGAAACGAAACTCGCGGTTAAATTGAGCATCCATAGGGCGCCGACGGCCAGTCCCCCCGGAAAAAGGGGAATCCTGATGGGTCCCCAAGGCCTGCTCCACACCCAGACGCTGTTAAAAAACTGTTTTTGAGTTTCAAAGACACCCACCTTAGCTTGAGCCAAGGTCCCCATCACCACCAAAATCATCATGAGTCCCAATGAGAATAGGGTGAGGGGTGTCGAGCCAAACAGAAGCGCAAGTTTTTTTATTTTATTCATGTGATGTTTGTTTTTCTCTCCCTTTGTCGTATATGTGACAAGAGGAGGAATCGTCTATTCAGTGTGCTTGAATTGAAGGCTGCTGAGAAATTTTAGGAAATCGGATTTGGCGGAGATCACCACCTCTTTATCACCCACCATCTTGAAAAACCATGATGTATCTCCCTTTTTGTATATCGCTATCATCATGCGAAGTTCTCCGTTGTGATGAGGGGATGATCCTCCGGCCAGATCCACCAAAGTCATGGTGCGCCCGCCGGGGTTGATCTCAAGGGTCAATTTCTTGGACTCCTTATCCTCTACAGGTCCCAGCCCAATCTGGCTGCGCCATCGGTTGATGTTGGCCAAGAGACCCCCCGCCTCCCCCGACAAAGGCACGATTGACAAATCAGCTTCTCCGCCTTGTTTCCCTTTGATCGCGAAACTGGCCACCCGCATCGAGGACGGCTCTTGCTCTATCCATCCGGCTGGAACCGTCCAGGATATGGTGGTGGAAGAATGAGTTTCGGAAACCTTCGGTCCACCCCGTTCTTCCTTCGGGACTGTGTAGGAAGAGATTTTATCTTGGCGACAACCCGAAAGAAGGAGGAGAAGGGCAAAAATGAATAGTTTCATGAGAGAGTCCTTTAAATTTAATTTCCGGGCGTGGACGAATGACAAAGAGTGCATTTCATTTGGGTTACATCTATGCTCATGTCCACGGGGTGGCGAAATGATTGAGCTTTGAGCTGGCCTGCGGAGATGTCCGTTGGATTCCCTTGGGCCAAGATTGTGTGGCATATGTTGCAGTCATTGGAAATGACCTTCCCATCTTTGGACTTGTGTTGTCCATCATGGCAACGAAAGCAGCCGTCGAATTCAAGGTGTCCGATGTGATTCGGATGGCTCCGCCAGTCCGTTTTCATCTCAGGAAACATGTTACGCGAGTAAATACTTTTTACTGTGTCGGCCGCTTGACGAAGAGCTTCGATCTTGCTTTCAGCGATAGCTGAATAATGGGTTTGGTAAAACTCATTTAGACCCTTATCAATAGCCGCCAGAGCTTCTTCTTCGGTTGCGTAATTTCCGGAAAGAAGTCGCGCCGATTCGCGTTTGAGGTAAGGAAGACTGGGATCCAATTTCCGAGCTTCAAAAGCCCGATCCAACGCAATGCGGGGTGAATAAAACACGTGGGACGGGCGGTTGTGGCAATCAATGCAGTCCAACTGTTTCACAGGTCTTTTGGCAATTTCTTCGAGTGACAAGGTTGATTCTTCAGAGATATATTCTGTCACGATGCCGTCGGGTCCAACTGAGTGGACCCAAGGGATAACTTCCCGCCTCTCATCGGCGGAAACAAAGGAGATTTTATTTTTGATGTTCATATTCCAATGGATGCCGGAAGGGTTGCCGACATCAGGATTGCCCCCTCCGGTTTTTAAGAGTGTTTGAATACGCCAGGGGGTGTTTTTCTCATCCATAAAAACGTGGCTGAAGATCTTCTGCTGGTCCCCGAAAAACTTGGCCGGCCAGTGGCATTGCTCACAAGTTTCTTGAGCTGGGCGCAGGTCATGAACCGGTGTTTTAATGGGCTTTTCGTACTTCTTAAACGTGACGGAATAGACTTGATAGGCTCCTGTAATTTTGGAGCGGACAAACCAACTCACTCCCGGGCCAATGTGACACTGTACACAGGTGACGCGGGCATGGGGGGAATTCTGATAAGCGGTGTATTCCGGCTTCATCACTTGGTGGCAGACCAAACCACAAAATTTCACCGAATCAGAATAATTGTAGGCTCGGTAGCCTGTGATGATTAAAAGTAACGAAACAAGGGCCACCGCCGCTAATGCGCCCAGGACCACGATGCGGTGAGTCGGTCGACTCAAGTCAATTTTTGGCCACGAGGGGATGGCTTTATGAGGGAAGCGTTTGCGCCGCCGACTTTCCCAAAGGACACCGGCTATGGCCAGGAGGAAACCGAATCCGGCCAAGAGAGGCAGGATAAAGTAGATGATAATCCCTGCGTATGGATTGGAATGAGGAGCAAAAATATCCATAAACATCATGGGGAGACCGATGATAGTGGCCACGGCCGCGATGAAAAGCCCCAAAATGCTCAAGGGATTTTGGATAAGTCGGGGTGGTCTGGGGAGGGCGGAATCAGTCATAGCTCCTCTTATTATTCTTCAGGGTCTTTATGTGGCCAATGTGACAAGATGCTTATTATCTGAGCCAGCAGCTTATCCATTCGTTTTACCAAATTAATGCTTGGGATATTCCCCTAAAGAAAACCCCCCCTTACCCGTATCAACCAATTCCTCATGTCTGATATTGTTTCCACCTGTCTTTTTTATGGAATACATGAGAGCGTCCGTATGTTTGATCATGTCATCAACGGCTCCAGGCGGAGCTGTAAAAGTTGCCGCTCCCATACTAAACGATACCGGCCAGCCTTTGTTTTTCACCATCTCCATAAGTTTATCTTTGAGTTTCAAAATAATTCCCCCGGCCGTTTCAGCGTTGGTTTCCGGTAACAACACGGCCAATTCATCTCCTCCCAAGCGCGCGACGGTATCCGTGGCCCTTAAATTGCTCTTGATCGTTCCGGCAATCATGATCAATAGATCGTCTCCGGTGTGGTGTCCGAAACTATCGTTCACGTCCTTAAATTTGTCGACGTCCATATAAATCATGGTCAACGGTGTCTTAAACCGCCGCGATCGTATGGATTCGATTTGGGCCTCTTCATAAAAGGCTTTCCGATTGGCGATGCCGGTTAAGGAGTCGATTCTCGCCAATTCCTTTTCGGAGTTCGTGGTCGACCGCAAAGCCGCAGAAAAATGAGAAATGATCATAAGGATCACCAGCCTCGCAATTCCGTTCCAGAAATGGAGAATGGGGTGACCATAAGAAGAGAACATCGATGCATCTTGAATGAGCCAGGGAATATAGCTCGCAACGGAAAGCAAGATGCCTGTTCGGGATCCGATGAACCAGGCCCCGCAAACGATTGGGCCTAAATAGAATATGGAGAAAAAAAGTTCCGGCCCGACGTAATAATCGGCGATCCCCAACCCAATAACAAGGATGTAGCAAATTAACATCAAGAGGGTTTTGGGAATTTTCTCAATTCCCATCATCAATTTATCAACCATACCAATTGTGTATTTCCTTTTTGTTTTCAAGTCGGCACCTGCCCCCAAAAATTATCTTGGTCATTATAGAAACTCCTGATAGGGAAGATGCAGAAGGGGGGCCAAAAGGTTATTTGACAAGGTGGTGCCACCAAAGTAAATTTAGCTCAAGATATATGAGAATATTTATTTCCGGAGTACTATGTTTGCTGGCAACCGTTGGATATGCCCAAGAAGATTGGAATCCAATATCGGCGGGTCCGATCATCACTTGGACGGCGCCCCTTTGCGAGAAAGGAAAATGGATCGTCCAACCGTTTCTTTTTTATAACCATACGAGAGGTTCTTTCAACCAAGACGGACATTACCGCCCCTTGGCTGCAAGGGATAGGAAAGAACAAGTTCAAGAGATGTTGTTTGCGCAATACGGCCTCACCGAAAAATGGGAGATTGACGCCCAAACGGTCGTTCAGCAGAATTGGGCCAAGCGAGGGGATGTTAAAGCCCATGCGAACGGCCTTGGCGACAGTTTTTTGTTCGGGCGTTATTGCGGCATCGAAGAAAAAGACTGGCGGCCTCAGGTGACGGCGTTATTTCAATTGAAAATCCCCACGGGGAAATATCAGCACGCCGACCCAGGAAAAATCGGGACCGACCTCATGGGGGCGGGGACGGGTGGGGGGTCATGGGATCCGGGTTTCGGGGTCATCCTCTCAAAAAAAATCAAACCTGTTTGGTTGCATGCTGATCTGATTTACAATGTTCCTCAGAAAGTCCGGGTCGATGGGGTCAAAATTATTTACGGTCAATATTTGAATTTGGACGTCGGAGCGGAATATTTCTTGCCGAGAGGGTTTAATCTGATGCTTGAAGCCAACGGACTTTTACAGCAGGATAAAAAAGAAGCGGGCGAAACAATTGGCTCAGGTGGCGTAGATTCCCTCATTCTTGCGCCCGGGGTGGGTTGGTCGAATGACAAGGTTCAAACTCTCATCGGCTATCTAAGGGTCCTTGCCGGGGCCAATACCGACGCCAATGATTCCCTTGTCCTAACGTCTCTCTTCACCTTTTAATAAAAAGGTCATCGCAATGCACCCTTCGCCACCCCCACCCGCATTAATTCCCGTTTCCCTTAGGCCAAAATCATCAAATTTCCCCTTGAAATTTTGGAATATATGGATCAAACTTAAAGTAAGCAGCAGATTTTTGAAACGGTTGGATTTTACAATGCGAAAGTCAAAGGAAGAGTTGCTTAAAATAAGCGAGATGGCCGAAAAGGCCGAGGTATTGGTGTCCACTATTCGTTATTACACCGATATCGGCCTCATAAAAGCTGCTGCCACCACCGAAGGGGGCCACCGGCTCTACGAAGAGATCCCAACGATGGATCGCCTCAATAAAATAAAGCGAATGGTCTCAAAAGGGATGACCCTTCCGGAAATTCAATCCCAAATCGAAAATGAAGTCGCCACAAAGAAAATTTTAGTGGTTGATGACGAACCGGAAATTGTCGATTTCATCAAAGATCTACTGGCTGACCAATTTCCGCATCAACTTCAATCCGCTCCGGATGGATTCACCGCGGGACGCCTGGTTCAAGTTTTTGCTCCGGACCTGGTGGTTTTGGATTTGCTCCTCCCCGGGGTCGATGGGTTCCAGGTCTGCAAAATGATCCGCGAAGACCCTGAAATGAAGGGGACGAAGATTTTGGCTGTCACCGGCTACAATTCCGAGGAGATCAAAAATAAAATCATCGAGTCAGGAGCCGACGATTATTTGGGAAAACCCTTGGAATATGCGGCGACTCTAGATAAAATAACGAGGTTACTTGGCGTTAAATTGAAAGGGCCGGCGAAAAGCTAAAAATTGTCTTTTAATTATTCGATCCGAATACAACAGGACAACATTTTCCGGTTTTGGATTGCTGTTCTAACCTTCGTAGTTTGCACCCTCTTCTCCTTTTCTATTTCCAACAACAGTTTTCTTTGGGTCGCGGTCCTTTATCTTTCTTATAACCTCATTTTTGGTTTGAGCCACCTCCTGGCCAAAAGAGGGCCTCTCCCGCCCCTCATGCAATATTTTCTCATTGCTGTTGATTCCCTCGCCATTACGATCGCGGTCGGCCTTTCGGGAGAGCTGAGAAGCCCTCTCTACATTCTTTACATTGTTTTGTTTGGGCTGACTATTTATCGAAAGTCTCTTTCTAATTTTATCTACGCTGTTGTTTTGTCGGGCTTACTCTATTCAGGCCTTCTCCTCCAAAACGCCACGCTTGATCGGAATTTCCTTTTTTCTGTTTTGGGCCAATTGGTTTTGATCGTTCTTCTCACCGGCGTTTTATACGCCGTTCTCGTTTTAATGGAGAGGGACAAGAAGGTCAACGAAAGGCTCGTGTCTCGCGCAAAAACCTTGGCCCATATTTCCGATGTTTTGTCGGGATCGTTGGAAAATTCGAGAGACTGGATCAAGAAAGTAACGAAAATGATCGAAGAGGAAGTCTCCAAAGACGGGTTGAAATGCCGGGTCGTTCTTCATAAAAATGATTACGGGTATCTTCCCCCGGCTTCGGGACGAGTGGGCCTCCAGGTCCCCATCATGGTTGGTGAATACATATTCGGGACCTTGATTGTGACAAAAACGGACAAAAGACCGATGGGTTCGGGGGAGGAGGATTTCTTTTCTTCAATCGCCCGGTCTTTGGGCCTTTCTCTCCACCGGGCCAAACTCTGGGAAGATATTCAAAATCAGCTTCAACGTGTCGAGGCGAAAA
>JAJAPZ010000007.1 GCA_020523905.1 Candidatus Obscuribacterium magneticum
ACTCAAGCAGAGAAACGGCCCCATCGGCGAAATCGATTTGACGTTCGTGGATGAATGCACACGGTTTGTCAATTTGGAACGTGAACTTGAGCCGGCCCAAACCTAACGCTGCGAATTGAAGATGGCTTTATACCGTCCAACCTGGGTTGAAATTTCCACCGAGGCCTTTTCCTCCAACGTCCGCGCCGTGAAAAAATTCGTCGGCGAGAAGGTGGAGATCCTCGCTGTATTGAAGGCGGATGCCTACGGCCACGGAGCGGACCTTTTATGTTCCCACGCTCTTAAAAATGGGGCGACGCACCTCGGCGTGTCCAGCCTCGAAGAAGGGCTTCTCCTTCGCCAGCTGAATCCTCAGGTTCCCATCCTTCTTCTCGGAAGCATTTATCCCTTGGAAAACTTTTCTGTCGCGCTGGAAAATGATTTTATTCCCACCGTGGCCAGCCAGGAGGCGTATGCCGCCCTTAAGGCCCAAGCCGCCTCCTCCCGAAAAAATTGGAGCTTTCATCTGGAGGTCGACACCGGCATGGGCCGGATGGGTTTGTCTCTTGAGGCCGCCAAAAAGTTCGTGGAACGGCTGGGGCAGGAAAAAGAGGCGCATCTGGCGGGGCTTTACAGCCATCTGTCCTGCGCGGATTCGGACGAGGCTTTTACGCGCGAGCAGCTCCAGGCCTTTGCAAAACTGAAAGAGTGGATGCAAGCCGCGGGTTTCAAGCGGCTCCTCTTTCATCTGGCGAATTCGGCGGGGATCATGCGCTTTAAAGATTCTCATCACGACATGGTGCGGCCCGGACTTGCCCTTTATGGCGTGTCCCAAGTCCCTCTGCCCGGGGGGATCGAATTAAAACCGGTTTTAAGCTGGCATACGAAGATTGTTTTTCTTAAAAAGGTGCCCCCTGGAACGCCCGTTTCTTATGGGCGGACGTTTGTCACCGAGCGCGAGAGCGTTATTGCCACCTTGCCCGTCGGCTATGCCGACGGCGTCCCACGAATGTTGTCCAATAAGGGGCGGGTGCTTGTTAAAGGGCAGCGTTGCCCCCTTGTTGGACGGGTGACGATGGATCAGATCATGGCGGATGTGACGGGGCTCCCCGTGAATGTGGGAGAGGAGGTTGTGTTGATCGGCTCGCAGGGGTCAGGGAGGCTTTCGGCGGAAGAATGGGCGGAGTGGGCGCAGACGATCCCCTATGAAATTTTTTGCGGCATTTCTAAAAGAGTGCCGCGTGTGAGTGTATGATGGGGCACAGTTGCAAAATGCCGTCATTCCGGCGAAAGCCGGAATCCAGTCCGGTGTTCACGTCCTGGATTCCGGCTTTCGCCGGAATGACGTGTTTTACGACAAGCTCGATGTCATTGCGAGACCGCCGCGGCGGGCATCCGTGCATGGTTGCTATGATACGCTCAATGACAGTGAGGTATTATCGGTATGAGATGGATTGAACGATTGGGCGAGATTTTCCTGGAAGTGGCCGAGGCGCTGGGAATGGTCTATGCGCTTTGGCGGGAAACCCTCCTTCAATTGCTGAAAGGGCAATGGGCTCCCCAGTTGAGCATCGCCCAGATGTACGAGATCGGAGTCCGGTCCTTCGCCGTCGTCAGTCTCACCTCTCTTTTCACCGGCATGGTCCTCGCTTTTCAAAGCGGATTTTCCTTCATTAAAGTGTTCAATGAACCCCTCTATGTGGGATCGGTGGTGGGGCTTTCTCTCGTGAAGGAATTGGGGCCCGTTCTCACCTCGGTGGTGTTGGCGGGCCGGGTGGGGGCGGCGATCACGGCGGAGTTGGGGACCATGAACGTCACCGAGCAGCTGGATGCCCTCTATACTTTGGGGACGACCCCGGTGCGGTATTTGGCGTTGCCTCGGATTGTCGCCATGATGGTGATGACGCCCATTCTGGCGGCTTTGTCCGATATCATCGGCGTCTTCGGAGGTTTTTTGGTCGCCAGTCTTCAACTCAAAATTGCCTCCAGCGTCTATTGGCAGGAGGTCACCACCTTCGTGGACTTAAACGAGGTCGCTCATGGGATTATCAAAGCCTTCTTCTTCGGTCTCATCATTGTGACCACCTCCGTATACAAGGGCTTCACCTGTGGAGGCGGCGCGGAAGGCGTGGGGCGGGCCACAACGTCGGCGGTGGTGATCTCGATGGTTCTCATTTTGGTGGGCGATTACTTTTTGAGTGCCCTCCTGGTCGCCTTTGGGATCGGCGCATGATTAAGATTACGGGCTTGGAAAAATCTTTCGGAACCAATCATGTCCTGCGGGGGCTGGACCTGGAGATCCAAGACGGGGAGACCATCACCATCATGGGCGGCTCCGGAACAGGCAAGAGCGTTTTATTGAAGCACATTGTGGGCCTCATGGAACCGAACCGGGGGCGCGTTTTCGTTGACAACGTTGAAATCACGAAGCTGGAAGAAGAGGCCCTGAGTCACGTTCAAAAAAGGTTCGGCTACCTCTTCCAAGGGGGAGCTCTCTTCGATTCGCTGACGGTGGGGGAAAACATCGCTTTCGGCATTCACAACATGCGCCCGGATTTGGAACCTCGTTTGAAGGCGCTGGTGGCGGAGAAACTCGGGCATGTGGGGCTGACGCCGGAAATCGCGGACTTAAAACCGGCTGAACTTTCGGGCGGCATGAAAAAAAGAGTCGCCCTGGCCCGGGCCATTGCCTACGAACCGGATTATATTCTGTATGATGAGCCGACGACGGGACTCGATCCCATCATGGCGGACGTAATTAATGAGCTGATTATTAGCCTTCAGAAAAATTTAAGTGTAACCTCCATTGTCGTGACGCATGATTTAACGTCGGCCTACAAAGTGTCGAACCGGATGGCGATGCTTTATCAGGGAAAAATCGTGGCCCTGGGGACGCCGAATCAAATCAAAACGTCGACCGATCCCCTCGTCAAACAATTTATTACCGGTTCGTCGCATGGGCCCATTCAGATGCAAGTCAAGGCGTTTGAGTAGATAAGTTTATGAGCCAAGAAACCAAGGTTGGGATGTTTTTGATCGCCGCGATCGCGGCGATATTGGCCTCCATATTGTTCTTGGGGGACGTTCACCTCCTCACCCGGCGGCCGACGTACACCATCGATTTTGAGGACGTGGAAGCCCTTCCCCCGAAAGCGGCGGTGAAGATGTCCGGCGTCGAAGTGGGCAAGGTCAAGCGAGTGCAGTTGATCAACGGGCGGGCCCGCGTGACCGTCGGCATCAACGCGGGGATTCCTCTTTACCTGAATGCATCGGCGACCGTCGGCACAACCGGCATCATCGGAACCCGTTTCGTTCAAATGGATCCCGGCACACCGGACGCAGGCCCGTTAAAGCCGGGGGGAATGATCCAGGGGCTTAAAGGGACGACGATCAACAACGCCTTCGACCGGATCGCCTCCCTCTTTGATGAGGACAAGAAATACGGCAGCGCCGTCTTGAATCTCAAGGCCACGATTTACAACATCCGGCGGGTTTCGGAATCGTTGAATACGGCGCTGGGGAATCATGCCCTCGAGCTGGAAGAAATCGTCATGAATCTTCGCGATTTGTCCCACAACACGAAAGTGTTGATGGCCAATCTGGCGGATATCAGCACCGAAAAGAAACAGGATCTGCGGATCATGATTGAAAAATTGAAGGATGTCAGCGTCAAGTTGGACGACATCATGACGAAGATCCAAAAGGGCGAGGGCACCATCGGCGCGTTGGTGTCGGATAAGCAAACGGCGGAAAATGTGAAAGGCGCCGTCGCTTCCATCAAGGAGACGGCCGACTCGGCCAAAAAAGTATTGGGACACTTTACGCGAATTACGACGTATTGGAATTATCGATATCGATACAGTAATCGCGATGAGGAAGGACGCTCCGATGCGGGGATTTATTTTGTTCCCCGCGAGGGGAAATTTTATTACGTCGGCGCGAGCCATGTGGGTGTGGTGCCGGAGGACGAAAAACACACCAAGTTTGAGCGGAAAAACCGTTTCGATGCGCTGTTGGGATATACCTGGGGACCTTTGACGGGTTTTGGCGGCGTGATGCGCTCCAGCGGGGGAGCGGGATTGAAATTGAAGCCCTTGTGGGGAATTAAAAATTGGGCCGACCGATTTGAACTCTCGGCCGAAATCAATCAATTCAGCCGTGATCGCGAGGTTCAGGGACACCTGTTGGACCGGGCCTTTGTGGCCTTAGGGGCTCAATTCGCGCTGACACGGTGGCTGTGGGTGGGGGTACGGGATGAAGAAATCTTGGAGCGGCCCGATGTGATGGGATATGCCAATGTCGTTCTTAAAGACGAGGACTTGGCTTATCTCTTGGGATTGGCGAGTTTTGCCCGATGAGTGACCGAAAAACGAAGGTCACCCGGCTTTATTCATTGTCCCAGGTTGGAGGACAATGTGTCATGGTGCTGGAAGAGGTGAACGGCCCGCGGCTTCTGCCCGTCTGGATTGGGCTCTATGAGGGCGGGGCCATCGGGATGGCTCTGGCGGGACAGAAGTTCCCGCGGCCCCTCACCCACGACCTCTTCTTGAGCGTGGTCAATGAGCTCGGCGGACGGATCAAGCATGTGACCATCACGGAACTGAAGGACTCCACCTTTTTTGCGGAGATTTGTTTGGAATCCAAGGGACAGGAGATCACCGTCGACGCCCGTCCGAGCGACTCGGTGGCCTTGGCCGTCCGCGTGAATTGCCCCATTTTGGTCGGCGATCAGGTGTATGAGTCCTGCCCGGAACTTCTGAAGCCCATCACGGAAGATGAGGTCAGTGACTTTAAAAAGAAGCTGGAACACATGAGGCCGGAAGATTTTTTCAAGGACTTGAAAGAGCGGGAGCACCGCCCCCCGAATGAGCCGCCGCACGGGGAAAGCTAGATTAAGGAGATTTAAAAACCCATGTTTAACGTGATGCGGATTCTTGTCGTTCTCGTCGGACCCTTCATTGGATATTTTTTTGTTGAAAAGACCTATGTCGGCATGCTGATCGGCCTGGGGCTGTCCGCCATTATCATCTCGATCGAAATCCTGATCGAGATGATCAAGCTGGACGTTCTTGTGTTTGGTCTGATTGGCGCCGCGATCGGCCTCTTTTTTGCCTGGCTGGTTCGGTTTTTGTCCTACCGGATTGACAATCCGCTGTTGTTCTCCTTCGTGGATCGTTTCTCGGCGCTCATCACCGTTTTCCTCATTGTGCTGGGGGTGATGATCGCCATCCGCAAGAAGGGGGAGTTGGATTTATTGGACAAAGATATTGTTGTCAGAGGGAAGAAAAACAAAGACATAAAAATTTTGGACACCTGCGTGCTGATCGATGGGCGGATCGCCGACATTGTGGAAACCGGGTTTCTGTCGGGGAAATTTATTGTGCCGCGGTTTGTTCTTCACGAGCTGCAAATGGTGGCGGACTCCTCCGATACAACAAAGCGGCAGCGCGGCCGGCGGGGGATGGACATTTTGAAGCGGCTCCAGGAGGTTCCCGATATCACGATCAAAATATATGACCGTGATTTTTCCCATATCAAAGAAGTGGATTCAAAATTATTGGAATTGGCGAAAGAATTGGGGGCCAAAGTCGCCACCACCGATTATAACTTGAACAAAGTGGCCGCCCTGCAAGGGATTTCGGTTCTCAACGTCAACGATTTGGCCGGCGCCTTGAAGCCCGTGGTTTTGCCCGGCGATTCCCTGACGATCTTTTTGGTCAAAGAAGGGAAGGAAAAAGCGCAGGCCGTCGGCTACTTGGACGATGGCACCATGATCGTCGTGGATGAGGCGCGAAAACACATCGGCAAGCGCGTCGGGGTGCTTGTCAACTCCATTCTCCAAACCTCGGCCGGCCGGATGATTTTTGCCCGCCTTCAAGAAGGACGGGAAGCGGAGGTGGAAGTGAAACCCCCTTCCATTCCGGAGATAACCCACCCCCCCTCCGCCTAGCCCATGTCCACCGGCGTTGTTTTATTGGCCGCCGGATCCAGTCGTCGGTTTGGAGGCCTTTTACCGAAGCAATTTATTTCGTTGGCGGGCGAACCCCTATTTCTGAAGTCATTTCATCTTTTTCACCGCATTTCTTCGGTGGGAGAGATTGTCGTCGTGGTGTCTCAAAAAGATTGGGACCGCGCGAATCGCTGGGTCCAACGGACGCCGCTTTCAAAAAGGGTGGCTGTCGTCGTGGGGGGTCGGCACCGCGGCCAGTCAGTCCAGAAAGGGCTCGTTGCCCTTTCGGAGAAGGCCGATGTTGTTCTCATCCATGACGCGGCCCGGCCCTTGGTGACGACCGAGGTCATCCGGCGCGTCGAGCGGGCGGCCCGAAAGCATGGGGCCGCCCTGGCGGCGTGGCCCCTCCCGGATACTTTGAAACTGGCCGGAGCGGGAGCGTGGGTGAAAAAGACCATTCCTCGAAAGGGTCTGTGGTTGGCGCAGACTCCGCAGGGGTTCCGCCGGGAGGTGGCGATGAAATGCTTGCGAGCCCCCACTCCGACCGCCACGGATGATGTCGAACTGGCCGAGCGCCGCGGGTTTAAAGTGAAGATTGTGCGAGGCGACATGAAAAATATCAAAGTCACCTATCCGGCGGATCTGGATTTGTGCCGGGCGTGGGGACAGAAAAGATGAGCTCTCCTCCTTTTCGGATAGGTTTTGGCTTTGACGCCCATGAATTCGGCGATCGTGGGTCATTGGTGTTAGGAGGCTTGCGGTTTAAAGGGCTTCCGGCCTTGGCGGGTCATTCGGACGGCGACGCCCTTCTTCACGCCCTCATTGATGCCCTTCTTGGAGCCGCCGGTCTCGGCGACATTGGAGACTTTTTCCCGGATACCGCGAAGAGATATAAAGGCATCTCCAGCCTAAAACTGTTGAAAAGGGTTCTGGACCGAGTTTTAAGAAAAGGATTCAAGCCGGGTCAGGTGGATGTCACCGTCATGGCGGACCGGCCTCGTTTGACGCCAGTGAAAAAACGGATGAGGGCCCTTTTGGCGCGGCATCTGAAGATCCCCGTTGATTTGATCAGCATTAAAGCCAAGACCTCAGAAGGGACCCGGCTTGTGAGTCTGAGAGGCGGGGTGGCCGTTTGGGCTCTCGCCACCCTTGTCCCGAGGCGCGAGGGCCGTTCATGAATCAGCCAGACCTTCTCCTCCACAACACCCTCACGGGCCGGAAGGAACCGTTTGTTCCCTTAAAAAAAGGGGAGGTCGGGATGTACGTCTGCGGCATCACGCCTTATGACGACGTTCACCTGGGCCACGCCCGCTGTTACGTCGTCTTTGATGTCGTTAGGCGCGTTTTGGAAAGCCGGGGTTTTAAGGTCCGGTTCATACAAAACTTCACCGATGTCGATGACAAAATCATCGAGCAGGCCAAAAAACAGAATAAAGATCCTCTCCAATTCCCAGAGCCTCTTATTAAGAGTTACTTTCAGATGATGGATCTGCTCAATGTGAAGAAAGCCGACGCTTATCCCCGTGTGACACAATCCATCCCGATCATCATCGATCTCATCCAAAAACTTGTGCAGCGGGGGATGGCCTATGAGGCCGTTGGATCGGTCTACTACGCGGTCCGAAAATTTTCCGCCTACGGCCAGCTCTCCAAAAGAAAAATCGATGAATTGGAGTCGGGAGCGCGCGTGGAGGTGGACACGAATAAAAAAGACGCGCTGGATTTTGCCTTGTGGAAAGCATCCAAGGAAGGGGAGCCGTCCTGGCCGTCTCCCTGGGGTCCGGGGCGGCCCGGGTGGCATATCGAATGTTCGGCCATGTCCATGCAACACCTGGGAGAGGAGTTTGATATTCACGGCGGCGGCCAGGACTTGATTTTTCCGCATCACGAGAACGAAATCGCCCAGTCGGTGGGGGGGACAGGAAAACCTTTCGTCCACACGTGGCTGCACAACGGTTTTGTGACCATCAACAAGGAGAAGATGTCGAAATCTCTCGGCAACTTTTTTGCTCTTAAAGATATTTTCGCGAAAGTGGAACCAATGGTCGTCCGCTATTTCCTCCTCACCCAACATTATCGGCACCCTCTCAATTTTTCCGATGCAGACCTGGCCGCGGCCGAATCCGCCTGGACACAGCGCATCGGGGGGGCGTTCCGTCTTGTCATGGAACACGAAAAAGGAGTCAAAAGCACCGCCTCCGCCTCTTCTTTTGATTCCGTCACGAAAGGCATTCTGGAGGAATTTGATCGCGCATTAAATGATGATGTCAATACGCCGGGTGCTTTGGGAGCCCTCAATAAATTATGTTCTTTGGTATTTGAACTCGATCAGGCAGCCGGAAAGGCCCCCAAAACACGCTGGGGATCGATGAAGAGGGCGATGACGACGATGCTGGACGTTTTGGGACTGAAGGTTCCGGTTGAGGAGACCTGGGACAAAGCCGTCCTGGATCTGGTCGCCCAGCGTGAGGAAGCGCGCCGCCAGAAAAATTGGGCCAAAAGCGATGAAATCCGGCAGGCCTTGAAGGCCCGGGGCGTTGCCATCGACGATACCGCGACGACACCCCGGCTGAAGCGAATTCATTGATGGATCGGGCGAACTCAGCGGATTTGATTTACGGCCGGTGGCCGGTTCGCGAAGCGTTGGGGAATGGCACCGTGGCCAAGATTTTGTTGGCCGAGGGAGTCCACGGGAAGCCGGTCGATGAAATTTTAGAGTTGGCCCGGCAAAAGAAAGTCCCCTTTCATTGGGCGCCGCGTTTCCAGCTGGACCGCCTGGTGGGGGGGCCTCATCAGGGCGTGATCGCCCACGTGGCGGCCGCCCGGCTTTTGGAATTGGAGGCCCTTTGGGAGGTGGCCCTCTCCCCCTCGACGCAGGGAGCGTCCGTCCTTTTTTTGGACGGGATCACCGATCCTCAAAACCTCGGCTCCATTTTGCGGACAGCGGCGTTTTTTGGTGTCCCGGCGGTGGTTATCCCTCGATGGCGTTCGGCGACGTTGACGGGATCCGTCGTGAAAGCCTCCGCGGGAGCGGCCCGGCTTCTTAGCATCGCCCAGGTTTCGAATTTGGCACAGGCTCTGGAGCGGGCAAAAGAGAAGGGCTTGTGGATCGTCGGGGCGGATCCCGACGGTCGTGACATTCGGTCGGCGGATATCCCGCGGCCCTTTGGATTGGTCTTGGGCGCCGAGGGCCCAGGGCTCCATCAATTGGTGAAGCGGCGTTGCGACATGATCGTCTCCATCTCG
Source organism: Candidatus Obscuribacterium magneticum (assembly GCA_020523905.1). Lineage (GTDB taxonomy): Bacteria > Elusimicrobiota > Elusimicrobia > F11 > F11 > Obscuribacterium > Obscuribacterium magneticum. Next base: position 9,176 of record JAJAPZ010000007.1, read on the forward strand.
AGGCGGCGTGAAGAACCCGGCATCGATTCCCTTAACGTAGGAGCCGCCTGCGCTGTTTTGCTCCATCAACTGGGGGTACGATAATTTGGCATAATTAGAATCCGGTTGTCGTTCGTGCCGATGTAGCTCAACGGTAGAGCATCCGCTTTGTAAGCGGAGGGTTGTGGGTTCAAATCCCTCCATCGGCTAGACCGGAATTTCAGAAAAAGGAAATCGATCCAATGAAACGAAGCGCTGTCGCCGGCCTTATCGTAGGTTTTCTCGTCGGACTTTTATTTTTAACGGCCTGCCAAAAACGGCCGGGGACGTCAGGCCCATCTCTTGTTGTTTGGCATTGGATGACGGATCGGGAGGAGGCCTTTCTGGAAATGGCCCGCCGTTATAAGGAACAGACCGGCGTCACTGTTGAATTTCAATTGTTTGCTCCCTCCGATACCTATGCCCAGAAAGTGCGCGTGGGGGCCCAGACGAACAGCCTCCCCGATATCTACGGCATCCTGGACGAGGCCCGGGTGGCGGCCAGTTTCATCGAAGCGGGGCACGTCGAAAATTTAACCGTTGCCTTGGGTGAGGGACCCGGCTCCTGGAAAGAGACCTTTTTTGACGCCGCATTGGAAACCGGTCAGTTTAAAAAAGACAACATCTATCACGTCCCCGCCGGCTACTACGGCATTCCGCTGGATATGACGAACATCCCCATGATCTATAACAAAAAGCTGTTTCGGCAGGCGGGGCTGGATCCCAGTAAGCCCCCCAAGACCTGGGATGAATTCCTTACGGTTGGATCAAAGCTCAAGAAAGTCGGCGTCACCGGGTTTGTCAGCGGTTGGGCGGAAAAGTGGCTGATTTATTCTTTCGCCACCGACTTGGCCCACAATTTGATGGGGGCGGACAAAGTCATGGAGTCCTTTCGCGGCAACGTCCCTTACACCGATCCCCAATGGGTTCAGGTCTTTGAGGCGTTTGAGAAAATGCAAAAGGCCGGGTTTGCCGATCCGAGCCTGGTGACGCTCGACAATAAAAGCGCGGAGCAAGCCTTCTCTTCCGAGCGGTCCGGAATGACGTTTAACGGCTCCTGGGCGGTCAACGTGTTTGCCAGCATGAATCCCGAGCTGGACTATGCGCCCTTTTACCCGCCGGCGTTGAACATGAAGAATCCCCGATACGTGTGGGGCGGGGCCGGCAGCATTTTTTATATCAACGCCAAATCCCCCCAAAAAGACAAGGCCTTGACGTTCTTGAGGTGGCTTACATCGAGAGAGCAGGCTTCCTATCTTGTGAACGCAACGAAAAATCTGCCATCGGTGAAAGGCCTCAGTGATAAAAGTATTTTTCCGAGGCTAAAACCCTTTGCTTCCATCATCGAGCACACCATTCATCCGAATCGCTTCCCGGCGTCGGAGGACCCGCGGGTTCAGGAATTGATCAGCAAGGGAATCCAGTCCATTCTTATTGGAGAAAAGACGCCGGTCCAAATCGCGGGAGACGTCCAGCATTTAAAGGCCAAATTGTCAGCTCTCAAATAATGTCATGACACCCGATCATCCGAATCCCCTTCTTCGTGCCATTCAAGTCCTTCGCTGGTCGGTCTTAAGCAACTATTTCTTTGTCCTGCCGGCGTTGGCGTTGTTTCTGACCTTCAATGTCTATCCCTTTTACGAGGTTTTTCGGTTGTCTTTTTTTGATTGGAACGGCCTCTCTCCATCGGGGGGGGCCTTTGTGGGGCTCTGGAATTACAAGGATATTCTTTGGGACAATCCGACGTGGTGGCTGTCCATGAAGAACGCGGCTTACATTACGGGGCTCGCGTTGACCCTGCAAAACGGCCTGGCCCTGTTGCTGGCGTGGCTGGTGGACCGGGACATCAAAGGGGGGCAGATCTACCGCTCCATTTTCTTTCTGCCGCCCATTTTGTCCGGGATCGTGGTGGGGCTGATCTGGAACTGGATTTATCGTGGGGATCATGGCCTCTTGAACAATCTTTTGGAACGGATGAGACTGGGCGTTCTGACGCACGCCTGGCTGGCCGAGCCCAGGACGGCGCTCACCTCGCTGGCCGTTGTCCATATGTGGAAGGGATTTGGGTGGGGTTTCATCATTTTTTTGGCCGGACTTCAGGGCATCCCGCGCGAATTGTATGAAGCGGCTCGCGTGGACGGGGCCGGCGAGTGGCGGATTTTTTGGAGAATTACGGTGCCGCTCATGATCCCGGTCTTTATTTTGGTGAGCGTCCTGACGATTTTGGGAACGATGCAGATCTATGATTTGGTGATTACCACGGCCCGTGGCGGCCCGGGGTTCCACACGGAAGTGCCCATGAAGCGGATCATTGATGAAATCAGCCCCGGGTCACGCCTTGGCTATGCCTCGGCCATGGGTGTTGTGTTCGGTGTTATCCTTTTATGCATTTCCATCTTCCAAATCCAGGTTTCGAAACGGACCAAGCAGGAGTAACGGGAATGACCCCCGCCGACCTTCAAACCCCACCATTTTTGACCCCGCCCCGCCGGCGATTCTCGAAAGAAAGAGTCGGTTTAAAACTGATCCGCTTCTTTCGGAGTACAGTGAAGCACACGATTCTCGTCACAGTGGCGGTCAGCTGCCTATTTCCCTTGGTGTGGATGGTGTCATCGGCGTTGAAAACGCAGGCGACCGTCTTCACCGATATGAGTCTCTTCCCGGCCCATCCTCATTTTCTCAATTTTGCCGAAGCCTGGACAAAAGGGAAATTCGGCGTTTATTTTTTCAACTCGGTCTTCTACACCTTGGTTTGTGTCGTGGTGGTGCTTTTGATTTCTTCTCTGGCGGCCTACGCCTTCGCCCGTTTGGAATTTCCCGGGAAAAATATCATCTACTTCGCCTTTTTGGCGACGTTGATGATTCCCATCCCCAGTGCCATCGTGGCCCTGTTTGTCTTGATTCGGGAGCTGGGCCTCATCGACACGCGGTTGGGTTATGTTCTTCCGCAGATTAACGGCGGGTTGGCGCTTGGACTTTTTATATTGCGCCCCTTTTTTGAACGGATCCCCAAGGACCTGGAAGATGCCGCGCGCATTGACGGCTGCGGGCGCCTGGGAATTTACTGGCACGTTTGCATGCCCTTGGCCAAGCCGGCCCTGGCGGTGGTGGCTCTTTTTACCAGTTTGAGCGTGTGGAATGAGTACATGCTCGCCTTTCTGGTCCTTCAGTCCCAAAAGCTCATGCCGCTTCAGTTGGGATTGGTGAAGTTTTGGGGCGGGACGATCACGGAATATCCGCTCCTCATGGCCGGCATGTCCATTTCGATTTTCCCCATCATTCTGGCGTACATCTTTTTACAGCGCCACATTATCGCCGGGGCCACGGCCGGCGCCTTAAAAGGATAAAAAGGAGTCACGTGCTTTTTTGGGCCTACCCAATATGCCCGTTATTTCATAGACTCCTTTCTCCCCTCTCCCTATGTTTTCGTCGAGAAAACGTCCCTAACCGGAGACAAATACTCATGAAACATGTCATTCGGTGCGGGATTAAAAGAAAAGGCCAAAGGTGGTGGGTGATGGGGTTTTTAACCCCTCTTCTACTCAACTCTTCCCCTCTTTATCCCTCTACGGGCGTTCTTTTTCCCCTCCATGATGCCGGTCAAGACGCTTTTATTAATTACACGAAGTACGGCCGTTTTGAAAATCGCCGGACCGCGGACTATCGCTACGTTCTTGAGAATGAGGAAGGCTTGGCCAAAGCGGCGGGCGAAGGCATCTATCCCAATGAGACAAGCCTGGAGGAAGATCCTCATTTCATCGAGCTCTTCAATTCAAAGCGTTTGGAGGGTCCGCAGGGTGACTTTACCCCCTACCTGGATCCCGAGCTGGGTTTCTTCAAATGGGCGTCTCTCAAAGGCATTCCGAATAAGGGCCTTCGGCTCTTCAATATCGCCAAGAGCTTGGAGCTTGGGGGCTACCCCGAACACGCTTTGAAAGCTTATTATGCCATTGTCGTGCATTTTCCGAAGGAAGTGTGTTGGCTGGAGGGGAGGCCCTGGTATGTGGGCGTCTCCGCGCTGGATGCGGTCAATCGGTTGTTGGAGGAGCATCCGCAGTGGCCCGTTCATTTGGAGGGGGCCTCGATCACCGTAGAAAATGGTTTTGACCGGAAAGGGACCAATGATGTCTTCCGGGTGGACCCGGGCCGGTGGGTGCCGGGGGCGAAAGTGGAAGAGAAGGCCGTTGAAATAGGTCCGGCACAGAGGATGATCGGACAGGGGAACGTTCGGCTTGTGCAGGGGACGAGCGGCCATTGGCAGCTTATCGTCGATGGAGAACCGTTTGTGATCCGCGGGATGTGCTATTCCCCGACGCCGGTCGGACGGAGCCCGGATTTGGATGGGTACAAACCTTATGTCGACTGGATGTTTTTGGATCTAAACAACAACAGTCTTGTGGACGGGCCTCACGAGGCGTGGTTGGATGTCAATCGGAACAACCAAAAGGATAGGAACGAGAAAAACGTCGGCGATTTCACCTTGATGAAGGAGATGGGGGTCAACACCGTGCGTCTTTATCATCACGGCGATAACAAGGTTTTACTGAGAGACATGTATAACAAGTACGGCATCACCTTTTTAATGGGCGATTTGTTGGGGGCTTATGCCATTGGTTCCGGGGCCGCCTGGGAAGCGGGGACGGATTATGGCAACATGGATCAACAGGAGAAGATGCGGGAGAGCGTTCGTCGCATGGTCAAGATGCACAAAATGGAACCGTATGTGCTCCTGTGGGTCTTGGGGAACGAAAACAATTATGGCTATGGAAATAATGCCGTAAAAAATCCATTGGCTTTTTATAAATTTGCCAACGATATCGCTCGGATGGTGCATGCCTTGGATCCGGATCATCCCGTGGCCTTGTCCAATGGCGATCTGGAAAATCTGGATTTAATAGCGCAGTCGTGCCCGGATGTGGATGTCCTTTCGGTGAATGTGTACCGGGGAAGTGAGGGGATGGGAACGAGTTTTTGGTCGTCGATAAAAGAGGTATGGAAAAAGCCGGTTCTCATCGGGGAGTTCGGTTGCCCGGCGTATCACTGCCGAAAGGGCTTGATTCAAGGCGAGAAAGAACAGGCGGATTATCTTCTCGCCAATTGGGAGGATCTCGCGGATCATATCGCCGGCAAGGGAACCGGCCTCTGCTTGGGGGGCGTCATTTTTGAGTGGGTGGATGAATGGTGGAAATCCGGGCCCCAATATGAGGCGTGGATTCAGGACAAAGAGCATCAATCAAACGGACCTTTTCCCGACGGGCATTTTCACGAGGAGTGGATGGGAGTCCTTTCCCAGGGGTCGGGGCGGCACACGCCCTTTATGAGGCAGCCACGCTTGGTTTATTATAAGTTTCGGAACGGGCCCTGGAAGGCCGGTCGAAAGGCCTATGAACGCCACCTGTCAAACCGTGAGTAGGAAGGAGCCGAGGAAGATGAGTGCGAGAAGATGCGGGCGATGGATGATGGCCTTTTTCTTATGGGGGCTGGCTTCCTTATCGCACGCGTTTGTGCCGACCGATTTGACGCCCGGAACCTTCCGGATGGCCAATGAAGCGGGTCTGGAAGCTGTTCTCCACCAGTTGCAGCCCGGCTGGTCCGTCGAGGACAGCGGGCTGGGCAAATCCTTCAGTCCGGGGGGAAGCGAAAAACGACCGTGGGAAACGAATTGGGGCCAGTATTTGAAGACGGATTTTTCCGCCCGGTTCTCCCCCTCGGTGACGGGACGTGCTTTCTTTGAAGCGCAGGGAAATTACGCCGATCGGTATTGGCGTCCTTTAAACATCAATCATTATGAGGACCGGCAGGACAATCATGTCTTTTTGCGCCAGGCCGAGGCTCGCCTCGATCGGCCTCATTGGTTCGTGCATGGATTTTCAGGGGTGGGACATGGGGACTGGAAGGGCCGCGGCGATTTCTTCGGGCTTTATCCCGAATCCTTTCCCGACAACAGTTACATGGGGTCCTCCGGTTATTTCGGGGTGTACCCTTCCCGCTGGCAGCAGGACACCTTTTTAAATATCAGTCATCGGAATGTTCCCCGGGGATTGGAGGCGGGCGCCAACCTTTTGGGAACGGATGCTTCGTTGGCCTATGGAAAAGAGTTGGCATGGGGATACGGCACGTCGGGTTATGGCCGGTGGCGGGTGCCGATCGGATTTACAAAACTTACCTTCGTCTACAAAGACGAAGGGATTCCCTTCCAGGTTTATGATGATTTTTCGAAGCGGCGCCAGGCCGGAGCGTTGGCATGGGCGGTTCCCTTTGAAGCGGGGCATCGCCTTGAGATCGGCGTCCTTTATCAACCTTATCTCGCGGGAAAGAACTACACCGTTGATCGGAAAGTGAGTGCCGGGAGCGGCCTCTTGGGATCGTCACATTCCCTTTCCCAGAAGACCGCCTTGAAAGAAGATGGACTCGGGGGGCGCGTCCGAATGGAGTTGCGACCGGTCCTCTTTGATAAATTGTGGACGACATCGGTCGATCTCACACACTTGGGGATTCTGGCCGGAAACCGTCAACAGGCGGATGCATCCCTGGGAGCGACTTTAAGCCCGGAGGTAAGCTTTGATTTGCAGTATACGTATCGGCGTCCCGTTGAAGGACCCATCCCCCTTCTTTATGAAGGGACGCCGCAAAACATGGGAGCCATCGCGGCCAATCCGCGGGGCCCGGAGTCCCCTTTTGTCGTCGATGGGTCCAACCGGGAAGCGGTTTTTTTAACGGCCACTGTTTGGATTGACCCCACACCGGGATCACGGATGTTTCTCTACGACCCGCATGAGATTGAGGGATGGAACGTCAATCCGGAGGAAACGTCTCCTTTGACCGCCGTCCTTCAAGGCCGGATGCGGGATTACCGCACCGCCACCGACCGCCAGAATTATTATGATGAGAACGGGGATGTGGTTTGGGAACCCGCGGGGCATACCGGGGCCTGGCCGACGGCAAAACCTCTCTATGAATGCCGAGTCATGGGTTTTGGGAAACTGGATGTCGGGCGGTGGGTGCTGGGCTTGGCTGGAGGTCAGGCGCCAGCCGCCTCAGGGCTTGCCTATTCACACGATCCGAGCCGGAGTAAGCCCATCACGGAGTATTACTCCTTGGAAGGACGCCTGGAGCGCTGGCCCGTCGCCCTCTGGGGCCATTACGGAACCGGCCTGTGGGGACCGGAAATGAACATTCACCCCTTTTGGGGGTATGTTTTCGATCGATTGTGGGGAATCGGAGTAAGTTATAGCATTACCGTCAATACCACCTGGGATGTGAGTTACCTCGCTGCTCGGGAAGACGATGGGATGTTTGTGGCCCCGGATCTGGGTTCGTATGAAGAAATCCGAACGATGCTGTCCCATCGTTTTGGTTTTGATTTCAAATTTCAAGAAGAATAGCTGGCTTTCTTGAAGGAAGAATGGAAGTTATTAACACGAGGAGGAAAAACATGCGTCAGCATTTCGTTGTTACAGCACTGGCTGTGAGCGTTGGATTGGTGGTGGGGTCGGTGAGTTGGGCCGCCACGCCAGCCAAAAAGAAATCCGTCTCGGAAGGAGACGTGTTTTATGTTTACACCGAAGGGGGGTCGCGGTTGAACCATTACATTCCCTCCGGGTGGATGGGCGATTACGGGGATCTGAGAATGGATCAACGGTGGAGTAAGGGCGTGGGAAAGCCGAAGCTGAAAGAAGGGAAAGCCGCCTCGAAAGCCAAGGCGCCCGACGTGCTTGCGGAGGATAAAACCTGCATCCGGGTCATCTACACCGCCGAGCGAAAGCAAGGGGCTGGATGGGGAGGCGTCTACTGGCAGTATCCGCAGAACAATTGGGGCGACAAGAAGGGGGGCTATGATCTCACCGGTTACAACAAGCTGACCTTCTGGGCCAAAGGCGAAAAGGGCGATGAAGTGGTCGATAAGTTTTTTATGGGTGGCATTACCGGCCAGACGGAAGAGGGCGATTCGGATGAGGCGTCCATTAGTCCCGTGAAACTGACCAAGGAGTGGCAGAAGTTTGAGATTCCTTTGACGGGCCTTGATCTGAGCCACATCGTTGGAGGCTTTGGGTTTGCGTCCAATGCAGATGCCAATCCGGAGGGCTTTACGGTCTATATCGACGAAATTCGATACGAAAAATAATCGCACCGAGACGTTTTTTTGTTGACCGCCCTCTCTCCCCTTCAAAAGAGGGGAGAGAGGGTTTCGATGACGGTAGCAGCGTGAGGGGTGTGCTATGAGGACGAGAAGTAAAATCTTTCCGTTGGTTTTGGGATTGCTCCTGTTCACCTCTCCAGGTTTTTCCAAAGCACAAAAGCCCCAGCCCACCAAACGTTACCAGCGGTATTCGCTCTCGCGGGGGGAACCCATCGAAATCCCTGCCCGAAAAGCCATTCTGCCTTTTGTTATCTATGGAGATGAGATGAAGGGGGCCACCGCCTATGTTCCCAGCGGCTACATCGGCGATGCCTCGGCCCTCAGTGTATCGCCGATCTATGAGTCCGCCCCCTTGGCGTCGGGAAAGCCCGGGCGCACGGCTCTTAAAATCACCTATTTTCCGAAGGGATCTGAGGGGTGGGCGGGCATCTTTTGGCTTACGCCCCCCAACAATTGGGGCACGGTCAAAGGCGCCGGGTATGATCTGAGCCAGGCCAAACGGCTTACCTTTTGGGTTCGCGGGGAGAAGGGAGGCGAAATCATCACCGAAGTGAAATTGGGCGGGATCGCGGGCGGCCCCTATCCGGATTCCGACATGGCCTCCCTGGGGCCCTTGGAATTGTCTACGGATTGGGATCAATACGCCATCGATTTATCCGGGAAGGATCTGCGGCATATTATTGCCGGATTCGCCTTTGTGGTCCGTCGGGCGGACAATCCCCGCGGAGCCGTGTTTTATTTTGATGAAATCGTTTTTGAAGGGGAGGCCCCGTCGCCGGCGGCCACACCAACAACCCCTGAAAAATCTCCATGAGGCGGATTCCAATCACTCCGTTTTTACTTCTGTTATTTTCAATGACCGCTGCCCTTAGCGTCAGCGGCTGTCGGCGCAATCCGATTGAACGATTGTCGGATCCCTTGCCGGACGGGGCCGTCCCCAATTCCAGCGGCGTTTATGTCATCTATGATGATGAGCTGAAGACGGGAGGCGGAATGATGTTCATCCCGGGCGGTGAAAATCAAAATATCAATTTTCTCGATCAAGGGGCGGCCCCTCAGGGATTTGCCAATATCAGCTATTCTTGGAATGGCGCCGATGTGATGAATTCCACCACCCCGCAGCATTTGTATGCCGGCTTCTCTTTAATCGTCAGCTCGAGCGCCAGTCAATTGGATTTTGTCCCCGGCAAGAACCTTTCGGGGCCCGGCTATTTAAATCTGAAATTGTATGTTCGGGGAAGTCTTTCCACGGCCACACGTTTACGCATCGAAGGACCGAGCGATGGCACCGGTTTGACGACACCTGCGCGAACCGAATTATTAAGTTTGGGTTCAAGTTGGCAAGAAGTCACCTTGCCTGTTCCGGCGGCTGATTTTGCCAACGTGAAAGTGTTTGTCACCATTTCTTTCCAATATGACCAGCCCCCGCGCACGACCAATCCCGGCAACGGCGGTATCGTTTATGTGGATTATCTTCGATATGAGCTCTAGACGATTGTTTGCGATACTGTGCGTCTTGGCCTTGTGTTTGGCGGGCGGACATGTGAGGGCCGGCGAGACAGGGGAGGCCCCCTATGGAGACGCTGTCCCCAGCCTTTCGCCCATGGGAGAAGCGACCGCCTCCCTATTTGACCGTGTGCTTGGCCGCAAGGGGGAGGCAGCCAACATCAATTACCTGGTCGTTGAACTTCATCAACACGGGCCCGGCCATGCGTCTTTGCGATCGGCGCTTGTCCCCGGTTGGGGGCAGATCTTCAATCAACAACCCGGGAAGGGAACCCTGTTTTTTGTGACCTTTTCGGCGGCTCTGGCGGGCAGTATCACCACGTATCATGACGCTCGACAGAAATATGCGGATTACCAGGACCAGGGACAGAAGAATAATTCCCTTTTCGAAGATTACGAAAACAGAAGGACCCAATCTTTTATTTTAGGCGGCGCCGCCGCCCTTCTCTGGGGTGTCTCGATCGTCGACGCCTATCAACACGGGTATTCGCCGCTCTGGTCCGGTTCAAACATTCAGTTGGCGGTTGATTCGGAGGGTGCCGGGGTGATGTGGAGGAGGAGATTTTGACGGCCCACGAACGTTATTTAACATACGGGATTTGCGTTGTTTTTTTGCTTTTCTTCGGATGTCATAAAAAGGATCGATTGAGTGAGAATACCTATACGCTGGCCATTGATCCGCCGGCGGTGGCGGTTGTTAAAGAAGGGTCCCAGACCTTCACCGCGCGCGCCGTGTCCGCCGCCGGGAATTTCAATGTCAGTCCGACCTGGTCCGTTTCCCCGCCCGCCATGGATTTTTTGAGTTCTCATATCGGAAATCCCGTCATCTTTCAGCCCACGGAACTGGGGGACGCGGTGATTACCGCCACCTTTGAAGGGACCCAGGCGAACGCTCAGGTGGCGGTCGTCACGTATCAACCGAACAGCAACACCTTTGATGTCTACACCGATCTTTTACCGACGGGAGCGGATATCGACAGCGATATTTTTCTCTTTTCCGGGAATATAACCGTCACCGAAATGACGTCGGGCTATACGCCGCAGGGCGTGAAATACCAGAGGGCGGTCCCCTCAATCTCAGGGGCTTTTTGGGGCGTGACATTGGATAAGGTTGCCCTTGGCAAGAGCAAGAATCTTCAAGAATTTTCGAGCGGGAGTTTGGAATTTTCCATTCGGCTCAGCCGTCAGTTGACAACCGATGGGGTCAATATTTTTATAAATAACATTGCCGGTTCAACGGGGACCGTCGTGTTGGCGTCGAGTCACAACTTTCTCAATACCGTTTCGGATGATTGGCAGGAGGTCTCCATTCCCATTTCAGAATTCGCAATTGATACGAGTTTCATCAAAGTTCCGTTTGGAATCAAAATAGACCCGTTAGTCAGTTCGTTGACCTTTGACGTTGATGCGGTCCGATGGCAAAAATGAAGCATGAATTGTAAAAAAAACGGGGGATGCTATACTTATTCAAGCGCTTTAATTTCATTATTATTGGTTTTTGAATGCTATTAAAGATTGGTAAAAAATCGGGCAAAAAGACCTTGAACTTCTGGATTATGCCGAACGCCGGATTTGCGACAAGAGGCATTCTCCAGAAATACCTTGATGAATTTGAGCGGCGGTGGCCGGACGTGACGATTCATCTCACCATTCACCCGTGGAGCCTGGCCTGGAACCGGCTGATGGAGGTCGTGAAGGGCCGATACATGGGATCGTTGCCGGATGTCATTCAGGTCGGGACGACATGGGTAGCCACCCTGGCCTATCTGGGCGCCTTGGAAAAAATTCCATACGAAAAAGTATTGCCGCATGACGATAAAACATCTGCCTACATATGGGATCCCGGGGCTCAGAGTGAATCCGGGAAAGAACTTTTTTGCGTCCCCTGGTTTATTGACATCAGGGTCCTCTATTACCGGCGGGATATTTTTGATGCGATCGGGGTCGGGCCTGGTTTGATCAACGATTGGGTGGGGTTTCACCAGGCGTGTGTGGAGGTGCGAAAATATTTAAGCCGGGGAGGGCCGGTGTCCAGGGTGGTGGCACCTCTGGCCATCCCGGGACAGAAAGTGGGTGTTCTCATGCATGATTTGGCCCCTTTCATCTGGGAGGCCGGCGGGGATTTTTGTTCCGATGATCTGCAACGGGGCAACTTGAATAGCCCCGCCACGATGCGCGGCTGTGAATTTTATTTTGACCTTATTCATCAGGGCTGCATGCCCATCCCCTCCACCGACGTGCCATCCGGCAATTTTTTCACCGGCAATACCGCTATGCAGTTTTCGGGGACGTGGCCGATTGAGACATTCCTCAATCCGGATTACCCCTTCAGGTCGCGCGAGGTGACGGACCATTTTTCCGTCGCCATGTTTCCGTCGGGCCCTCAGGGGCGCTACACTTTTCTGGGTGGGAGCAATTTGGCCGTTGCCGCGGTGTCCCCGCAGAAAGAGATGGCCTTGGAACTCATTCACTTTTTGACCGAGCCCTCTCGGCAATTGGACCATGCGCGCTCGACCGGCACCTTGACCGCCCGCGTGGCCAGCATGGAGAAGTTGTTTGAGAAAGCTCCCGAAGCCAAAAAGGTCTTCTGGGATTCCTTGGGGCACGCCCGGCGGCTGCCGCGCCTCATTCCCCTGGGATCGGTGGAGCAGATTATCACAAAGATGTCCCGCCGTATTCTGGCCTTCATCCGGGCGGGAACCTACAACCACAAAAAACTCTACGATGAGATGATCAAGGCCAATGACGATATCAACACCGTCCTCTCGTTGCACCGTTATGGAGACAGCGGATCGGGGGTTTCGTCGTGATCGCTTTACGCGCCCTCATCATTTACGAAGAGCTGCTCCGGGAGTTTTTGGGGGAATTGTCCCGTGCGGTGGGGTTGGAGGAATCCCTTGAGTTGGGACTGGGTTATCTCTCCCGGCGGTTGCGGTTGGAAAACGCCGCCCTTTTTTGGTGGGACGATTCCCGGCAAGCCCTGACGATGCAGTACGTGTTTCAGGACGACACCCTGATGGAAGGCGAGGAGGAAATTCTCGTCAATGCCTCGAGCCAGCTCCACATGCTGATCCAGGAGCTCAGACCCGTCATTGTTTCCAAAGGGACGCCCTGGTTGGTCTATTTGCCGCTGACGTCGAAAGGGACATTGATCGGCGCCCTTCGTTTAACTCGGAAGCGTCCCATCCCGCGGGGGCGTGTTTTGGAGAAGCTCCCGCCCCTGCGAGCGCAACGGCGGTCCGCGATTCGGGAATATCCACTTCTGGAGGACGTCTCCAATATTTTATCGACGAAATTGCAGGAGGTTTTCCACGAACAGACGCATCGGAAAAAAGAAGAGTATTTTCAAGCCGGTGCGGAGGTGGCCACGGCCGTCATGGAAACACCGCGGCTGAAGGAGATGCTGGAGGCGGTGTGCCGGAGTCTGGTGGTCCACTTAGGGTTCGATCGCATCCGTTTTTATCTCATCCATCCGGGACGGGATGTGTTGGCAGGGATCGTCGGCTTGCAGATTCCGGGGCGCTGTCTCAACATCGAATCGGAATCGTATCCCATCAAGTCCGGCGTCAATCCCCTGGTCGATGTGATTCTGGCGGGGCGAAGCGACGTTCAAGTGGATGCGGCGGGCCCGCGGGTGGTTTATGTGCCGATTGTCATTCGCGGGCAGGTGGTCGGGTGCATGTCGGTGGACAATCTCTTAAGTCAACAGGAGATCGATGGGGAACAGCAGTCCGTGCTAAAAACCCTGGCCGGGCAGATCGGCATGGCCATCGCCAACGCCAAACTCTTCGAAGACATCGAGCAGCAGGCCATCACCGACGGGCTCACCAAGCTCTACGTGTACCGCTATTTCCAGCAGCGGTTGAAAGAAGAAATGGACCGGGCCGACCGGTATTCCTACAGCGTGGCCTTGATCATGATGGATGTGGATAATTTTAAAAAGTTCAACGACACCTACGGACATCCCCTGGGGGATAAAGTCCTGGAATTTCTGGCCCATACGATACGAAGCAACATACGACGGATCGACCTGGCGTCGCGCTACGGAGGGGACGAGTTTATCCTTCTTCTTCCCGAGATCACCGAGCAGGAAGCCTGGCTCATGGCGGCCCGCCTCCTCAGTGCCTTGAAGACGTGCACGTTGCGTGCGCCCAGCGGAGACCCCATCAAAGTGACCGTCACCATGGGGGCCGCGCTTTACCCCTCCGATGCCGCCAACGCCCGCGATCTTATTGAGTTCGCCGACAAAGCCATGTACTGGGCCAAGCGCAACAATCGCGGCGATATCGCCTTTCACCGCGTCGTCAGCGAAAAATAAGTCTTCCGGGGCTCCCCCGCCCGTTAAAAAATGGGATGATTGTTTGACCCAACCCAACTGTCCATGCAGAAAGCTATTCGACTTGTCATCGTGGCGGGGTTGATTCTCCTTTTCGCGGGCCTGCTCGTTTCGACCGCCCGGCAAAAGTCGTTGGTGTTCGATGAGGTGATCTATTCCGCGGTCGGCGTCCTTTATTGGACCACCGGGAACCTTCATTGGAACATCATCCACCCGCCTCTCCAGAAATATATTTCTGCGCTGCCGCTTCTCACCCAAAAACTGAAGATCCCGCAGGATCTTCAGCCCGACGGAACCGATGAATGGCGGGCCGGCTATCAACTGTTTTTTCAAAGCCCCACGCCCGCGCCCCGCCTCCTATTTTTAAGCCGCCTTCCGTCGATTCTGGTGACACTTCTGTTGGGGGGTGTCCTGTTTGTGGTCGGCTGGAAAGGGGGGAGATTCCTTTCCGGCCTTTTGGTGTTGGGCGTTTTTTCTTTGGATCCTTTGGTTTTGGGCAACGGCTCATTGGCCATGAATGATATCTTTGTCACCGCCTTCTTCTTTTTTACCGTGATGGCTTTTTACGGGTGGACTCAAGGGAAGCGCGGGGCGGGCGTCGGGTGCGGGGTCTTGATGGGCTTGACGGTGCTCATGAAATCCTCGGGACTTTTGTTGATACCGGTCATTCTCCTTCTCTATGGGTTCAATTGTCGATTGTTGCGGCGAAGGAAAGGGAGCCAAGGCCTCGGCGCGATGGCCCTTATTTTCCTTGTGGCCGGCGTTGTGATTTTTGCTGGTTACCGATTTAATGGCTCCCTTTTAATGGAGTCCTTAAGAGCCCAGTTTTTTCTGCAAACGTCCCGTCCGGTGACGGGGTATTTGCTGGGGCCGATTTCGGGATTTGCCTCTTGGTATTACTACCCCATTGCGCTGATCATAAAAACCCCCTTGCCCTTGTTGCTTTTGTGGGGATTTGCCATAGGCGTCCATCTGAAAAAGCACAGGAAAGACGAGCGTTTTCTTTTTGCTTTTCTCCCCCTCCTCTGCATTTGGGGGGCGAGCCTCATGAGCCGTAATTGTTTTGGCGTGCGCTATCTTCTGCCGGCGACGCCCTTCCTCGCCATTCTGGTGGGGGGAAGCCTTTCTCTCCTCAAGAAAAGGGAGCGAATAGCCACTGTTATTTTAATGGGATGGTTGATGACGGAAACCATCTTGGTGCACCCCCATCACATGGCTTATTTTAACGAGTTGATCGGGGGCCCACGGGAGGGGCATAAATGGCTGGAAGGGTCCAATCAGGATTGGGGTCAGGATTTGCCGGCCCTGGCCACCTATCTGAGACGAGAGGGTTCTCCAACGGTCCTCATGGGGTACTGGGGCTCGAATGATCCCGGGGCTTGGGGGATAGAGTACCAGGATGTGTTATCTGCGGCCATCGCCAATGCTTTTCGGGCCGAGATCGTTCATCCAATCGACGCGAAAAAGGAATTTCTCGTTGTCAGTGCCCGGCTCCGGCATGACCCGAGTACGCGGGCGGCATACCAATGGCTGGACCAAAGGAAACCCATCGCGTTTCTCGGCTATACCCTCTTCGTCTATGATGTCAGCCATGATGCCGAGGCGGCACTGAATTTGGCGGATGTCTATCTGACGATGGGAAGGATAAAATCGGCAAAAAGGCAGCTTGTAAAAGCTCTTCGTACAAATCCAAAAATTCCCCGCGCCCGGGAACTTTTGAAGACGTTGAAAGTTTAGAATTCCGACCCTCTTTACCGTTTTCTTACATAATCCTGACTTGCATTTTCGACGATGATTTTAGTAGAAGAATATAAGGTAAGTTATTGGTTTCGTGGCCTCTCTTCGTTCGATGTGCTCCTCCCGCGAAGTCAAATATCAAATGAGTGCGTTTTTTCAGTGAAAATTTACAACTTGTTAACAGTTTCTTAATGCGTTCTTAAGACGGCTTTAAGTAGGATTGGATTGGGATGGAATGTCCCAATGTCGAAGTTGTTTAAGGGAGCAGGATATGGCTCGGGAAAGCGGTGTCGAACATAGATACGTCTCCCAATCCAACGGCTTGAAATCGCTTTGTCTTTTCGGAGCGATGCTTCTCTTCTGGCCTGGCCTTTCCCGGGCGGCTTTTCAGGAAAACCTTTGGGGCGCCCGGCCCGCCAGTCTGGCCGGCGCTTTCACCGCCCTGGCCGATGATGCAAATGCCCCCGTTTACAATCCCGCCGGCATCAGCCTCACGACGAACAACGAAATTACCCTCATGTACGCCCGCCTGTATTCGGGCCTAAAACTCTACGCCGGCGATAACGACACCTCCCGTTTGGGACTTGGATTTTTCAGCTACGTCCCGCAAATTGCGGAAAAACGGTTCGGGAGTTATGGTTTCAGCTGGACCAATTTTACCGCCACCAACCTTTATCGCGAGGACACCTTTTCACTCACTGTTGCGGATTCCTACCAATTCGATCAATTGTCAGTCAGACCCATTCTATCCTACGGCGCCAATGTGAAGCTTTTGCGGCGGTCCTTTTCCACGGACGTCCGGACCGATCAAGACGCTGTGTTTCAGAACGGGCGGGACTCGACAGCTTTCACTTTCGATGTGGGACTGATCGCCCAGCCACGATTCTCGCTTTTACCGGGATTGAAAATCGGGATGGCCGCCCAAAATGTGACGGAACCCGATATCGGGTTGGCCTCCACCGACCGCGTGCCGGCGCGCTATAGCTTCGGCCTGGCTTACGAGGACCGGCGTTTCCGGTATTTCAATCCCGCGATCGATGTATCCCGCCGGCGGGGGCGGACGCTTGTCTCGGCGGCGTGGGAAGGATGGGTGGCCGGGGATACCCTGGCTCTTCGCCTCGGTGGAAACGCCGATCAGTTGGCGGGCGGCATCGGATACCGATTTCGTCTTTCTCGTCAGGTCACGGTTGGATTGGACTATTCCATTCAGTGGCCGTTTAACGTGGAAGGGACGGATGGAACCCACCGGGTGTCCATCACAACGAATTTTTAGTCTGACAAAGGAGGGCTAAAAAACATGCATGAAGCACCATGGTTAATGAACGGACACTCCCCTCGGCTGTCCTCTCTAAACAGCTCGATTAGGAGTGAAGTGCCTCGCTGGCCGGAAAACGCGCCAGCTCGGGGTCACATCGCTGAACTTAGCTGGGGTGCTTTCCGGTCACAACGTGATGAATCATGCAAAATTAAACGGGGAGAAATCCCTAAAGGAGTACGACAATGAAGAAAACAAGAGTCATTGTGTTGGCTGCCCTTGTCTGCGCGGTGGGACTCATAACTGCGCCGGCATCGGCGGCCTTCACGAGCTTACAGACGGCTGTGTCGTCAGCGGTCGTGTCTGTTGGAGGATCGCCGACGGTCAGCTTTTCGTTGGCGCTTCGTGTCCTCACGTCAACGACGACACCCAAGACCATCATCGACTGGGGTGCTGTTAATGCGGGGACGGGATGGAAAGTCTCATCGACGACCATCATGCTCGATTATTCGGTTACGAATGGGGCGGGTGGCATCCAACTCTACACAAACAATAAATCGGCGGGTGGGACTACACTCTATCCCCGGTTTTTTGATCCGACGACAGATCCAAATCCCAATGACATAGCGAACCACAACCTGGATTCAAATCCGGCCGGGTTGCTATGGAGTAGCGGTTTGGCGACCTCGTCTCGGACGTTGTCCATGGCTTGGACGATCAAGACGAGCACCAAGGTTGTGGAGTTGAGTGATCCTGTGAATGGCCTCGGGGCTTCGGATCCGACGTCAGGTCCGATCTCGGGTTATAACAACAGGTTCCAATGGGTGTTTATGCGTGACAAGCAAACACCGGCCATTGACTTCAACGGCAACGGTACTTGGCCCGATCCCGGTACCGGTGAAGATGCGTTTGTGGATGGCGAAGCAGGTTCCACCATCGCCGACAGCAATGGTGTCCACTACGGCCAGGCTCCGACTGAATTCACGGGGCCCAATACCGGCCGAGCGTGGATCTATCTCCAGGCCAGCTTCAACACGGCCTTGGCGGGAGCCACGTATCGGACAAACACGGTCACTGTTGAGTCCTTCACTGAGTAACTGATCGCTGAACAGACGTCTGTTTGGGAGTTTTTTTAGGGGCAACGAGAGGCGGGAGGAGCCCTCCCGGCTTCTCCCCCTCTCTTGCCTTGCCTCCCAACCCGGCGCCGAGGAGGAGACATGAAACGAATGCGGAGCTTGAGATTTTGGCTGCTTTGCGGGCTCAGCATGGCGGGCGTTCGTCCGCTGGCAATCTTCGCGATTCAAGTCACGCCGGGCTACCAGGTGATTACCGTGGCGCCCGGCCAGAAGGCAAAAGTACAGGTGACACTGACCAACACGGAGCCGAACGAATGTAAAGTCTCTCCGGATGTCAAGAACTGGTTTGTCTTGCCGGCCAACGAAAGCATTAAGGTCGCCGATTGGTTAAAGGTCGTCAAGACTCCTTTTGTGCTTAAACCCGGCCAGACGAAGACCCTGACCTACACAGCCCTGGCCCCCAAAAATGCCGTCGGTGAACTGGTGGGGATGGCCACTTTCCTGACGGAAGGCCCCGTCGTGCAGACGGTTAATTTGCAGATCAGCGTGGCGATCTATGTGGCGGTCAAGGGAACGGAGAAATTCAGCGGAACCGTTGATTCCATTGAGATCATCCCTTCCGATGGTTCCCTAAGAGTTGCCGTCCTCATGAAAAACACGGGCAATGTGCATTTGAGGCTTCGGGGCTTTGTGAGAGTCTGCAACGAATCAGATGTTCCCGTGGTGATGGTGCAAATACCGCCGGGCCGTCCCATTTACCCCGGTCGGGATAAAGCGCTGATGGGCGAAGCGAAGGATGCCGTGTTAAACCCCGGCCTTTATATTGTGGATGCTTCTTTTACAGATGAGATCCGTTATATGGAAATTTCGACGGACAAAAAGACGTTCAAATTGGAAGGAAAGGAGAAAGTGGTGGTGAAGTAAACCATCGTCGCTTATGATGCGGAGTCGACGGCTTCATCGAAGTTTGGTGTGGGCGGTTGGACTGGCCCTCTTTCTTTTGTGCGCGGGAGGGCTGGTGCGGGCCTTTTTGTTTGCTTTCACCAGCGTCCACACCGAGACCCTGACCGCGGAGGTCTTTATTCGAGAAATCCCTAAGCCGGTCGTCCTTCTGCACACGGTTTTGCGTCGAATATCCCCGGTCACTCACCTGGCGATTATTCAAGGGGAAGCCGGCACCAATCCCCGGAATATCCGCATCGCGTTCCCTTCCCGGATTACCGCGGCTTCGAAACGGCCGGCGGCGGCGGGGGATCAGATTCGGGTGACGGTGTCCTTCAAGATGGTCGGGCCGGGAGAGGAGGAGTCCAGCATCCCTTTAAGTGAGCTTCCTCCCGTGATTGGCCCGGACCCCCTCGCCTTTGCCTTCCAGGTTCCCGCCAGTTCTATTACCACAGGACAATTCCTTTACAAGATAAGGGCAGAAAGGCTTAAGGATTATGGGTTTGGTTGGGAGTCGGTCACCGAAACCTGGTATCCGGTTGAGGCCGTCACAAGCACCCGGGCTTACGTCAATGTGGGTATTACAGCCGCGGCCAGTGAGGTGCTCGGCCCTCAAGGAGGCCGCGTCGTGGTGAATAACGGGAATCCCAATGTCGGGATGACGGCCCTCGATATCCCAGCGGGACTATTACCCACACTGACGACGGTCAATTTGGATGAACTGGCCGCAACGGATCCGCAGGTCCCGTCGCCGAACGCCTACGTAGGGCCTTTTGCGGTTTACCATCTTGATCTCGGCCCGACGTTTCGGGGGTATATGAACCTCTCCCTTTTGTACCCCGATTTTATGTTCCCGGAGGGGCAGCGGGGATTGTTCGACGGCACGGAGATTACGGAAGGCTTGGCGTCAATTGCCTGGTGGGACGGTTTCAAGTGGCGCCTCGTCGGCGGGAAGGCGGATCCCAACACGAATTTGGTGAGCGTCCGCATCAGCAAAGCCGGCTTGTATGCAGTCGTGGCCGCGGCGGGGGCCACGCCTCCCGAACGCCGGCCGGCTGAGAAAATCATTACGCCGAATGGAGACGGCATGAACGACACCGCCCAATTCTTTTTCAACGATTTGTTTGACAACATTAAGGTTGATATTTTTGATGTTTCCGGCCATCGCGTCCGGACGATGATGAGCAATGAGACCTCGGAATGGGATGGCCGGGATGAATCCGGGAAAATCGTGGAGAGCGGCGTTTATATTTATCAATATACGGTCGAAGGAGAACGCGTCAGCGGCGTCATCGCCGTGGCGAAATAAATCGAAGATTTATGAATAGAATCGCGCGAAAAATCCCAGGACTATTCTTTTTCGGGATATTCCAGGCTGCATCATTATTTGCTGTGGCGACAATGGAATACACGACAGACCTGGGCCCGATTAATGTTTCCACATTCACCTATGGACAATGGGGCACGATAACCGTCAACCAAGATTTTGCCGCGTCGGATGCTCCTGAAGGCATTAAAGTTCAACAAAATGTTGTTGGTGCCGGCGGTGGTGGATGGTATTTATTGAACACAGTCGGATGGAATGATTGGAATGTCGTGTTACGTGACTTTTCGGCGTATGATCGTATCCGTTTTTGGTTAAAAAGTAGCGCTGCCGTGGCGATCGAAATTGAGTACCAGACGGGTGCGTCACCTGTGAATGTTTCATCTTCCATCGCGAGCACAGGCAATACGTGGAGGGAATTTATTATTCCGCTAGGCACGGGGGGATTCGGCCTCACTCTCGTTCAGATGCAAAATATTCGAGCTCCGTTCAAGTTTACGTCAGCAGCTGCGGGGACATGGTACATAGATCATGTGCGCTGGACCAAACCTCTCACCAACATTCTTTTCTATCCTACGAGCACGCAGGTCAACCCAAACCGTCACCGGCAGTTCACGGTGGAAGGGCGCAATACCACCAACGAGCTGGTCATCGTTTATCCGCAATTTCCGGCTACCAGCGCGGGGACGATTGCGGGGACGATTGGTGCGACGGGCAAAAGCCGCTCCATTGTTTTGACCGCCTCCGGTGCCAGCGGAAACATCACCGCCTCGGATAGCGGCATTAACCGAACGGCCGGTGTCACGATCACCTCAAACAATCTCGACAGCACCTTTGGGCTTTTAAGCGAGACGATTCCCGGAGCGATCATCGATACCGATTCCAAATTGTTCATGGAAAACAGTGCGGATGCCAGACAGGTGGAGGTCTTTGACGAAATCAATAGCGACAATCGGGAGGGCCTAAAAAGGTTTAAGACAATCGTCCATCCCGCCATTACGCCCGGTTCGACAAATTGGACCGGGTGGTTTATCCAGTGGGGCTTTGACGGATCCTCCACGACGACGGTGGACATGTCTAATTATTACGACGGTTCAATTCGATTCTGGTTCAAAGGTCCGCCGGCGTTGGCCACAAAACTTGAGGTGGGCGTCCGTTCCAGCAACGTTCCCGAAGGATCCCTGTCCAAAACGTTGTTGCGCAATTATGTGGCGTTCGATAATGTGTGGCGTCCCGTCGTCATTCCCATTTCTCTGTTTGCGAAGCCTCCCCCCTATGCCGATCTTTCGAGAATCAAGGTTTTGTTCAGCGTGTTTGCCTTGGGGGACACCGGTTTGACGGATCAAACCTTTTATATCGATAACTTAAGGTGGGATACGCGGATCCCCGGTCCGGTGGCGTCTGTGACGGTGAGCCCTTCTTCGACGACCATCCCCACCAATGCCTCCCGTCAGTTTGTCGCCTCTGCCGTCGATGCCGCGAACGTCTCCGTCGACATGTCAAGTCCCATATGGAATTTGGGGAATGCGTGCTTGGGCACACTCGTCCCCAAAGGCCCGACGGCCATTTTGAACAGCGGTGTGTCCCTCTGTCACAGTATGATTACCGTTTCATCCAATGCAGTGTCGGCCACCAGTGATGTGACGATCATTGACTATGTCCCAACGCAAACGTTTAACGTTTATTCTGATGCGGGAGCTGGTGGAGGAGTCGGCGTCGCCCATAATCCGGAAACCTCCTTTGGCCTCTCCGAACCGAATGATGGAACGGCGCCGGAAGGTGTCAAGTTCATGCGTTCGACCTACACGCTGGTTAATACACCGGGTCAAACCAATGCCTACGGTTTGTGGTTTGTTGAATCGGTGAATTTTCCTCAGTTTATGTCTTTCTACTCCCCCAGCGATAACGGCTATCTCCAATTTTATGTTCGATCCAGCAAGGATCTGACGGCCGGAATCCGGTCCAATAATATCGCCGCAGGAACGGAACGATCGAAGGTGACCATGAGCGAGTTGGGCCTTGTCTTGGATGGGGTCACGTGGAATAAAGTATTTATATCCATGGATTTTTTCGCCCGTCTGGAACCTCTTCTGGACTTCAGCCAAATCAAGACATTCTTCTATATAGGCCCCCTGGTGAATCAAGCGGGGCTCACGCCCGATCAGCAATTTGACGTGGACAATGTGAAATGGATGACGAACAGTCCCCGTCAACCCGACGTCAACAAGGTCTATCAAGGATTGGTGGTCAAGCAAGAGCCGTCGGGACTCGTTCGTTCTTATGATGCCTTGCCTCAATCCGTGACGTATGACAATGCCATCGCCGCCATGAATTTCACCTATCGGAAAGATCTGTACAAAGCCCAGGCGGTGTTCAATGTCTATAAGGCGAAATATGGCGTCGGCGGGGGATTTGCCGGTTTTCATGATGAGTATGATGTCACGGCCCCCGGCGTCATTCTGGATGCGGATCGCCTGGCCGGCCCCAATGCTTGGATGCTCCTGGCCCTGGAGCATTATCGGAGCGTGACGAGCTCGACCACCTATGATGCCATGATGAATGGCATTGCCAGCTGGCTCAAGAATAATCTGCAATCGGGAGATGGCGGTGTCCAGTTCGGTTACGTAAACAACGTGCTCCAAACCAGTAAGTCAACCGAACACAATTTTGATTGTTACGCGGCCTTTAAAGCCTACGCCCGTATTTTCGGTGACACCCAATTTGATACAGCGGCCAACAACGTTTTAACCTGGTTGACAACGAATAACAAAGGCTGGAATGCGGCCGAGGGGCGATTCAACGTGGGGACAGATCCTGGGGGAAATGCCGATCCTCGGAAGGCGTTAGATGCCTATTCCTGGGCGCCCCTGGCCCTATCCGGATATTCGTCGCTCCTCCCCTTGGCAGAAGTGGATTTTTCAACGCATCACGTGTGTGATAGGACGGGGGTGGACGTCACTGGTTTTGATTTTGTCCCCCCCGCCAGCGTGACGCCGGATAAAGTGGCCGTTTGGTTGGAAGGCACCGGCCAGATGGCGCTGGCTTATTTGGTTTCGGGGAGCACGCTATCATGGAGATATTATTTGCAGGAAATTGAGAAGGCCGTTTCGCCCAACTCTCCGACCAGCCAGGGCATTCCCTATGCCACCAATGCCGGCACGGGATTCGGCGGTTTCACCATGGATTCCCTGCATCCGGCGGTCAGTGCCATGGGATGGTATCTCTTCGCCAATAATCAGTTTAATCCTTTCAAGCCTGTGTCGGATATTTCTGTTGAATTACGAAATATATCGAACGACCAACTGACCAACACCATTGGTTGGACGGTTTCGGCTCCCGCCGGCTGGACACGCGCCGATCAATACATACTCCTCCGGGCCAATCCCGTCTCCTGGGACCCTTGGGGGGTCCAAATTTACACGGATAATCAAAACGGATCACACCCCATACGGTATGTGGATCCCACCTCCGGAGACCCCCATAACATTGACTCCGACCCGGCCGGCCTGCTTCTATATATCGTGGGACATTCAACGACGAGTACGAAGCTTTCCCTGGCTTGGAGCATTAATGATTTGAAAATCCAGGGACCACTTTCGGTGGACATGGATGCTTGCCCTCGAAGCCCCGCCTTTTACCAATGGAATATGATGAGAGATTATTCCAGCCCCTCTCTTGTTTTGGACGGGCGATGCGGGGGAGTGACCTCCACAACGGCTTTCGCCAGAGATGGGGATTTTGATTCCTCTCTTTTGCTTCACCAGGTAACGTTCAGTGGTCATATCTACGATGGCATTCACTATTTACAAGGGCCCAGTTTCTCTACCTCGTATCCCCCCGATTACATTTTTCTCCAAGCCAATTTTGGGTCCGCCGCGGCCCAGTCGAATTACCAAGCCCCCATCATCATCGAGTATTACAGCCAGTAGTTTATAGTTTGATTTATCTCTCATTCCATGCCGTGAATTCAGTTCGTTTTTTAAGTGTGACTTTTGGCAATACCCGTGGCATTTGTGTGACATCCTCTTTACAATAGAAGGGTGAGGTATCCCGATGGGTATTGATATCATTCACTTGGGCGGCGAGACGCGGTCCTTCGATCCGGCGATCAAGATCGAAGACTTGGGTTCGCCGGCATTTCAAATGTTTCGTCTTCCCAACCAACCGATGGTCATCTGGATGATGACCAACCCGCTCAATAAGACCCCGTTCCCGTGGTGGCCCTATGAAGTGACGATTGACGACGACCTTCGCGACTTGAATCAAACGTGGCGTGTCACAAACCCGCAGAATCTTTTTGACATCCTGTTTTTAACGCATCTTCAGAAACAGATGATGGGGAATATGTTTGTTATTTTCCCGGGGAATTTGAAAACCGTGGGCTGGACATCGCTACGGGAGGTGGACCAAGACACCTATAAACGGGGCCAGGGCTGCGTCTACCATCTTAACAGCGCCTATGATGGCAAGATGAGCGTTAATTGGGTCCCTTTCTGGGCGCCTCAGAGCATCGTCCGCAATCCTCCCTTTGGGAGCTTGTGGCGGCTTTTTGCCAATAGCGTGGGGGACGAGGAAACGCGCTGCCTCACCTTTTTGGGATTATCCAATCCGCAGTTTCTGCCGGAGATCGTCAATCTCCTCATCGAGAAGGATGACGAACGGTCGGAGAAGTTG
Organism: Candidatus Obscuribacterium magneticum; assembly: GCA_020523905.1. Classification (GTDB taxonomy): domain Bacteria; phylum Elusimicrobiota; class Elusimicrobia; order F11; family F11; genus Obscuribacterium; species Obscuribacterium magneticum. The sequence goes on from JAJAPZ010000007.1 coordinate 34,184, forward strand.
TCCGTCCTTGTGGATTGGTTTGGGGTTTATTCCTCGCCCTTTAGTCCGAGGAACGCTTCCTCTTTTATTGTTTATACGCGCAACCAAGACGTCCTGAAGAAGTTGGGAAAGTTTCAAGAAGAATTTTTGGCCTTGTCTCGGCAAATCCAAACGGAATTGCTGATCGATCCCCATCCGAGATCGGTGCTGCGCATTCTCACTCGCCTAGTGGCCTTGTAAAGAAATTTACCTATAATCCCAACCAATACATCTCATGAAAAAAATCTCTTTATTCGTTACCATCCTTTTCGTGTCTTCACTCCTTTCCTTTTTGTCCGCAATCGCCGACGAAATCGTGTTGAAGGAGGGTAAAACCGTTCGGGGGACGATTACCAAAGAGGATGATAAGGAGGTTGAAATCTTCGTGAGCGGCAATATGGTTCTGCGGATCGCGAGAGACAAAATTAAAGAGGTACTCCGGCCAAAAAAGGAGGGGGTCAAAAAGATCCAGGTTCAAACGGTTCCGGGTTCGCCCCCGGCCCCAACCATAAACCCCACAGAGGCGATACCGCCAACAGGGCCCCCCCCGGTCGCTCCGATACAACCGCAACTCTTTTCGTTCGATGGAAAGCCGGTAAATTTATCTGATCAAAAAGGAAACGCACGGCTCTTTTTCACGGTCCGGCGAAGGACCTATCCGGTTCGTGGACTCAACCTCAAGGAAGTGTCGAAAGAGATCTCCGACCTGGAGAGTGGGAAAGGCTTTCGTGTGGGTTACAAGCGGGATCCTTCCAAAACGGTCTTGGTGTCGTCCTGGGAGGGCCGCGCCATGGCAGCGGAGGGTCGGATGCGGTGGGAGGATTTTATTTTGCAGGCCACCATGACGGTGTCGTTGCCTCAGTGGGTGACGGTAAAAACGCCCTCAGCCGAGGCGATTGATGAATGGAATACCTTCGCTTTTCAGATCGAGAGGCATGATCAAGGCCATGTGGAAATATATGAAAACGCCCTGAAATCACTGGCCGATTTAATGGGGCAGCTGACGGCGCCGGATGAGATGACTCTTCGCCTGGAATCGGAGAAACTCTATCAAGAGGGACGTCAGCGGATGGAGAAACAGCAGCAGGGATACGACCGGCGCCAGAAGTCAAAGCCAAGCTCCCCCCTTTCTATCCCGCCGCAAAAAACCTAATATCTAACTCCCTTCGACGTAAACAAGACCCTCTCCAAATAAATCTCCTCAAAAAGCATTCCCTTCAAAAGGACCTGTTTTGAATCGAAAGAGCCGCGGAAACACCACGGTCGAATTTCTTTTCGCCTTCCTCCTCCTTATAATATTGTGTTTGGGCGTTCTGGATTTATCTCTCCTGAGCCTGGAGCAATTTCGATTGGAGAGATTTTGCCAGAAAACCGCGCGTGACTTGACGCTTTCTTCCCTTTTTGACGAAGAACAAATGCGGCGGGCCGTTGATGAAAAGTTGCGCGCGGCCGAGCTTGCCGGTGTCACCTATCAGCTGTTGATCCGGCCTCTTCCCACCCTTTCGGGCTCCTCTCCTTTGCGAAGCGTAAAGTCTGTGTTTGTTGTCGAATTGGAAATGAGGCGCCAGGGGAGGCTCCGGTTTCTCAAGAACCCCGTTGTATTAGGAGCCCGGTCATGGGAAGCCGGATTTTGGGATCAATGAAACGGGAAAGAGGCCAGGTCCTCATTATGATGCTGTTCGTCAGCGGCCTCCTCTTTGGGGTGACGTTTTTGGTCTTCAATGTGGCGCGGGCGCACTACCGTCTTGCACGGGCGCAGTCTCTGGCGGATAGCACCTTGATATCGTCATTACGGATTCGGATCGATGGGCTGGCAAAAATAGCCGAACGATGGGGATCCATTCAATCGTTGTTTTTAAGGGGGGATGACGAGGGGGGAACGGTCCTCGCCGCTCATTGGCCCGCATTGGAAGAGCAGGCCCGCACGCTGGAACGCGCCCTGCCGGGTTACAAGGGGCGCATCCGGTCCGTCGTCAGCGTGGTGGCTGAAGCCCAAGACGAAATGCGGGAGAGCGTCAATATAATCAAGGAAGACGGGTCGTTTCTCGGCGTATCGCCGGAAGCTCTTCAAATTTGTGATGAGAGTGGCCGTACGAGCATCATGCGGTCCATCTGGTATCGACGGTTGTGGGCATTGGAGGATGGCGGAGGCGAACCCCAGGAAAGAAGCGTCCATGAAGTGACTCAAACGGTCCCCTTATTGACAGGTGGCGGCCTTGATGAGAGGCCCTGGATTCTGAAGGCTTTTGCAAGCGGGCGGGTCGTGGGAGATGTCAATCTTAATCATCCCGTTGTTCAAAGCCTGGGGAATGGCGGTTTTCCCAGGGTGTGGCCGGAGACCCTTGTCGATGGCCGGGTGGATCCCTTTCGTTATCCGTATTATCGAGCCCGATTGGATGGCGGTGTGTTTGACTTGGGTTTGCCGTGAGGAAAAACGGTCCTCTTCAAGGAGGTGCCTTGGTTGAATTGGTCTTGGGAATGTGGATTTTCGCTTTTTTTATTGGAGCTTTGGTCGCTTCCTCCCGCCTTTATCTTTTGAAGATCCGCTTGCATTCGGTCGCCCGCTTGGGGACGACACTGCAGGGCCTTGCGCTGGTTGATGAAGGGGTCATTCAATCCGAGGTCAATGATTATTTATCAAGACAGACTCGTTTTCCCCTTGTCTCGGCCGATATCGTCATGGGCCGGTTTTTAGGGACACCCTCCTCGCGGTTTTACCAGCTCACTATGACCGAGGTTCATGGGCGTTATCAGGACACGTTTTTAAAATGGCTGGGGTTGCCGGAGGTGGCTTTTTCGGAAAGGACGGTCGTTCAAAAGGAGGGAAATCCATGAGTCCAAAAGTCCGGTTGTTGGCCTCGTTAATCGGCGGGATCGTGTTGGGTGCGGTCATTTGGTTGTATTTGGATCATACAGAAAAGAAGATGCATTCCCGGTTTAAAATGGCCACGGTTATGACGGCCCGGCGTTATATCGCCGCCGGGAAGCTCATCACTCCGGAGCTTGTTGAGGAAACGAGCGTCCCTGCGGCTTTCATTCAACCGCGGGCCTTTTTGGGACGGACAGAGCTCTTGGACAAAAAGAATAAACCCCGCTATCAAGCCGGGTTGGGCCTCTTGAAAGGAGAACAGTTGACACGGTCGAAGATCCGCGATGTCGAATCGGCTGAAGGATTGTCGTGGGTGATCCCGGAAGGGAACACGGCACAGACCCTCCGCTTGTCGTTGGAGCAAGCCGTCGGCGGCCTCCTTCAGCCGGGTGATTTTGTCGATGTGCTGTGGACGGGACGGCTTGAACGCGGGATCGGGCGCACCTTCTGTCTTTTCCAAAAAATACGGGTGTTGGCCGTCGAAGATCAGATTTGGAATCCAGACCGGGTGGGTTACGAAAAGATTCTTTTGAAAAGAATGCAAACGGAAAATATCTTAGTTACACTTTGTTTGGCGCCGCGGGATTCGGCTCTTCTGGCATTGGCCAAGGAAGAAGGCCGCGTTAGCTTGGCGCTGACATCCCCGTTGGATAACACGACGCACGAAATACCACCCGTGGGTGGCGGAGACTTGCAACCGGGTTAATGAGCATGCCCCAAAAGATAAAGAAATACGTTGTGACGGACGAACAGATCTGTCCCCAATGCGGGACGGCGAATCCGCATCATGCCTACTGCTGTCTTAATTGTTTCAAGGTCCTGCGTGAAAAGCCGAAAGTCCCCTTTTGGAAAATGGAAATCCGGTTGGATTTGTTGATCATTGTCGCGGTTTTTGTTGTTTTCGCCGGCATGGCCCTTCTCTTCAAACAGTGGCTGACCAATGTGGAGGCGGAAGTCACCTTGAATTTGACATCGGCGGAATACAACGTTTCTGTTGTCGCGGACAAAAGGAAGCGATCCGCGTCTCTGGAATTAAAAAAAGGCGGCAACGATTCGGATTCCACCTCCACGCCCACGGACGATTCTGCCCCGAAATAAATTGGTCGTAATACAAATCCCCTCCTATCGTAACCAAAAGCCGTCATACCGGCGAAAGCCGGTATCTAGGTCTTAAGGTTCAAAGCCTGGATTCCGGCTTTCGCCGGAATGACGAATATAATGAGACTCATGATTTACCACACTGGCGTTATTCGTTGTTGATGGGAGGTGTCCTGATGTTGCCCCTGCTCATGTTTATCCGGCCGTCCTACGATGATCTTGGAAGTCTTCCCCTTTTTTGGTCTCTCGTTTTTGCGCTCAAAGAGCGGACCCCTTACGCCGCCTGCCTTGTCCCGGAAGGTCCGGCGTTTCACCGCCTCTGTCCTCGTGTTTTCACCTTTCCTTGGGCCCAATGGCAAGCTGAAGTCGAGAGCCGCCGGCGGGGACCTCCTTGTCCGGGTGACGATACCGGATTGGTTTCGGATCTCAAGGGTCGATGGAAGCCTTCGCCCAATGATGTTGTCCTCGTCCCCTATGAATCAGACGTCAAACTCGACGTCCTCCTAACCCTTTTTCCGCAGGTCTTCGGGCCGACGTTTGTCTTCCTTCGTTCCGACGATATCGACGCTCAAACAAAAGAGGCCTCCTTCGAGGCTGTTTCTTGTTATGTCCTTTTTCTGACGCCGACGTTGGACAATGTGGATGACGTGAAGCGCCTTCGGGGAAAATTACTGGCGCGGGGTGTTCTCAAGGAACGGATCCGGACGCTTCTTTTCAATGCGGGCCTCCCGGGCGCGCTCACCCAGAAGACCGTGGAAAAGGAATTGGGGGAACTCGATTTCGTCATACCGTCAGACCTATCTTTACTTCTTCGAGCTCAATCGGAGGGGCAGCCCGTTCAAACCCTGAAGCCCCGGTCTCCTTTGGCGGAGGGCGTTCGTCAGGCGGCTCAGAGGATGGCCTCTTTTTTCAATGGAGAACATCCTTCCGGTGAAAAAACATCAGCGCCGCCCATTCCTTTGGCGAACGTTAAAAAGATTGTAATAGAACGATTATGGCGACAATGGGAGGAGGAAAAAAGCCATTCAGCGGCGGGAGGGGAGACGCTTCACCGGCAGATTGATCGTGAGATCCATGACGTTTTGGTTGAGTGTCGCGTGGGCGATGTCGATCTTGAAGCCATCCAAGAAATGCACCAGGCCGTGTTTGATCACCTGGCGGGGCTGGGGCCTTTGGAAAAGTGGCTGCGGGATGAGGCCGTCAGCGATATTATGATCAACGGCCGGGAGCGTCTCTACCTGGAAAGGGAAGGCCGGATGGAACGAACAGCAGAGACGATTGGGACGGAAGCGCAGCTCAAAGTGATGATCGACCGGATGGTCGGCCAGGCCGGGCGGCGTGTGGATAAAGCCTCCCCTTTGTGTGATGTGCGATTGAAAAATGGGTCACGCGTGAACGTGGTTTTACCTCCCATTGCGCTTCATGGGCCGGTGGTCACCGTCCGCCGGTTTCGCGCGGCCTTTATGACCTTTGAGGATTTGATCCGTCAGGGAACCTTGAAAGAGGCCCACGCCGCGCAGTTGATACGAGACGTTCGGGGCCGTCATAATATCGTGATTGCCGGAAACAGCGGCTCCGGCAAAACAACACTGCTTAATATTCTTTCCAGTTATATCGAGGAGAACGAGCGGGTTATCACCATCGAAGATGCGGCGGAATTGAAATTGCAGCAGTCTCATGTGGTGGCGCTGGAATCGCGTCCGCCCAACGCCGAAGGGGAGGGGGAAATCACCATGGTTGATTTGGTCGTGAACGCTCTCCGGATGCGGCCCGACCGGATCATTGTCGGAGAGTGCCGGGGCGCCGAGGCGATTCCCATGCTCCAAGCCATGAACACGGGGCACGACGGTTGCATGACGACCCTCCACGCCAATTCGGCGGAGGAGGCGCTCTGGCGCCTGGAGGCGATGGTTCTCATCGGAGCGCCCCAATGGCCTAGTTCAGTGGTCCGGCAGCAGATCGCCTCCGCTTTGGATCTGATTGTTTATTTGAAGCGAATTGGCACCGAGAGGAGATTGACCGAAATGGTGAAGGTCCAGTATGAGGATGGGCATCTGACGGTCTCTTCAAATTTATGATGGTCATTCTCTCTATCCTGATGGGACTCTGGGGCATGGGCCTTCTCTGGGATGCCTTTGGGGATCAGTCCGTCGACTTCTGTCGACGTGTCTTTTTTAACTTCTTGCGCTTTTTGAAAAGTTGTCGGCAGAAAAGGGTCATTAGGCGGCAGTGGCCGGATGCCGTGCAACTATTGGCCAGCGCCGTTCAAGCGGGATTTTCCATTGAAGGAGCCTTGGATGTGATGGTTCACGGGTCGCCGGACCCCTTGCGCGCTCATTGGGTTCAAAAAATCTCTGGGGCAAGCGGGTGGTTGCCTTTTGAGGCCCGGGTGCGGCTTCTTTTTGATGATCCCGGACTGTCTCTCATTCAAGCCACCCTCCTCATGGCTCATGAATCCGGCGGGAGGGCGGCCGATATCATCGAGGCCAGCGCCCGTTTGATGCGAAAAAAAATGGAGTTGAAGGAAAAGACGAACGTGTTGACCGCCCAGGGGCGGTTGACCGCCTGGATTGTCGGACTTTCTCCCCTGGGAATGCTCGTGGCGTTGCAGGTGTTCGCTCCTGATTTGGTGCAACCTCTTTTTACGACCCGCGCCGGAGGAATGATTCTGGCCCTTGCGGCGCTACTGGTGGCGACGGGATTATTTATCGCTCATCGGATTGTCCGTATCGAGGCCTAAGGAGAGAAGATGGACGGATATTTTGAAATTATTCTGGTGTCGGCGGGGGCGGGGGTGGGCGTTCTTGCGATCCAAGCCTTTTATGATTGGCAGCGTGAAATTCACCTCCACAAGAAATGGGCGGAAGCCGGATTCAAAAAACTGAGACCTTCCTGGAACGTTAAATACAACGTGGTGGGTTTAGGCAGCATAGCCGGAGCCCTTGCATTTCTTCTTTTTCTTCCTCAGGAAACATGGCTTAGTTTGTTGGGGGGAATTTTAGGGGGCGGAGTTCCTCTTTATTATTGGCGGGAGGAGAGACGGCGGCGGCAGTGGAAAAATTATTGCGCCTTCCCCGATTTTCTGGAACTTATCGCCATGGCCTTGAGAGCCGGCCTGGTGTTGGAGAAAGCATGGGAACTCGCTTTGCGTTATATGCCGCCTTCACCGCTCAAAGATGAGCTGGAGAAATCCTATCGTCATTTTTCTTCGGGACAGTCGAGAGACGAGCTCTTTGAGCGATTATTAAAAAGCCTCAACGATGAACGGCTGTCGCCGGCTCTGCGCTTTATCGCCCAATCGATGAGCCAGGGTCTTCCACTCCAGTCCGTCCTGTTGGAGCAAGCCGACATCCTTCGCACATCGGTCTATCTTTCTTTGGAGAAGAGGGCTCAGACGGCATCCATCCGGATGTTGTTCCCCATCGTTTTTCTAATCTTTCCCAGCCTTTTCCTCATACTTTTTGGATCGATCGCTCTCCAGTTTGCCCTACACGGCGGCCTTTTCTGATACAAAATAAGGACCGTCATTCCCGCGAAAGCGGGAATCCAGTTTGTAAACTTTTCTTTGAAAGAAGGCTTGAAGCCTGGATCCCCGCTTTCGCGGGGATGACGACCACTGATTGCCACATCACTTTCTGGCGTTTGTATTCGTCGTCCGTATTAGTTATCTTTACTTAGAGTCTTTTCTCCCATGAGTCTGAAGATATTGAAAAACAAAAGAATTCTTGTGACGGGGGGCGCCGGGTTTTTGGGGAGCCACCTCTGCGAACGGCTCATCGAATTGGGGGCCCACGTCATCTGCGTCGACAATTTTCTGACCGGGTCGGCGGACAATATCGCGCATTTGGTGGGGCACCCCCGTTTTTCTTTCATCAAACACGACGTCACCAATGACCTTTATGTTTCCCAGCCCATTTTTGCGGTCCTCCATTTTGCCTCGCCCGCCAGTCCCAAGGATTATTTGGAATTGCCCATTCAAACCCTGAAGGTGGGCGCCTTGGGCGCCCATAAAATGCTGGGTTTGGCCAAGGCCAAGAAGGCGCGCTTTCTTTTGGCCTCAACGTCGGAAGTCTATGGGGATCCCCAGGTCCATCCTCAACCCGAGACCTATTGGGGGCACGTCAACCCCGTGGGGCCCCGCGGGGTGTATGATGAAGCCAAGCGTTTTGCCGAGGCGATCACCATGGCCTACCACCGGGTGCACGGCGTCCCTGTGCGGATTGCCCGCATCTTCAACACCTACGGCCCGCGCATGAGGCCGGATGACGGGCGGGCCATCCCCGCGTTCATTTCGCAAGCGATGGCGGGTAAACCGGTGACTGTTTTTGGGAGCGGCCGACAGACGCGATCTTTTTGCTACATCGATGACGAAGTGGAAGGGCTTTTGAGGCTCCTCATCTCGAATTATGCGGGGCCGGTGAACGTCGGGAATCCCTCGGAGATGACCGTCGAATCCATGGCGCGCCTCATCATTAAACTCTGCGATAGCCGGAGTCGAATCGTTTATAAGAAATTGCCCACGGATGATCCCAAAGTGCGCCAGCCGGACGTGCATTTGGCGAGGAAAGTGCTCCGGTGGACGCCGGGCGTCCGGCCCGAGGTCGGCCTCAAACGGACCATCGAATGGTTTAAAATGACGCAGTTGAAAAATCGGGCGAAAGGGTGATCTATGTGGAAAAACCATAACGTGCGGAGCTTTTTGATTTGTTTGGGTTTGACTCTCTTGGTTTTGTTGGCCTACTTGAGAACAGGGTGGCTGGATGCCCTGGAGTTGAAGGCCATCGATTTTCGGTTTCAGTGGCGGGGAAACCGGGTGATCAACCCGGACATTGCGGTCATTGAGATCGACGAGAAGTCCATTGATCAGCTGGGCCGCTGGCCGTGGAAGAGGGAGCAGCATGGGAGGCTTCTGGAGATCCTCAAAAAAGCCGGAGCCAAGGTGGTGGCCTTCGATACGTTGTTCACGGAAAAGGATTTGGAAAACAGAGAATCCGATCTGGCATTGGCCCGCGTCGTGAAAGAGGTGGGAAACGTCGTGTCCGCCTTTTTCTTTAAAGGAGGGATTCAGGAAGCCATGGGATTGGATCCTCTCTATCCCTATGAGCCGCTCTATTCCAACGGCCGCGTGGGCTTTGTCAATTTGGACCCCGATACGGACGGCGTCACAAGGCGCGCGGCTCTTTTTGCCTTTGAGAAGGTGAAAGAAGGCGAGGTCCGCATCCGCCCCTCCCTGGCCGTGGCAGCCTTGGCTTTGAGCCGCCACCAATCTCTGGAAGAATTGCTGCCGGACTTGCCCGCCACCATCGACAAAGAGGATTTGAACCTCTCGCAGAACCGGCTTTTCATCAATTTCGCCTTCGATCAAAAAAGTCCCACGGGCTACGCTTACCCGATTTATTCCTATGTGGATGTGATCAAGGGAGCTGTTGACGCCGCGAAATTATTTAAGGGAAAAATGATTTTCGTCGGGGCCACCGCCGCCGCGCTTTATGATTTGAAAGCGATTCCCTTTGTTTCGATTCATCCCGGCGTGATGGTTCACGCTAATGTGGTGGACAATCTCATCAATCGCAATTTTATACGCGAGGCCCCGGTGGAACTGACGCTTCTTTGTGTGCTGTTGATGGGCCTCTTCTTTGGATTGGTTTTGCCGCAAATCAAACCCTGGTCCAAGCTGGGGATCTTTGCCGCGGCGGTCGCCGGGTGGCTGGGCTTGAGCTTGTGGCTTTTTGCCTCCAAGAATTATGTTCTTCCCCTGGTCCCGCCTCTGGTCACCGCCGTCGGTTGTTACGGTGGCGTCATCTTTTACCGGTTGCTCATAGAAGAGCGCGAAAAACGGAAGATCAAAGGGAGCTTTAAGCAGTATCTCTCACCCAAGATCATCGACATCATCACAAAAGATCCGGCAAAGCTGAAGCTCGGCGGAGAAGAGCGCGAGGTCTCGATCTTCTTTCTCGATATCGCGGGGTTTACCACCATGTCGGAGGCCCTCAAACCGGCGCAATTGGTGGAAGTGATGAACCAATGCCTCACCGTCTTTTCGGGGCTCATTTTCAAATACGAAGGGCTCATTAACAAATATATCGGCGATTGCATCATGGCGTTCTGGAATGCTCCTATTGATCAGCCCGGCCATGCCGGCCAGGCTTGTTTGGCCGCTTTGGGTTGCATCAATGCCCTTCCGGACTTGAACCGTCAGTTGGAATCCCGGGGCCTGCCCCGGATCGACTGCCGTGTCGGCATCAACACGGGGGTGGTCGTGGTCGGGAACATGGGATCGAACGAGCGGTTTGACTACACCGTCATGGGGGATGCCGTCAATTTGGCGTCGCGCCTGGAGGGAGCCAACAAGGAGTACCATAGCCACGCCATGATTTCGGACGTGACATTCCAGCAGGCCTCAGGGGAAATTGAGGCCCGGGATCTGGACTTGATCCGCGTGAAGGGGAAGAAGGAGCCCCGGAAGGTGTTTGAGCTTCTCTGCAAGAAAGGGGAGATGTCCGAGGAGTTGCGGGAAGGGCGGGACGTGTATCACAAAGGCCTGGGGTTTTATCGGCGGCGCAATTTCCCGGAAGCCCTGAAATGTTTTGAGCAGGTGTTCGCCACCTTGCCGGATGACCACATCACGAAGGTCTATCTCGATAGGACCCAAGCTTTCATTAAGAATCCGCCGCCGGATACCTGGGACGGCGTCTTCGAAATGACGCATAAATAAGGGGTCAGGTCTCCAGTACTAGAGAGATTGGGCTGAGATAAAAGTGGCCCATCTTTTCTTGCTCTCTCTAGTACTGGAGACTTGACCCCTAGTAATGCCCCAGCGTCCCATCTCGCTGGGATCGGTGCAGCGCGATTTTGAAGACGTAAATTCCAACCGGCCAAATCACCAGCGTAAAACCAGCCAGATAAATGAGGTTGTATCCAATCTCATTAAATCCCGCGTTGTTGAGAAGGCTCTGCCTTAACGCCGCCAGGGCGTGGGTCATCGGGATCCAGTCCGAGATGGATTTGATCCAATCGGGGAGGATTTGCACGGGAAAATAGACGCCTCCCAAGAGTTCGCTGGCCGTTGCAATCAGCCAGGCCACGGGATTTCCCTTTTTAAAACGCAGGATGAAGGCCGCCGCCAGGATGCCCAGTCCCATGAAAGAGGAGATCGTCAAAAAGAGGGCGGCCAAGGCCGGGAGGATGTGGGCTTGAGGCAGAACGAGTCCGAACACGAAGACGCCCAGCGTAAAGTAGAGAAGGACCTCGAGCGTTGTGTAGAGAAAGTCCCACAGGGCCGAGCCGGCGAGAAACGTAGTGATATTGATGGGGTTGACCAGCACCGATTCCAGGGTCCCAAGGTATTGTTCCTGCCGCAGGGATTGCGCGAAAGAATTGAGTCCGATCGATTGGTAGGTGGAAAAAGCGAGACCAATGATAACGAAGGGGAAGTAAGATCCACCGTAATTGGAAAACAGATGTGACGGGCCGGCGTCAATCAGTTTGGCCACAAAGTAGAAGGTCGCCGCGTTGAAAAAGACGCTGGCCATGTCCAGGAAAAACGCCAGGCGGTAGCTCAGGGTTTGCCGGGCATCCCTTTTGAGAAAAGCGTAAAGAACCCGGCCGTTAAGAATCACTTTTCTCCTCCCAGGCGATGGTTTTTAAATAAAGCTCTTCGACCGTTGCGTGTTGGAGCTCTTTGTTGAGTTCCCGCGAATCGATGGTTTTAACGATCTCTCCTTTGTTGAGGATGATGAGGACATCCGCCAGACGCCGGGCTTCTTCCAAGAGATGCGTCGATAGGAGAACCGTCTTTTTATGGATCCTTGTGATGTGGTCTTTGAGGAGGCGTCTTAGGCGCAAAACGGTATGGGGATCGAGGTTGCGGAAGGGTTCATCCAGAACAAGGACGGAGGGGTTGTGAAGAAGCGCCCGCATGAGGCCTATTTTCTGGCGCCCCCCGCCGGAGACACGGAGCATCCTCTGGTCCAGATCGTCGTGCAGATCCAGTTGAATGGCGAGATTGCCGATGAGGCGCTGCATTTCGGAGGTGGGGATATTTTGGAGGGTGGCAAAAAACTCCAGGTTTTGTCGACCGCTCAGGCGTCCGTAGAAGCCGCTTCGGTCCTCCGCCGGCATCCAGCCGATGTGGGAGCGCGCCGCCAAGGGTTGTGTTCTCATATCATACCCCATGACCGAGACAGACCCCTCCGTCGGTTCCAGGAGACCCGCGACGGATTTAAGGAGTGTTGTTTTCCCGGATCCGTTGGGGCCCAGGAGGCAGACGATGTGTCCCAGGGTCACCTGAAGGGAGATGTTTTTGACGGCGTCGGGCGCCCCTTTTTTGTGGGAATATCGTTTGGTGAGGTTTTTTACATCGATGGCAATGGGGACGGCTTCCATACCCGCCCATTGTGGTAAACAACGCTGAAGGGGTCAAGTCGCGACATACGACATTTTTTTAGATGTTAAAGGAGTCACGTGTGAAAAAATGTCGTATGTCGCGACTTGACCCCTTCACTTCACCTTATCTGGAAGTGGACGGGAGAGACGAGGGCGTTGGATTTGACGCCGGCGTTACGGGTGTAAACGACGAGGAAGACTTTCAGATGGGCGGACGAAGGGCATATGTCAGCCGGGATGTCGTAAAGGGTTGAGTACACGTAGTCCTGCCCCGGGGCGATCGGGGTATTGTAGACCGGCGACAGGGGCGCCCCTGGAAGGCGGCTGCCGTAGGAGTACGTTTTACCGGTGCATTCCATTCCGTCGGAATGAAGAGACGACTGGATTTCCACGCGAGACGGGGATTCATTGGTCAGGTTTTTAATCCGGATCCGGTAGGTGAGGGGCTTTCCCTTCTCGTATATGTATTCTCCTCTATTGGAGATGGATGAGAAGTTATCAAATTCCACCCACGCGCCAAGCCCCTGGAATTCGCCCACATAAATGGGATGGCTCGCTCCATAGGAGATGGCCACCAGAACCATTTCCATTAATATAAGGCCCGTCCAAAGGAGCCAGCGGGCCCGCGGCGTCGAATTGGCTTTCATCGGGGTGTCTGTCATCTCGCCCATAGCAATCTTTAGTTTAACGGGAGGCCCATGACAGGCCTGTGGCATTTCAAAGACAAATTAAGGAAAATGGAACACGTCGGTGCCATTTTTAGAAGGGAGGTTTTATTTATGCGTAAATTTCAGATCGTTTTCGTATTGACTGTTTTCGGCCTATCCCTCAGGGGATCTCGAGCGGCCGAGGTGATACCCGCTGAAGAATTCCATGTCACGCTGGCGGAAGGGCGGGCGGGTCTCGTTCCGGCCGATGCAAGGAAAGCGTCTCCGGCGCGGAAAGGGATTCTGATTTTGCCGGGAGACCGCCTGATCACTGGGAAGAACGGGCGGGTTCAGATGGCGACCCGAGAGGGAAGCGTGTTGGAAATCCGGGAAGAGTCGAATCTCCTGGTGGAAGAAATTTCCGACCGGACAAAAATGTTTTTCCTCAAAGTGGGGAAGTTATTGGGTCGGATTGCCTCCCTTAAAGAGAGGAAGAATAAATCTCCCTACCGCATCCGCACCCCGGTGGTTTTGGCCTGCGCTCGGGGGACGGAGCTGGCCCTTAACGTCGACGAAAATCAAGAGCTTCAGGCCGGCGTCATGGAGGGCGAAGTCGAATTTGAAAAAGAGAGGATTGAGGAGGAGCCGGCTGAAGAGTTGAAGCCTGTCGAGGTGCTTTCTTCCGCAACAGTGACCTCCTCCACCGCTGCAGAAGTGGCACCCGAAGGAACGGCTCCGGAAGGTCCTTCGAAAGTCGTCGTCGGAAAATCCGAAGGACTCATCGCAAACCCGGGGAAACCGATTGTCAAGACGAACGAAATCCCGCCTTTGCTTGTGAGTTCGCTTGATTGGTTTAAGCAAATCCGTGAACAGATCCCAACCCTTAAGGAAGAATGGAAAGCTCTCGATTATCCCAGCCGGATGAAGCTTCGCCAGGGAGTGTTGAGAGAAAACATCACCTGGGAAGTGCCGAAGAAATTAGGTCTGGATCTCGAGCCGCCTTCCAAGCAACTTGAGAAGAAACCAAGTCCCGCGCGCATTGCTCCGCCCAAACGCGACATTCCCAAACCTCGCTGACATATCATCCCAACGAAAGCCGGTGTCCAGATGCCCGTCATTCCGGCGAAAGCCGGAATCCAGGCTTTGAACTCGTATTTTAAAGAATGTTTAAGATCTGGACCCCTGCTTTCGCAGGGGTGACGACATTATTGTAACACGGCCTGACTGCTGCGCCCTACACGCACATAAGGCGTGGATGTCATGTTGCGACCCACCCGAATACGTCCCCGTAATTCTTAATAGCTTTTTAACCCCGCCTTAAGGCTAACTTAATACTCCCCGTTTACAATTTGTTTACAGCCAATTTATAACAGAGATTTCACTGACTTATCACGGGGTGTAATTAAGATAAAGGGGAAATAGCAACGAAACGCCATGAACCCACGCGCCAAGGATAAAATACGTAAATTCATAGCGATTTTGGTAGCGGTTGCCCAGCTCCAAACGCAGGTGGCTTTTGCCGGCTTGCCGGGAACGATGGGCCTCCCTCCCGGATTCGATAAACTTCCCTTCGCCACCAAGTCCCTCGCCAAAAAACTTCTCTCCCAAGGCCTCGTTCTCTTCCGATCCCTCCCTTACTACCAGTTTCTCGAACCCCAGAGAAAGTCGGATCTGCCGGAAGAGTCGCGGACGACCCCGGAACAGGCCTTGAGCCGCGACGAAAAGCAGATGAGCCTCTTGAGACAGCTGGAGGAGCTCCAGATCTTCCAGCAGGAGACCTTCAAGAACCGTCCGAAACTCCCCAACACCCCCATTGAGATCCTGGATGGCATCTCCACCTACAAGCTGAACGTCAATATCGCCAAAGAGATGAAGAAGGTCTACGAGGGCCGGGCTCAATCCGAAAAGGAAATGAAAGAGGAGCTCGCATCCATGAAAAAAGCCATCAACGGCGCCGGCGGGTCCGTGCGCACCGAAAAAGACGGCTCCCACTCCTTCTTCCTTCATGGTCTCATGGTGGCCAACCGGGGAGCAAAGTATCTGGATGGAAACGGCCAGATCACCATCGTCGACACCCGCCGCATCAAGTACGACAAAGAGAAAAAGCTCCAGCGGGGCACCACCCGTATTTCCAAAGACAGCCTGGGGAATGTCTCCGTCACGGTGCGGTCGGACATCGAATACACCGATGACTCCAACCCCCACGGCAAGCAGATTGTGACCTCCTACAAAGACACGATCATGGATCCCAACGGGAACGTGCAGATTGTCGAGCGCGACAACATCAAATACCTGGAAGGGGCCGGGGTGGAGAAAAAGCAGCGCGGCCAGTTTGAGGTCTCCTACGACGAAGTCCGGACCGATTCCTTCAACAACAAGACGACGAAACGCTGGGAAAACGGCGCCTATGTGAAACTCGGCGAGGAGTGGTACCTCACCGGCTACGATCAAAAAGAGACCGATGCCGACAAAAATACCAACCTCATCCACTGGCGCAGCGGCACCTATGCCTTTAACCCCAATTACAAGAAATACAAGACCATCAACTCCACCCGCCAGGAATATCTCCTCACCGGTTATGTGCAAGAGGTCACCGATCCCAAAGGGTTAAAGCGGACGGAAGTGTGGTCCGATGGAACCTACGACAGCCGCGACAATCTCGTATCTTTCGACCAGAGAGACTTAAACGCCGCGGGGGAACTCCCCACCCTCATCCAATTCCGCAACGGTCGGTTCGACGCGTGGGGCCGTCAGATCGGCTATGAACGGAAGGAAACCAATGCCGACGGCTCTTACGTCAAAACGGTCCGATTGGACACCACCTACAACAAGCTCGGCGATGTGACCTCGTACTCCGACCGGATTGAAGGTTCGGACGGATCGCGCTATCGCGTGGACCGCTTTGGGATTGATTACAACCGGAAGCGCCAGCAGGTCGCTTACAAACAAACCACCATCGGTGAAGAGGGTCGGGTGACCTCGGTCACCTGGTCGGCCCTCCAGGAAGGTTTGAACAAGGAAGCGATTGCCGGGCCGGGCGAGAAGGGTTACGACGAGAATGGCCGACTTAAGGGGTATGAGGAAACCACCGAGGTCGACGGCCTCGTCATGGCCCGTCTTGTGACCGACATCACCTACGTGAAAGGGGATCAGGCCAGCTCCAAGGAGGTCACTCACACAACGGGACTCATGAACGGCGAGGATGTGGACGTCACCCGGACCGTCGACACCCAGCGCCTTTCCACCTCCTGCGGCAAAGATGGCGATGCCGCGGACTGCAGCGACGAGGGGGCCCAGGTGATTGCCTATGTCGACCGGGTCACCGATTGGGGCATCGATAACAGGAGCAAAACCATCCTCCGCGACTTGCTCATGGAGATTGTCCGGAATTCGATCACCGTGGAGGGATTTTTTGAGAGGAAGACCACCACGGGAGGCTCCCAGCGGCGCGACGCCGGCCAGGATGATTCGGAAATCATCAACACGGTGAACACCACCCTCCAGACCAACACGGTCTACGGGGGTAGCGGCCGCGTGAACAGCTATACCCAAGTCACGACGGATTCCACAAATCCGGAGAAAGTCACCACCAGCCGATTCTCCCATCTTCTCTACAACCCGGCGGGCCAGCTGATCCAATCCCTTGAGCAAGCCCGCATTTCCTTCTTGAATGATCTGAACGATGTGAAGGATGGCGACCGGGGTTACGACATGGAAACCGAGCGGTCCAAAATCGCCTACGACGCCTTTAATCGCATATCCGATGTTCACACGGTCACCCGGACGATGACGCGTGAAACGGATATCACCACCGTCGCCGACCGGACCAACGTGACCTATAACGGAATGGGAGACGTCGCCCGCTACACGGAACAAGTGGTGACCAACAGCACTCCCGGTTTGACCGAAACGACCCATTGGCAGGGAAAAGACTACAGCGCCCTGGGCCGGCTGCGGGAGTCGGTCCAAGAAGTGCAAAGTACGGGTGTCGACGAGCAAGGTTTTCGGTTGGATTCGTTGAGGTCCATCCATACCTCCGGCATGCAGTACGACGACCGGAACCGCCTGATCGGTTACAGGGAGGTGATCCGTAGTTCCGATGCTCCCGGCGTGACAACGACCCATACCGTGGGAGATCCTCAAACTGGCGAAGCGGGAATCTTCTACGACACCCGCGATCATCAGTTGGTGTTAAAAGAGGTGACCGTTCGTGAAGGGGTGGGCGTGCAGGAACAAACGATCACCGAAAGGAATATGTGGCAGGTCGTGATCGATGAGGCTGGCATATTGCGGGGGTATACGGAGGTTACCGAAACCTTATCGGACCCCGACGATTTGGTGACCACAAATGTGATCTCCAACATCCTTTGGTCGGATTGGGGAATGAATGAGCAGATCCGATCCCGCCATACGGACACGACAAGCAATGAGGCAGAGGCGGTGGTGACGGCCGTCGATTATGATGTGACACAATTCGATGTTTATGGCCGGGCCATTGAAACGCGCGAAGACATCCGTCGCACCACACTTGAAGACATCCGCCATACCAGTTCTGCGGTTGACATCCATACGATACGTTCGATCAATACCACGTTTAACGGCTTGGGCCAGGTGGGATTGAAGGTGGAGGTGACCCAGAATCCGGAGACCGGCGTCACCACACTTGTTAAGCAATCTTCATCTTATGACACCGAGGGCCGGTTGGCTGATCAAGTCGAGGAGAGTACGACGCGGGGAGCCAACCCCGCTTTCGAGAAGACCGTGACCACCCACAGTTCTCTTTATACTTACGATGCCGGCTCAGGACGGGTCCTGGGCTATGTTCAAGAGGTGACCTCGACCGACGCCCCCCTCCTGGTCACCACCACCCAGCGCTCTGGGATCGACTACAACCTTGAAGGGCAGCAGCTCGGTTGGAAGGATTTCGTTCATGAGATCGGAGGGGATATCGACCATACCTTTACCACCGAAAGAAGCGATATGGCTTATAACCGGAACCGCCTCGTGAAGTTTAAGGATGTGACTTACGATGGCGAAAAACAGGAACCCAATGAATTGACCCGAACACAAACCCTGGAAACGTTTTTTAACGAGGAAACCGGCCTTGTGATGCAGACAGAGCAACGGACGACCGAAACAGGTCTCATGACAACGCCGGAGACGGGGCCGTCCGGTACGGGAGCTCTCCTTAATCATATCCGCGAGGTAATCCGCTCTGACATCGAATACAACACCCAGGGGCAGGAGACCGATTACCGGGAAACCATCCATGACAACCAGACGCCGGAGCTCACCGAAGAGACGGCTCGTACCAATGCCGTTTATACAGGCGGACTTCTCACCTCCTATACCGAGACTTCACACCGCTTTTCGGCGGATGAGTCCTTCGATACCACCGTTCGGGTTGATCATACGCTTGGTTATGACGGCTTTGGGAGGCTACAGGAGGACATAAACACCGAACACGACGCTTATGGCGCCGTTCTAGATCATATCCGACGTCAGTGGTACGATGGAACAGGCCGGAACAATAAGACGTGGGAGGAAACAAAACGTCGAGGCACCGACGTTGTCCAGACCGTTCACCGGTCGAATATCCGCTACACCCAAAGAGGGGATCAAGCTTCCTACACCGAAACGCAGCAATCAACCGAGCGGCCGGATGTGACCGTCACCGTCGAGTGGCAGGCCCGCGGGGGGACGCGGGAGGGCTACAATGAAATGGGTCAGTTGGTTGGATTCCATCAAGTGGAGACAAGCGAAGGAGAAACGCTCAACCGGGCCGTGGAAACCGACCGCTCCCAAATCCAGTACACGAACGTGGGCCAAATCGCCCGCTATAACGAGGTTCGGCACGACAGCGCAACGCCGGACCTAGAAGAGCAGGTCCTTTGGACGGGAGACTATAACGGCAAAGGCCTTCTGGCACAAAATAACGTGACGACACATCGACTCGACCGGTCACCGGGGGGGACTCTTTTGGATGTGACGGTTGAACAGGATATTCAAAATAGTTACGACGCGCTCGGCCGGATCAACCACAGCATCACCGAAAGCCATGAGACCTCTCCCGGTAGTATTATTAACGCAACGACCCGTGAGGAGAAATTCGACATTCAGTACCTTCAAGATCAGCAGGTCGGTTACGCCCTTCGCAACTGGGATGCCTACAATATCTCCCACAATATCTTCAGTACCACCATCCGCCGGAACGTTGTTTATGACGATTTAAGACGCCTCATGGAATATGACGAAGAAGTGGATGCCCCGGTTTACGACGGTTCAAATAAATTGTTGCCGCGGCTCACCCATTGGAGTGCCGAGGATTATAACAGCGACGGGCAACTGACGGGTTTCGTGAAAGATGAAATAGAGTATGACGAAGTGGAGCCCGTTCAATTCAACCCCGCCGAAATGACGCCCCGTTCCGAAACGCAAACCGTTCACAGCCGAGTTCAATACAACACGGACGGAACCGAGGCCTCTTATTATGAATCCAGTCACCAAACATGGCGGGATGGGGCCGAGACGTTGTCGGAGGTGACCCGGTCCGGGATTCACAACAATGGGTTGGGGCAGATGTCGGCGTGGCGGGAGATGGGCACAAACACCACCTTCCAAGACGGCGTGCTTCTGCGCGAATTGGCCGTTGACACCACGTGGAAAGCCGGCGGACCGGGCTGTGAAGGCGGATATCTTCGGAGTGGCCGCATGGGAGCGTATCAGCAGGTTGTCAATCAGGTCTCTCTGCGGGATATTTTCCAGGTCACTGAAACCACCCAATGGTCGGGGGCGGTGTATAACAAGGAAGGATCCCTCGTCACCTACAATCAAAACGTCCTGAGACGGGGTTTGAGTCAGGAAAAAATGATCATCCCTACGGAATGGAGCCTTTTGTCCGAGCTTCAAAAGGCCGAATACCTGAGCCGTTTCGTGTATGTATTGGATGACGGCCGCGCCGTCGCGTGGCGGGATCTTCCGACACTGGCCCGGGTGGATTTGGTGGCCATTGGGCGCGCCCGAATCAACGGGAAAGACGTCCGACTGCGGGCCATGGTCGTTCAAAGTCGCCTGGATTCCACGGTGGAAACCCAGCGTCTTACAACCCTCTATAACGAAATGGGCCTCACGAAGGAGTACAACGAGTTGGTGAAAGAGAACTCACTCAAAACCAACCGCGAATGGAAGGGACTCGCTTTCAACGCCAAAGGGCAGGCCATGCAGGTTCACGAAGTCACCGAAGGGCCGACCGGAGAGATCACCACGGCCGATCGCGACCGGATCCAATACGATCTTCACAACCGCATGCTGGGCTACCGGGAGGAGTCGCATTCTGATTTTTCTCCGGCCTTAACGACCCGACAGATTGTTTTAAACAGTTATGACGCGTTGGGGCGGCTCTCCGATCAGGAGCGGTCTGTTCATGAATCCGGCGGGGGGCTCGATCGGCACTCGACGGTTATTTTGCGGGATGT
Source organism: Candidatus Obscuribacterium magneticum (assembly GCA_020523905.1). GTDB lineage: Bacteria > Elusimicrobiota > Elusimicrobia > F11 > F11 > Obscuribacterium > Obscuribacterium magneticum. The sequence continues at coordinate 54,676 of JAJAPZ010000007.1, forward strand.
TTCCTACGACCGGTTCGACCGTCAGCAGGGTTACAACCAGGTGCAGTTCGACGGGTTGGCGGTTGTGATCGGACCCCGGAGCTATCAATGGGATGACCGGTTTAATGAAGCCAAAAGAAATATGGATGTTTCCCCAGACTGGGGAGACCTTTTCTTTTATGGGGATAGTTTGGGCGACGCCGATCGCCGCACTCTCACCGCGGGTCGAGCTTTGGCGGATCATTTGGTCACGGTCACCGCCATGCGGGGGATCAATTATGACCTTATGGGCAACCAGTGGGGCTACTTAAGAGTTCAGCGTCAGGCGGGACATCAAGCCGGCGGCACAACCGGCGGAGCCGCCGTTTTTGAATCGGCCCAGTCTACCGTGCGGTCCGGCTCGCAGTATTACCATTCGGGGCGGCAGGCGGGGTTGGCGAGCGGCTATAAAGAGGTCACAAGGACAAACGCCTCCGCCATCGAAACCATTTCCCAAACACGCGGCATTCAATACGACAAGGGCCGCCAGACAAGCCTCTCCATTCAGACAGAGCTTAAAGGGGAGGTCGTTGTCAGGGGCGAGAGGAAGGAGATCCAGAAAAAGACGACGACGGCCCGGCACGGCATCCTGTACAACGCCGCCGGACTTCAGTCCTATTCCATTGATGACACGGTGGAGAACGGCCTTCGCAGCACAACCGTTACCGAGAACCTTCAATTTGACGCCAAGGGGCGCGTGATGAAAACGGAATCCACGACGTGGGTGGAAGGGGAGACCACGCGCTTGGCCTATTTCCTGGATGATCAGGAGATCGATCCCTCCCTTGTCGCCCTGTTGGAGAAAAATCCCGACCTGCCCATCCAAGGCATTGAAATCCGCGAGGTACCCCACCGGGTGAGCGAGAAAACCGTCGTCACCCGCCAGGCGATTGAATACGACGCCTTGGATCGCCAGGTGGCGTACACGGAGGTGACCCGTTCTCCCGGGGGTGTCCTCACAGTCACAAAAGTAGAAGGCGTTGAATTCGACAAGTTTGGCCGCCAGACCCGTTATCATTCGGTGACGCAAACCGAAGGGTGGGATCTGACCTATTACATTGACGGCGTCGAAGTGGACGCGAAGACGCTCCTCGATCTGTTGAACGGCCGGACGGCCCTTCAGGATTTTCTGGATGGGGCGGAGCTCGATCCCCAGATCCTCATCGATCAGTTGGATGGGGGGAGCGTCCTGGATTTATTGCCGACGGGACAGATGACGATTTGGCAAGCCCTTTCACTCGGACTCATTGTCACGGGACGGAAAAAGACCCGCATCGAAGATCCCGACCATTTGGATCCGGATCGGGCCAAGGACTCCACCCGTTACGATATTGAGTATGACGCGAATGGGAACATGTCCCGTTACCAAGAAATAATGACGGATTTCAAATCGGGGATTCTGAGCCAGGAGACCCAAGTCCGGATGACGTATAACGAATTCAACAAGGTGGACTCCCAAGTTTCCGCCACCGAGACCTCTTACGGCGTTCATCAGGACGGACAACCCGATGTCCCTCCTCAATCCCAGAGTTTTATGGAGAGTCGTATTTTTTATGTTTATGACGGACGGGGAAACCTGAAAGGCGCCGGCGGGGGTTCCGTCACCACCAGCGAAGATTTTGTCGCAGAAAGTCGCACCCGCCAGGTCAGCGAGGATTACTTCAGCCTGATCGGCTCCCAGGCGAAGAACGTGTTCTCCAAAGTGACGTCCCGGACCGTGAATGGGGACGGCGTCGTCATTGAAGGGAAGGCCACGCGCTTGAACTCCTACGACCTCCGGGATGGTTCCGCTCTGGCGTCTTATGAGATTGGGACATCCGATACATACGATGCGGTGGCGAAGACCTTGACCCACACCAAGAGCCGGCAGATTTCAACAGCGGTCAACGGCGAACTGAAAACGTTATTGACTCTCAACGACAACCTGACCTCTTACCCTGACAAATCGGAGCGGAAGAACCAGCGCGTGAGCCAGTCGTCTATGGTGAATCATTATGGTGAGGATGGCCACCTCGCCTATGCCGACGGCTTCGAAGGTGCCTTCGCCAATGACGGTCATGACAACTTGACCTATAGCCGCTCTCAACAAACTTATGAAGCCGTGGGCGATCGGGCGCGATTGAAGACCGTGCGCAATGATTCTTTGGGTGAACGTGCGGATGGGAAAAGCCTTTCCCGAAACCACAGCGTGATCGATTACGACCTACACCAGAGCGGGCCCCTCATCGGGGTCGTGAAAAGCGCGCTGGAGACGGGCCACTTCGCCAATCGCGAGTGGGTCATCACCACGGATGAAACCGGCAAGATTAAAGACAGTGGTTATCTGTTTTCGAAAGGAGACATCACAAATCTCTACGATGAGGTCTATTTGGGGGAGGCGAAATTGACCCGCTCCGTTGTGAAGACGGATTCCTGGAGAGCCGACGGGACCTTCACGCACGATGAAAAGTTTACGGAGTATTTCTATGACAGGCTGGGTCATGTGACAGGGGCGGAAGGGGCGGGTGAGGATACCCGGCATCGCGAGCTGGAAGATGGGGAACTGAGCTCTGGGGGTGTCAGCACAACGAGCGTGTATAACGAGAAAGGGGATCTTTACACCCTGACCACCACCCACACGCTGATGTATTACCAAGATGTTATCAACAACCAAGCACGCCTGACGAAGTCCGTCTCTGATTCAGATACGGTTTATCCGTTTGGTTCGGTAGCGGACACTCAGCATATCGAGGTGACTTACGGAAATGACCTCGACACCGGGGAGGTTCTCGAGGCCCGGGGCACGGGACATTTCAATAATCACGAATGGGGCTATTCGGATGGAGTGATCGTCAATGTCAGCAATACAATGAACGGGCAGATTCGGCAGGCCTACGAGGTCATCCGCGGCGAAGCGAAGCTGGTCAAAACAACCTCCTGGAGTACCACCAACAACCGGGACGGTTCGTACGTCATCATCGATGAGGCCAATCCCAGCGTCACGACCTATGTTTATAACGACAAGGGTCAGCTTGTGGGTGGCCAGTCCTCCAGCCGTTCCCGTTCAAACGAAATGGGGACAAGAAACGCCGCGGATCCCGCGGCCATTGAAATCAGCCAGACGGTCACCGTGACGCAACAGAAGATTGTGGCCATCATGGGAGAGACCCGCACCCTGTGGTCGGAATCGGCGTCGGACTCCGTCCAATTGGATGCCAATGGAGATCCCCTGGGGTCACGCACAGGGGATCCGGAAGGATCCAAATCCCATCAAAAGATCCGCGTGGATTACACCTACGACATGAAGACGAGCCGGGTCCTCGGGGGCCGGGGCCACGGGACGACTCAATCGATGGATTATTATGGGAATGTGTCCTTGGGAACCATCGATCAGGAATTTATCGGCAAGGCCAACCAGGCCCGCTTGTTTAAATCCACCACTGTCACGGACACGGAAAATGTGGACCGGACCTACAGTCATCAGCAGACGGAGATGGTGAATAATTATGACGACAATGGCTTGTTGATGGGGGCTTCTTCCATGGGGGCCTTTGTCAATGTGAATGAGTCGGGCGATACATCAGACGGGCAGATTTCCCAAACCTTCCGCGTGTTGAACGGGCAGGCCAAGCTCAACACCAACACCACCATCACAAATTCGGCGGGGTCCGATGGGGGGACGAGCTATCAAGCGGTGACGGTGCGTTATTCCTATAACGGGTTGGGATATCTCACCGGGGCCCATGTGGGGGAAGGCGACGGCTATTTGGAATCGACGGACTCCGAAGGCAACCAGACCCGCGGCAACATTCGCCAGACGTATGAAATCATACTCAACCAGGCCCGCCTGACCTCCTCCACCACCGTCACCCGCATGGAGCATGTCGATGGGGCCTTTACCGATCAGACCCTGGTGATCTTTTATGAAAACGATTCCATCAAAGGCTTGCTCCAAAACGCCTACAGCCGGGATCCCCTAGATCCCACTACACCGGAGGGTGAAAACCACTGGGAGACCTGGTACATCGATGGAGAGGGCCACAGGCAGGAAGTCCATGGGACAATCGTCCAGACCTTTGATCTCAACGTCATCACTCGCACAGGTCAGGCCAAGGTGGTGGAGTCCAAGAGCTTGGCGGATAGGGTGACCTACAACACCTTGACCCATGAATTTGGAGGAGAGCTTCCCATCCATCCGCACATGAATAGCTATTCGTTGAATACCTACGATGAGCGGGGATCCCTCACCAGCGCCTTCTCCGACTCCCGGCGTGTCAACATGGCAGGAGAGATCACCCGCCAAATCCAAATCGCCCTTTATACGACGGACGGCGACGGAAATCGCGTTTCGGGTCACATTTATGGGTCCACCTATCGCGAGGGCGCGGATGCAACGGGCACGGGCACAACGAGAATCGAATCGACCGATTTTGACACGACCGAGGAGTACACCCTTCTTCCCTACAAAACCTTTATGGGTCAAATGGTGGAGCGCGCCCGCCGCACCAAATCCTTCACCCGCTCAACGACCGACAGCATGGATGGCTCCGACAACCACACGGAAACCGAGGTCTTTTACGCGTATAACCGGGACGGCCGCATGGTCGAGGAAAACGAATCGGGTTTCAGGACCTATGGCCGGGGGTTCTCCATTGGCCATTCGGGGTTTGGTTCTGACCGCAATCCTTGGGATGAGGTCCGCACCGTCATCGATCAGGCGTATGAGATCATTCCCATCGGGATCGGCGTGGCGAAACTGAAGAAGAACGTTTCAACGTCCAATACCTATCACTACCGCTTGGATGCGGCCGGCCAGCCGGCCGCCTGGTTGGGAATGTTGGGAATGAGGAGCCGCCTGGAGGCGCGGCATGGACGGCTCGGCCGGAATGGCGAAACCATCGAGCCGACGACGTTGGACGGAATCGATCCTCCATTCGGACCCACCGGCCTTAGGCTGGCCATCGAAGGGGGGCGGGACGGCACGACCAACCGGCAAATCCTGACCGTGACGTATGAGAACAGCCGAAGCGCCCGGGTATTGAGGGGGCAGGGGATTGGCGAGTTCCATCAGGAAGACCGCTACGGAAACCGGACCGAGGGGAAGATTTATCAGGATTATGCGGGGATCGCCAATCAGGCGCGGTTGAGAACAAACCGGACGATCACAGACACGATCAACCGGGACGACTCCACCAATCACCAGGAAATTGTGACCGAGTACCGGTTGAATCAACGGACGGGCCGCATCTTAAACGTTCGGGGCACCGGAGACTTCAATTCCAATGATGGCCATGGGAATGTCACCGTGGGGAGCCTCCAGCAGACTTATCACCCGGGCTTTATCGACCGGTATCAGCTCGCCCGCGTCCTTTCCACGATCACCGACAGCACCTCCTCCAATCGAGACGGGTCGCTGACCGTCTCCCATAATGTCGTGGATAATACCTATGACGAAACGGATCACGTGGGCCTCTTAATCGGAGTCGATGGATACGGAAACAGCACCACCAACGATCACGGGAATATCACCGAGACTTCTCAAATTCAATTGTACGACCTCACCCTGTTGCGTGAGACCGGCCAGGCGCGCGTCCGGGAGCAGAGGTCCCATTCCACCACCACCAACCGGGATCGTTCCCGCAGTTATCAATCTATGTTGATCACCAACGATTACGATGCCTTTGATGCGAGCCTGGAGAATACGGAAGGGCATGGCCTCCTTCGAACCGATGATGACCGCGGAGGGTTTACAGTGGGTCTCATTACTCAGATCTATGATCAGGACGTCCTCGATGCGACGGGCCAGCCCAAAGTCTCGAAGACACTAACAGAGGTTGTCACCGCGGACGAGACGGATTTTGATAGCGCCACTTTTCAGCCCGCTTTGAGAGCGGATGTGCCGGCTGATGATTACAACCAGAGGGCAGCCTTTGAGGGTATTGTCAACCATCTGAAACAGTATAACCCGGACGATCCGACCCATAGAAATTCGGATCGGACTTGGGTCTTTCAAAGTTCGACCGTTGAATACGGATACGACGGCTTGGGGCGTCTTAAATCCGCCACGGGGAGCGGGTCCAGCCTGAGTGACGACGGCTTCAGCCGCGACGGCATTCACAACATCACCGTCGGCACCGTTCAGCAGATTTATTCCATTATCAACAATCAGGCGAAAGTGGTGGAGAACCGGTCGCACACCACAACGCACGCCACCGATCAGGTAGAAGGAGACCGCAATGTGCAGGATGTCACGGTTTATAACGCCTATGATGACAATGGCGTCCTCATGGCGGTTCGGGCCTCCGGCCTGTTCACCTCCATCGACACGTCCCGTAACGTCACCCGCGGGCTCCTCACCCAGATTTATGATCAGGAGCTTCTTAAGAACACGGGCCAAGCTAAAGTGAAAGACAGCATCACCCATAGTTGGGGCTTCAACCGGGATGGATCCATTGTCAAGCAGAAGATGGTCGTCACGACCCGTTACGACGAAGATGGGAGGATTCTAGATGACTCCGATGGAAAGGGGAACTTTATCGGCGTCCGGGGCGAAGGGACATCGGAAGCGGACGACGGGTTTGGAAACATCACGTTTTCAAATGTCACCCAGTACTATAACCGGGAGTTAACTATTCAGTTGGGCCGCGGGATACTTCGGAATACCAAGACCGGAGGGACGGCGTACAACCGGGATGGGTCCTCCGCCGTCATCGAATCAAACCAGGAGAACGCCTACACCCCGGGGGGAAAACTAAGCAACGCGACGGGCTGGTCCAGCAGTCTCCTCGATGATGGGTTTGGCAATTACACGTTAAGCTACACGAATCAGGAATACGACGAAATTATTTTGAGCCGGACCGGACTTTTGCGTGTATCCAAGGCCGTCACCAGCACGAACCCGGCGCGAGGCGATGGAACGACGGCAGGGGCCAAAAATCAGGACGGCTCATATACAGTACAAAATATGACCGTCACGTACGCCTACGATGCGAGTGGCGTGGCGGTGATGGAAGGGGGCCAAGGCCGCGAAGGCCGGACCTCCGGCATCGGCGATGGATTCAGCGATGATGGTTACGGGAATAAAAATGCGTCCGTCATTAATCAGACCTATGTGATCCTCAACAATGCGGCCCGAGTCAGCGGAACGGATTCCCAAAACTTCACCTTGGATTCCAATTATGTGGACGGTCAGGCTCGCGTTCTTGGGCTCAACCGGGACCGGACCTGGAGTCTGCAGTGGAGCCACACGGACAACTTTTACAATGCGGACGGGAAGCTCGTCGCCAGCGATGGGTGGGTGAAAGGCGTTTCTTCCGACAGTTGGGGATCCCTGGCGGAAGGGCAGGCCATCAAGACAATGGGTTGGGACAATGCTGTTGGTACGGTTGCTTCAGGCCATCTCACATGGTCAGAGTCGGATCAGGTCTATACCGGTCTCTTCGGTCAGCCCAAGCTCATTCGCCAGACAACCAATTCCTGGTCCACTTCGGTGGACGATGTGGATTCCTTCCAGCGGGTGACGGTGTCCTACGAGTACGATCCCTCGGGGCAGATGCAGGGAGCCAAAGGCGAAGGTTTTACGCAGAGTGAGGATCACTACGAGAACACAACCTTTGGGACACTGGAGCAAACGTTCTTAGGAATTCGGGGACAGGCGAGACTGGTGGAGTCCCGAAGCGAGATTGACAACCGGAATGTCGATGGGTCATCTGGTCACCAAAGCATGACGGTCACGACGTCGTACGATGCTCTCGGCCGTTACGAATCGGCCGTCGGGCGTGGGACCTCCGACAGCGATGATGGTTACGGGAACATCACCACGGGGTCCACCGTCCAAGAATATGATCGGAACCTTCTCACCGTCTACGGCCAGATGAAGGTATTAAAAACCACATCGCAATCTTTCACCCAGAACCATGACAAATCATCCACGCGCCAGACGGCCGTCGTCGACTATGAATATAGCGCTGAAGAAGATGTTGTATCGGGATACCTGGTGAATGCGGGATTGTTGGTAGGGGCTCACGGGACCGTCGATTTCAACTCTGATGATGGCTCGAAGAATATAACCACCGGCTACACATTGCAGGATTATGACCTGGCTTTGCTTGGAAACACGGGCCTTCTTCGTGTGAAGAAGGCGTCGACCTATGCCAGAACCGACAATTTGGACAGAAGCGTTATGACGCAAGTGACCATTGTCGATTACGCCTACGATGGGCAAGGGGGAATTCGAGCCGATCGCACCACCGGCCAAACCGCTTCTATCGCTTACGATGGATTCGGGAATACGACGAGATCAGGAGCGTTTGTCCAAGAGCCGGGGTCACGGGAGCTCACGATTACAGATGTTGGAGGGACACAGACGTATGGCGAATTCATGGGTCAGGCTCGCCTTGTTCAATCCATCACCACTTCACATACGTTGGACGATTGGGATCCCCACGGGGCGACGAATGATCAAACCACCGTTTTGACCAACACCTATGATTCGCGGGGCCGCTTGGTGGCGGCCTATGGCTCGGGTGGATTCACCTCCCATTCCGGCACTGCCCCCGACAACATCGCCTTTGACACGACCACGGGTCAAGTGCGGCAGTTTTACGTCATCCTGAACGGCCAGGCCAAACTCCAGGCCGCTGAGACATCAACGGCCACGCAAGCCCGAGACCGATCCCGCTCCGATCAAAGGATGGTCGTCACTTATTCCTATAATAATGACGGCGTGCTCGAAGGGGCCGCCGGCACCGGAGAAGGGACCGGTGACGACGGCTATGGGAATGTCACCGTCTCCCGGATTTTTCAGTTCTATGAAATCCTTTTGGGCCAGGCTCGCCTCACAAGGTCCGTCACAGACACGACCTCCACTAACCGGGATGGGTCCTCCAATGTCCAGATCCAAACCCTGGACAATCGTTATCAAGAGTCAACGGGGCTTCTGGCGGCTGCCCTCGGCCAGGCGCAGTTCACCTCAAACGACGGATACGACAACATAACCCTGGGAACGGTGAGCCAGACCTACTTCATCCACCGCAATCAGGCCAAGATTTTGGAAACCCGCACCTTGAGTGACACGCGTAACCTCAATAAATCCACTCAGCACGCCGAAACAACAGTTCATTACACCTATCAACCCCTCAGCGGGGAACCGAGAGCGCTGCGATTGGTTGATGCCGATGGCCAGGTGGATTTCACCTCCCGCGATCAATATGGAAACAGAACCGTCGGCCACACCGAGCAGGATTACGATGAAGGCGTCTTGGCCACGACGAACCAGGCCAAAGTCAATTGGACCAGAACCATTTCGGACACCACCAACTTGGATGGATCCACCAGTCACCAGGACATGACGGTTCACAATGAGTACGACGGTGCGGGGAACGGCATTTTAGTGAGGGCCTATTCGGACCCCGGGACGGTCAGCTCGAACGATGGGTTTGAAAATATCACCGATGGACTCCTCTATCAAACCTATGTGGTGATAGCCGGTCTGGCGAAACTGGCGACCAGCCAGACCGTGTCCGACACCTATATTCTGGACGAAACCTCCAACCATCAGAATATGACGGTCACCTATCATTACAACGGTGCCGGCGTTCTTATCTCCGCGGTTGGCGAGGGAATGACGTACGCCTTTGACGGCAAAGAAGGTTATACGGCCGGGCGTATCGATCAGACCTTCGACATCATTCATGGCCAGGCGGTGGTGAGGAAATCCCAACAATTGTCCTGGACATCCAGTGAAGAGGAAATGGGCAGCCGCGAGGACCCGTTAAGAAACCACGGAAATTTCTGGTCTCAACTTGAGATCACGGGGGGCCGGTTTGAAGCGCCCCTGAGAAATCGGGACGATTCCTGGTCAAGACAGGATGTTACAACCGAGTATGAATACAACGGTTTGGGAGAGCTGGATGGCGCCTCCGGTTCGGGTTCGGCCTTGGCCAATGACGGCGAAGATAACTACACGGCGTCGGTGATAACCCAAGCGTATGAGATCATCCTTGGCCAGGCCAAGCAAACCGTTTCAACGAACGCGTCGTTCTCAAGCACCGCCTTGGGCGAGGGATCCTTCGAGGCGCCGCATATAAATCCGGACGGCACCTGGACAAATTCCCTTAACCAGGTCGTCAACAGCTACAACACTCTGGGGCATCTCCAGTTTGTGGCCGGTTCGGGGACGGGCCTCTCTTTTGATGGTTTCAACTTCATGGCCAGCGAAACCCGCCAGAATTACGACGTCGAATATCTACATCGGCACGGCTTGGCCAAGATCAGTTCGACTTCGACAAAGAGCTTTTCCTCCGATGCCGATGGACACGGCTCCTATTATAAGCCGCTTACCCTTGCCGACGGCAGCTGGAACATCCAGGAAAGCCGGGTGGATTATTGCTACGACGACACCTGCGGCCAGCTGCTCACCAACGGCGTTTTGACGGACGCCAGCGGGCACGCCACCTTTGAATCCGATGACGGCCATGGGAATAAAACCGTAGGGACGACGGACACAGAATTTGATGAGACCGTGATCGGATTGACGGGCCAACTCAAAGCCAGAGAAGTTGTGAATAAGTCGGACACGTTCAATCGGGATCGACCGCTTGGAAGTAGCCTTAGCCCGAGCGCCCATCAAGAAATAACCGTCACCTATGTCAACGACCCTGTCACAACAAAATTGGAGTCGGCCTCCGGAACAGGGTGGAGTCTTTCCAATGATGGGTTCGGGAATTTCGTCAAAACCGACATCACTCAAATCTTTGAAATGATTCGCGGCGTCGCCCGGCTGACGGAGACCCGTTCAGAATCCTTCACGAGCAATGCCGCGGGAGGGGGGTCCTTTGGAGATTGGGAGCATTTGGAAACGGCCCCGCCGTCCGCGGTCAACCAGGACGACAGCTTCTCCTTCCAGTATTCGGTCGTCACCAACCGCTACACCGCCGGGGGGCAGCTGTATTCCACCTCCGGCCAGGCCGTTACTCTCAGCAATGATGGGAGCGGGGATTACTACAAGACCGGTCGAATTGAAGATGGATTGGGGAATTACACGGCGACCGGACGGCTGATTAAAGTTGGGGCTGGCACCTACCGCATGGAAGACGCCATCCGGCAGGACTACGACATCATTCGCGGCCAGGCGCGCCTCGTTCGCTCCCTCAGCCGGTCTTTTACCAGTGACGCGGGATGGAACGGCTCTTATGAGAGTCCTCTAGCGGATCGGGTTAAGAATGCGGACCGCTCCTGGAACCGTCAGGAATTTGTCCTCACCAATACGTATGACGGGAACGGCGTTTTGACGAACACCGAAGGGTTCGGCCGGGCCCTGAGCAATGACGGCATGAAGGCGGATGGCACCGGCAATTATCAAGCCTCGAATATCCGGCAGACGTATGAGATCATCCATGGGTCGGCAAAACTCCGGCAGGCCGTCACCGAATCGTTCAACAGTGATGCCCTCGGCCATGGCTCTCCTGCCGCCCCCGTCGCCCAAACCGATGACGCTTGGAATTCCAATACCGCGGTCACCACCTACGACTACGATTACGAAGGGCGCCTCATCGGGGCGTCGGGCCTCACTCACGGCCTCTCTAATGATGGGCTGGGCCGCTTCACGGCCAGCCAAGGCCTCCAGTTTTATGACGCCGATCTCATCCGGCAGTTCGGGCAGGCGAAACTCACCCAAACCATTTCCCGGAGCTACACCAGCGACGGCCAAGCCCGAGGCACCTACGAAAATCCTCTGCCGAATTCAGATGCAACCTGGAGCCGCCAGGAAAACACGGTGGATTACGGCTATTCGCCGAAAGGGAAGTTGGCCACAGCGGGTGGCCAAGGCATCTCGTTCGCGGACGACGGCCACGGCAATATCTCCGAAGGAACATCCAGCCAGGAATTTGTGATTGCGTTGGGGCAGGCAAAAGTTTACAAGACCACCACAAATACGGAGACATTCAACCGGGACGGCTCGGGCAGCTTTACCACCATGATCGTCACAAACATTTATCACACCAAACAGAACGACGCAGACCGATGGTTTGGGTATCTGGAGGATGTCACAGGTTTTGGCCTTTCCCTTTCCCACGATGAAGGAGGGCGGTTGACGCGTTCGGAGATCACTCAGGATTATGATGAGGGTAAAATCGCCGAATTGGGCTTGGTGAAGCTAAGGCTCACCTTCACGCGGATGTATTCGGTCAATTTTGCCCCCAATCACCAAGGTGGTAACACCTATCTCAATCCCGGCGTCTATGAAGACGGCACCTGGGTAAGGCAGAAGATGACGGTCGTTAACATCTACGACACGGGCGGAAAATTGACGAGCGGCCTTGGCTTGGGGGATGGCCTCAGTAACGACGGTTTCAATAACTTTATGGCCTCCTTTATCCATCAGGATTTTGTCGTCAAGGGAGGCGACCTCCGTTTGGTGCAGACCGTCACAAATTCCTGGACCGCCGACTACGATCCGAATCAGGGTGATTCTGTAGAGGGGAAGGTCTTTGGGGAGTATGTTGAGCCCCATCGAAATCGGGACAAATCCCGGAGCCGGCAACACATGACCGTCACCAATGAGTATTTTGATTCCGGCCGGCTTAAATCCAGCGAGGGACACGGGCAATCGCTATCGGAGGATGAATTCGGCAACCTCACCAAATCGTTCATCGATCAAGTCTACGATGAGGAAACGATCCTGGAGTTGGGGCAGGCGCGCCTCACCGGAACCCATACCCGCAGCATTACCGCTGGCCGTCTGACGCTGACCGAAGCGGAGGGCCTCTCCTTTGATTATTTCGTTCAGCGGGCGCGCGATGGATCGGCCAGCCCGGATGGCTCTTGGAGTTGGCAGGACGTCCGTGTGTTTAACACCTACGATGATCGAGGCCGGCTGCTGAAAACACGGGGAGAGGGATCCTCCCTCTCCAACGACGGCCACGGCAATTACACCGGCGGACAAATCCAGCAGCGTTATTTCATCAAAGAGGGCCGCGCCCTGTTGGATTCCTCACTCAACCGATCGTTTACCGCCACTCTTAGGGACCCTCAGGATATTTTGACGTTTAAAGGAAGCTATGAATCCCCCGAGCGCGATTTCGACCGGGTGCAAAGCGTCCAGGAAGTCACAACCCGCCAGATTTACGATGAGAACGGCCGACGCACCGGTGTCGTGGGGAAGGGAACCGGCAACACGGACGACGGCTCCGGCAATAAGGCGATATCCTCCATCCAGCAAATATACAGTCAAGAGTTCCTCGCGATGGGTTTTGAAAAGCTCGATGAGGTGATAACCGCCACCCGTGCTTTGAACAAGGATCGGACGCGCTCGGACTCAACCGCGCACCAAATATATGAGTACGGCCCGATCGTGGAGGGCGAGAATACCTACATCCGATTGCGCAACGTGACGGGATTCACCGATACCGTCGCTAATGACGGCAGCGGCAATATCACGAAGAGTCACACCGATGAATCCTACAACCAGCGTCTTTTGGATGAGCTGGGGCAGATCAAGCGCGAGTCATCCACCACGGTGAGCCGGACCTACGGGCGGGACGGGAACTTTAGAAAAGACGATACAATCTTGGCTTTCCGTTACGATGACAACGGCCGTTTTGTGGACGTTCAGGGGGGAGGCCGGTTTGTCAGCAAACTTTTACAGGGACAAGTGGACACGAATGTGTTGGAGCCGGACGGGATTGTCACCAGTGTCGGAACGATAACACAAACCTACGACATCGGTGTCCTCCAAACGCATGGCCGGACGCGTCTCATCGATACGAAAACCTTAGCCGAATCCGTCAGTGGCGAACCAACCAAGCAGATGGAGGTGGTGGACCGGACGAATCAGATTCGGGGCACAATCCAATGGAACCGGACCGGCGAATTGTTGGGCGCTTCTTTTAACGATGCCTTGACCGGGGATAACTACATCGTCAAAAAGGAAGGGGACGTGTTTTTCCTGGTTTACCGCGATGAGGAGGGACGGCCGGTCAAGCATCAATTGAATGTCCGGACCGAGGACGTCGGTGGGACAATCACGGAAATCATGTCCTTTGAAGACGACGATGTCCGTTTCATGTTGGATTACTTGAAAGACGGCACTGATTTAAGGAATCCTCATCTCGTTCTTTTCAGAAGGGGTCAAGGAGCCGCCTTTGAATTTGGAGAACCTCAAGAGACCATCTTTTTACGGGAAACGACCCGCTATGGGGCGTATTCGCCGGAGCTGGGGCTGGGGTGGCATGAGCTCGCGGTGGTGCGCGCTCCGGACGGGACTCTCACCACACTGGGTTATCTGGCCCAGAACGGCATCCATTTCGTCTTGGAGCGCCTGATCGAAGGGGAGAACCGGTGGGTGTTAAGTTACATCGCACCAGATCCCGTGAGCGGGGGCCTTAGCGAGAATACGGTTGAAGGAGGATTTGTCGGCACTGATTTTGTCGGCGACGATGGGTTTACCTATATTGAAGGTTTGAATTTTAGTGGGGGAAGCGCTTCCATCAAGGCGAACCTGCCGAGTTTGGCGGGCATGACAGTCAGTCTCATTGAGTTGGAGAAACTCAACACCCGCGACAACCAGATCCAGCTGATGGATACGACCTTTAACTACGATGCTCAAGGGACGCTTCTTAACGCCTGGAGCCGCGGGACGTTTATGGGCGAGACCGCCGGCGGGGATCGCGTCTCCGGCAGCATTATCAACCATTACACCGTCATCAACAATCAAGGCCGGATTTTAGCCACCGAGCGTTATACGAACACCGCGAATACCGATTATTCCTCCAGCCACAGTTACGAGATCACTTATAACGAATTGGATTCGCGGACGGGCGTTCAAACCGGTGCATCGGGTTGGTCGATGACCGCCGCCGAAGATGGCTTTGGGACAATAACACTTACGCGTTCGAATCGGACCTTTGAGATGATTTCGGGCCAGGCGCGTATCGTCAAGCAACTCACCCACAGTTCCACTTATGAGAATTACGGGACGCCGGCAGAACGCCTTCTTTCCTACACGGATCCCTATGTTCAAGTCAACCGTTATGACGACAATGGTCGCCTCCTGGCGGTGACCGATGAGATGGGGCGCGATACGATTGTCATCACTTCTACGAATTTCGAATACGGTTACCACCAGGGCCAATTGATTCAAGAGGCGGTGTCGGTGACCGAATCCCGCGTGCGCCAGAAGTTCGTCGTCATCGAACAGCAAGCCAAATTGGATGAGGCCGTCACCGAATCCCGCGTCATCTCGGCCGACGGCTCCGAGACCCATCAAACCTCGCAGATGGACTACATATTAAGCCCGCGGGGGACACTCTTGAGCGCCGATGGCTTTTCCTCCTCGGTGAGCCTCGATGCTAACGGGTTCGAAACAAAAACGGTCGTCAAGCAGAACTACATCATTCTCAAAGATCAGGCCAAGTTGGGCTCCCAGGCTACGGAGGTGACCACGCGCGATCCCGAAGGGCACATCGTGTCCCACCAAAGCCCGGTTTCCCTCTTCTACCATTACAATGCCCGGGGTCTTTTGGCGGATGTGCCTGTGACCGACAAGGATGGGTACCCGAACATCGAGAGCACCGTTGAGAATTTTGACTTTGGCTACGATGAGACCAGCGGCGTAAAGAGAATCCAGGAGGGGAATACCTCCATCACTCATCTTACCCAGGTTTACGTCGTCGTCAACAACCAAGCCCGCGTGGCATGCCAGAGGAGCCAGACGGATACTTTTGACACACAGCCGGCCCATCATCTCGTGAGTCGCCAGAACGAGTTCACCTTGGTCTATAACTATGACCACAACGGCCGGCTGGCTTCCGTCCGCGATGGAGCAAACGGCGATAACATTGTCACGCTCACCAGCGAGTCCTGGGACTATGCGGATGCCGATCATCCGGATGAGATCATCACCCGCGGCGTTTCAGTGAGCGAACAGGTCTATGATTTGGTCGCCGGCCAGGCGCGCGTGGTCGCACAAACTGTTGTCGATTCCCGCACTTATGAAGTGGTCTGGGCTGTGGGTGGCGCGGAGCACCCCGTCCCCCCGATTGAGCGCCTCCTCTCCCGGCAGATTAGGCCCAGCGTGCTTCACAATATTTATAGCGCAGGTGTTTCTCGCCCGGTGGATGAGAGAAGGTTTGATGTCCGGTTCCTGGAAGGGGCGGGACAGTTCCTGGCGGTGGCCGGTGTTGATACCGCCGGGAATTTAATGGACGGCGTTTTAGTGGAGCAGGAATCGTACGAATATGCGGATAGCACGGATCCTTTCTCGCCGACGTCCACGACAAAGACGGAGGCTTTCCAAACGTATACCGTTATCGGTGGGCAGGCGCGAGTGAGCTCCGTTAATACGACCGGCTCGACCGTGGGCGTGGATGGAGCCATTACCTATATCGGTTCCACCTTGGAGGACGGACAGCGTGTCGAGAGGGGGAACTGGACCGTGAATCTTTACGACCGCCACGGACGCCTTCAGGATATGTTTGCCAGCGCCATCTCCGTCAGCCACAGCGGTTTTACCGACGGTCGGCCTTGGGATACAACGGTGTCGGAGTCCTATTCCACTTACATTTTTATTAATGGGCAGGGCAAGGTGTCCAAAACGGAGTCGCGTTCGATCACTCGGGGACGGGATGATTCCTACAACGAGCAAAAAGGAACGACCTATTTTGGTTATGACGAATATGGACGGTTGCTCGAGGATCCGGCAAAGACCTTTGGGACATCGACGTTCAAATCACATTCAGGATTCGAGCCGGACGGGACGCCCTGGGATGAGACCACCGGCACTCAGCAGATCGCCTACCGCGTCATACACGGGCAGGCGAAGCAGGTGGATACGACGTCGATCAGCCGCGCCCAGGCGCGGGATGGCGCTTTTACCGACAGTGTCTCTCATACACATTTTGCTTTGAACGAGGACGGGCAGATTGTCGAAGAGAGAGGCAATGAGAAGACGTTCGGCGAGGTGGCTTCTTTGGCCAACGACGGCTGGGGAAATCTCACCTATACGGGCCTTTTAAGCCCCGACAATAAAAGCCTATTGAAAGCCGGTGTCGAGCAGACCTACGATATTATCCCGGGCCTGGGCCAAGCCCGACTCGTTAAATCGGTGTCAAACAGTGAAACGAAGAATCTGGACGGAAGTTACACCTATCAAACGTCCGAGACGGTCAATACCTATTATAGGAGTGGACCTTTGTTAGGGCAGTTGGAGACATCGGCCGGCCATGTTTCTTCGCTTTCCGAAGATCAAAATCTGACCTACACCGTCGCGGAGACCACGCTGGAGTATGACATCATTAATAATCAGGCTCGCCTAAGGACATCCACCAATACCTCCTATGCCACCGGCGCCGACGGCTCGCCCTCCCATAGTTTAAGCGTCACTCGCTATGAGAACGATGGGGATACAGGGAAGCTGTTGGGGGCGTCGGGAACAAGCGCCTCCTGGTCCGTGGATGCAGAAGGGAACTATACTGAGTCAGGAAAGATTGGATTCGATGCGGTCAACAGCCGGGAGTTCATTGAAACCGAAGGGGGGTGGCAGACCTATCGACTCATGTTCGGTCAAGCCAGGGCCGTCTCCAGCCATTCCCTTTCGACAACCCACAGCGTGGACGGGTCCGTCAATACGCAGGATTTTTACACCATCACGGAATATCATCCGGACACAGGCCGGTTAAAAGCCCAGAGGGCTTTCGGCGGCTGGAGCACGGCCGATCCATTAGGAAACGTCACAGAAGGGGAGACACGGCAGTGGTTTGAGATCCTGACGGGCCAGGCCCGTATGACCTTCTCTCACAGCTATAGGACCTCGGCGGGTCCCCTCACCGCGCATACCGTGTCTCAGGTTGATAACACCTACAACAGCTTGGGGATGCTCGTCACCTCCAATAGCCTCTCCGGCAACTATTCGCCCGACGGCCTTTTCACCGCCTCCGACACCAACGTGGTTTATACCTATGACGGGAATGAAAAGCGCACCCTGGGAACGATCACGGGTCTCTCCAAGCGTTATGAGTATGATCCCGTCACGGGAGTCGATTTCTCTCTCGCCTTCGAAACCGTCGAAACCGATACCATCGAGACGTATGAAGAGCGGGGCGATAAAACCCGCCGTATCAAGTCGGTGTCGAGCAGTTACCAAAGCAGCATGGACACCTCCTTCAGCGAACAGCACATCACGACTTTCTATGCGTTCGATGGCGACGGGCAGGTGGTGGAGCAATTCGATTTGGATGGGGATGGTGATTTTGATCAGGAGAACGAATGGACCCATGGCCGAGGGACCAGCCTCAGCCATTCCGGGCACGATGATCCCAATCTCGCATGGCGAAATGTCCCTTCGGATAAATGGTTCGACACGACCGTGGGAGAGTTGGACCAGACCTACGGGATGATTTCGATCCCTGTCGGGCCCCACTTCGTCGGTTGGGATCCGAGCGGACAACCCCGGATGATCAATACGATTAATGTGGCCAAGTTGCATCAGACGGATACGCAGAGCGAAACCCGCGGGCGGGACTCTTCCTACAACCACCAGACGATGACCGTTACCAACCGCTATTGGTTGGACGGCTTCCGGATCAAACTTCTTGAGACGGTCGGCGACGGCGAGATCTTGGAGGCGCATTCGGGACGGGATGACACGTGGGGGCCGGATTATCGGGATCCGGCGACCTTTTCCCCCCGCAATCAACGGGAAATCAACGAGACGGAGTGGTGGGATACAACCGTCGGCACCATTCATCAGGAATACCAGGTTTTCTTCGACGCCATCGCCAAACTGAAGGTGACGACCAACCGTTCGGTTACCTTGAGTCGCGAGGGATCCTTCAGTTATTCCGACTCCCAGACGGTGAACGCCTATACGGAGTCGGGCAAATTGGTGGAGTGGATCGATTTGAATCAGAATGGGGAAAGAGATTTTGGGGAGGTGACGGAGGGTAATAGCACCACCACCAGTTATTCCGGGGCCGATGCCATATTCATCACGGTGCCGGCGAATTGGAAGACGCTTTCCGAGCCGAATCGCCAGGCGTATTTCGATGAGTTGAATCCGGATAGCTTTATCACTGTGGCGCGGGCGCACGATGCGTATCTTCATCCAACGTCGCAGAATCCGCCGTCGGGGCCGGTGTGGTGGGATTCCAGTTATTCCACGACGCATCAGGATTACGTCATTCTCCGGGGCCAGCAGGCGCGGGTCCACCAAAGCCAAACCACGACAAACACGTTTGGTGTGGACGGTTCCTACACTCTTCAAAATATCACAACGACCTATAATTATGACCATCGCAACCGTTTGGTGGATGCCAACGCGGCCAACGCCACCGGCTTCACCTTCAATGATGACGGCAACGGCAGCAACTCCATCGGCCAGGTGAGGCAGCAGTTCATCTCGGTGAACGGCCAGGCCCGGATTCATCTGAGCGAGACAAAATCCGATCCGGCCTCGACCGACGGCGCGGTCTCTCACCAGGCGTCCTACACCGAGTACGCCTACACCTCAGAGGGGAAGATTGATCTACCAAATATGAAAGGGCGCACCGCCTCCTGGACCATCGATTCCGAAGGGAACATGACCTCCTCGGGGAAGTTGACGACCGATGGCTATGTGGATTTCGCCCAAAGCGCCGACAACCAGCAGACCTTTGACGTGTTGAACGGCCAGGCCAAGGTGCTTGTCACTCACACCCGGACGCTGACCCATAATATTGATCTTTCCCTCTTCCAGCAGGATCTCGATGTGGAGAACTTCTATGACCGGGTGAACAATCGGGCCGGCGGTCATTATTTAGGCCGGTTGATTGGGGCGCACGGCTCGGGCACCTGGTCGGCGTGGGACCATGACCCGGCGCGCGGAGGGAGTCCACATCGGACGGATGGTTTTGTGACGCAGAATTACCAATTCATCACCGGCCAGAACCGGCTGGTTGAGGCGGGGACCTATCGGGATCACAGCTTCCCGCCCTCCGGCATTCGCAGCGATTCCGACGGGATTTGGACGTTTGTGCCGGTTCCCATTTATGCGCCGCCGGCGGACGAACACCTTTATGCGCATCCCGAGAGCTATTCCTTGACACGCTACGATGCCAACGGCGCCGTCATCTGGACCCAAAGCGCCAGCGATGTTTTTAACAACGAAGGGTTCCTCACGCACTCCTGGCAGAAAGTAAATTATGTGGACGATGACGGGGACCGGCGCCGCGATCATGGGTATATCACCGGCCAGACCCACCGGTACGAGTATACGGTGGGAGGTCTTCCGGACGGCATAAAAACGGACGTGTCTATGGAGGACACTTATTTTGACACCGTTGAGACTTATGAAGAGGTCCATTCGGACAGGCTCGGCATCGATGTGACCCGCCGAATGATGACGGACACCAACTCGCGAACTTATAGCTTGGATGGGTCTTTCAATAAACAACATCTGGTGGTGCATTACGCGTATGACCACAATGCCGTCATGGTGGAGGAAAACGAGCGGGGAGAGAAGACCTACGGCGAAGGGACCTTTGTCAGCCATTCCGGCCAGGAGCTCGAGTTCGATCCGGTACATCATCCGGAACGGGGCGAGACGCTGGAGGAATACTGGGCCCTGGCCAATCCCGCGGATCTGTGGGACGCCACGATCGGTTCCCTCGACCAGCAGTATCGGGTTTTCCACTTGGGGCCCAATGGTGAAGTGGGGGTGGCCCGGCTGGCCCGAACCGATACCGTCAGCGACACGGTGGGTCGCGATCTCTCCTTTAATCATCAGGAGCAAACCACCTTCCAGGCCTATTTCCCGCCCGGCTATCCGCCGGACAATCCGACGCCGCTTCTGTTAACCAACGAGTTCGACTACAACGGCGACGGCGATATCGACGAAGAGCTGGGCGAAAGAACGATGACGACGGGCAGCTTCACCAGCCACAGCGGCCGCGACGAATCCGATCCGGATCCGTTTTCCGGTCTTTTTGCGGCGCCTTACCACAACCTTATGGAATATCTGGTTTCCGTTCGAAATATCACGGATCCCCAATTGGTCGATCAAACCAGGCGGGTGGTCATGGGGGACCTCGCTCAGGCTCAAGAGAATTACGTCGACCTCAGCGGGAACAGTTTGTGGTGGGACACGACCACGGGGACGACGCGAACCGATTACATGGATACAAGCAAAGTCTTTTATCAATTGAAGGCCAAGACGCAGCAGACGGACTCCCTCACCTTCTCGCGCGACAATTCGATGAATTACCAGCACAATCTGGTGACCTACAAATACAGCAATGAGTATGTGGCTCGTGATGTTCCCCTCACCGATCCCGCCCGGTGGAATGCCAATGACAGTGGGCCGCTTCTGGTGGGCGCCTACGGCGTGGGGAATTTCATTCAGGATGACGGGAACGGCAATTTGACCCTCGGCTTCACCGAACAGCGTTACAAGATCACCCGCGGCCAGCGGGCTCAAGTCGGCGAAGCCACCACCATTACCGATTCGTCGGGTTCGGAGGGCGGGACGTCGCACACCCTCACCACTGTAACTTACAACTATGACGACACCACGGGCCGGCTCAGCCGGTCCGCGCCGGCCGTTGGGCATGGCGCTTCCTTTTCCATCGACGGAGAAGGGAACATCACCACCAGCGGCGTGATTGGGACAAAAGCGGCCAGCGACGAGACGCCCTTTGATGTCACCGATGAGAAGGTTCTTCCTTTTGCCGCCGATCCTGCAGGAGACCAGACAATCAACCAGGCCGAGGGCCTCGTGGGCCAGTGGGGGAGCGTCCAAACCTTTACCTTTATTAATGGGCAGGCGAAGAACTCCTTCACCGATTCCATCACCCGATTTGACGGGATCGAAGGCGGGGGCGTTCAGCAATCTGTCCAGATTCAACGAGTCCATAATGAAAATTTTTACAGCGCCATCGGCCAGCTGGATAAGACGCGCCCGCCGGTCGGAACCGGCACCTGGGTGAGCTATGACGGCTTTGAGTCGGCGGAGCTTCCCCTGGGCCACCAGACGCGCGGGGGCCTCTGGCAGGATTACACCGTGATCCTGGGCCAGGCGCGGCTCATCTGCAGTCAGCAGAACATCGGGTCTACACGCCTGGATCCTCCCGACATCACTCGCGCCGATCTCAATGGCGATGGCGACGCCAATGAATGGGTTGAGGTGCCGGTTCCTCTATTCACGCCTCCCTCGGGCCAGAATTTGTATGCCCATACGGAAAATTACGCGGAGAATTATTACGACGAAAACGGCGTTCTGACCCTCGCCCAGTCCGCTTCCAATAATTATAGCGCCGACGGCATCCTCACCCACGGTTGGCAGCGGGCTGTTTACAGCCGACAGACGCTCACCCTGCCCGATCCCCGGGATCCCCAAAGGACCATCCAGCGGACCGTTCGTGTGGGCGGGGATATTCACAGCGAAAGCTACAAATATGATTACGAAGAGAATGGGGCGATCCATGTGCCGCCGGATTATCCGCCCCTGGAGACCACCATATCCAACAGCCACGAAGACTATTCGGTCCTGGGCCCTCTGTTTTTTGTGCGGCGGGTGAGTGTGGATTCCAACGCCCGCACGTATGGCATGGATGGCTCTTATAACGATCAGCACCTGTTTACGACTTATGCTTACGACGCCAACGCAGTGGCGGTTGAGCAGATCGATCTGAACGGGGATGGGAATTATGATGATGTCACCACAGAAACCATCGGCGGCCGCGAGCAGAGACGGTATGAAAGAACCTTTGGGGCGGGGACCTTTAGCGGCCACGCCGGCCGGGACGATGAGAACATGAGTTGGGGCGACACATTAAATGATCACCCGGAGCAGGTGTGGGATTGGACGGTGGGATCGATCGAGCAAGAATACAAAGTCTTTGGATTCCCGCCGGGCCGCGTGGGGGGGCCGTTGGTGGGCGTGGCCCGGGTCAGCAAAACCACGAGCGTTTCGGATACCGTGGGGCGGGATACGTCCTATTCCCATCAGGCGGCGGTGAACACCGTCGCCTATGATCCACGGACGCTGCGCGTGGTTTTGTCCTACGACTATGACGGTCCCGGCGGCAACGACCCGGTTCGAACCGAGGGGATTGTGCATTCGTTAAGTCACAGCGGCCGGGATCAAACGGATCCGGATCCCTTTAGCGGTCTGGATGTCTCGGGGGCCGATGGGATGAATGATGATGACCGCCGGGCCCTGCAAACGGAGCTCTTTCAGGCCCAGGACGACTACGTCGACTCTAGCGGATACAGTTTGTGGTGGGACACGACCGACAGCGAGACAACCCAGACCTATATCATCCCGGGGAGAACCAACGATCCGCTTCATGGGCGGTTCAATATCCATAAGCTCGGCAAAACGACGACCGTCTCCTCCACCATTTCCCGGGATCACTCCACCAACGGACAATTCATGGAAGTGATCTATTGCTATTCGAAAACACGCCCCCCCTCCGCTTCGCTCTCCACACGAGACATTTTAGCCGCATCGGATGACGGCCCCATTCTCGTAGGGGCGGTGGGGCGGGGGAGCTTCTGGGCCCAGGATGGTTCGGGTGGCGTAACCGTGGGGCAGATGGAACAGCGCTACCGGGTGATCCGGGGCCAGCAGGCCCGCCTGGCCGAGCAGTCGACCTTGAGCGACGGGACCGGGTCCGATGGCTCGCCCACTCACAGCCTCACGACGGTGAATTATGACTACAACAATCGAAACGGTCGCTTGCTCAGCGCCGGAGGCGTGGGGGCGTCTTATTCCTTGGATCAGGATGGAAATATCACCCTTTCCGGCAGTCTTGTTCGAAAACAGGACATTGTTTATTCGGATCGATTCCAATACGGGCCCATCGAGGACGAGGTGGCGGGATTTGCCGGTGTCGATCCGGAACTGGCCCGCATCAATGTTCCGGCCGATCTCGCTCAGTTGGTCGGCTATCTTGATGCGGCGGGGAATCTGGTCCCGCTGGGGACGACGCTTCCCGATCAAACGTGGCAGGGAAGTAACGGGATCGTGCAGGTGTATGAAGTCATCCAGGGGCAAGCGCGCCTGGACACGTCCACGACGCTCAGCTTGAGCGTTGGCGCGGACGGCTCCTTCAACGTTCAAAATTTGACGGTTAATAATGACTACTATCGCCCCGGAGAGACGGGGCGGCCCATCGGGCAACTCAAGAGCGCCGTCGGGACCGGCCGCTGGACCACGTGGAATGAGCATGAGGGTTTTGTGGTCGGCTCGGCCTCCGGCTATCCGCCCGCTGGCAGTATCTGGCAGACATACGACGTGAAAATTGGCCAGGCCCGGATGACCGAACACCGGCAGCACATGGGCAATACGCCGACGGATCCGGCTCTCGTCCCGGATGGGAGCGGCGGTTGGGCTAGAGATCCGGCGACCGGCCTCTGGATCATGGCGGAGAACTCCACCCTCTTTCCCGACACGCGGACTCCTTATGATCCCATTTACGCGCATACGGAAAGTTACATGCAGAATAACTACGATCGGGATGGCGTCCTTGTCTGGTCGGGCAGCGTCACGGAACAATACGGGGCGGACGGCCTTGTAAACCGGTCCATACAAAACAGCGTGTTTCATTTGGATGACCAGGGTCGGCGCGATTGGGGCGAAATTCACGGCGAATCCAACCGGTACTCTTACGGCCAGATGACGGACAGGACGTGGGCGATTGATACGTCTCAATCAGTCGAGACCACCTCCTTTAATACGCGGGAGGAGTATTCCCTCATCAGTCCGAGACAGCTTGTCCGCCGGGTGAGTGTTCATACGGTGTCCGACACCCTGGGCATCGATGGCTCCGACAACCATCAGGATTTGACCACGACCTACGCCTATGATGACAACGGTGTCTTGGTGAAAGAGATTGACCTCAACGGGGACGGCGACTTTAATGACCACGTTGGTGAAGGGGAGAGTCTCCGCTACGAAAGGACCCAAGGGGATGGTGATTTTACCAGCCATTCCGGGTACTCGCCGGATCCGATGGATCGTGTGGCCTTTGACGAAACGAAGGGACACATCCATCAGGAGTACGACGTCATTGTCCTCAGTTATCGGGACATCCGGCCGGACCGGCGGGTGGGTGTGGCTCGGATGAAGCAATCCGTGACGGATTCCCAAACCACGAACCGCGATTGCGTTGACGCCCAGGGGCACGTGGATCCCACCAAAGGCACCGTCACCGTTCAGCACGCCGTGGTGGATTACACGAATGATCCGCGAAGCACGCAGCTTTTGGCGGCGGAAGGGAACTCCTATTTTTCGACGAAAGATCCCTTTAACAATTTCACGAGCGGTTTCACCCATCAAACCTACGACGTCAAATTCAATCAAGCCAAGCTCCGGGTGAGCGACACCAGATCCTGGACTGGCGATGAAGGCTGGTACGCCGCCTATAACGCCAGCACCGGCGATTATAAGTCCTTTGTTCCCCGTCCCGATTTTGACGTCGAGCGGGCTTACGCGCATCCCCAACCCGGCACGGACCGGTCCTGGTCGCGTCAGCAGATGACGGTGACCAATGATTACA
>JAJAPZ010000080.1:0-6178 GCA_020523905.1 Candidatus Obscuribacterium magneticum
TTTTAAGGCCTTTATTTCTAACGGATTGTGCCCACGCCACCGCCTCCAACCACTCCGCCGCCATAAATGGGAATGGATGAAGGGACGATAAATAAGACTGAAGGCGGATAACGTCGGCTTCTTCCCTGATGCCTGAAAGGAGTTCGTATTGAATCGGGGAAACAATGGCGACAAGATTGTTTTCGACGAGATACTGGATGCGCCCGTAAATCTCCGGTTTGGGCCGGCATCCTAAGGCGAAAAGCCAAGCAGAGGTATCGACAAGATAAATCGATCTCATGCCCTCGCCCGTTTTAAATCCGGGAGGGAGAACGTGAGTCGGAACGAATCAAATTCACGGACAAACCGCTTGCGATGGACATCGGCCAACAGATTTTTTAAACCTTCTTCAAGAACCTCCCGTTGAGAACGGGCTCCGGTGGCACGAAGTGCTTTCTTCAGCAACTTGCCGTCAATGTAAGTTGTTATTTTCATTAAGAATGCTCTCATGTATGGCATCATACACCATACAGTTTAACAAGGCTCGACGATAAAATCAAGTTATTTGGCGACGACGACGGTGCCGTTGACGCGCTCGCCGGCAAAGGCCGTCATCCCGACGCAAGTCGGGATCCATGTTGTCATCATCATTCTGGATTCCGGCTTGCGCCGGAACGACGACCACTGTTACTTTGCCACGACCACAGTTCCGTTCACCCGTTCTCCCGCAATACTGAGCTGGTAGATGTAGATGCCGGCGGGAACGGCCTTCCCGTCGTCGGTTTTACCGTCCCATTTCAGGGTCGAATCGGGATCGGGGCCGGGTTTCAAGGTCGCCACCTTGGCCCCCAGAATGTCGAAGATCTCTCCCGTCATCCCCCTGCCCGCCAAGTCCCCCTCCCCAAACTGGAAGATCACCACATCGTTCGCGCCGTCGCCGTTGGGCGTGATGATCCGCGGATAGACCTGCACCAAGGTGAGGTCGCCCAATTGAGCCGCCAGCTTGATCTGGTACTGGCCCACCCGGGCGGAGCTGTAATTCACGGTTTGATTCACGCGATCGACCGTGCCGCCCACCTTGACCCATTTGACGCCGTTGTTCCAGAACATGGAGAGTTTGCTGTCCCCCTCCGCCGCGGCGAGGACGGGGGTGCCGATGTTCTGGATTCCGGCTTGCGCCGGAATGACGGAGGAAGCCGGAATGACGGAGGAAGCCGGAATGACGGAGGACTCGTCACCCCGGCGAAAGCCGGGGTCCAGGTCGTCAACATTATCCTGGATTCCCGCTTTCGCGGGAATGACGGAGGAAGCGGGAATGACGGCACTTGCCTGAAGTCTTTCCGTGTCGCCTTGCACAATCTGGCCGTTGACGACATCGTAGGCGAGGGCGATGTCGGCCTGCGCGTCGCGGAAGAGGAAGTCGTAATCGGGGGTATTGTCCGAGCCCTTATAGGTTCGGAAGACGACGGAGCGGACGACGGTGCGGCTGGCGTAGTGGGAGAGAAGCTCCGTCCCGGTGATGAATTTGCTGACGCCGCGATTGGGCGCATAAGAGGCGCACAGCTGCATGGCCATCGTCATGGGAAGCTCCATGCGGCTTTCGCCGTCATCGGCGAGAATGATGAGCCTCAAGCGCGACGCGTCGATCACGGCCGACACCACCGACTGGTTGTTGGAGGTGTCCACCGCGCGCACGGCGATATACGTCACCGGTTCGATCGGGACTGCAACGGTGGCCGAGGAGAGCGTCGTCGGCGTGCCGCCCCAGATGTCGGCGGGCATGACAAAGGAGGTTTCCGTCCGGACGAGATAACCCACCAAATCCGTGAGAGGCGTTCCGTCGGCGTTGGCGACGACTGGATCCCAATGGAGCGTCACATTTACAAGATTGGGCCCCGCGGACACCGCCTCCGCCCAAAGCCCGCCCACGCACGCGGGCGCCACCGGATCGAGCAAGCGGAGGGTCACCGTGGTCAGGGTGATGTCGTAACCCGTATAGATATCGTCGCCGTTTCTGGCGCGGACGCGGAAATAGTAGCGCGTCTCCGGCGTTAGATTCATGATCCGAAGCCGCGTCGACGTCGTGTTGAGGAAGCTGGCGGTGCTGAAATCCGGCAACTGGGAATACTCCACCGCATAGACGGGCGAGTTGAGATTGCCCGAGTTGTTCCAGCCGATCTCCACAATATGGTCGCGCACCTCGCGGAAAAGGGAGCGGGAAGGCGAGTTGGCCCGCGCAAACCGCCTCAAGGGCTCCGACTGCACGGCCCCGGCGCCGTTAAAGGCGGCCACCGCCGCCGTCATGGATTGATTGGGAAGCAGTCCCGTCTGAACGAAGGTTGTCGCCGATGCCCCCAACCCGCCTGTTGATATATCCACCCCGGCCACATAAAGCCGGAAGCCCGAGACCGATGGCGGCGTCTGTTCCGTCCAAGCCCAGTGGATGGAGGTCGTCCCGAGAGCGACCGTGTCTGTCGATGAGAAGACCGGCGCGTTCGGCAGAAGCTGGCTGGTCATGACCGAGACGATGGCCGAGGCACTCGAGAGAGCCGTGCCCAGATAATCCGGCGCGCCTTTGGACGATTCAAGCGCCGACGAGCTCACCGAGTACCAGCTGACCTGTCTGATGGATTTTCTCGGGTTTCTCGACGGCCGCCTGGGCGGGCACCGGGTCGTCTTTCATTTTCTCAATGAATGGCGGTCACGGTGGATGCCGGGGGAAAGGATTCAGATCCTCAACCTCCACTGCGGCCGGGGCGATTTGGCGCGGGCCGTCGCCGAATGGGCACGTTCGAAGAAACTGGATGTCCAGATTTTCGCGGTGGACCCCCGGGAGGCGCTCATCCAAATGGCCCGGGAGCGGCACGGCAAGTGCAGGGAAATTTCCTTCGATGTGCGGGCCTTTACCCATGCCGATTTCCTCCAGGCCCAGCAGTGCGATTACGTGGTGAGCTCCGGCCCCCTTCATCATTTGACGGCGGATCAGATCCCGGCTTTTTTGAAGTCGGTCAACCTTTTGTCGAAGCGGGGGTTCATCGTTTCCGATTGGCTCAGGGACCTTCGCGGCTATCTGTGGGTGGCCTTCTTCTCGCACATGTGGGGGGACCCCGCCATCCGAGAGCGCGCCTTGGGAACGATTCAAGCCGGGTTTACATTGGGCGAGGCCAAACGCCTCCTCAAGCAGGCGGATCTCGGCTTCGCCAACGTGGAGACCTTTTTCGGCTACCGCTTTTCCATCGCTGGCGAACGCCGCCTCGTCATGAGCCCCAAACTCAGTCCCCTGCCCCGCCTCGCCGGGATTTAGGGCTTTCATTGAAAATTGGTGCTTGGTGATTGATCATTGAACATTCGGTAATTTCCAAATGACCGAATGCTCAATGCTCAAGCATCAATTTTCAATGAAAGCGGCGGATTCCCTGCCTTATGATTTCCCCTTTCGTTTTTTTCACATTTCCTTGCGATGGCGTTAAATATTCTTGTCAGCTCTAAAGCTTCCTGGAGAAGTTCATTGACGCCGGCTTGTGACTTTCCGCCCGGCCCGTTTTGCATAAGACGTAGCCACAGATAACTTTCCTTCGCTTCCTTCCGACAAATCTTGATCCTCATGACGAAATCTTTGCCGCTGAGAGATTCGTTGGCTTCGATGTAGTTTGCCGCAACGGATCCCGACGATCGGAGCAGTTGTTTTTTGTCTTCGGTGTTTGAAAGGGGGGCCACATATGATTGCAGGAAGAGCCGGACGTCTTGAGCGAATTTAAACGTTCGCTCTTCCAGGTCGTACTTTCGTGGATGTGACGTATCGTTCATGGGCTTCGGCGGTAATTTAGGAAATTACAGGTTCGTAGAGAGTCAGCGAGATGTAAGGGTTGAGTAAATATTGGGATGAAAATTGAATGACCGAATGATCAATGACCAATGATCAAGCACCAATTATCAATGAAAGCTTGACAACCCTACATCAGTAGGGTATAGTGCCAGCCATGAATCAGGAACTCACCCCCAAGCAGGGCCGGATCTACAAGGTCATCCAGGATTTCATTGAATCCAACCACAGGCCGCCATCCCTACGGGAGATCGGGCGGCACCTCAAGCTTTCGGTGGGCACCATCCAGGATCAGGTGGAAGCCATCCGCCGCAAAGGGTTTTTGCAGAAAGAAGGGATGATCGCCCGGGGCCTGCGGCTGGCCGCAGGGCTCCAGCAGGTTCCCATTTTGGGGCGGGTTCACGCGGGGCCTCTCCACATGGCGATAGAAAATGTGGAAGGTTATCTGCCGGTGGGCTCGGGGCTCTCCCCGGCCAAGCACTTTGCCCTCCGGGTGCGGGGGGATTCCATGGTGGAGGCCGGCATCCTGGAGGGGGACCTGGCGATTGTCCGGATGCAGGCTGTGGCCGAGGAGGGGGACATCGTCGTCGCCCGGGTGGACGACGAGGCCACCGTGAAGCGGTTCCGCCGGCGGGACGGCCAGCCGATTTTAGAGCCGGCCAACCCCCAGTATGCGCCGATCGCTCCGCCCTTTGAGGTGTTGGGGGTGGTGGTCGAGGTGCGGCGGCGGTATGGTCGTCATTGAAAATTGGTGATTGGTGAAAGATATGAACACGAAAAATGTACTGGTGAGCTTGCACGACCTCCTCTCCCGCATGGATGGCGAGGGTGGTCTCTATGTGGTTTGCGGCGACCGCCGCCTGCCGGGGTTGGTAATGGAGGCCGTCGTGAGGGGGCTGTGGGGGAAACATGTCGTCAGGGAGGGACTTCAGGAGCAGGGGCAGCAAGTCTGGGATTTCGTCTGCCTGCCGGTCAGGCCGGCCGGCGCCATCAACAATCCACAATTATTTTGGATCGACTCCGGAAATTCTTTCGACCCCTACCGTATTTCTGTCGCTGCGCGGTCGCGCGGGTGGGACCCGTTGCCCTTGTTGCGGTCGATCAAGATCGCCCGGCCGTTTACCGCTTTTCAGTTTCAGGAGATGCTGAGGGGAAGGCCGTCCCGGCCGCCGTCACCCCGGCGAAAGCCGGGGCCCAAGCCTTCCGTCATCGAGGAAGCATACGCGCTGGACCCCGGCTTTCGCCGGGGTGACGACCGCCGGGATGACGGCCTTTGCGCGGTTCCCGACGAATCCCTGGTGGTCATCTCCGACCTGATGGGGCTTTTTTACGACTCGGAGCTTCAGGAAAAAGACGCCGAGCGAGCATTCCAACAGTTTTTGGTTCGGCTGGCTCATTTGAAGCAACGGGCCGTCGTTTTGGCTCTTTTGATTGACCGCGATCCGCCGCCGGGCCGGCGGCATTGGCTCCCCCAAGTGCTGCGGCTGGCCCGGCGGATTGTGGTGTCAACGCCCGCCCACCTATCGGGCGGGCACGCCTTTGGGAAAGGGGGCCGGCGCTTGTTGTTTGGGAAATGGATCGCCGGTCCCCTTTCTCAAAAGCGGATGAGTTCGTTCTTCCGCTGGGTCTCCGCCAGGGTCTTTGGGCGGCGTCCCGTGAAGCCCGCCCTCGTATTCGCCCGTGGGTAGAACCCTTCCCACCCAGATCCAGCTCCTTCAGGGGGAGGAGGAAGCGTGGAAAAGTTTCCGGCGGGCCCTGCGAAAAGAGGACCAGGAAGCGTTCGACGCCGTCTGGGCCTACGCCCGCCGCCATGCCGTGGCCGCCTCCATGGCTGCCCGGCCGCTTCCTTTTGAAGCCTACTGCCTGGCCATGATGATCGGACTTAAGCGGGAGATCGACGATCTGCGTGAACGGCAATTTTCAAATGTTCAATGATCAATCACCAAGCACCAATTATCAATGAATGATCAAATCACCAATCAACCAATGGTCATTTGGTCATTTGAATATTCATTGATAATTGGAATTTGATGCTTGGTCATTGCCGTTATGAAAGGTTGGATCCTCGATGTTTATCCCGTCCCCCAAGGACTGTGCGTATGGATGTTGGACGACGCCGGCCGGGCCTTTTCATTTCTGGATGAATGGTCTCCCCTTTTTTACCTAAAGTCAACAAATGATTTATATTCAAGTCATTTCATTGATTCATTAGAGAAGATTCTCAGCTCGCATCAAGTCCAGGCGGTTTCCCGCTGGGTGGAGAAAAAAGATTTCTTCACCAATGGGCGCCGTGTGGTGCTTGAGGTTCGGATGGCCCAGCCAGGTTGGATCCTCGATGTTTATCCCGTCCCCCAAGGACTGTGCGTATGGATGTTG
>JAJAPZ010000080.1:6278-8266 GCA_020523905.1 Candidatus Obscuribacterium magneticum
AAGATTTCTTCACCAATGGGCGCCGTGTGGTGCTTGAGGTTCGGATGGCCCAGCCCCTCCTTTACCAGAAGGTTGTCGATCAGCTTATTAAGATCCCTCAGGTCGCCCTGTTCAACGCGGATATCAATCTCGCGCAGTGTTACTTCTATGAGCGGGGGACGTATCCCTTGGCGCTGTGCGAGCTGGAGGCAGACAAAGCGGGGCGCGTGAAGAGTTGGAAGGTTCTCGATTCGCCTTGGGACCTGGATTACGAGCTGCCGCCCCTGCGTTATGCGCGCTTGGGATACGACCTGATGCAGTGGAGAAAGGGGTCAGGTCTTGTTGCGACCAGACCTGACCCCTTTCTCCACTGCGGGGGGAGGAAAATTGAATTGGCTAAAGGCCGGTTCGTCTTGAGTTTGGCGAAGGATGCGGGAGCGGGGACCACCTATGTGATGGAGGCGTCGGAGGAGGATCTCATCCGAAGCTTGAACCGCCACATCGCGGACTGGGACCCTGACATCCTTCTCACCGATGGGGGGGACAGTTACCTTCTTCCCCGCCTTGCGTTTCACGCCCGAAGATCAGGCGTGGCGCTCGCCCTCGGAAGGGGTCAAGTCCGCCGCGGCGGACTTGACCCCTTCTCCAGGCGGCTCCATATCGACACGCAGAACAGCTTCACCGTCGGCCACACGGATCTGGACGGCCTTTTTGAGGTGGCGCGGGTGGCGAAGATTCCCTTGCAGAGGGCCGCCCGCTGCACGATCGGGACGGCCTTGAGTTCCATCCAGCACGAATGGGCGATCCGGAACGATTTCCTGATTCCGATCGACAAGGGGCAGACGGAGGACTTTCGCTCCGCGGATGAACTCATCGCATCCGACCGGGGCGGCTTGGTCTATGAGCCTGAGATCGGCTGGCATGAAGACCTGATCGAGTTTGATTTTGAGTCCATGTACCCGGAGATCATGATCCGCCACAACGTGTCGCCGGAGGCGGTGAACTGCGCCTGTTGCCCCGATAACAAAGTCCCGGAGATCGGTCACCACCTCTGCCGGCAGAAGGGCATGATGCCGGCGGTGTTGGGGCCTCTGGTCGAGAAGCGACGCCAGTACAAGAAGCTCATCACCGTCGGCCATCCGAATTCCGCGTCGTTTAAAAGGCGGCGCGAGGCCTTCAAGTGGATGCTGGTGACCTCCTTTGGCTACCTGGGCTTTCGGAACGCCCGCTTTGGCAAGATCGAAGCGCACGAGTGCGTGAACGCGTTCAGCCGCGAGGCCCTTTTGCGCGCGAAAGAGGTGGCGGAGGCCCGCGGCTTCCATTTCGTCCACGCCATTGTCGATTCTTTGTGGTTGAAGAAGCCCGGCGTGATGGCGGAAGAAATCGAAACGCTCCGCCTCAAGATCGAAGAGGCGACGGGGCTTCCTCTCGGGTTCGAAGGGCGCTATCGTTGGATCCGCTTTTGCCCGTCCCGCACCAACGAACGCGTCGGGGTTCCCAACCGTTATTACGGCGCCTTTACGACCGGCGAGACCAAAGCGCGGGGGATTGAGCTGCGCCGGCACGACGCCCCCCTTTTTATCAAGCGGCTGCAGGAGGAATTGCTCCGCGTCATGGCGCAAGCCCGAAACGTGAAAGAATTGTCGGTGCTCCGGGCCGCGATCGAAGGGATTATCGATGATTACAGGGACCGCCTGAAAGCGGGAAAATTTTCCCCGGCGGAGCTGGCCATCCACACGCGCCTGACGCGGAAGCCCTCGGCCTATGTCCACGACACCCTCTCCGCCCTGGCGGCCAAGAAGCTGGCCGCTTCCGGCGTCCGGCTTCACCCCGGCGATATGATCGCCTACGTCGTGGCGGAAGAACACGACAAGGTGAAAGACTGGCGCGTCACGCCCCTGGCGTTGATTGAAGACGCCTTTGAATACGACCTGAAATTTTATGGACGTTTGTTGGATCGGGCCATAGACATTACGCCGTTCTTTCCGCTATCATCCGTACATCATCGG
>JAJAPZ010000081.1 GCA_020523905.1 Candidatus Obscuribacterium magneticum
CCGGCTTCGTCGGAGTCAAACGGATGCCGAAAACCGCTTGTGGTATTTTCTTCGAGCGAAACGATTCGCCGGCCACAAGTTCCGTCGACAAAAACCCATCGGTCCGTACGCGGTGGACTTTTGTTGCGTGCAGGCGAAACTGATTATTGAGTTGGATGGAAGCCGACACCTCGAGCAAGCCGGATACGACGGAAATAGGACAACCTATCTGAACAGTCGGGGTTATCGCGTGATTCGATTCCGGGATAACGATGTTTTGGCGAGGACTGAGGAGGTTCTAGAAGAAGTTTGGCGGGCGCTCTCTCCTCCCTCTCCCTCCCCTCTCCCCCCACACACGACGTGGGAGGAGAGGGAATCCTCTTCAACAGGAATCCTCTTCAACTTAAACGCGCCAAGTTTTCAAAGAGCCTTTATCGACGACAAATGATCAAAATCTACCCACAGAAAAGTCAGAAGAGCCAAATAATATTTCTCTCTCATCAGATCCCTCTCCCGTCCGGTCAACCTCCTCCTCGTAGAAGGCCAAACAAACGACGTGAGAGGGATCAGAGCTTTCTCACGTCGCCGTGGGAAGCCCGGATGAAGAGATATCAAGAACATCCTCTTGATCGTTCTGTTCTCGAATCGGCGCGGATCTTTCAAGGCTCTGCTGAAGAGCCATGATTTCCCGCTGAAGCCCCACCATCATGGAAAGGGCCTGGGCCTCGAAAGGAAGGGGACGTGCCGCCATGGACGACGCCGTGGCGTGGCGGCGGGCGTAACTCCAGACCACGTCGAAAGCGTCTTGATCTTCCTTGCGAAGAGCTCGGCGGAACCCCCGCCAGGCGTGTTCGGCTTCCCGCAAAATTTGGATTTGGGTGGGCAATGTGCGTCCCATGTTACGTCCCCTTTTTACCCGGGAAAATGAAATCGCCGCCTCGTGAAGACGCGTTAAAAAATGCCTTCAGCCCAACCGGCTGTTCCGCGCAGGCCAGGCTGACCTCGGATTCCGCGCGGCGATCCGCCGAAGCCGCCGAGCTCTCGGAGACAGGCTGCGTCACGTCAAATCGAAGTGTCGTCTTCTCCGGCGTTCCATACCCCCGATCCCCGGCGAAAACGGAGGAACGGGTCGCCACCATGCCTTTTGCGAGCTTGAGGACCTGAGGAAGAAAATGGCCCCGCCGAGGAGGCGCCGCGCGATGAAGAAGAAGCCCCAAGACCACGGCGCGCTGGCGAAGAGGATAAAGACCGACTAAGAAGTCCTTGAAGGCCCGTTGGACATCCTCATATCGGGCTTCCTCATCGTAGAAGAGCGCCATTAAATCGGAGATCACAACAAGAGGAGCAAGCCCTATCCGGTGAACGGGCTTCTGACCGGGAACCGAACTTGAACCCGACTCGACCGAGAGGGACCGTCCCGCCGGGACTTCGGAAAGCATCCGCTGAAATTGAAAAGCCGTAAACGGCCGCGCGATCTGAATGCTCCGGAGGACGCGATGAGGGTCAAGTCCGCGCTTTGCCGCCTGCTGAGAAACATAGTACGGATCAAAGAGATTTCCCGAATCGATCCAGAACAACCGCCCAATGGACAATCGCGACCGAGAAGAAAGCCCCCCCATTTCCAACCGGGATTCGCGCTCGATAAGATCCACCAATTTTTCAGACACTCGAGAAATGAGATCGTAAGATCCGGAAGCCACGTAAAAACCGGGAGGCACGTTTCCGTGGGTGAACATTTCCTTCATGCCGAGAACCGGCGGCAAAAACGGTTCTTCGTAATCGCCCAAGAAGGGATGGAAAACAGGCATGGCGCTAGTACTACAGCCTCCTTTTTGAGAACACGTCATTGCGAGGAGGTGTTGTTTGCCGACGAAGCAATCTCAAGGGCACGGCCGCTTGAGATTGCTCCTGCCCGCCCAGCCCACGATTGATCAGTATTTGCGAATTCGGCAGGCGGGTCGGCCAAAAGACGGCCTCGCAATGACAAATTAAGAAAACGGCGGCTGTAGTACTAGGAGCCCGAGCAATAAGTCCATTCATGTCATTGCGAGGAGCGTTTTTCAGCGACTTGCCCGCCTCAGGCGGGCGAGCAATCTCAAAACCTGGAATTGAATCAGTTATTTTGAGTATTGAGATTGCTCCTGCCCGCCCAGCCCACGATTGATCAGTATGCGCGGATTCGGCAGGCGGGTCGGCCACACGACGGCCTCGCAATGACACCCTATTTGACTTATTGCTCAGGCTCCTAGCGACGACCATACGTTCGTCTTACCTCCGTGACCACACCCGCGATTGAAAAAGGCGTGTTTTGAATCGGAGCATAACGCGGGTTGGCGGGCTCTAAAATTATTTCTTTGTTTCTTTGGCGAAGACGCTTTACGGTGGTTTCATCTCCCACTCGAGCCACCACGATGTCGCCGTCTTCAGCCGCGGACTGGGAACGCACAATGACCAGGTCGCCTTCCAGGATGCCCGCGTCGATCATCGAATCGCCGCGAACACGGAGAGCAAAGAATTTTTCCCCCGGCCTCTTCTCCCCTCCCGGCACGTACCTCTCTACGTTTTCGAACGACATTTGCAGGGGGCCGGCGTGCACCTGTCCCAGGAGAGGAATGTGATTCGGCTTCATGGGAACACGCAAGCCTCTCGCTTTTGACTTCTGTTTCTCAAGATGGCCTTTCCGCCGAATCGCGTTCACCTGGTCTTGAACGGCGCCCACCGACAAATCGAAATGAGCCCCGATGTCCCGCAGCGAGGGAGGCAGGTGATTCTCCTCAATGTAGGAACAGATGTAATCGTAGATAAGGGTTTGCTTGGGAGTGAGCTCCTGATTCATAAACAAACAGATACCATACGTTTGTATGGTATGTCAAGAAAAACAATGGATTCGAGTATTTGTCCCTGCTGATACCTCCATTGGGATTTGGGAATTGGGTTTTGCGTGATTGAATCAGCAGGCTGCTGAAAAACCCCTCTGAGGTCATTGTGAGGCCCCAAAGGGGCCGAAGCAATCTCAAGTCTCCATCCAGCTTGGGATTGTGGTTCGACTTTCGCTCACCATCTGGTTCGACTTGGCCGCCTCGGCGGCCTCGCTCACCACGCTGAGCGAAGTCGAAGCGCTGAGCGAGAGTCGAAGGACTTCGTCGCTCCGCTCCCCGCAATGACGAGTTTGGAAGGGTTTTTCAGCAGCCTGTTAGACCTTCCCTGCAGGCGGGGTTTAGGGTTTGAGATTTCCGTCCATAAAAAATTAGGGGGTCGAAGTCCGTCCCCTCCAACGGATTCGACCCCCAATGCTTGTCAACAGAGCGAGGGAAGAATACGAGTTCGGGACGGAGAAACGTGTCAGATAGGAGTAAAAAGATTGTAAAAAAGCACCCGGCGGTTATTGACCCACGTCCGCCAGTTGGGCTCGGTAAAGCGCCTGGTAAGCTTCGTGAAGAAGGGCCTCCGGGGATTGGCCCGCCGCCCCCGAATAGAAAACATGGGCCGATGCCAAAGAGAACCTGTGATGAGCGTACTCCGCTTCCCCTTCGAAGAAGCTTTTCGAAACGACGTCGCCGACCCGGCCAGCGACATCCTGAGCGACATCTTCGTCGGCGGGGATAAGAACGGCGCAGAACTCGTCTCGTCCGGCCCGAAAGGCTTCATCGTAAAGCCGGAGCGACTTCTTGATGGTTGAACCAACCGCCTGCAGAAGGCGATTCCCCACCTCCTGGCCGAATTGATTGTTGAACTTTTCGAATCCATCGATGTCCCAGATGACGAGCGCCATCTGGATGTTTTCGCGGTTGCACCGAGCCATGTATTGACGCAGGCGCGTCATGAGATGCCGGTCGTTGTAGAGTCCGGTCACGGAATCGCGGATGGAGTAATCGGGAATGGGCGGTACTTTTGGATCCACCGAACGAGAGGCGGGGGAGGAAGCGCGCAGGGACTTGCCAAACGTCTTCACCAAATAAAGGGAAACAGCGATCACAATCAAAACGATAGCAAGTCCGGTCCACATGATAATGGCCCCCCGATGATTAAGACCTTTTCAGTCGCGCGATAAGGCAAACGGCGAGTTCGCGGCCGTACGATAAATTTGAATTCTATTGTTTTGAGTTTTCGTTTCGCGGCACGAACTTCGCGAGAATGCTCCCTACGATCGCGAACCCGATAAGCGTGTCCATGAGCGCGAGCAACGTGTAGTCGGAGCTGAACGACATCCAGTTCCAGTAAGGCACATGGGCGTACACCCAGCCCAGGATCCCGAGAAGAACGACATACAGCACCCGGGGAATGACGGCGACCACAAAGCCTCGCGAAAGCATGAGTACCAAGAGACAGATTCCCGAAACCATAACGGCGACTGCGAAACCGATCATAAACCGACTCATGGATAGCGTCTTTCCCACAGGCTGGAAAGCAAGGAAGCCGACCGGACCTGTCGCCATTTTACCGTCCAATTCGGACCGGGGTTCGGGTTTCCCCTCGGCGTTCGTCCATCCGGGAAAAACGTAGATTCCGGGCTTCTCGACGACTACTTTCAAGGTGTCTCGAATCAGCGTTTCCTCCGGAAGCCGCTTCAGGACTTGATTGTGCCAAGGGAGAATCGTCCAGGACGCCGTTTCCCAGAGAAAATAACCCAGCGCTCCCAGTAAAAGCGGCAAAACAATCCGTTTCATTCACTCGCTCCTTTTGACGTACGCGACGGCCCAATCCAAGAACCCGGGAAAGAAAACGTTGAGCCAATGCATAATTTTCGCATCTTCGGTAAGCAGAACTTCGCGCCGGCCCCGATCGATGGCTTGAATAATCATTCTTGCAATTTTTTGAACGGGATGGAGGCGATATCTTCTCTCGGCCGATCGGTGGTTGACCTCAAAGAAGGGGGTATCGACTCCGGGAGGACAAACCGTGAGCACCCGGATCTTTTTTGGCTTGAGTTCCATCCGGATTGACTCCGTCAATCCCTGAAGAGCGAACTTGGAAGCGCAATACACGGCGTTTTTGGCGACACCTCTCTTACCGACGATGGAAGAAACAAAAACAAGTTGTCCTCCGCCTTGTTTCTCCATGACGGGCGCCGCCGCCCACACGGCATAGATAGCGGCCATAAAATTCGTCTCCATCACTTGCCTCACGGAAGACTCGTCTAATTCGAGAAGAGGTCTCGGAGGATGGGTGATCCCCGCGTTACTGATGAATATATCCAACCGCCCCCATTCGTTTTGAATCTTTTGAACAAAAGCGACAATCTCGTTGCGCTTCGAGACGTCCGTTGGGACGGCGAGCGCCTTCCCCCCCAGGTGTTCTATCTCTTTTTTTAAGTCCTCCAAGAGAACCGGACGCCGAGCCGCCAAAGCGACACGATTCCCTTGACGGGCTAATTGAAGAGCCAATTCCCGCCCGATTCCGGTGGAAGCACCCGTGATGGCGATGACTTTGTCTTTTGGATTCATATCAAGAGCAAAAAAAGGGGGCGTTCCGCAAGGTCGAACCTGCAGAAACGCCCCCATAAGGCTTGATGAAATTACTTCAAGTGTTTGGCGACCAATTTGGTCATCTGAAACATGTCCACCTGTTTTTTCCCGCCGAACACGGCTTTCAATTTATCATCGGCGTTGATAAGTCTTTTGTTCTTTGAGTCCTGGAGCTTATTTTTCTTTATGTAGGCCCACAACTTCTTCGTAACTTCCGTCCGAGGAATAGCTTTGCTTCCAACAACCTCCGCTAAATCGGCTGACGGTTCCAACGGTTTCATAAATGCTTTGTTAGGTTTACGTGCCATGTTTCCTCCTTAAGAGATTTCTGATATATGTCGTGACCGATTTTTGCGACGATGGCCACTTTTTGTTCCTTGGAATATAACTATTATCTACGGGGAAATCTACTCCCTTGGTTGTTTCCCAGCCCCGTCCAGCCTGATTTAGAAATCTAAAAAAAGCGTATGCTCCGTGATGGATAAATCACTGCCCTGTAAAGGCAATAGGAGACACACGCTTAGGAAGGATTGTAACCGATGCAAAGCGGAAAGAAAACGGGATTGTGGGTCGGGAAGGACGCGTCGGAAAAAGCTATTCAACGTGACGTCCACGAAAGAATCAAACGTGTTTTTCAGGAGGCATTCGACGCTTATGTGGGGGCGGGCGCGTACGAACGCGTCACGGGCCGAATGGGCTATCGACATGGGACCAAAGAGCGCGAGATTAGCATCTCGGCGGGGCGGTATGACCTGAACGTGCTCCGAGCTCGTTTATTCCACGCAAACGGTGGGGAGGAGGAGTAGCATTCCCACATTCTGCCGCGGTATGCCAAGCGGTCGAAATCGATTGACCGGGCGTTGATCGGGATGGAGCATACACGGCAGTCCAGTATATGGGGAGTACTACACCCAGTCAGGGATGAATTCTGTTCATTAAGACTTCAGCCAGTTTCTTTGTCCATTTAATGGCTGTTTTCGGTTTTGGGTGGGTAGAATCGAAAAAATCTTCATTA
This sequence comes from Candidatus Obscuribacterium magneticum, assembly GCA_020523905.1. Classification (GTDB taxonomy): domain Bacteria; phylum Elusimicrobiota; class Elusimicrobia; order F11; family F11; genus Obscuribacterium; species Obscuribacterium magneticum. The sequence goes on from JAJAPZ010000081.1 coordinate 6,460, forward strand.
TCGGACACGTTTTGAAAATCGATGTAGGTAACGTTCGGTTGGGCTATTAATTCTTTAATGAAGGGATTTTTTTTCCGCTGATAATCCTTGAAGAGCGCTGAATGTATGCGATGCCATTCAGGGATTGGCATATCCACAACCACCAAGGTCCCGTGCGTTCGATTAACCAGTGCGGCTAAATCGAGCAGCTTGTTAAATTGTTCCAACACGAGCTTTTCACCAAAACGATCCTTCCAGATTTGCAATTCTTTTTCTTGCTCTTCTTTATCAACATGATGTGCGTTTAACCAATCAGCAGTGTGAGCAGATGCCTTTACTTGAACCGGACTCGTGACAAATTGGGGGATGTATTTATTGACAATTTCCTTCAGCGCTGGCCAAAACCATTCCTTTCCTTCAGAATTCCATTTTCTCGCAAAAAATGAAGTGACCAAAAAGGGGTGGATTAGATCCCGGACATAAAGAAAAAGGGGAAGTGGAAATCGGGGGCGGATCCCATCCTGGCCCTGCCGATAAAGGCCATAGCGCAGCCTCTCCACATCGATGGGTCGACTCTCGCCTTTCCAAAGCGTTTGATTGTCGATGAAAGAACCATACCACACCCCATAAATAAAAAAATTCGTTGATGACGAATCCCGGCGAAGAAAAAAATTGCAGCAATCGATCGCATCATAGATGAGCGAGACATTTGATCCCCCCATGGAGAGGTTGTGCGCCGTAAACCCGGGCATCAATTGAACCATGAGTTCAGGAAGAAAACCCATTTGAACATTCGAAGAACCGAAGAGGATTACCTTATTTCCCGATTTCAAAAGGGGCCCGGGATCATGATGGAACGGGAGATGGAAAGCTCTTGTCATGGAGGCGTTGTCTATATACGTCTTCTTGTTCAGCGGGAATAAATACCATGTCCCCAACCAGAACACGGCATAAAGCAGAGTGAAGAAAAACGTAACCCCGGCCATGCGGTTAATGATTGATTTCATACTAATAACCTTGGTACACGAATTCGGGTGCGGAACTCAGTTCATAAAAAACAAGACTCAAATACACCAGAAGCTTCAAAGCAAGCCAGGTGTTTTGACGCCAAACAGATGGTTTTATTGATTCGGGGGCGAGGGATTTTCCCCATCGGAAGAGGGGAGATGATGATAAGGATAGAGTCACAAACGCACACAGGCTGATGACCAAGAGAGCACAAATGAAGCCGGGGGCGCCGAGATGTTTCAGCCCATCAAAGAAAAGGCCTTTGCCGGCCACAAGGCAAATCATCGAAAGAGAGAAATAACCAACGGTGAGACTCTGGCAGAGAATTTTATAGAGGGGACCGTCGGATAGTTGGGCGTATCTCTCTTTCCCAAAAAACCCGGTTAGGGCGACTTGATAAAATTTATTGAAACTCGTGCCGAACCCGAGAAAGAATCCGTAAAAAAGAAAGACCAAAGTGGTCCCGTGCCAAAGTCCCATTAATAGAAAAGTCGCAAAGAATGAGATGGAAGCGAGATAGTTTGAATAAGAACGACCTCCCCATTTGTATTTGAGACTTTTTAACAATGGATTGAAGACATAGGTTTTAAACCATTGGGATAACGTAATGTGCCAACGTGACCAGAAATCCAAAAAGTTACTTGCAGAAAATGGCTTATTAAAATTTTCCGGTAAGGACATGCCCAAGAGGGTTCCACATCCTATGACGATATCCATGTAACCGCTGAAATTTAGGTACATATACAACGTAAACAAAGCCACGGTCCCGGCGAGGTAAACGCTCAGCGGCAGCCACGTTAGATTAGATTCC
>JAJAPZ010000082.1 GCA_020523905.1 Candidatus Obscuribacterium magneticum
GCGAGAAGGAGAAAAGGTTCGAACGGGAAAAATTAAAGAGGACCTCCCCGGGACTTCAAAATTGGGGTGGGTTAAGTCCGAGCTGATGGAATTTGATCCTATGATTAATCAATCTCTCCTGGACCAGGTCAAAGGTCTTTTGATGTCTTCAAAAATCGATCCGCGGGTGAGGGATATATTTTTAGATAAATTAAAATAACTTAGAGTCGACCTTAAACGATTTATATGGATTTAAATCAAATACTTCAAAATGCCGTGTGGATTCCTATCGCCCCACTTGCCGCCTTCGCATTGATCTTCGCCTTTAAAAAGGTTTTGGGGGTTGGGGCGCCGTGGGTGGGAATCCTCGCCCTTTTATATGGGTTCCTCCACACGTTGTTGTTGGCTCTCGGGATTTATTCCGGGGCGGTTCAATTTCCGTCCGAAGGGCTTCAAGGCCGCTTTTTTGAGGCCACGCTGACTTGGTTTTCGGTCGGAAATTTTGATTTTCGAATCGGCGTTCTCATCGACGGCTTGTCGTCCCTCATGATGGTCGTGGTCACGTTGGTGTCTTTGTGTGTCCAGATTTACTCCGTCTCCTACATGAAAGGCCACAAACGATTCGGCCTTTATTTTGCCTACATTAACCTCTTCACTTTCTCCATGCTGCTGTTGGTTGTCGCCAATAATTTGGTCCAGTTTTTTATCGGGTGGGAATTGGTGGGTCTTTGCTCTTACTTTTTAATCGGGTTCGATTTTGAAAGAGAGCAGGCGGCCTTTGCCGGGCGAAAGGCCTTCATCACCACGAAGTTGGCCGATTCAGGGATGTATCTTGGGCTCCTCATCGTTTTTAATTATTTGGGGACCTTCGATATCCCGCTTCTTCAACAAAATATCTCGATGGTCCAGCACCCCGCTTGGGTGACCAATGCCATCCCTCTCCTTTTATTTGTCGGGGCTATGGGGAAATCCGCGCAAGTTCCTTTTCATGTTTGGTTGCCCGATGCTATGGAAGGCCCCACGCCCGTCTCAGCTCTTATTCATGCGGCCACCATGGTCGCTGCGGGGGTTTACATGGTGGCGAGGCTGTTTTTCTTTTTCGAGGCGTCCCCAATTTCATTGGAAGTCATCGCGTGGGTCGGGGTGATGACCGCTCTTATCGGAGCCTCTATGGGGCTCGTGGCGTCGGATATCAAAAGGGTTTTGGCTTTTTCCACCATCAGTCAACTCGGGATCATGATGGCGGGGTTGGGATGCGGAGGGTACAAAGCCGCGATTTTTCATTTGACCACCCACGCCGCCTTTAAAGCGCTCCTTTTCCTTTGCGCCGGATGTGTCATCCACTCGCTCCACACCAACGATATGTGGAAAATGGGGGGACTTTTGACCAAAATGCCGATCACTTCGACCACTTATTTTATCGGGACGGTTGCCGTGTCGGGGTTGCCCTTTACCTCGGGGTTTTTCTCAAAAGAAGAAATCCTTTCGGCCGCCTTCCTTCAAAACCCGTTGATTTTTGTCCTTTTGGTTTTCTCGAGTTTTCTCACCGCAACTTACATGTTTCGATCTTGGTTTCTGACTTTTACCGGACTCCCCCGGGAACGGGACCGGTATCAACACGGACATGAAGCGCCCCCTCTCATGACGTTCCCCTTGGTCATTTTGGCGGTGCCGTCTTTGGCATTGGGAGGATTCCTGGTTTATCAAGGAAATCTCTCCAAATGGCTCCATTGGGGGCCTGAGATCTCCTTTCATCCGGCGGAATCCGTTATTTTATTGTCCTCATTGATGGCTTTTGTTTTGGGGGTCGGCGTGGCAACTTACGTTTATTATTTTAAACCGACCAAATATGAAGCGCTGGCGGGCCGATTTAAGGGGCCTTATCAAATTCTCGTTCGACAATATGGATTCGACAGTTTTTATCTCTGGGTGATCCGGAGATTCGTCAATCCCTTTTCTGAAAAACTCGCTCGATTTGATTACAATGTCATTGATCAGACCTTGGTTGACGGAGTCGGTTTTGTGGGTAGAAAAATTTCTCAGATGAGCCATGTGTTTGACGGGCGGGTGATCGATCAAGTCATGGTGGATGGTCAAGGATGGTTTGTTCGGAGGTTGGGATATTACTTGCGCCGTTTTCAATCGGGCTTGGCCCAAAATTATCTCTTTTGGATGGCTGTGGGACTCCTCTCGATGCTCGTGTGGATGTCTCAGGCCTTTATTTAAACTAAAAGGAGTCAAATGTGGATTTCTCTCATTGTTTAACGTGGATGACATTTGCCCCCGTCGTGGGGATTCTAGTCCTCACATTTTCGGGAAAAGATAACGTAAAACAGCACCGATGGATCGCGACTCTCTTTAGCGCGATCTCCTTTTTCTTGGCCCTCCTCATGCTTTATCATTTTGACTCCGCCAATTCCGGGATGCAATTCGCCGACAAGGTTGCCTGGATTCCGACCTTTCACATCAATTATCAAGTGGGAGTCGATGGTCTCTCTTTCCCATTGGTTCTTTTGACCGCACTCCTATGTCTCGTGTCCATCGTGGCCAGCTACGGCATATTGGAAAGGACAAAAGAGTATTTTGTTTGGTTCCTTCTTCTCGAAACCGGAATGTTGGGGCTTTTTGTGGCGGTTGATTTTTTTCTGTTTTACGTGTTCTGGGAATTGACCCTGGTCCCGATGTATTTCCTGATCGGCATTTGGGGCGGGCCCCAGAAAGAATATGCGGCCATCAAATTTTTCCTTTTTACCCTTTTCGGGAGCGTCTTCATTCTGTTGGGGATGTTGGCGATTTATTTTGCGAGCGGAACGGGTCTCCCCGGGAGCGAAAGGACGTTTGATTTGGTGAGGTTGGCGGAGCTGGCATCCCAAGGAAATTTGAAATTTGTGGGATGGCTGGGACTCCTGACTTTCCTCGGCCTTTTCCTCGGGTTTGCGGTTAAGGTGCCGATTTTTCCTTTTCACACGTGGCTTCCATTGGCCCACGTTGAGGCCCCAACGCCGGTGAGCGTTATTCTTGCCGGGGTTTTACTGAAAATGGGAATCTATGGATTCTTGAGGGTGTCCTATCCGATTCTTCCGCAGACCACCCAATGGTTTCTCCCCATCTTAATTATCCTTGCGGCTATTAATATTATCTACGGCGCTTTTTGCGCCATGGCCCAGAAGGATTTGAAAAAAATGGTGGCCTATTCCTCGGTGAATCATATGGGATATTGCCTCTTGGGGATGGCGGCTGTGATGGGGAACTCCAACGCCGCCCAGGCCGGGCTCTCCGGGGCCGCCTTCCAAATGATAAACCACGGGTTGATTACGGGGTCCCTCTTTTTACTGGTGGGTGTCCTTTATGACCGGGCTCATGTGAGGGATATCGATGCCTTCGGGGGATTGGGTTCGAAAATCCCCGTGTTCGCGGGGCTCCTCATCGTTCAGGCTCTCGCCTCTTTGGGCCTCCCTGGATTGGCGGGATTCGTATCTGAATTTCTTTGTTTCCTCGGCGGATTCGGCGGAAGTTATGCCGGTCATGATTTTAAGATTTGGGCCGGAATTTCCATCATCGGGATCGTGATCACCGCGGCCTTCTTCTTAAGAATGCTCAAAATGGTTTTAATGGGGGAGTTTAATCAGAAGTGGGAAGGAAAAATTTCCGATATTTCGGTGAGAGAACTTGTGACCATTGTTCCTCTTGTTCTATTAACCATCGTATTCGGGCTTTTTCCGGCGATCGCATTGAATTTGATGGGGCCCACCTTGGATCATTTAATTTCTCTGGTGAGAGCGTCTTTGTAAGGTGAAGAAATGAAAGACCTGGTTTTGATTCTGCCCGAAATATTCGTCTTCTTTGTCGGGTGTGTCGTTTTACTCGGCGAGGCCTTCTTTCCACGGAAGAGCCGGCTGTGGCTCCCTGTTTCAATCGCCGGGTTAGTTTGTGTCGCCTTGTTTCTCTTCCCCTTCTTCTCAACCCAATCCTATTGGGGTGTTCATTTCGACGAAAGCTTAAAAACCTCAGTCGCCGGGATAGGGGCTTATCAGGGATTTTTTGGCATGGTTATCGTCGATTCTCAAGCCGTCTTTTTTAAATTGGCGTCCGTTTTTTCAACCCTCTTGGTGCTCCTCCTTTCGAAAGATCATTGGGAGTTCGAAACTATTCAATGGGGAACCTATTCGTCTTTGTTGTTGTTTGCCACTGTGGGGATGATGTTTTTGGTGAGTTCGAACGACCTTCTCATGGCGGTCCTATCCTTGGAACTTTTGGGGATTGCGTCATTTATATTGACGGGTTTTGTCCTTTCCCGCCGGTCGTCCAGCGAGGGGGCCATAAAATTTTTCCTTGTTGGGACCTTATCCACGGGCCTTTTTCTGTTCGGGATCTCCTATTACTATGGTTATTTTGGCTCGACAAACCTCAAAGCCCTTTTGGAATTATCGATCAATCAAGGAAAACCCGATTTCGTCTTGGGCGCCGCACTCGTTTTTTTGGTTGCGGGGTTGGGTTTTAAATTGGCGATGGTCCCGTTTCATATGTGGGTGCCTGATTCTTATGAAGGAGCGCCGACCCCGGTGACGGCTTTTCTTTCGGTCGCCCCCAAAGTGGCGGCCATCGGATTTTTGGTCCGGTTGTTCGGGCAACATGCGTCTCTCAATTTAACCTGGCTATTTTCCCTTCTTGCAGCTTTGACTATGACGGTGGGAAACCTGGGTGCCCTTCAGCAAACCAACGTTAAACGGCTTTTGGCCTATTCCTCCATCGCGCAGATGGGCTATATTCTTGCCGCCTTCGTGGCCGGAGGGGGGCTCGGTTCCCAGGCGGTGATGGTTTACCTCATCATTTATATTTTTATGAATATCGGACTCTTTAGCTTATTGATTCTTCTCTCCAACCAGTTTCGATCCGATGAAATTGAAATTTTTTCGGGCCTTTCCCGAAGATCAATCGGATTGGGTTTGGCGTTGGTGGTGTTCCTCTTATCTATGACGGGAGTTCCCCCGCTCGCGGGGTTCGTCGGAAAATTTGTTATATTCGCCGCGCTCATCAAAGACCCTGCTTTACTCTGGTTGGCCGTTGTGGCTGTCATCAACAGCGTCATCTCCCTTTTTTATTATTTCCGGATCGCTCATCAAGCCTTCTTTAAAAGTCCGACGGTGGGAGATTTGCCTTTGACATTGAACCCTTATGTCGGGACGTGTTTTTGGGTGACTCTTTTGATGACGATCGCCTGGGGGTTGTTCCCCAGTTCCGTTTTGGTCTGGATTGGACGAGTGGTGGGGCTCATATGACGCCGATCTTAATTGGTGACGAATTAAAGGAATTCCTCAGCCGCGACCTGGGGCGGTTGGACACGTCTCTCAGAGATCTTGCCAATAAATCGGACGATTTTTTTGGGGGTCTTTTAGATTATGTCTTGATCAATTCCGGGAAGAGAATTCGGCCCTCCCTCGTTTTTTTAACATCTAAATTGGGCCATGGCCATACGGATCCTGAACGCGCTCAAAAGGTTGCACTCGCGGTTGAAATGATTCATATCGGGACTTTGGTTCACGATGACGTCATCGATCAGGCGGTCTTACGGCGGGGAAAGAAAACGGTCGTGGAAAAAGACGGAGTGGAGACGGCGGTCCTTCTCGGTGACTACCTCTACACCCTCGCTTTTAAGATGCTGGCCGAATTCGGGAACAATCAAATCCCGGACCTTATGGCCGAAGCCACCTCAAGTATGTGCGGGGGTGAAATTGAACAACTCAAGAACCGGTTTAAATTTAATTTATCGGAAGACGATTATATGCGCTTCATACGAAAAAAAACCGCTTCCCTTTTCGGCGCGGCGTCCCGATCGGGAGGGATTCTTGCGGGGTTGAGCCTGCCCAATCAGACGGCTCTCCAAGATTTCGGGGTCCATTTGGGGATTGCCTTCCAGATTATGGATGATCTGCTTGATATTGTGGGGAACGAAAAAGAGACGGGGAAAACATTGAGGCTGGACATCCTCCACGGAAAAATGACCCTTCCTTTTATCCATTACCGCGATCATTTGGACTCTCCTCAAGGATCTAAAAAGTTTCTCGATCAATTGGCCCATTTGAACGGCCAGGTTTCAAAATTGGTTCTCGAATTAAAAGAGGCCGGGTCCATCGAATATTCCGAGTCAGTCGCCAGACAGCATGTTGAAAAAGCGTTGGACGCTCTTGAAATTTTACCGGAGAGCCCGGCGCGCGCTCATTTGATCAACCTCACCCAAGTCCTTCTCACCAGAAAGTCATAGGTTTTTTCCCTCTTATGCGAAAAGAGTCTTTCGCCTCCAAATTGGCTTTTTTCACCGTCCTCGCCGTTTTCGGGGGGAGCTTTATCTGGTGGTTTGTCTCCCGGCCGTCCTTTCTCCTCTACCAAGCCCACAGCCGAATCGGAAAAGAAAATCAACCTGCCGTGATTGAACAGTATAGGCGGCTTTTGAAGAAAACCGACCTCACTCCGGAAAAAGAAATTGAACTCCGGCTGGGGTTGGGAGAATTTTATCTTGAAGCGAGCGGGGAGATGGGGACGGTGGTTTTGAGGTCATCGGATGACCGTTATGGAGTCGACCATCCTTTTTTAACTTACGCGAAAGATGAATTTGACCGGGTGTTGAAGCTGAACCCCAAAGATGCCAGGGCTCATTACGATCGGGGACGCCTTTTCCTTTACCAGGGATTGGAAACTTTTGCCTTGGAGGAAATAAACCTTTCCCACAAGTGTGATCCTAAGCTTCCTCAGCCCCTCACCCTTTTGGCCCGGATTCAACTGGAGCGCGGGGACCCCGAGATCGCTCGCGATTTGGCGCTGGAAGCTTTGGCTCTCTCTCCCGACGAAGACGATGCCCGCTGGGTTTTGGTCCGATCCTATTCCCTGTTGGACGATCAGGAGAACGCCCAAAAGGAGTACCACCGGCTTTCATTTCAATTCAAGACGTCACCCGAAGTCCGGTCCCACTTCGCCTTATTTTTGGCCGAGACAAACATGTGGGAGGAAGGCGAGGCCGAAATGAATCTCGTTTACAGGAATGACTCCGAAAATATGTGGGTGTTGCTTAACAACGGCCGTTTTCTTTTAAAAAAGGGGTTCTTGGAGGAAGCCTCGGGCCAATTTATGCGGGCGGCGGACCTTTACAGGAGAAATCCGTGGCCTTATGTGTGGCTCGTTCAGGTTGATGTCGAGCGCGGATTCCTAGACCGGGCTCGCCATACGGTCCAGATCTTGAAAGAGGGACTTCCCCGATGGCCGTGGACCTCTTTGGCTGAAGCTCAAGTTCTGGATGGCCACGGGAAGGTCAAGGAGGCTCTCGATCTCTTAAGTGAAGCGACGGAGATCCAGCCGAAATTTTTTGAAGCGGTTCTTATGAAGGGAGAGATTTTGTTGTTCAAGGGCGATTATGACCGGCTGGGCCCATTGATCAGGCCGCTCCTCGACAAAAAAATTTACGAGTCCGTCGGCTATACCCTTCTCTCTCAAAGTTTCTATGAACAAAAAAAATGGAGCCTCGCCGAAGAAACCGCTGAAATCGTCATCCAAAACAATGTTCGAGATGAGAGACCATACGTCTGGCTGGGTCTCTCACGGGCCCACTTGGGTGAATGGGACGCCGCCGAGAGGGCCTTTCAATTTGCCACGAAGTTGAATCCCTTTAATATGGAGGCGGTGGGATATTTTGGATATTTAAAAGCCTTAGAGAAAAAATGGGTTGAAGCGGACAACAATATCAATTGGGCCCTCCAAACGTCTCCAAGGAGTGCGGTTTTGTGGTGCTTGAAAGGACAAATTCATAGTTTAAAAAATGAGGGTCCGGAAGCCATTCAATGTTTTCAGCAAGCCGTGAGTTTGAAACCATATTATTTAAAAGCCCAGTTGGGGCTCGTGGAATCGTTTTGGAAAAAGGGTGATCGTCAGGCGGCGAAGGCGTCCCTTGAGGCGGCCTTGAAGATTAATTCCCACGATAAAGAGGTGTTGTCTTGGCGAGCCAAAATTCGAGGATTCCTGTGACTCAGCGCGCCCAAGAGTCTCAAAATAAATTTTATTGGCCTTGGGCGACCTGTTTAATTGTTGCCCTCGGAATTGCGGTTTTCGGGATGGAGACGAGGGCCAACAACGTCGGCCTCTTGGGCCTCATGTTGGATGATTTTTCCTTTAATTGGGCGTGGTGGCTCAAAGCTCCTTGGCAGGAGTCCC
>JAJAPZ010000083.1 GCA_020523905.1 Candidatus Obscuribacterium magneticum
CCTCTCTTCAGGATTTTGGGCGACCCGAATAGCTCTCCCCATAAATACAGTATACAACTGGATTATGGGCTGCACTTGCATCCCCAAAAAGAGCATCTCTGGAAGATGATGAACCATTCCTGCGCCCCCAATTGTCTGATCGATTTCAAAACATGGACGTTCGTCGCTTTACGGGACGTCAAGAAGGGCGAAGAGTTAACGTTCAATTATCTTACCACAGAATATGAGATGGTCTCTCCGTTTCGATGCAGATGTGAAAAAGCAAACTGTAAAGGCGAAATCCGCGGATTCAAATTCCTTTCATCCGCCCATTTGGAAGAGTTGGCATTGTATGGTTCACCATATTTTTTACGCCATTTGTTTGAGAATGTTCCTCTCCCTGCTGTCCCGCGCCAGCCCGGCATTTCTTTTGAGAAATGGCTCGACCGTCCGTTTTACGATTAGCGACAACATGAACGTTGACTCCTACGGTTACGATATCCCGGTCCGGTTCGGGCGGAATAATGCTGTAAGTATATGCCAAAATTTGTTCGTCGACGACCCAGCCATAACGCAGAGCCAGCGATTTGGGAAATGGGATTTCCAAAACCTTATAACCGTTATCCCTCACCAGCCGCTCAGCAACAAAGGAAGGGATGGTGGATATAAGGAAAATCGCGTCCGGAAGTTTGCTCGGATACAACCCGGCAAGTTCCTCGATGGAATAATGACGTTCGATGTAATCGTTCCCGGCATGAAGCCCTGAAAAACTTAAAACTTTGTTTGCAACCACATTAGTCCCGCTCAACTCCGGACCTACATTCACCGATTTTCCTGAAAGGTGCTTGATAGTCTCGATTCCGGGTTTTACCATAAGATGCAGGATTTCCGGCATAACTGTACAGACATGTCTTACATCACGATAAGAACGATCTTCCAGTCCTCCCTGTATAAGAGCCAGATCCAGATCGCCTTTATCCACCTCGTCCAGTGAATCTATGGAACCTTTAGTAGGAATAACGACGAGATCCAGTCCTTTTTTGTACGCCGATTCCTTGAGCATTTCGACGAAATAATGCCGGTTACCGAGGATTTCGCCGCCGGTGACCTTTAGCGTATACCGGCGCGGAATAAGTCCCCATGCAAAATATAACATTAGCGCCGCAAGGCATACGACAGCGGTGTAAGCGAGTCCTTCCCGGATTTTTTCATTTTTCCGTATCGCTTTAAGAAATTTATCTAAAAGAATTTGAGCTTCGTCAGCCATAGATTTTTTACTACCCGTCAATTGACGACGTAGAGACCCTCCTTCTCCAAGATGTCCTGCCCCTCGCGGCTTCGGGAAAAATCAATAAAATTTTTCGTCCGCTCGCTATGTTTTTTGTGGCTGCGCATATCTCCTTCGTCGTCTAACTCACGTTGGGCAACCACAAAGTAAAGCGACCGGGACAAAGGATATCTTCCGGAAAGAATGGTGTACTTGGAGATTGGGACTCCCTCAACTTTCAGGTATTTTACTCCGGGCTGCTCAAAATGAGTGGAAACATAACCTATCGCTCCGGGATTGCCGGCAACCTCTTTGTCTATTGCCGCAGCGGAAGAAAGTTTTACAGCGTCGCGGCACATATCTACTCCGCGCATTATCATGTTCTCAAAGCCTTCGTGGGATGTTGACCCTTGCTCGCGGCAGAATAATGCTATTGGACCTTTTTTGCCCCCCACCTGACTCCAGTCGCGGATCATCCCTGAAAATATTGCTCGTATTTGGTCCACGCTCAGATTCTCAACCGGATTGGATGGATTAACTATGATCCCTATACCGTCTTTCGCCGCAAGGTAGCCCTTGACCACATCGTCATCCATATCATCAGGAATATCGTGCGACATTATGGCAATATTGATCGCACCTCTACGCACCGCTATAAGCCCCGCGTAAGAACCGCCGCCTTCCGCAACTACAATTACTTCCGGGTTTTTCTTCATAAAACTTTCGGAGAGCTTTTGGGTTTGGCGAAGAAACGTTGATGAGCCTGCTATGAGCAGGGATTCCGCCGGCTTGTTTTGGTCGCAGCCGAAAAAAAGACCCGCACAACAGAGAACGAAAAAAAGCCCAATACGTTTCATTCGGCCACCGGCACATCTCCGCTCTGGCGGACGATTTTCTGACCTTTGGATGGATTCAAAAAATAATCTACGAATTTCCTTACTTCGTCGGGACAGTCCTTGCGCATGTAAAAAATCAAATCCCTGGCAAGCGGATAACTTTTGTCTTTGATGGTCTTGCTGGAAGCGTAAACTCCGTTCACGGAAAGGGGCTTGATCGTCTTATCGATAAAGGGGATGCCGGCGTAACCTAAAGCGTTGGGATGAGATGCAACGTATTGTTTCATGGTGTGGCTATCCAAAATAATGGCATTGGGGGTGATGATGTGGTCTTCCATGATGAGCGTCTTCAGCACAGCCCGGTCTCCGGAAGAAGAATTGTAAGAGCAAACTGTAATCGGAGCATCTCGTCCATTAAGATACTTCCAGTTGGATATTTCCCCTGTTAGAATTTTGCGCAAATCATTAATAGAAATGCCGGAAACCTGGTTGGAAGGATGGACGAAAGGAATCACCGCTCCTCTTCCCACGATGCGGCATTCAAGTTCCCGCTCATGGAGGAGAACCCCGGTCATTTCCTTAAAGTTGTTGGAGGAAGCCATCCCGATGTCCACGCTCCCATCCAGAACCCCCTTAATCCCTCTGCGCGTGCCTCCTTCTTCCACCGTCACAATTAAGCCGGGATATTCTGTCATATAATTTTCAGCTACGATTCGCGCGACGGGAACAAGAGAACTGGCTCCCCGAAGATGAACAGAACGCATGCCAGATGGTTCATCTGACCGGGCGGCAGACAGAAAAAGGAACGTGCAAAGGAGTGCCAAGACGGCTTGTTGTTTTACTAAATTGTTTAAAGTCATGTTAAAATCGAAAAAGCTATTATAGACAATCCCAATACCATTTTCAATTCGTTGAATTGCGTCTTGGGAAAAACGGAAATCATCGAGTCACTAAATCATTTCAAGAAGTTGCTATCTATTTAAAAAACTTATTTCAATGCCAAAATCTTGCGGTTGGTGGCCTCGAACTTTGTTTTGACCCCTCAAAATATCATTTCCTCGTATAAAAGACCCTTCAGCTTTTGGGCTGAAGGGTCTTCACGTACAATCAAGCTCCCGGTGTTGGACGACTTTCGCAACTGGCTAATATATTCAAATATCGAGATTAATAATATCTAGTCCCAAGAAAAAGTACATTTAATTATTTCTTTTTTTCATCCAATTTATTAATTAGTTCTTGTATAGATAATATTTTATAAAGCGGCTCAATAGTCTTGTATGCTTTTACATGCTTATGGTGCAATTCTTCTTCTTTTAAAAACAGATTAATTTTATTCATATGAATTAGGATTAATCTTTGCGCTTATCTTCAACCACCGTACTACCCACCCTGTTTGGCAAGGCCTTCGCGTATCGTTTCATCTCGCTGGCAATTTCTACAACCTTTCCGTAGTGTATTAAGCTTCTCTGTTTATTCGTTACAATTGCAATTGTAAGGGACATTAGAGGCGTTGGGACAAACTGTCCTTGCCGGTTTTTTACCAGGACGGCACCGCATTTTTTATCTGCTTCGGAATAAAAAAGAGACAGTTCCCTATCAAAAGATTTTGCAATTGCGTTCGAAATTCGTTCTATAATAGACGGGTCCGCAATGAAAGCAAAATCATCTCCTCCAATGTGTCCAATAAAAAACTGGTGATCACCATTTCCCTGAAAACTGCCTAAGAGTAGAGAAGCGATAAATTGTATCACCTCATCCCCTTTTTTAAAACCATAGAGATCGTTGTAGGCTTTAAAATTGTCTATGTCCAGGTATGCAAAAGCAAAGGAGGAATGATTACGTATTCTTTCGTTGACTTCCTCTTCAATCAAGGAATTACCGGGCAACTTTGTAAGCGGATTGATGGATAAGTTTCTTTGACAACGAAGCAAAACGGTTTCAACTCGCGCTTTAAGTTCTTCGGGATCACACGGTTTGGCCAGATAATCATCGGCGCCCAGTTTCAAACCTTGGATTTTGTCTGGAGCGGTTTCTTTTGAACTTAAAAATATGATCGGGATATAACGCGTTTTAAAGTCTGATCGCAAATCCACGCAAGCAGCATATCCATTCATTACCGGCATGGTGACATCCATCAAAATAAGGTCCGGGGCTTCCGTTTTCGCTAAATGAACAGCTTCCAAACCATTAACTGCAGATAATACCGAATACCCTTCCTTTTTCATCAGACGTTCTACAAAGTTTCTGACCTCATTTTCATCATCAACGACAAGAAGCTTTTTTTGCAAAGTAATATTTTTCACGGGTAAAGACTGGATGAGGGCAAGCATACTGAGGCAATATCAAAAAAGTGCAATCTAAGTTGCTCTATGGATTTCTGTGCGACTTGATCCAAGAGCGCCTCTGCCACCTCCATAGGACTCTTGTAGTTGGACTCCAATTGTAAAAGTTTAGGCTTCATCTTTGCATTCTGCTTGTCGGACCAGATAACTTGACCTGTATTCATGTTAATCAGACGGTAAACGATACTGATCGCTCCGCGATTGCCAACAATCGTATCCAACGTGGTAACCTTCCCGACCAAAATCGCATCCACTCCAAGAATTTCGCCAATTTTGTTCACCGACTCGGAATTGACTGCACCTGTTCGGGAAAAGAGCTGCTCTTTAAATATCTTTTGAAGTTCTCTCCTTTCTACTACAGTCACTTCCGGGAAAGTTCTAATCAGATTATGGACGAAATAATCACTAAGCGTATTACCCGAAAGATATTCGTTCCAGGATTCAAAAGGGAGAACAGCAATACGCTTGAAAGGCAACGTTCCTTTGCGATAGGGTTCTTCGATTTGAGCATTCTTGCTGAGAGATGCCGCTTCCGAAGTACCCCGCAGAGAAAACGTGGACATCATAATTCCTAACAATATCGTTGCATTTACCAAAGAACCGGTCGCTTTTCCGGCTTTGGCAGTCATTGACTTGATTAGAACCTCTTTTTTCTCATCACCCATTGCAGCTTCTCCATCCAAATAAGGGGAAAGCAGTCGCTTCAAATCATCCGGACCGAAAGGTTTAGCTAAACAATCAATTGCTCCTTGCGTCATTAAACTCTGAATATTCTCCGGAGAATTGTATGCCGTAATTCCAAGAACGAGCGAGGATTTTAAATTTGGATCTTGGGTCATCGCTTTTAGCACCGCAAATCCATCTTGACATGGGAGCATCAGATCGAGAATCACCAAATGCGGTAAAAATTCCTTTGCTTTTTGAACAGCTTGTATGCCATCGCCGGCCTGTGCTATGTCCAGCTCCGGCCAAAACTTTTTCAGAGCCCGTTCCACCATTGTTCGAGTTTGCTCTTCATCGTCTACCACCAGAACCCGTTCACAGAAAAATCGCTTAGTTCTTTTATTATTCATTGTTCACCCCAGAAATTAATTGCTATCCCGATCGAGAGAGGACAGATGAGATTTCATTTGTTTAGTAATTTTTTTGGCAGCGCGATTCATAAGTTCCTCGGCTAATGCTTTTTTGTCTATCCCGATCGAATAACATCGCGCTTCTTGCTTGTGCGACCATAAAATTTGACCATTGTTTACATCTACAATCTTTACAGTTACAACAATTGACCCGCCATCATCTCCAAAATACTCCATTGTTCGTACTGTCCCCATCACAAGAGCATCCACTTCTTCAATGTCTCCCGCACCTTTCGATTTCTCTTGCTTCACTACGCCTGTCAGGGAAAACTTTTGCTCAGAAAGTACTTTTTCTATATCCGATCGCTCAACGATAGTTAAATTTCGTATTTTTTTTGTTAAATGCTCCACAAGCGTATCACTGAAAGATTTTCCTGCGATGTAAAGATTGGAAGATTCAAAGGGAAGAATTGCTATTCTTTTAAACGGGACTTCCCCTTTGCCGTATTTTTCCTCTATTCTTGCCCTGTTAGTCAGTTGGTGTGCCACTGCTTGGACATCATTGCTCGGCTGGAAGATTGAAATCATTAAACCCAGAAATGTAGACAGATTCAACAATCCTCCACCTTTTTCGATTTTTCTCCCTGAGAACATCTCCTCCACATAGTCTCCTCCCAAATAGGGAGAAAGCCATTTCTTAAGATCGCTGGGGCCAAACGGTTTTGTTAAGCAACTTATAGCACCAGCTTTTACAAGTCTTAGAATGTTTTCTGAAGAATTGTAAGCGGTCATACCCAGTACTAGGGAAGATTTTAGTTTTGGAGTATTCTTCAATGCTTGAAGCACTGCAAAACCATCCTGTCCTGGAAGCATCAGATCCAACACTAGTATATCCGGCACAAACTCCTCTGCGATCTGTACAGCCTGAAATCCATCACTGGCCTCGGCCGTTTCAACATCCGGCCATAACTTTTTTAGTACATGATCGACCATGCTTCGAGCCTGTTCATCGTCATCCACAATCAATATCCGTCTAAGAGGTTTGCGGCTTTTTTCAGCTCTCATAATGAGGAACAGGCAGTGCGCGCCCGCCTTTATACTGAGGCAAGGTGATGAGGAACGCACATCCCTCTTTCAACTCACCCAATTCGATCGTTCCCCCATGAGCTTCTGCAGCAAGTTTGCAAAAATAAAGACCCAATCCACTGTTGGTTCTTTCACCTGATTTCGTCATGCGTCCATAACGGGTGAAGATGCTCTCTCTGAACTCTTTTTGGACAGGCTGCCCATTATCCCTAACCGAGACAAAGCAAACATTCTCCCGCACATACGCAAAAAGTTCCACGATTCCATATTCAAATGTATAGTGTAAAGAATTTTCCAACAAATTTTGCAGGAGACGAACCATCAAATCCCGATCAGCGAGCAGGACAATATCTTCGGGAACCACCCGGGCGGAGAACTTGATATTTTTGTGTTCAAACTGGCTGCCCATGATTTTTGCGATCTCATTGAAAAGTTCTACGACCTTCACAGGCTGGACATTGGGGACCAATCGTCCTTCTTCCATCTTTCCTATTTCAAGGAGATTGATGATCATGTGATGCAATCTTTGAGAACTTCCGAGAATATCTTTGAGCGTTGCTTCTTGCTCTTGATTTAAATGATCCATCAGCACAATTTGCGCATTCCCCATAATTCCAGATAGAGGATTCTTCATATCATGGACCAAAAGTTGCATAATCATCTCCCTTGAATCACTTAAGGTCTTTAAATCTTTGTAAGCCTGATCGAGCTTCATTTTTAAATGTCTTTTTTCCAGGCAACGCGAGACGGCCGAATCCAGTTCCAGGGGATCAAAAGGTTTGATCAAATAATCATAAGCGCCCTCTTTTAGAGCCAGAACTGCGCTTTCAACCGTGGGGTTTGCCGCCATCAGAATCACATCTGTCTGCGGCGACTTTGTTTTAACCTGCGCTAAAAGTCCTTTACCATCAATGGTTCCCGGCATCATAATATCAGTAATGACCAGGTCAAAATCAAAGGAGTGATCTCTCAATAGTTCAAGGGCGTTATCTCCACTCGAAGCGGAAGAAACGTCGCAATTCCCTTTTTTTAGCGTGCGCAGACAAAGATTTCGGACGCTTTCTTCATCGTCCACAACCAATATTTTGTCAATCTTTTTCATTTTTAACCGGTTAATTTACCAAACCAATCCGAAGTTCAAACGCTTACCTTGTCCAAGACTTCCCTGACTTTTTTAGCCAGAGCCTCCGGGCTGAAGGGCTTTTCCAGAAAATCAACGTCAACGATGGCCCTGTCGGTATATCCGGATATGTAAATAATCTTAATCCCCGGTTGCAAGGAGTTCAACCGTTCGGCAAGTTCATGGCCGTTCATTTGGGGCATAATGGTGTCGGTTAAGAGCAGATGAATGGGCTCTTTGCACTGTTCGTAAATCAACAAGGCTTCCATTCCGTGATGCGCCTCCAGCACGTTATACCCCTGCTGATGAAGAATCTTGCGGACAAGCCTGCGCACCCCATCTTCATCTTCTACAACCAAGATCATTATGAACCTCATCATAAATGC
>JAJAPZ010000084.1 GCA_020523905.1 Candidatus Obscuribacterium magneticum
GGCCTCCGAAGCGAGCCTCAATAATTTCTATCGAGCCGGTTTCGACCAGATGGGCGTTTTGGCGGGAGGGAATACGCCTGAACGCGTTTGCCCGTTTGACAAAAACCGGTCGGGGTTTGCCATGGGAGAGGGGGCCTGCGTTCTTTTCTTAGAGAGCGAAGAATCTTTGAAACGGCGAGGGCACACGCCGTTGGCAAGGGTCTGTAAAACTATTTTGCAACATGGCGGGGAGGACATCATTAAAATCAATCCGGCCGGAACGTCGGTTTGCCATTTGATTCGAGAATCGCTTCTGGGTTCTGAACCACCCGACTATATCAATGCCCACGGAACCGGGACGAGGTTAAATGACCTGGCCGAGGCCAACGGCATCCGGCTCGCTTTTGAAAAAAATTGGCGGGAGATCCCGGTGTCCTCTACAAAAGGGTCGACCGGCCACCTTTTGGGTGCCGCGGGAGCCGTTGAGGCCGCCTTCAGCGTTTTGGCCCTCCGCGATCAAGTCTCTCCCCCGACGGTGAATTTGGAAGATCCCGACCCCGATTGCGAATTGAATCATGTCCCCAAAAAATCCTTAATGATGAAAATAGACCGGTCGATGTCTCTCTCCTACGGGTTCGGAGGCCAAATGGGCGCGGTTTTGTTTGAGAAAGTTTGAGAATTCGATGACCGAAAAAGACGGCGTCATAAAATTTGATTTGAAACTTAAAAAATCAGCCCATCTACCCAAAGATGTCGTTGATGAAATCCAGGGCTGGAGAAAACTTCTCTATCTCATCGGGCTCATCGGCCAGGATGAGAAACGGTATGGCGGGGCCGGGTATGGGAACGTCAGTCAGAGAATAAAATATCCGAGCACAGAAGGTGTGCCTGAGTTCGTCATCACCGGGTCTCAAACAGGAGGACTTCCCGATCTTGAGGATAGGCATTATGTTCTCATCCGGGGGTGCGACGCGGCGAACAACCTGGTCGTTGCCGAAGGCCTTATCGCTCCGTCTGCCGAAACTTTTACTCACGAAACGATTTACCTTTTGGATGGGAGCGCCAATTGGGTGATGCATGTCCATTCGCCCGACATTTGGAAGAATCGAACCGAACTCGGACTCTTATTCACCATCGAAGGAGCCTCTTACGGAACTCAAGAGTTGGCGGGTGATGTCCGGCGCCTTTTTGCCGAAGAGAAGCTGAAAGAAAAAAGGATTTTCGCGATCGGCGGCCACGAAGACGGAATTATTTCGTTCGGTCCGACCGGTTCAGATGCCGGCGAGGTTTTGATAGGAACCCTCGTCCGCGCCTTCCAACTCGTGAAAATGGCGAAGGGATCGCGTAAGTGACGATGGAATTCGGGTTTGAAGATCAGTTGAAACTCTTGGAAGAGAGAGGACTCAAGAGAATCCTCCCCGAAAGATGGGGAGACGGTCTCCTCAATTTTTCTTCCAACGATTATTTGGGGCTGGCCAATGACCCCAGGGTCAAAAGCGCCGTCTTGAAATATCTGCAGGAGGGAGCCGTGGGAGGAACCGCTTCGAGGCTTCTGTCCGGATCGAGCGAAGGCCATCTCCAATTGGAAGAATCTCTCGCCAAGTTTCTTTCAAAAGAAGCCGCCCTCGTTTTCAGCTCCGGCTATCATGCCAACACCGGCATTCTTCCGGTTCTGGCTGAAGCGGGTGACATGATTTTCGTGGATGAGTTTTGCCACGCTTCAATATTGGACGGGATACGGCTCTCTCAAGCCCGTTTTTGTTCGTTCTCTCACAACAACCCCGAGCACCTTGAATCGCTTCTCAAGCGGCGGAGGTCTCAATACCGGCGGGCTTTCATCGTTACGGAAGGCGTTTTTTCCATGGACGGCGATTTTTCGATCATTCCTGAGATCGTCAAGCTGGCGCGCCGATGGGAGGCCTTGGTCTATTTGGATGAGGCCCATTCGTTCGGGGTCTTCGGAGCTGGGGGCCGAGGGTTGGCCGCGGGCGAGAATCTTTTGGATGAGGTGGACATTTTCGTGGGGACCCTCTCCAAAGCGATCGGGAGCCAGGGCGGTTTTGTGGCCGCCGCAAAAACTTTGATCGACCTCCTCATTTCTCGGTCAAGATCCTTTATTTACACCACAGCCCTTTCTCCGGCGTGTGTGGCGGCCGCCCAAGCGGCCTTAAATCTTTTTCCAAAACTGGATGACCGCCGTCATATGATCCAGGAAGAATCCCGAAACCTAAAGGGCAAATTAAACCAACTCGGGTTTGACACCGGGAAAAGTCAAACTCAAATCGTTCCCGTCATGACCGGCGATCTAAAAACGACAAAAAGTCTTTCCGATTATTTATTATCTCAGGGAATTTTTGTACCGTCCATCCGCCCTCCGACAGTGCCTGTGGGAAAGGGCCGAGTTCGTTTGTCGGTTACATACGAGACCGTCTCCGACGGGACAGAACGTGTTGCGGAGGCTTTCGTAAAATTTAGAAAAGGCGAGGACTCAGTTGTCAAAATTGGATAACGGAATTTTTATTACGGGGACAGGAACCGATTGCGGGAAGACCGTCATCGCCGGCGGCGTCGCCCGCGCTCTCTTAAGAAAAAATTTCAACGTGGGCGTCATGAAACCCATCTCGACGGGGGGGAATCCCTTCCGTGAACCCGGGAAGAGAACCAAATGGATTTCGGAGGACGCCTTCCACCTCCGGCAGGCGGCGGCTACAAGCGACGCCCTCGACCTCATCAATCCCGTTTGTCTCAAAAGGGCCCTCGCTCCTTGGCCCGCTGCGCGCCTTGAAAAGAAAAGTATCGATTTGGAACGGGTGGTCTCCGCCTATCGCGAACTCTCCCGCCGGCATGATTTTATGGTGGTGGAAGGTGTCGGGGGGCTTCTGGTTCCGATCAAACGGGACTATTTCGTCATGAACCTCATCTCCCGGATGAAGTTGTCCGCAATCATTGTGGCTCTCCCCGGGATGGGAACAATCAATCATATCCTTTTGACCGTCTCCGCTTTGAAAAAGGAGGGGATTCCTCTCTCAGGCGTCATCATCAACCAGTGGCAAGGGAAATCTCCCGCCGAGCGCACCAATCCGGGTGTCCTCCAGCGGATCCTCAAACGAAGAGTCATTGTGGTCAAACATCAGCCCCGGTTCGTCAACGATTTCGACGCCCTCGCCAACCACCTCAAGAAACAAGGCCTCTTCAACTGGCCCCACCTCCCCTGACCGATTCACCAATTTAATTACTTCTCAAAGGGAAAGGGGGCTGGTTTCTCCTTTAACCCGTGAACATGTTTAAGGGTTAACGGGGAGATGCAACCCCTTCCCCTTCCTTTCCCCTGGTTAAGGTTAATCGAACTGAATTTTCGGCGTGTAAATATATCGTAAGTGCGCTCAAGCTAAAGGAAAAAAATGGTGGATTCCGTCGTAGAAACAAAGGTATACTTACTGCAGTAATCCCGTAGGGTACGTCCCTACGCAGCCCATAAGCCCTCTGGGTTTATGGGCTTTTTTTATGTTAATTCAAAAACGCGTTATCACTTATATTGATGGCTTCAACCTATATCATGCTATTAATGATCTAGGAAAAAATCACTTGAAATGGTTAGACCTTTGGGGTTTGTCTTCGAGATTCGCGACAAAACCAGACCAATTTCTTACTGCTGTTAAATACTTCTCTGCGTTTGCGACCTGGTTACCAGGGCCATATAAAAGGCACCGTGACTATGTGGATGCTTTAAAAACCAACAACGTTGAATTTATTGAGGGTGGGTTCAAAGAAAAAACCCGCTATTGTAAAAATTGCCATGCAAAATGGATTGGGCATGAAGAGAAAGAAACGGACGTGAATATAGCTATACACATACTCAATGATGCTTATCTCGATTTATTTGACCAGGCACTCTTATTTTCCGCAGATTCTGATCTTGTTCCAGTCATCAAATTGGTCAAACAACTTTTCCCCCAGAAATTTATATATATCGTGAAGCCGCCGAAAGTTTGGGTGCCGAAAGAATTAATTAGGGCAGCAGGCGGCTTTCAATTTTTTCGCGAAATAAAGGAGAGCCACCTTGAGAAATGTCTCTTTCCAGAACATGTTGTCGATTCGGCGGGAAAGTTGGTCAGTGAAAGACCAGAGGAGTACAAACCTTAAGAGGGGAAAGGGGTCAAGTCTCTAACCGCCGCCGCGGGCCGATTTCAGCCGATGGATTGCAACTTAATTTAAGCGGCTTTTGGCCAGGGAGCAGGCATTTGATGAACGCATTCAAACCCGTTGATTAATGATTGATAGTCGTCCTCAGCTTCTTTCTTAATGGGGCAATCATCGACAAAATATACCTTTATGATCTTTGCCTGTAACATTTCCTTAACACAAGACAAACAAGGTTTACGTGTCGTGTATACAGTAGCCCCTTCTACGGATATTCCAAAACGTGCTGCTGACAAAAGGGCATTTTGTTCTGCATGGACACATATACAAATATCATAGCCCTCTCCTGACTCAAATTTGTCCCTGTTGGAGCAACGATAACAACCTCCATCTGAACAATTCTTCACTTTTTCTGGGGTGCCATTGTATCCAGTCGCAACAATTCGGTTTTCAAAAACTATTATTGCTCCGACCTTGCTCCCTTTACAATTACCACGCTTGGCCACAGAATGGGCGATTTCCATGTAATATTCGTCAAAGGATGAATTTAGGCACTGACAATCCATATTTCTAATTCCCCAACTTGAAGCAATAAGTAATACCGATAGTATGGAGGGAATTATTTGAGGTAACAAGTGGGGTTTTTATTTTGCTGGCCAACATTTCTTGAACAGGACGAACTTCTGTTGAGTATTTAACAGCTTATTTCGGGGTTTGCCATAGAAAATTTAGGAAACCACTCTCAAATTTCTAAAATCTTCGGATTGGAGAGGAGGGAAAAGAGGGCAAGGGTTCAAGTCTCCCCTTTCCCTTTCCCCGGCCTGAGTTGTAGTTGTCTTAATAGTTTGGAAAATGGCGGTTGCATTTGCTTTTAACTTTCCAAAAAATGTACCATCTTTTCATCGACGGAGAATATTGAAATGAAATTAACTGCTATATACCAAAAAGTACCACAAGGATACATCGCCTTTGTTGAAGAATTACCTGGTGCCAACACGCAGGGGGCCACGCTAAAAGAAGCGAAAGAAAATCTGGATGAAGCGGTCCGGCTCGTTCTCGAAGCCAACCGCACCTTGGCCGAAGAACTTCTCCAAGGCAAACAAGTCATTCGTAAATCCTTCCAACTTCGTGCGGCATGAAGCGGGTTGACTTGGTCCGCCACCTGAGACAGAACGACTGTGATTTATTGAGGGAAGGTGGGCGGCATAGCGTTTTTATCAACCGATTGACGCGTAGAGCCTCAACCGTACCGCGACATCGAGAAATCAACAACTTCCTTGCCCGAAAGATCTGTCGGGACCTTCAAATACCGGAGCCCAAAGCAGGCTAGCAAATTGAATGGAACCAACGGGCGAAGCCTTGCCGGTTCCAATGAAGACGCCGAATTTCCATTTATATACATGCGGTTAATTTGCCGCGTAATTTAACCGCATGTCAACACTATCCTTAAACTTTACTCGATGAAACAACTCTCATATTTCTAAAATCTTCGGAGTGGAGAGGAGAAGATTATTTTACAATGAGACTGATACCATGATGCGTTCAAAACCCTTCTTATTTTTTTCCCTTCTATTGACTTTGCCGGGGATGGCGTTCGACGGAAAATGGCAGCCGAAGTCCGTCTCCATTAAAGCAAGGGATGGAACAATTCTTCGGGCGCTTTATCAGGGTCCTGAGGCGGGAAATCCGACCGTGATCATGCTCCATGGGCTGAGGGCCAATAAGACCGAATGGACACCGATGTCTCAAACTTTGGCGGAGAAGGGATGGGGGGTTTTGGCTTATGACGCGCGGGGGCACGGCGAGAGTTCTTTGACGAAAGACCAGAAAGGCGGCGCCAACGGGTTCATGTCATTCGGGCCTCCGGGCCCAAGATCTGAGTGGAACAGGATGATCGACGACGTGGGGGCCGTGATCCGTTATTTGCAAAAAGAAGAAAAAATCAAACGGGATTTGATTTTTCTGATGGGGGCGAGCTTGGGAGCGAACGCCTGTTTAAATTTTGCGGCTTTGAGTGGAGGGATAAAAGGGGTGGTTCTCCTTTCTCCCGGCCTCAATTATCAAGGAATCACAACCGATAAAACAATCGGTCAAGTTCAGAACCCCTTACTGATCGTCGCCTGTTCCCAGGATGCATACGCGTATCAAAGTTCTCAAATTCTTAAAGAAAAAAATCCGGACGCCGTTATATGGTCGGACGTCAAGCCGGGACACGGCGTCCAAATGTTCGACGAGCGGCTCATCACCCGAATCTTCCAATGGATGAAAAGCCAGATTTAGAAGCCTGGGATAAAAAATTTATCTGGCATCCGTTCACCCAGCATTTCATTTGGGATAAGGAGCCGACACTCATCATCTCCTCGGGGAAAGGGGCCTATCTGAAAGATATCCGGGGCCGGAGCTTTCTCGATGCGGTTTCCTCTCTTTGGGTCAACCTTCACGGCCACAACAATCCCGTCCTCAACAAGGCGATCGAACGCCAGCTCAAAAAAATATCTCACTCAACCTTCTTAGGTCTCTCCCACGTTCCTGCGATCAAACTGGCGAAGGAGTTGGCCGGTCTTGCTCCGGGGGATCTCACACGGACGTTTTATTCGGACAACGGCGCCACGGCGGTTGAGATCGCCCTCAAAATGTCCTTCCAATTTTGGCGGGAGAAGAAAGGCCGCCGATCAAGCGGGGTTCGGGACGAATTCCTGGCGATCCGGGGGTCTTACCACGGGGATACACTCGGGTCGGTTTCGGTGGGGGGCATCGACACTTTTCATTCAAAGTTTAAGCCCCTCCTCTTTAAAACCCATTTTGCCCTTCCTCCTTATTGTTATAGGTGCCCATTTAACCGGACGGGAGTCTCCCACAGGTTCAGGTTGGGGGAGACGGTGACGGAAAGTCCCCGGATCGGAAAGGCGAGGGAAGAGACAGGGTGCCGGTGGGAATGCCTGAGAAACGTCGAAGATATTCTCAAAAGGCGTCATCAGAAAATAGCCTCGGCCATCGTTGAGCCGGTGGTTCAAGGCGCCAACGGGATCATTGTGATGCCCCCGGGTTACATATCAGCCTTTGAGAAATTGTGCCGTAAATACAATGTGTTTTTGATTGCCGATGAGGTTGCCACCGGATTTGGACGGACGGGGACGATGTTTGCTTGTGAACAGGAAAACGTGAGGCCCGATTTCCTCTGCCTCGCCAAAGGGTTGACCGGAGGCTATTCTCCCTTGGCGGCGACGATGACTCGAGAACGGATTTTTAAGGCTTTCAAAGGACCGGTGAAAGAAGGCCGGACCTTCTTCCATGGTCATACCTACACCGCGCACCCTTTGGGGGCAGCAGTGGCTTTGGCCAGCTTGAAGCTCATCGAAAATGTAAAACTCCTTGAAAAATCGCGGTCTATGGCGCACCTTATGAGGGATGAACTGATTCAGCTGGTGGACCTCCCTCACGTGGGGAGTATCCGCCAAGCTGGACTTATGGCCGGAATCGAGCTGGTGAAGGCCGTCACGAACAATGAAAGCTACTCGCCGGAGCTCCGGATTGGCGCCAGGATCTGTAAGAAACTCCTGGATTATGGGATCTGGCTTCGGCCGTTGGGTGACGTGATTGTTCTTATGCCTCCACCGATCATATCTGGCCACGATTTGAAAAGATTGATTCGGTCGTTGAGAGACGTCATCCTTCATGAAACGCGCACTTAATATTCTGTCTCTTGTTTTTTTGC
>JAJAPZ010000085.1 GCA_020523905.1 Candidatus Obscuribacterium magneticum
TGCCTTTCTTTTTCCTGCTGCCCCTTCTTCTTTTCCGATTTACTTTCGTTCTTTTTCCCCTGCGACTCGTTCTGCTGGGAAGGAGGTAAATTTTTCATTATTTGCAACGCCAGCTCTAAATTAAATTTAGCATCTTTATCTGTTGAATCAAGCTTTAAACACTGTTTATAAGAACGGATCGCTTCAGAATATTTCCCGTTTTGGAACTGGCTGTTTCCTAAATTAAAAAAAGATTTCGCGGCAAGTTTTGTGTCTTGGCTGAAAGAACTTCTTTCAAATTCTTCTGAAGCTTTTTCAGTTTCCTGTAATTTGTAGAGTGCAGTGCCTTTATTAAAGTTTCCGCGAAGATCACTTGGTTTGCTTTGAGCCGCTTGCTCATACTGTTTTAACGCTTCGGAATATTTTTTCTGATGATAAAATTTGTTCCCCTTCTTCATATCACCGGCAAATGAGTCGGCGTAAATATATGACGGCCTCTTACTATACGATAAAAATAAAAAAGAGAATAAAATGATTAGGAATGCAATTTTTCTACTTTCTGTTCTTAAATAACTTTGTTTTAGCCCTATACCCAAAAAATCTATTAACTCTTTATATAACAACAAAATAAAGGCAATAACAAGAAACCACTGATATCGGTTTTCATAAACATTTTCTTTTTTTGAAGAAGTTCCTTTCTCCAAACTCAACAACTTTTGCGTTAAAAGATCAATTTCTTGTTCTGAATCTGACGCACGAAAGTAAGAGCCTCCAGTTATCAACGACAACTGAGCAAGCATGGACTCGTCTAAACGGCTTAAAACCACTTCTCCTTTCCTATCTTTTTTATAGTTGACAATATTCCCATTAGCATCCTTTACTGGGATGGGCTCTCCTTCAGGATTACCAATACCGATCGTGAAAATCCGCACCCCTTTTTCTTTAGCTTCTTCGGCCGCTTTAATAGGATCCGAATTATGATCCTCACCATCACTTAAAAGAACTATTGAATGAGCGCCTTCTCCAGCTGTTAACTTTTCTAAAGCGAGCCTGACAGCGGAACCAATTTTTGTTCCGGGCTGAGGGATCATTCCCGGTTCAATACTTTTCAAGAATTGTTTTACTGCTGAAGAATCAAACGTTAACGGACAATAAACGTACGGCTCACCTGAAAAAGCAATAATCCCCACTTTATGGCCTGCGCACTTTTCTAAAATGCCTGAAAGTATTCTCTTAGACTTCCCCATCCTGTTAGGTTTAAAATCTTCCGCAACCATAGAATCTGAACAATCTACAAGAATAAAAATGTTGCTGCCATGAGTTTTAATCTGTCTGAGTTTCCGTCCAATTTGCGGGCCGGCCAGAGAATAGATAAGTAATCCAATGGCAATAAATTCTAATGTTATTTTTTTTCTAACAAACCGATTCCATTGCTTAAAAGGAAAAACTTTTTCAATAATATTAAGTTCTATGAGTGAAATCATCGTCTGTTTTTGATCATGCCGATTTTTCCAGACAAAATAGAACAAAATAAAAAATGGTATAAGACAAAAAAAATAGTTCGGATTTGCAAAATTCATTTTTAGCCCGGCATAGTTCTCCAGAGAACGTTTCTCAAAAAAATCTCAACAAACAATAGTAACATTGCGCCCAACAAAACTGGAACATAATAATCCTTATAAGTTACTGTAACACCAATCTCAACTTTTGTTTTTTCCATGCCGTCAATTTCATCATAGATTTCTTTAAACCGTCTGGCAGAAGTAACGCGGAAATATTTAGCAGAAGTTAGGCGGGCAATTTCTTGCAGAGTTGGCTCATCCAAATCTTCCGCCATCTTCACTAATCTTCTTCCAAATACAGGATCGTCCACTGGGATCAAACCTCCCCCGGGCACTGCGCTGCCGATACTATAAATTTTTATCCCCAAATTTTTGGCGATTCCTGCGGCAGTCACCGGATCAATGTTCCCCGTATTGTTTCTTCCATCCGTCAACAAAATAATAATTTTTGTCTTTGCTTCACTTTCAGAAAGACGGGCAGCAGATAGTGCAATCGCACTGCCAATTGCAGTTCCATCTGTTCCAGTCGCATTAATAGGAATTGATCTCAACAATTCGATTAGAGTTTCGTGATCCAAAGTAAGCGGACACTGAGCAATAGGCCTCCCACCAAAAACCACAAGTCCAATTCGATCTAAAGGTCTCTTTCCAATAAATTCTTCAGCGGATTTTTTAGCTGCATCCAACCTATTTTGCGGTTCAAAATCTAGAGCAGACATACTCAAAGAAGTGTCCAAACAAATTACTATATCAACAACAGGATTGGGCGGCTCTTTGACGTTAGATGTAGTTTGAGGACGCGCTAAAGCAATTACTATCAAAATCAAGCCCACGACTCTCAATATTTTTAGAATTTGTTCTGATACAGGATCTGCGACCAGCCAACGTTTTAAAATTGAAATATCAGGAAAATATAAAGCTGTTTTATTACCATCTTTCTGATGAACTAAAATATAAAATCCGATCCCTAAAGGAATTAAAAGCAACAACCAAAAAAGATTTGCAAAATTCATTTTATTTTAATCTTTTTCTGCTATTTAATGTTTTTTTCTTCAATGCTGTTAGAAGGTGTTGGTTCTATAATTTTTTCTCTTGTGCGCATAACAGAACCTTCAGTTTTTGCATAATCTTCCTCCAATTGTTTTTCAGGAGGGACAAACTTGGCGAACTTGACAAGATCGCATGATGACAAAATTTCTTTGACTTCCAGACAAATTGTTCGTGGTAACTCTTTTCGTCTCATATCGGAAAATATCTCGGAAGTTGTTTTCTCCAACGCATCCATAGCATACCGGACGCTCAAATATTCTCTAAAAATATTTGAAAGTTCAATATAAAACATCCTAAAATCTCCATTCTGTTTATAAAGCCGCATGACTGACTTCAATTTTTCCAAAGCGATCTCAGCCGGCGGCGTAGTCGGTATTGACTCAACAGTTATTTTAGTCCCCGTCTTTTTATGTTTTAAAATGATCCAAATAATTAAACCGACAGAAAACAACAAAAACAAAATTGTCCAATAAAGTAATTTCCCGCCAACGGAAACGGGCGGTTTAATATCTTTTAACCTCTCAGGAGAAATAGCTCCTGTTATTATTGGGACTACAGTCACTTTAACGAGAGGGGTTTGCAAAGTTTCAGGCCGCAAATTTTCTATATAGTAAGGAACAAAAAGCGACGGAAATGTAAGTTCCCCTATATTTAAAGGAACTACTGTCAATAGAATCTGTGATTTCCATTTGTCCTCAGATTCTTTTTTTGTCTCAACAATTTTAGATTCTGCAATATGCCAATCTTCAAGAACGGGTACGGAAAAACTGCTCAAAGATATTTTTTGATTGGTATTGATTGAAACAACCATTTGTGAAGATTCCGCTAATCGTATAGTGGTAGAAGGCAATACTTGAGTCTGAACGGAAATAATCAGAGATTCTTGGGCATATAATCGTTTAGAATGAACCGCATTTATGTAACTGCAAATGCTTATCAACAAAAATAATTTTAGAAAACAATATCCTATATTTTTCATGCCTTTATATAACTCTTTTACCGAAACCGTTTTGCTCTTGCTTTAAAAAATGACAGAAGCTGCGTAAGATAGGGTTCTCCTGTCTGAACCTCAATCACATCTACCCGACTTTTTTGTAACGTGCGTTTCCAATTCTGAAAAAAAGATTGATTAGTTCGAACCAGTTCATTACAATCATTCTCTCCAGACAATTCCAAAAATACTAATTGATTAGACTCCATATCTCTCAAGAAAAATCTTCCCGGAAAAGTAAAACCATTTTCTAAACGGTCTGAAATTCTAATTGTAACCAAATCATGTTTTTTAGAAACAATTCTTATTGCCTTTTCATAATTCATGGGCGAGAGAAAATCAGACATTAAGAAACAAACCGCTCTTCTTTTCATGACTCTTCCTAAAAACTCTAATCCTGAAGCAATGTTTGTTGTATTGCCTTCTGGCACAAAAGTAAGTATTTCCCGAACCAATCGAAGAATATTTCTCAATCCTTTCCGAGGAGGAAGAAATTTTTCGACCTTGTTGGTAAAGATCAACATCCCCACTTTATCGTTGTTCCGAATTGCGGAAAACGATAAAAGAGCGGCCAATTCAGCGGCCAACTCAGATTTAAGATTTTTACGACTGCCAAAAAACAGACTGCGTGAAGCATCTATCAAAATCATAACGGTCATTTCTCTCTCTTCACAAAATTCTTTTGTAAAAAGATGGCCTAATCGCGCTGTCACATTCCAATCAATCAATTTAGGATCGTCCCCCGGCTGATACTCGCGCACTTGTGAGAACTCCATCCCGCGCCCTTTAAACACGCTGGAATATTGGCCGGAAAAAATCTCATTCACTAATTTATGTGAATGAATCTCAATCCGGCGTACTTGTCTTAATATCTCTTCAGGAGCTGCGTCATGCAAAGAAGGCATTTTATTTTTTCACCATTATGGAACTTCAATCGCATTAAAAAGTGTGGTAATAATTTCATCAGAAGTCGTTTCTTCTGCTTCCGCTTCATAAGTAAGGATAATTCGATGTCGTAAAATATCAGCCCCAATAGCTTTAATATCTTCAGGGGTCACGTATCCCCGCCCCTGCAAGAATGCATAGGCCTTTGCGGCTTCAGTAAGAAAAATTGTTGCGCGTGGCGAAGCGCCATACGCAATTAATTTTTTCAGCTCGCTTAATTTATAATCTTCTGGCTTTCGGGTTGCAAACACCAAATCTAAAATATAATTCTTAATTTTCATGTCAATATAAATTTCTTTAATTGAAGATCGTGATTTTAAAATTTCTTCCGGCTGAACCACGGCTCTGACTTTAGGCAACTGCGTAGCTGTCATTCGATTTAAAATATCCATCTCTTCTCCTCGAGAAGGATAATCCACTTTCAGTTTCATCATAAATCGGTCTATCTGCGCTTCGGGAAGCGGATATGTCCCTTCCTGTTCTATAGGATTTTGTGTTGCAAGGACTAAAAAAAGATTGGAAAGCGAATGGGATGATTCTCCAATAGTGACTTGTTTTTCCTGCATTGCTTCTAAAAGAGCGGACTGAACTTTTGCAGGAGCGCGATTAATTTCATCTGCTAAAAGTAAATGAGTAAAAATCGGACCTTTTCGAATAGCAAACTCTTGCGTTTTAGGATTATAAACCGTTGTTCCAATCAAATCTGCGGGCAAAAGATCAGGAGTAAACTGAATTCGCTTGAACTCTGTTTGAATCGCTTGCGCCAGAGTTTTAATAATCAATGTTTTGGCAAGTCCGGGAACTCCTTCCAACAAAATGTGTCCATCGGAAAGAAGTCCAACCAGAATTTTTTCAATCAAATCATTTTGCCCGACAATGACCTGAGAGATTTCTTTTTTTAGCGATTGGACAAAAACGCTTTCTTTCTGTATTCGTTCGTGAATCTGTTTAATATCTGCTTCCATAATTTTCCTCCGTATATTCTAATGTTAACACCATCCACTAATAATTTCTTAAGGAATGGCATAAATAAAAAAGCTAAATAAAACCAGAGAGATTATAACCTGTTGGTTTAATTTAGCTTCGGTAGATATAACGAGAGATTTGAATGCAACCAACAGCCAAATCTCATTGGCTCGCTTTGAGTTTTTACTACGAAAAATTATTTTACCATAACTGAAATCTATTTTTCAAAAAAATTTGACCTATTATAGACCCCTTATAACTATCAATCTTGAGCAGGTGGATCCGTCGCTCTGAAATGATAAGCAAGCCATTCAACAAACTTAGGAAAAAAGAAATGCAGGAGATAAAGTAAATGGGTTACACGGGGAACAAACACTTCAATTTTACGCTTTTCAATTGCTTTTAAAATCTCGGCTGCGACCTTTTCCGGTTTGATTGGCATAACATATTTTCTGCGTTCAACTGCGTTATCAACAATCTCTTGTGTCATAGGAGTATAAACTGTTCCCGGACAAACTGTGGAGACAAAAATACCGGCGCGAGATAGCTCTTGTCTTAACGTTTCAGAAAATCCAATCATTGCGAACTTGCTGGCACAATAATATCCCAAATTAGGAAAACCTACCCGTCCTGCAATAGAGGCCACATTCACAATCACACCCGACTTTTGTTTTAGCATGACGGGCATAACAGCATGAGTACAAGATACCGCTGCAAAAAAGTTCGTTTCCATCACTGATCTGATTTCTTGAGAAGAAGATTCTAACATAGGTTTGTAAAGAAGGATGCCGGCATTGTTCACTAAAATATCAATCCGTCCATACTGTTTTATAGTTTGTTCAATCAGATTACGAACTGATTTTTCGTCAGTCACATCAGTTACAATTGCAGTAGAATTTTTCAACGTGCCAACCAAACTTTCAAGCTTATCTTTTCTCCGAGCCGCTAAAATAACTTTTGCTCCTTTTCGAGAAAATAACTTAGCAGTTGACTCTCCGATCCCGCTTGAAGCGCCGGTAACTATCACAACTTTATTTAGAAAAAATTCATTCATTTTTTTTAAAAAACGCCCAGTTTTAAATTTTTGCAGATGGACAAATTTTATTTAAAGGGCATTGGGCACAGAGAGGGGTTATAGCTTTACAGAGTTGCCTCCCATGAGAAATCATAGCATGAGCGAACCAAATCCAATCTTCTTTAGGAATAATTTTCATTAAATCCTGCTCTATTTTAACCGGATCCTGATTTTTTGTTAGCCCCATCCTGTTTGCAATCCGTTTTACATGCGTATCCACAACAATTCCCGATGCAATATCAAAAGCTGTTCCCATCACCACATTAGCAGTTTTTCTGGCCACGCCGGGCAACGTTAACAAATCGTCCATAGAACGAGGCACTTTTCCCTTAAACTTTTCCTGAATTTTTTTGCATGCACCTTTAATCCATTTTGATTTTTGCCGAAAAAAACCGGTGGATCGTATTTCATTTTCCAATTCGCGAATATTGGCGGCCGAAAAATCTTCTGCCTGTTTATATTTTTTGAACAACTCTTTTGTTACTAAATTAACTCTTTTATCCGTACATTGAGCGGAAAGAATCGTCGCTACTAAAAGTTGTAATGGATTTGAAAAGTTTAATGCGCAATGAGCATTTTTATAAGTTTTTTTGAGAATCCCGATTATTTTGGTAATATTATTCATCAATTTTTCACGCAATCTCTCGGTATCTTCACATATTTTGGCAAAATTCGCTAAAATATATCCGCCATCCTCCATAAAAAACCATCGGTGAATTATCTTCTCCGCATTTCTGCAAAGGCAGATAAAAAATCATAACATTTTTTGTTTTATAATGGTAGAATATTTGTATTATGGGACGTTATTGGGTTAAAATTGACGAATCCGTAGAGGGGCCTTACGAAATTCATGTTTTAAAGTTTATTAATGGTTTTCAGGAAGAAACCTTAGTTTCTCCGGAAGAAGAACAAAATGAAGAGATTTGGATCAAAGCGAATGAAGTGTCGGAAATCAAATCTCTTTTTCAAATTCGCGAGCAGCCGCCCCTTATCACACCTTCTGATTTATCCGGCCCTGACACAACACCCTCTCCTATCCTAAAGGACGAGACTGTTCCGCCTTCTGTTCCTGAATCACATCCTCACAATGAACTGAACAAAATTCCAGCTTCCACTAAACCGCCTTCATCCATTCCGGATGTCTCAACAATAAAACCATTC
>JAJAPZ010000086.1 GCA_020523905.1 Candidatus Obscuribacterium magneticum
GGGGTGTCCCAAGGTTCAATTCTCCGACTGACGTTTCCATCCCCTTTGTCTCGAAATATCCCGGCGTCCTTGTTCACGCCAATATTGTTGACAACCTCATTTCCCGCAATTGGATTCGGGAAGCGCCGAATTTCTTAACCATCCTTTATGTTGTGCTGGTGGGATTGATTCTGGGATTTTTCCTCCCCCGATTTGCGCCCTGGATGAAAATGGGAGTTTTCGTTTTTGTCACCGCCGGCATTATTGCCTCGGGTTATTGGGTGTTTTCGCATTTGAATATTGTGGTTCATATTGTCCCGCCTTTTGTGACCGCCATCGGCTGCTATGGAGGGACAATATTTTACCGTCTCCTCATCGAGGAGAGAGAAAAAAGGAAAATCAAAGGAAGCTTTAAACAATATCTATCTCCCAAGATTATCGAGATTATTACCAAAGACCCCGCGAAACTTAAATTGGGAGGAGAGGAGAGGGAGGTTTCCGTATTCTTTTTGGATATTGCCGGTTTCACCACGATGTCGGAAGCATTGAAGCCAACGCAGCTGGTTGAGGTGATGAATCAAGTTTTGACCACATTCAGTCAAGTCATATTTAAACACGAGGGTCTCATCAATAAATACATTGGGGATTGCATTATGGCTTTTTGGAATGCTCCCATCGACCAACCCCGCCATGCCGCCCAAGCCTGTCTGGCCGGGCTTGATTGCATCGCCGCTATTCCGGCTTTAAATGAGAATCTCCGCTCTCAAGGCCTTCCCAGTATTGACTGCCGAGTCGGAATAAACACCGGGACGGTGGTTGTGGGCAACATGGGATCCAATGAGCGCTTTGATTATACCGTCATGGGAGACCCCGTGAACTTGGCCTCCCGGCTTGAAGGCGCCAACAAGGAATATCAC
Organism: Candidatus Obscuribacterium magneticum; assembly: GCA_020523905.1. GTDB lineage: Bacteria > Elusimicrobiota > Elusimicrobia > F11 > F11 > Obscuribacterium > Obscuribacterium magneticum. The sequence goes on from JAJAPZ010000086.1 coordinate 897, forward strand.
ACCCATGTCATGATTTCGGATGTGACCTTTGAGAAGTCGCGCAGCGAAATTGAAGCGCGAGACCTGGATTTAATTCGGGTCAAAGGGAAAAAAGAACCCCGCCGGGTTTTTGAACTTTTATGCCGAAAAGATCAACTCCCCAAGGATTGGGCGGCGGGACGGGAGAAATACCACGCGGCATTAAAGATGTACCGGGATAAAAATTTTGAGGAAGCCCTGCATACCTTCGAGGAAGTTCTGGAATATTTGCCCAACGACCACGTGGTTCGGAAATATCTGGAGCGCATTCGCACCTTTAGGGTGACTCCGCCTCCGCCCACCTGGGACGGCGTCTTTGAAATGAAGACGAAGTAATCGGAGAAGGGGTCAGGTCTCCAGTACGGGAGAGATTCTCTCCCGTACTGGAGACCTGACCCCTTCTCCCACTGACCCCTAATAGTGGCCCAGGCTGCCGTCGGTTTGAGACTTTTTGAGGGCGAATTTAAAGGCGAGTATTCCCACCGGCCAAATCAAGATTGAAAAAATAAGCAGGAACAATAGATGAGGTGTTATTTGCTCAAACCCCGCGTTGGCCAGAAAACTTTGTCTAAGGGCTTGCAGGGCGTGTGTCATTGGAATCCAATCCGAGATTGATTTCATCCAACTGGGGAGAATTTCGGTCGGGAAGTATACCCCTCCCAACAACTCCGACGCCGTAGCGATGGTCCAGGTCACCGGATTCCCGCGCTTAAATCTCAGAATAAAAGCGGCCGCCAAAACACCTAAGCCCATGAATGTGGTCAGCGTCAAAATCACGGAAATAAATCCCGCCAGGAGATTGGCCTGGTAAAGTTTGAGGCCAAAAAGACTGAAGGCCACCACGAAATAAAAAATCACCTCGCCAGTGGCGTAAAGAAAATCCCAGAGACTTGAGCCGGCCAAATAAATTGGAATGGTGACGGGCGTGACCAAAACCGACTCCAGAGTTCCCATGAATTGTTCCTGTCTCAGGTTTTGGGAAAAAGAGTTCAACCCTGCGGTTTGAAAAGTGGAAAAGGCTATTCCGATTAGAACAAAGGGAAAATATTGCCCGCCATAATTGGCCAAGTAGGGGGAAGTGGCGGCATCAAACAATTTGGCCACAAAATAAAAAGTGGCGGCGTTAAAAAATACGCTGGCCACATCCAAAAGAAAAGCGAAGCGGTAGCTTATGGTTTGGTAGAAATCGCGCAAAAGAAAGGCGTAAAAGTGACGGAACATTTTTTAGTCTTCCTCTTTTTTGTCGATGGTTTTTAGATAAAAATCTTCTAACGATATGCTTTGCAGCTCGTGTTTCAATTCGAGAGCAGTGAGTTGGGAAATCAGTTCGCCGTTTTTTAGGACAAGAATGATGTCGGCAATACGGCGCGCTTCCTCCAACTGATGGGTGGAGAGAATCACCGTCTTTTTTTGTGTGCGGGTAATGTGATCGCGCAGTAGCCGGCGCAGGCGCTTTGTTCCGTGGGGATCTAAATGGCGGAAGGGTTCATCCAATAATAGAACGGGGGGATTGTGTAATAATGAGCGCAATATTCCCACCTTCTGTTTAATTCCGGAGGAGAGTTTAAGCATCATCTGTTCGAGTTCATCAGTCATATCCAGTTGAAGAGCCAAGTTGCCGATTTGCCTATCCCGGTTTTGGGGCCCGATATTATAGAAAGTGGAAAAAAAGTTGAGATTTTGCATTCCGGTGAGGCGGCCGTAAAACCCGCTTTTTTCGTCGGCCGGCATCCAGCCGATTTGAGATCGGGTTAAAGATGGATTTTCTTGGGGATCTCGCCCGAAAATGGAAATTTTTCCGCTCGACGGCTTTAATAAGCCCGCCAAAATTTTAAGCAGAGTTGTTTTGCCCGATCCGTTAGGCCCGAGGAGGCAGAGTATTTTTCCGATGGGAACTTGGAATGAAATATTGGTCAGCGCTTTTTTGCCCTGAGAATGGGGGTATTCCTTGGAAAGATTTTCCACCTGAATCGCAATAGCCGTTTCTTCCATCGGCCAATTGTGTAAATTATAAAAGAAGGGGTCAAGTAGGGGTCAGGTCTTGACATGTGACACGAGTGTCACATGTCAAGACCTGACCCCTACTTCTACTTGATTTGGATGGGGAGGGGGGAAATAACAGTTTGTGCTTTGATGACTCCTCTTTGGGTATACTGAAGCCGAATTTTGAGTTGGGCCTTCAATGGGCAAATGGAATCCGGTATGGTGTAGGCGTGATCAAAATTGAAGGTGATTCCCGGAGCGAGGGCCGCGTTATGGAGAGGTGAGATGGAGGCCCCCGGCAATCTTGACCCCGACATTAAATCGGGACATTCCGCGGTTTCTACATGAAGTGAAGATTGCATTTCCACCTGAGGAAACGATTGGTTGGATCTGTTTTTCACTGAAACCCTATATCCCAGCAGTTTCCCCTTTTCATAAATAAGTTTTTCTCCCGTAAGACCTTTTTCATTTCCCATAAATTTAACTTGGATTTCCAGGCCGTTTACATCCCCCACAAGGATACTGTTTTCGATGGCCCAGGAGGCCTTAAATGAGGTGAGGGCCATCAGGAAAAATAGTATTCGCCCAGTCCATTTAAGCGGTGGTATTTTCATATTCCCAGTTTAACCAGGACCCCGTGAAATTTATGTGGCAGGAAGATGGCAAAAGAGGGAAAATGCCAGTCATGTATGGCAAACAATTCATTCAATAAACACAGTTGGATTTTTCTAGCCCTCTTTCTCTCTCTAAATCTTATTCAGGCTGAGGAGTCTTCGGTTAAAGAGTACAGAATCACCGATTCAAAGGGGCCGACCGGAGTCGTTCCCGGAGGGACAAAAGAAGCCTCGCCCGCTGTTGTGGGAATGAGGCTCATACCGGGGGATCATGTGGTCACCGGAAATAAAGGGCGGGTTGAGTTGGCCACCAAAGATGGAAGTGTTCTGGAATTAAGGGAGAAATCCAGCCTCAAAGTGGAAAAGGTGGCCGAATATCAAAATATTTTTGCCTTAAAAATTGGCAAGTTACTGGCGCGCTTTGCCCCGGCCCCGCAAAAGAGGAAAGGTTTTTACCTGATTCGAACTCCCGCTTGCATAGGGGCGGTTAAAGGAACGGAGCTGGCCTTATCTGTCGACGAAAATGGCGCTGTCCAGGGTGGAGTTGTAGAGGGAGAAGTTGATTTTGATACCGCGGAAAATTTAGAGGATTATGAAAAGGCTGAAGGAGTTGAAGAATCAATTTCAACCTCAGCCTCAACCGAAGCCATTCCAGTTCCCGCCGTTCCAGAGATTTCATCTGGAACCACTCCGGTCCAAACCGAAGTTTCCACGGCTCCTATGGTTGCCGTCTCCACAGAAATAGCCCAAAAAGAGGAGACAATTGTTGGCGCCAACGGCGGCATCGTGGTGGATCCGGGCCAGAAGCCAAGGAAGATCGCGGGTATTCCGCCTCTTTTAGTTGGCGAATTGGTGTGGTTTAAAAGTTTGCGGGAACGCATTCCTGAGCTGAGATCCCAGTGGAAAGACATGGATTTTCCCAGCCAATTGAAAATGAGGCAGGAGGCGCTTCGCGAGCGCGTCAAATGGAATGTTCCCGCCAAATATTTACTGGATTTGGTCCCCCCCTCAAAACAGATACCGCCAATGCCAAGACCTGACCCCTTCTCCCCTAGAGCGCCCAAACCAGATAATTTAAAAGTAAAAATCCGGCTTCATTCGCCGATCTTCCAAAGCTGACGACTCCATCCTCATGCCCGCCCATGGCGAAGATGTGTTTCTCCCGAATGAGACCTGCCTCATAGAGGCGTTTTACTTCTTCAGCCATCTCCGGCGTTCCGTAAAGGGCGGTCTCATTCGTTAGGGGAAATCCCAAAACCCTGGCTTTTCTCCATATTCTTGGTGAATGGACATGGAAAGCGAAATGAATTTCCGGATCCAAATCATAAATGGTTCCGTGGGTGATGGCCTCCGAAGAAGGGGGAAGAGGACCCATCGCGAGGACGGAATTTTTTGTGGGGTCGCATTCCAGGACGGTGGTGTAATGTTCTGCTCCCAAGTCGGAAAGTTGCTGTGTTTGTGTCCCGGAGATAATAAAAGGACGTTTGGTGGGAGGGGTGTCCCAAGGTTCAATTCTCCGACTGACGTTTCCAAACCCGAATCCCTCGTAGCGAGAGGGGTCCTGCCCTATAATTCCATTTAAACAGAGAATTTTTCGCCAGTTATTCAACTCCCAAACCTTTTCCAAAGGCAGCGCGGGACCCTTGGAAAAATTCAGGTCGAATTTAATGACGCCTTCCTGTTTATTCATTTGGCCAATAAAAATACTCTGGCAAGGGTCCAGATTCCAATCGCGATAAATCCCAATCCGGCGGCAATGGAGAGAATTTTTTCGCTAAAAAAGCGCGAAATAAATCCCCCGGCCAAAACACCAATCGCCGAAGTTGTTATGAGGGCCAAAGCCGCTCCGGAAAAAACCACCAACTTACTAACTTCTTTATCCGCCGCGAAAAGCATGGTGGCCAATTGGGTTTTGTCTCCCAGCTCAGCAACAAATACTGCCAAGAAAACCTTGATTAAAGTGTTGATGTCCATGATTTTTCCTCCAGTGACGCCATTCAAAACTCCACGAGTCTAGCAGATAAAAACGCCTTGAAAATACAACCTGCGAAGGCCATCCTTACCGGTAGGGATAACCGGCATATTAGAACAACCTAAAGTAATTGATAGTCAGTTACTTTAAATCGAGCGATCGGTTAGAAATTAAAACAAATTCTTTAGCGAATTTTAACCTCCTCTTAAGGCCATCTTAAGGGGGGTTCGTTTACAATTTGTTTACAGCATATATGGCGCCAAAACATCAGCAAAATAGCAAAAGTGGCCAGGTAAATTTGGGACGGAAAAAGAGTGCTCGGTATGAACTCAAATAAAAGAAAATTATTTAAAAAAATAATTGCTGTCGCCGTTACCCTCGTCCAAATCCAAACGCAAATTGTATTTGCCGGCATCCCCGTCGCCCCTATTTCTCTTCAAGGTCTTCCTGTATTAAGGAATCAAATCAGAAATTTCCTGCGAAAAAATCTATCCCCGGACCTCATCCTCTTCTGCGCCTTCCCCACCTCCAATATGCTGGATCCCCGCGGCAAAACGGACCTTCCCCAAGAAAACCTCACCACGCCCGAGCGGCTCCTGGAGCAGGAAAGAGAGCAGTCCATCTTTAGGCAGCTTGAGCAGCTTCGGCTTCTGAAAATCGAGGCATTTGAAAACAGACCCCAGCTTCCGAATAAAACCGCCAACATTTTGGATGAAATGACGACCTATGCTTTAAACGTCAACCCGGCGAAGGAATTGAAGAAAGTGTGGGAAGGCCGCAAAAAAACCGAAGCGGCGATGGAAGAGGAAATAAATCTGCTGCGCAAAGCCATTAAAGGCGCCGGCGGTTCCATGCGCCACCAGGCCGATGGTTCAAAATGGTTTTTCCTTCACGGTTTGAATATTTCCATTCGCGGACAGAAGTTCAAGGATGGAAACGGAAATATCACCACCGTCGATACCCGCTTTATCAAATACAACAAGCACACGCGCCTTAAGATTGGCTACACCAAAATTTCAAGGGACTCGCAGGGGAATGTCAGCGTCAGCGTGAGAAGCGACATCAAATACTCCGACGACTCAAACGAACACGGCAAGCAAATTGTCACCTCTTACGTAGACACCAACACCGACCCCAACGGGAACATCAGCGTCATTAATCGGTACAACATCACTTATTTTACCGATCCCCAGATGAAGAAAAAACAGCGGGGCCAATTTATCGCAAGTTACGACGAAGATGAATGGGACCAGTTTAAAAATAAATCCACCCGGCGCTGGGAAGGCGGGAAATACGTAAAGCTCGGCGACGAATTTTATCTCACCGATTACGACCAATATGAGACCGACCAATACGGGAACCAAAACAAAGTTTTATACCGCGGCGCCACCTACGCTTTTAATCCATTTTACCGGAAGGTCAAAAATATCAACTCGACCCGCCAGGAATTTTTGGTAACCGGTTACACCCAAACCATCACCGACGCCAAAGGGATGATGCACACCGAAATGGTGACCAACTCCAAATATGACGGCCGGGATAATTTAGTCGCCTTTGACCAAATCAATCGCAATCAAAACGGACAGCTTCCTGTACGCGTCGAGTTTCGAAATGGTGTTCACGACCAATATGGTCGGCAAGTGAGTTATGATCGCACTGAAACCGGGCCCGATGGCCACTGGGTCACAACCAAAAGAATCGGAACCTCTTACAACAATTTAAACGACACAACCGCCACCAGTGAAATTGTTCAGAGCGACGACGGCCTGAAAGTGAGAACCGATCGCTTCGGAATCACTTATAACCGCAAGCGCCAGCAAATCGCCTATAAACAAATGCAGGTGGATCAAACGGGGAAAACCATTTCTGTCGAGTGGCTGGCCAAAGAACCCGGCTTGAAAGACGACGCGGTCGCAATGAATGGAGAGTTGGGATATGACGGTAAAGGCCGCCTCATCGGTTTTGAAGAGACAACGCAAACGGGAAGTTTACGGGTGGTCCGCAGAACCGACGGTATCACTTATGACGAAGAAACCGGTGACCGCCAAAATTCCGTTGAGACCACCCATACAACCGGCGTATTGAATAACGAAGCAGTGGATGTCACCCGCACGGTGGAAACCACGCGGGTTGAAACCGAGGGCTTTGAAACCCAGTAT
>JAJAPZ010000087.1 GCA_020523905.1 Candidatus Obscuribacterium magneticum
CAAGCGGAATTACTTTTTGTTTTACGTCGTTGTCTTGCACATATTTTCTGACCCGCGGGTGAAAACAATATAATCCTAACAACGCCGCCGCTATGAGAAAATAAATTGCCAACCGCTCTTGCGCCGTAAAGTCAGACCATATCGGTGTCACCTTATAAAAATCCATAAAGACAACCGACATAATCAGCAGTGCAAGGAACCTTCTCATTGTCCAACGTCCTTGCCGTATATTGTCCAATTCATGACCGGCGGCCATAATAAAAAAAACACTTGAAAACCATAAAAATCGGGTCAAATCCGTAGCGCGAACGAACGGCACGCGGAGCAGCACGTCCGGTTGCCACAAATGAAAAAGTATTAAGCCGAACGGCACTATTCCCAGCACCAGATATTTTTTTTGACTTGCGGTTAATCGACACTTAAAACCAAACGGACATATGTTCAACAGCGCGAAAAATATTATCGGGGTGGTATAACTAATGCCAACGGAAATATGGTTTGGGGTTGGCATGGCCGCCATGGCGTGCACCATATGCAGCATCGTCATGGAATAATCATATATCAATTGACGCCGCACACTTCCCAACGCCGTCTCAACAAAGGACACCGTTTGCGGGTATGAAAACAAAAACGCCCCGGCCATCGCCGCCATCAGATAGGACATGCGCCGATCCAATCGATTCCCTGATTCAAAATATTGATTCAACACGATAAACCCGAACATGATCGCTATGACATTGGCGCTTATGCCCAACACCGCGACAGTCAATGCAACCTGCAAGCACATCAGATTCATCCCGGTCATACTCGCAGAAAAACGCCTCTGCACCAAAAGGACCACGACGAACATCAACAAGGCCATTTGATAATGGTGATGGGCAAAATGCCAAAGGAACCCCGGCGTCATGATCGCCAAAAACGCGCACACAACGGAAGTAAACCGCGAGAGATATTTCCTGTAATAGACAATCAACAGGATCATTGTTGCAAGTCCAATGGCAAATCGGTTAAAAGTCATCGCGACAGAATCCGGCAAAAAATAATACGTCACGGATTGGGGTGAAAAGGGGTACGTCATTGCGTCGCCCAAGATCGGTGTTCCAAAATTCTCAAACAAATTCATCATCGGAATTTTGCCCTGAAGCAGCATGGCTTTGGCCACAAACAATCGCGCAAATGTGCCGGAGTCGTCGCGGATGTCAAAAGCAAAACACTCGGGAAGTATGAAGACTTTCAAAACAATGAAGAACGCGACACTGACCGGCAACAGGATGAAGAAAAAAGTGCGCAAATATCTGTTTCGGACATCCTTTGCGCTTGTGTCCAATAAGTAAAGCAGCAAAAGTTCGCCAACGAGCAATAAGGTGAAGATGCGGAGAACAGGCGAATTCAGCATTGAAACGCACCAAGGAAAAAAGCCCGGACCTCGGCTGAAGTTTTGGAGTAAAGACATCGGCGGGGGCGGCGATCGAGCCGATCCTCCACGCGCTGAATGTCCCGATCAAGAATGTTATCGGAACAGGTTTCTTTCGGCCGGAAGCGGCACAACAAACCATTTTTGTTTTCGACGCTGGAATTTTTCCGGCTGTGATCAGGAGCGCAAAAGAACGCCTGTTTGCCGATGTCTTGGTTTAACAGAGCCTGTTCGGCGTTTTCCAAACCACTATTGCGGACCAGGGACTGGAATTGCGGGGCTGGAATAGGTTTTTGCTGAGGGGAGCCCATGGCAAATGATTGGACAGTGCCTTTGGCCAAACGAACAAAATGATTTTTTTGATCTATGGCCATCTAAGGTGCGGGGCTTCAGTTCCTATACGCAGGGACATACCCAGCCGCAAGGGCGACAAAAGCGGCATAGCGGGAATGACGACTATTTCCGAACAGCGGCTTTGGGGCGGGCGTCGGATTCCGGTTCCTTGGGCACCATGGGTTCCGTCGGCACCATACCGTCCTTAGGCAAGTCCTTGGGCCGGAACGCCGGCATATGCCGGACGTGGGTGTCCATGTCTTTGACCATGGCGATCTCCACACAGGTTTCGGGAAAATAGGGGCACCGCACGCACTCTGTCCAAACTTTGTGCGGCAGGTGGTTCTTGACCACCCGTCGGAAACCGAACTTTTTGAAGAACCCGTCCTTCATGGTGAGGGTGAATATCCGTGTGATGTCGAGGGATTCCGCGTCCTTCAGGCAGGCCAGCAAGAGCTTTTTACCCAAACCTTGGCCTTGGTAGGCCGTGGCCACCGCCAACGCCTTGATTTCGGCCAGGTTGTCCCACTGCACGGCGAGAGAACAACACCCCACCACCCGGCCGCGGTCGTCGGCCACGTGGAACTGTTGAAGGTTTTCGTAAAGCTCCGTGATGGAACGAGGCAAAAGCTCCTTTTCCGCCGCAAACGAGTTGAGGAGCTTGTGCAGAGCGCGCACATCGGTGATTTTGGCCCGTCGGATCTTGACCATATTTAAATTGTATCAGTTTTTGCGGGCGGGGACAGAATCCGCCGGCCGTTTTTCCCGGATTTGCGCGAGCAGTTCCGCCGCACGGCGACGGGCGGCGAGCATTTTAGGGTACCGGATTTCGCGATAGCCCCGGACCTGTTCCGGCTGGCGCAGGGCTTCTGTGTAGAAACGGTAGGTTTCGTCATTGTCGAAAATATTGAACCCGTCCACCAGGTTTTCGTACCAGGCGCGGAATTCTTTTTCCGCAACGTGCCAACCCGTCATCATCCGCCGCAGGAAACGCAGGTGTTTCATGATCCGCAACTGCCAGTTGCGCGTGCGGATGTCAAATTCAACGTTCTTGCCGAACACCGCGAACCGGGGCCGATTGATGTGCACGTAGTCCGCCGTGTCGCCATGGAAGGGGTCCAGGCGGTAGCGCTCGTTGTCACGCCGGAACTTTTCTTCCGACGTCAACAGGTGGGCCACGTAAACCTCATCCTTGATGAGCATGACGCGGTACAGATTTTCCAGCACGGCGCGGGTGGCGGCGAAACCGCGGTTTTTTTGATCTTTTTTGTATACGGTCCAGAGTTTCTGCGCGTAACGCCGCGCGTAGGAAATGCCCTCAAACTGGATCAGATCGTAGAGGAACTGCGCCAGTCGGGCGTGGGTCGGCTCGTCGAGGTCGACCCAGCGCACCGTGTCCTCCACCAGTTTGCGGTATTCGCGCGAGAGCCATTTTCCCAGCAGACGTCCCCGCTGCAGATAGCCGGCGTTGTCGTCCACCACTTTCCAGTAATCGGCTTTTTTGAAGGCGAACCGCATGAACGCATCGGGCGTGTGGGCGATCTGCCGGCCCAAACGGATCGCGCGCAGGTTTTCCTCTAGTTCGTGGGACGGGATCGTTTCGCGCAGGGCCTGAACCAAATTGTCGTAGGACACCGGCAATAGGCCCCGCTGGAACGCCGCGCCCAGCAAAAGCACGTTGGCGTACAGTTTGTTGCCGAAATATTCCTCGGAAACGTTGGCGAAGTCCAATCCCAAAAACCGGTCGGCGCGCGTACGCTGGCGAATCAGCGCGGCCAGCTCCTCGGGATTGAAATCGTCGAGGCCCAGGAGCGTCCTTACCGTCGGCACTTTATGGGTGTTGACGACAGCCACCGTGCGCGACGGGTTGGCAATGCGGAGGTTCAGCTTGGGGTCCAGACCGCGGGCCGATTCCAACAGATCGATACCGAGAAGCAAATCCGCCTTGCCATAGGGAACGAGCGGCGCGAAAATCCTTTCCTTTTTGGAAAAAATCACATGACCGAACACGCTGCCGTTGCGGATGGCCAGCCCTTTCTTGTCAGCGAAAAGCGTCTGATAGCCCTGCAGGATGCCGGCGCGGACCAAAACGGCGGTGACAATCCCGGCACCCATACCCCCCACTCCGGCGGTGTAGCCATACCACACGTCGTCGAATGTTTTCAGAACGGGTTCCGGCAAATCTTCCAGGCGGGGCTCCGGCAAAGGCGCCGGCGCCGCGCGCCGTTTGATGGTGACTTCCTCAAACGAGGGACAGACTTTTCCCTTGGTGCAGGCGCCATCCGCGATGCAGAGCGATTTATCCGTAACGATTTTCGGCCCGTGCAGCGTGTTGTCGATGGTCAGCCCCGGGCAGCCGGTCATCTGGGTGCATTCCAGACAGAACTCGCACACTTCCGGCGTGACGTTGATGACTTTTTCCTCGGGCAAATAGCCCAGCAGGCGGATCACGCGCTTGCGTTCCCGCCGCACGCGCCGCTGGTAGGTGATGCCGCATTCCTTGTCCGCAATGACCACCTTGACGCCGTCTTTTAAAATCACGTCTTCCAGCAGTTTCAAATAGGAATCGCGATAGCCGGGGTTGACGCGGAGGACGGGAACAGAATCGCGCGCCATGCCGCGGATGACGTGTTCGATGTCCTGTGCGAAAGTTTTTTGGTAAAGCACGTCGATGTCGTTGCCCGGCATGGGCTGGTGGCCGGTCATGGCGGTGGTTTTGTTTTCCAGGATGATGAAGGTGATGTCCTGGTGGTTCTTGATGGCGTCGGACACGGCCAACATGCCGGAATGGAAAAACGTGGAATCGCCGACGAACACCACCTGTTTGTTTTGAACGAACGGGTCGATGCCGGCGCCCGTGCCGCCCCCCAAGCCCATGCCCGAATAGTTCTGCATGAGGCCCACGTTGGGTTCGAACTGGAGCATAGAATGGCAGCCCGACTCGCCGTGAAAAATCACGTCCACGGGGTCACTGGCGTGACGGCCTTTCATATACACCGGGTCGAGAAAATTTTTCTTGATCTCCTTGGTCACCGACGACGAATCCCGGTGCGGACAACCCGGACAGAACGTGGGCGTGCGCGCGGGGATGGAAACGTTGATGGCGGCGGTGTCCAGCGCGTTTTTCAGCGCGGCGTTCCAGAGCGGCGCCGCGTCCGGTGGAACCGGCAGCAGACCGCTTTTCAGCAAAGGCGACAAGCGCTCGATCAAAACGGACGCGTTGATGCCGCGCACCGCCGGGATTCCCTCCCTGTCCTCGGGAAACCTCTTTCCCCACACCGCCGGCGCCTTGGCGAGCCGCCCCGACTGCACGGCCTTCTGCAGGGCGTTGACCATCTGTGTCTCGACAAACCCGCGTTTTTCCTCCACAACAACAATCTGCCCGACGCGTGCCGCGAACTCCAGCAAAATCGTTTCATCCAGCGGATAGGTGAGCCCCCATTTCAAAATGGGATAACCACCTTCCAACCCCATTTCGCGCAACGCCTGGACCAGATAACAGTAGGATAACCCGGACGTGACGAAACCAGCCGCGTATTTTTCCGACGAACCCGTGGGCCAAAATATTTTATTCAGTCCCCGTTGCCGCGCCCCGGCCAGAAGTCTTTGCTGGCGGTCGGCCAGCGTGGCCTCGCGCCAGGAGGTGTGCGGCGGAATCATCACCGTGTCCGCGATGGCGATTTTATCCGACGCTAAAACGGTTTTCTGGTGGCGGTTGATAACCGGGTAAAGGTTGGGCCGGCACTTCACCGTGCCGCCGCCGTCGGCCTGGTTGGTGGTGATGACATACCCCATATAAAGGTCCGCCAAGCCGGAAAGTTCGAAGCCGTCCTTGATCCAGTCCTTGATTTCTTGAAACGTAGCGGGTTCCAACACGGGCATGTTGAGGTGCTGAAAAAGAAAACGGGAGTCGGAATTGATCTGGGTGGTTTCGTTCCAGGGATCGTCGCCGGACACCACGAGGGCGCCGCCGCCGGGTTTGCGGGGTTCGGCCAGATTACCGACCGCCAGCCCGTCCGCCGCAACATGCAAACCGACGGATTTCATCAGCGACATGGCGCGCAGGTCCGCCAGACGGGCGCCGTTGAGGCGGGCCGCGCTCAGGGCCTCGTTGTTGGCCATCTGGGCCACAATGCCTTTTTCGATCAGGAGGGGTGCCGCCACGCTGATGGCGTCGAACACTTCCGATACGGGCGAACCCGGGTAACCGGTGATCAGCGCCGCGCCGCCTTCCAGCGCGCCTTTCAGCAAAAGTTCGTTGCCGGTGAAAACCTCGTCGCCGTCTTCTTTCAAAAATCGTTTATCCACGGGGTCGCCGCCTTATCACTGAATTTTCGCCGACGCCAGAAGTTCGCGGGCGTGCCGGACGCTGACGGACGATTCCGTCGACGTATCCGCGACGCCGCCGAACATGCGGGCGATTTCCGCCACGCGATCGTCCCCCTGCAGTTTTTTGACCTGGGTGACGGTGCGTTCCTTCCGGATTTCTTTTTGCACCGCAAAATGGGTCTGCGCGAACGCCGCAATGGAAGCCAGATGCGTGATACAAAGCACCTGATGGGTCTTGCCCAGTTTGGCCAGTTTTTTCCCCACCGCCGTGCCCAGCGCGCCGCCCACGCCCGCGTCAATTTCGTCGAACACCAGTGTGGGCACCGCGTCCGCCTTCGCCAAAACCGACTTAATGGCCAGCATCACGCGGGAAAGTTCCCCGCCCGACGCCACCGCCGCCAAAGACTGGCGGCCTTCGCCGGGATTGGGCGAAAACAGAAACCGCACCTCATCGATTCCAACGGCGGAAAAGCTCGGCGGGACCGTTGTGTCGATGGACACGTCAAATTCGGCCTGCGCCAGGCCCACTTCCCGGAACTCTTTTTCCACGGCCGCAGCCAGTTTCTTCGCCGCCGCCGTCCGCGCCGCGCTCAGTTTGCCCGACGCGCTGTTGAGTTCCGCCTCAGCCGACGCCAACTTCTGCGTGAGGTCCCGCGTGCGTTCCTCCACGTTCTCCAAAACTTTCAATTCCTCGTCGATTTTGGCCCGATAGACCAGCACGTCACGCAAGGTCGGTCCGTATTTATGTTTCAGCCGGCTGAGCAAATCCAAACGCGTGTGCACTTCGTCCAGACGGTTCGGGTCCAAGTCCACCTTGTTTTGAAAATCGTCAATCCGGTGGGACGACTCCTCCAGCCGGACGACGGCCTCCTCCATCATTTCGGCCACATCGTTCAAGTCCGCGCCTTGACCACGCAAAGTTTCCAAAGACCGCTGAACCCGGCGCACTTTGTCGAGTGCCGACCCCTCGTTGCCGTAGAGAAGGCCGTAGGCTTCCTGCGCCGCGGTTTTGAGCCGCTCGGCGTTTTTCAGTTGCGGCAAAAGCCGTTCCAACTCCTCTTCT
>JAJAPZ010000088.1 GCA_020523905.1 Candidatus Obscuribacterium magneticum
TTTTTTGATGTTGGCGATTCTCGTCGGCGTGTTTTTTTTCGGTGCGACGCTCAGGGGAACCCGCGGCTGGTTCCATCTGGGGCCCGTCTACGTCCAATCCTCCGAGATGGCCAAGATACTTTTTGTGCTGTCTCTGGCGGGTTACTTGGACCGGCGGATTCAGTGGTATTCGCCGAAGTCGTTGGTGGTCCCTTTCGTCATTGCCATGGCGCCGATTGGCCTCATTCTTCTCCAGCCCGATTTGTCGTCGAGCCTGGTTTTTATCCCCGTCATGCTCGTCATGTTTTTTTCTCAGGCGCCCGGACGCTGCTTGGCGGCGGTCGGCTTGGTGAAAGTCCTGGCGGCGGGAATCCTTGGCCTCCACCATCTTGATTTGTTGGAGCCGGCGTTGAGCGGGTGCTGTTGAATTATTCTCGTTGGCGCTCAAAGGAGGCTGGCCAGCCTCTGGCTGTTTCTCGGCGTGTGTCTGGCTGTCATCCTGGCCTTTGTTTTCTTGCGAAAGATGCGGGTCTATATTCCCACCCTTTATCTCTGGGTGTTGCTCGTTCTGATCGCGTTGGGATCCCTGGGCGCCATCGCCGGCAGCAAGGTTATTAAACCGTATCAGCGCCAGCGGCTGGTGGCTTTCGTCAATCCGGAGTTGGACCCCTTGGGAAGCGGCTACAACGTTCGCCAGTCCCAGATTGCCCTGGGCTCGGGGCGTTTTTTGGGGAAGGGCTACGGCATGGGAACGCAGTCGCGCCTGGGATTTCTCCCCAGCCGGCATACGGACTTCATTTTTTCTGTGATCGGCGAGGAGCTCGGCTTTTTGAGGTCTCTCGGCATTCTGGCCCTCTATTTCCTGATCGTATGGCGGGGTTTTGATATCGCCCTTGAGTCCCGCGACCGGTTCGGGAGCCTGGTGGCGGCGGGATTCGCCACGATGTTCGGCTTTTATGCGCTTCTCAATATCGGGATGACGATGGGCATGGCCCCCGTGGCGGGGGTTCCCCTGCCCCTGGTCTCCTATGGGGGGTCATCGATGGCCAGTTCCATGATGGCGGTGGGACTCCTTCTTTCCATTCACATGAGGAGGCATTTGTTGTGATGAGGCGGACCCTATCCTTATCCCGTGTTTTTCAACCGATGTCGATTCAGAGGCTTCGGGTGCGGCTCGCACGTTCGGGGGCCGGCGCCCTCTTGACGCATCTGCATCAGATCGACATGATCCGCCAGGCCCTTCGGGCGTCCGGCTGGCCGGTCGTGAAGAGCCAGAACCGCCGGCCGAAGTTCAAAGTGGCCTTTGGGCCCGCCATCGCCGTCGGGTATGAGTCGGAGGCGGAGTATTTCGATGTGGATTTGGAGTCGCGATTGGGTGTGACGCAGGCGCGGGATATGCTGATTCCTCATTTGGCGCCGGGCTATGCTCTTTTGAGCGTCAAATCCATCCCGCGGTTTTTCCCGTCCCTGGAGGAGTCCTTGAATGCGGTGGCTTACGAGGTGGGGTCGCCCCTTTTGGTCGGCACCCAGGATCGATGGGAGGCGTTTTGGAAGAAGGATCACCTGATGGTGATAAAGAAGAAGGAAAGCGGCGACACCGTCGTGGATGCGCGCGCGGTGGTGCGGCGCTGGATTTTGCAGGAGGACCGGTTGGATCTCGAGATGCGCTTCGGGCCGGGGCGGACGCTCAAGCCCGAAGCCGTCATCCAGGCGGTCTGCGGGTTTGAAGAGTCCCAGATGAAGCTCGAAAGCGGGGCCTCCAATTTTCTGATCAAACGGAAGGCTCTCTTATTTGAAAAAGCGACGGGGGAGCTCGTCGAACCGTAAAAAGGAGAACTATGAAACCGATCAAAAGACAAATTTTGGCCAATTCCCTGCCGGACGAGGTGCGGGTGGCCATTCTGGAAGACGGTCAGCTGGTCGAATTTTTTGTGGACCGGCCCATCCGGGGCAGCGCCCAGCTGGTGGGAAACATCTACAAAGGCACCGTGGAAAATGTATTGCCCGGCATCTCGTCGGCTTTTGTCGATGTGGGGATGGAAAAAAACGCCTATCTCTATATCACCGATGTCGTGAGCGATTCCCACGAACGGGACATCGAAAAGATCCTGAAGCGGGGGTCCTCCATTCTGGTCCAGGTGGCCAAGGAAGCCATCGGGACCAAGGGAATGAAGGTGACGATGGATCTGGCCCTGCCGGGCCGCTATATCATCTTCATGCCCATGTCGGAGCATGTCGGCGTCTCCCGCCAGATTGAATCGCCTCAGGAGCGGGATCGGCTGAAGCGGATCATCGATTCCCTGAATCCGCCGGGAGGGGTCATCATTCGGACGGAGGCGGAAGAGGTGGAGGAACGGGCCCTCCGCCGGGAGATGAAGTATCTTTTACGGCTGTGGGACAACATCCAAAAAAGGACGGAAAAGGTTCAGAAGGGCTTGGTGCACCGGGAATTGGGACTCACCTTCCAGGTCGTGCGGGACATTCTTTCGGAGGATGTGGAGTCATTTCTTCTGGACAACCGGCAGGAGTATGAGGATGTGCGGGGCTTCGTCGAGATGCTGGCGCCGGAATTGGTCGAGCGCGTGCATCTTTATGAGGGGCGGGTTCCCATCTTTAACACGTTCAACGTGGAGCAGGAGCTGCAGAAACTCCGCCAGTCCCGCTTCGATTTGCCTTCCGGCGGCTACATCGTGATACAGGAGGCGGAATCCCTCTGCGCCATCGACGTCAACACCGGAAAGTTTACGGGGCGCAAATCCCAGGAGGAGACCGTCACCGCCACCAACATCGAAGCCGCCGTGGAGATCGCCCGGCAGCTAAGGATACGCAACATCGGCGGCATTATCGTCATCGATTTCATCGACATGCGGCGCCGGCGGAACCGCGAGAAGGTGATGGAGGCGCTCCTTCAGGCCACGAAGAACGATCACGCCAAGATCAAAATCCTCCCCATCACGCGCTTGGGGCTGGTGGAGATGACGCGGGAAAGGCGCCGCGAGTCCCTGCAGGCCATGATGGGAGAACCCTGCACCGAGTGCAGCGGAAGCGGATGGGTCCTGTCGCGCGAATCGCTGTATCTCAAGATCCGCAAGGAGATATTGGAGCTCACCCAGGGGCGCCCGGAGGGACGGTTGAAGATTCACCTCTACTCCGAGATCGCCGCCTATTTCAATGAGAATAGAGAGCGCCTGGAAAAGCAAATCCGCAGATCCGTTGAAATCATTGGGGATGAATCTCTTTCATGGGAGCAGTACCGCATTGTCCTGGAGTGAGCCGGAGAATCGAGCCAATTGACCGACGGAGACCGATAGGGTAGAATCCGCAGGCTATGTCAAGTTACGCGATCGTTAAAACGGGCGGCAAACAGTACCGCGTCGCCGAGGGCGAAACCCTCCAGGTGGAGAAGCTCGAAGCCAAGGTCGGCGATGAGGTCCAACTGGGGGATGTGCTTTTTGCCCGAGATGAAGGGAAAACCCTGGCGGGCCGACCGAAGGTTGACGGGGCGAGCGTCACGGCAGAGGTCGTCCGCCAGCTCCGGGCGCCCAAGATTATTGTTTTTAAGATGCGTCAGAAGAAGGTTTACAAGAAAACGCAGGGGCACCGTCAGTGGCTGACGGAGCTCCTCATCAAGCGCATTTCTCTTCCGAAGGTTTAATCTTATGGCCCACACAAAATCCCAAGGTTCCTCCACCAACGGCCGCGATTCCGAAGGCCAACGGCTCGGCGTCAAGCGCTTCGGCGGCCAATTTGTCAAATCCGGAGAGGTGCTCGTCCGGCAGAACGGAACCCATTTCCATCCGGGCTTTAACGTTTTAAAAGGCAGCAACGACACCCTCTTTGCCCGTATCGCCGGCACCGTCCGGTTTGAATTTATGCGCCAGACCCCCGGCCGCTGGGGGGGACGTCAGCGGGTGAGCGTTTATCCGCAGCCGAGCAGCAACATCCCGATTCCTTCGTAACGTTCGGTATACACGGCAACGCTCGTCATCCGCCGCGGCGGATCCAGTCGTGACATAGCATCTACGCCAGCTTTCAGGCAGGTTTCTTCTGTGCTCCGAGGAGCTTAAAGGACCTGCCTTTTTTATTTCCCATTGCCTGCAAGCCCCTTGTCCTTTGTCCACCGCAGTAGGGCCAGCCAGGAATTCAAAAAGTCCGCAGCTATCGCAATTGGCAAATACTGCATTTTTGACAGCTATCCAACACCCACACTTTAATACCTGTTGATGATCATCCATTTCCAAGAACCCTGCTGCCAAATCCCGCAAAAAGCAATTAAATGATATCCTGCATTTTTTGCAGTAGAAGATATGTTGGACGGCTGAGGTTTTTCGATGAAAAGGATATATCGGCGAAGTTGTTTTCTTCTCAGCATGATAACGATAGCGACCACTATCTCTTTCGCGGATCCACGACATGAGTATCCGATTATTTATTCTCCCGGACTTGAGCCTGCGGGAATCGCAGTGGGCCAGTCGGTTATTATCCAGTTTTCAGGTACGATAAGCGGGATGGCGCGTGCTCCTGAAAATCTTTTGGTCGAGGAAGTCGATAAACAAAATAGCTCAGCCCGAGTTCTCGGTCATTTGTTCGACAATGGAAAGAATGGAGATCATGTCCGAGGTGACGGGGTTTACACTGGTCAGTTGCGAATCAAGGGGTCGGTAGCAGGCTTTCGACATTTTCGACTTCTGGCGAGGGTGGACAATCGGGAGATCGTATCTAGCGCCAGCCGTCTGTGGGTCACAAATTATCCGTTCGCGTCTACGGCTACTGAGAAGAAAATAATAAAAGATTCAGTAACCGGTGATGAAATGTACGCAAACGAAATATTGGTCTCATTTCATGAAGGTGTGACGGAGGAACGTATAAAGAACGTCATAAACGCCGAGAACGGGCATGTCCTGATGGTAGTTCCAGGCCTGTTTATCTTCCAAATCGGGGGAACGGGCAAAGACACAGCCGACGCTGTGAAACAGTGGGCGGCTTCTTTTCAAAGCCATCAAGAAGTTGCAACCGCTGAACCCAACATGATCATAGGGCTTAATGGGATGTCGCCGTCCAACAAATCGCTGAAGCCGACAAACCCCGCGCAAGGTGATCGGTGAACTTGAAAAACATGTCGGCGTTGCGGGGTGTGCAGCTTAGCTCCATTCGTTAGGTGTGCATTCATGGCAATACATCCAAATTCATCGTCACTTTTAAAGGAATCAATCCCTGAATATTTGCAGGCCGCGGAATATTGCCTGAATTTTCGTAAACCAAATGGGGGATGCTTAGGCTATCCAGGGGCTGCCTTAATGTTTTCCATTGCTGATTCCATTGGGTCGTATCATCGGGGTCGTACGGATTTCACGATCTTGATAGATGGCAAGAACTGTTCAATAAGGAAGGAATCTTTTCATCATTTTTTTATCCTTAATAGCAATTACTACCAACTTTCTCTTTCAGAAAATACGATAAAGAAACTTTATGAAAACTATCGATGCCTCCTTCTGCACAACGCGGCTTTAGCGCTAAATAATTTTCTTTATCTAGGAGATTCAAACGCTGTTCCGTTCATACAGGATGACCAAGGCGTACATGTTAATGTGTCTGGGTTTCTGCGAGTAACGCGCGAGGCCGTTTCAAAATTTATGAAACAGATAGATGTTGTAGTTCCAGGTAGTTCGCAAGAGAAAATTATTGAACTTAAACGATGAATGCACACCTAACCAATCATCGGAACCGAACGGGCTTCGCCCGTCGGTTCAATTCAATACGTTAGCCCGCTAAAGGAGATTCACATATGTTGATGCGTAAGACTGGAGTGGCCTTAGCTATCCTGTTTGTGACAATGCAGAGCTTTGCAGAATCGAAAGAGAAACAACCCAACAGAGGACTCTTAATGTGGTCAGCTTTTTCTTGTGCAACCTTTGCCGAACTTTCTGGAAATGAGAGCGAACAGAAACGGTTATTTAATGTCGGTTATAAAACCGGGACACAATTACTTTCTGACATTCAACGGAAGAAACTGAAGGAGGCAGAATTTAAAGAATTGCCAATTGGCGTGCAGCTTCGGCTTAGTGGTCCCACCACTGAATTCACGATTGGCCGAATATTTGAAGGTGCCACCGAGGATGCTTTTGACAAAGTGGTTAAAGAAGATGGCAATGGTCAAATTTTAATCGATCCATCAAAATGGGCTGATGGGGAACTGAGGGTTTCAAGAGCAAAGAAAAAGTTTCAAGAATCGAACTGCGGTCTTTTACGGTGAATGAGAACAATGAGTTAGTTTGGCAATTTAGGTGAGCTAACCAGCGGTTAGCCCACATGGAGGAATTAGTATGGATGTGGTGCCAGTATCATCCACAACTGTTCAGGCCTTGAGCAATCTCACAACAGCCGTAAGCTCATTTGCTCAGTCACAATCACGTTCTAGTGGAATGTCAATCAGCGACATCGGATCATTACTCGGAATGGTTTTCGGAACGGCAGCCCTCACATTCAGTGCCATGAATTATTTAAGGGATCGCCCCAAAGTGAAGGTCTTTATTCAATGGGACATGGACGCAATTGGAGACGGTCCAATCGATAAAAAGAAGAAATGGGGAATAGTGAACGTCGCTAACGTTGGACGTCGGCCTATTTTCGTTTCACACGTAGCTATCAGATTGCCGCCAAAGGAAGCTAAGAAGTATTTCCTGGTGGCTGACACGATCTATGGGAAGAAACTCTGCGAGGGAGATCCTCCTGCTACCTTCTTGGTCGATCAAGAAAGAATGAAGGAGTACGCGAAGCATTGGAAGAATCTTCGAGTCCAGATCTCAGATTCAGCTGGAAAGGTGTATTTTGGAGATCGGACTAAAAAGAAACCTTCATGGGGCGTTGATGCGGGCTAACCAGCGGCTGGAACTGGCCGTCCCGTCGGCGCTCATGTCCTTCGGCATTCGCGTCCTTCGGGTTCGGCAGTTCAGCCTTATACGTTGGACGGCTGAGGTTTTTCGATGAAAAGGATATATCGGCGAAGTTGTTTTCTT
>JAJAPZ010000089.1 GCA_020523905.1 Candidatus Obscuribacterium magneticum
ATTTCATTAATCTTCCCAAGGGATCTCGGTTCACCTCCTCCACGGAAGCCCGACGACGGGTTCGAGAAAATCCTCCTGATAATCCCCTTCTATCATCCAAAATCTCGAGGATCATCAAAGCGCTGGGATTTTATCAAAAGGAAATAGTCGGCCAGGTTCGGACACCCTCGAGTGAGCCGGTGTCCATGGTTTTCGTCAATCTGACTTCACCTCGCCATGAGGTGATCACAGATCCCATGGGAATCAACGCGCTCCTCGGCGATGTCAGGCGCACCTACGGCGATGGCGTCTCGGCCTCCCTCATTGATACTCAGTTTGGCATGAGCGCGCAAGAGACCATCGCTGAACTTAAAAGACGAAGGCCCCGGTTCATCGGGCTATCCGCCCAATTGGAATCCAACGAAAGACTTTACGCCCTATTGGACATTATCGCTTCTGATCCCTGGTTTAAGGAAAACAAGGTTCTCACCGTTGTGGGACACAATTTACCAACCAATGAAAACACAGGAATCCTCAACCGGTATCCCTTCGTCGTCACCGTTCGGGGGGAGGGCGAATTGGCGGTGAGGGAGCTGGTTCGGTTTGTGCGAGGTGAAATTTCTATTAATGACGTCCCCGCCGCCTCCTATGTCAGGGGAGGAAAAATTATTGAAAATGAAGGGACTCCTGTGTCGGTCCTGGAATTGGGGGCTCCTGCTCGTGATAACTTGCTAGAGATTTTGGAAAAAGGAGGAGACGTTATGATTGAGACCAGTCGCGGTTGCGGCTGGGAACAGTGCGTGTTTTGCTCCAGAGATCCGTTTCGTGCTCATAAATGGGAGTCTTATCCCGACGAGGCGGTTTTGGAGGACATGGAATATCTCCAGCGCATGGGAGCCAGAAACGGCATCTTAAGCGATTGGGAGTTTCTTGGCGGCGGGATCATCACTGAAATGGGAATTCGCCGGGCCCACCGGCTGGCTTCAGAAATGAAGAAACGAGGCATCACCAAACTTCGAATCGCCTTCGCATTCCGAGCGGACAGTGTTTTCAACCCCCATGACTCACCCGAGCTGGCCGACCTGAAGATTAGAACTTTTAAGCTTTTGCACGAGGTCGGTTTTGTACGGGCGTTTATCGGCGTTGAGTTTGGGTCCGACACCCAGTTGGATCGTAACAAGAAAGGAATCACCGCCCGGCAAAATGCCGAAGCGGTGCGGATTCTTAAAGGCCTCGGCTTCCAGCTTTCTTGTGGTTATATTCCACTTGATCCTTACTGCACCTTGGATGAAATCCGAGCAAACACTAAATTTCTGAGGGAGAACAACCTTTATGTTGAAACGGTCTACCCGCTAAATCAAATGAAAGTTCAAGGGAGAACGGTGCTCTATAATCGAGTCTTAATAGATGGCCTCCTTGGTTTGAGGCAGGCCAACTTGCACACGTTCGATGTCCGATATCAAAATCCCGATGTCCAAAAAATTGCCGACGCGCTCAATCAGGTGGCCGAAGTGGGTTCCGTCTTTTATGTTCTGAAGTATATGTACAGAACCAAGTTTTTAAATCAGATCACGGGGGATGAGGAGGAGACGGAATTACTCCGACAACGTTTCGAACAATACAACAGAATGGAGATCGATTATTTGGAAGCGCTGGTGGAGAATGTTCATGACGAAAAACTGTTCGCCTCCACAATCCAAGTGTTCCGCCAAAAGAGGCTCGGCCTGGCCATGGTTGTTGAAAGGGACATTCAACAGGGGCACATCAGAGACGAAAATGGAACCTTGAAAAAGGAGATCGAAAAAATCCGACCGGTGCTTGATGCCATGGCCAAAGCCATGACTCGACAAGCCGCGCTCGAATCATTTGAGACCTTCTCCGTTTTCCTGGGTGTTTTCCTTGGTTATTTCTGGTTGTCCCTCGTTTTGCCGTCTCTCTTCTTTCATCCCGCGCTGGCCGGCACGATGGCGGGAATTTTGGGTAACGCCTTGTTTACCGGTTTCCACCGGGGAAGGATTCGGGCCATGGGACCACAGGCTCCTCCTCATGCATATGCCAAACTTTTTGCCGCTGGCCTTGTCTTTCACCTGCCGTTCTTCGTCACCTTTGGGTTTCTATTCGCTCCGGCGTTAAATTTAACCTCTTCGTTATCCCTGTTTGTTCTCGCTGTCCCGTCCGCATGGGCATGGTTCAGTCATCGGGGGTATAACCGGGCGGTCTTAGGTCTTAGTTTCCGTTGGCTCAATAAATTTGCGTATTGGGCCGGCCTCCCCATGGCCGCCTTTTCTGGCCAACGATATCCGCCGTACCCCCATGAGAGTATGCATGATCCTATCCGCCAAGACGTGACCGAACGGGCGGACGAACGAATGGCAACACAGAGCAATGAACAGGTGGCGCAACTTCTTGCCGGCCTTGCCGGGCCGCTGCAACAACAGCTGCTCGAAAAAGGGTTTGACTTCAATGGGTCAAAGGCCATCCTCTATCGACGCTTGGTTGCCCAGGTCGAACAGGCTAAATTCGATGCCGAACGTATTTCTAATCCCCAGTTGTTGAAATTTGAGTTTAGGAACGCGTTTTATTTGGCGGGCCGCGCCGGCCTGACGTTCAAGGACACTCGGGCGATCCTCAACCCGTCGATGAGCGAATTGAGGGTGGGTGGATCATCCTTCGGGATGTGGTTTGAATGGGGGCGCGGGCGACTTGTCCAGTTTGTACTTCATATCAGAATAAGGAGCGCCAAGCCTTTCTACACCATCCGATCGGCCGCCCATATGAAGGCGAATATTTTGAGGGGATTCCATTTGGATGCCTTGATGGATCCGATTCTCAAAGGGACGGAGTTTGAAACGGAAACGCGGGCACACATTTTGAGGCGTGTTGA
Source organism: Candidatus Obscuribacterium magneticum (assembly GCA_020523905.1). Classification (GTDB taxonomy): domain Bacteria; phylum Elusimicrobiota; class Elusimicrobia; order F11; family F11; genus Obscuribacterium; species Obscuribacterium magneticum. The sequence continues at coordinate 2,864 of JAJAPZ010000089.1, forward strand.
GACGTCGGACCCCGCGAAAGAGGAAACGCCCGATATTCTTATTGTGCGTTATCCGTCTTCCGGAGATCACGTTGCTGATGCCAGCGCAAAAGAGCAGGCAAAAAAAGAACTTAAAGATTCTCTTCTGGAAATAGCGGGAGATCAATTCCGTGGCAAGATGATGGCTTATCTTGCGCGGGTCATCATCGTCACTGAGCCTGCGGAGCAGTTGATTAAACCCAGTGCGGTTCTGAGAGATGCGCAAAAAGCAGGATTAAGTATTGTTCAGGGAGGCAACATTAGGTTTGATTTCTACACCGCAATGCCGGAACAAATTGACATGAACGATAATGTGATTCGATTTATCGTCTTCTCGCTTTTGACAGGAATGCGGGTGCTCCCAATTTCCAAACAAGTGGAAAGCGCTCGCGTTACGTCGATCAACGCTTAACAAAGTCTTTGAATTTAGCTCGTTCAAATTCTAACGGCCAGTTCCGATATTAATATGTTAAAAAGTTACGTCAAAGAGATCCTGAACTGGCTGCCAACTGGGGTACAATTTGTACCCCCCTTATAAGAAACCAGGGAAATTGATAATTCCTAAAAATCAAATTGACGGCTGGAAAGCAACTTGCATTTGGTTTTTCCGATAAAGACAAAGTAGTATACTGCCGCAAATTTATGGACGGGCGTGAGGGCGGGACGATGCGATGAAGCCGGAGAAAATGGTTGATATCCACCAGTTGGCAAGTTTCTTGCGGGGCGTTGAGCTTCTCACCGGCCTTTCGACGGCGGATCTCGCCAAGCTGGCGCAGATGTGCCAGCTGGTCCGTTACCGCAGGGCGGAAACGATTTTTACGGAGTCGCAGCCGGGCGCGTGCCTGTATGTGGTGATGTCGGGGCGCGTCAAGATTTTCGGCACCTCCAAGCAGGGCCGCTCGAAAACCTTCGCTTACCTGGAACCGGGGGATTTTTTCGGAGAAATGTCTTTGATTGACGAAGAAACGCGCTCCGCCTCGGCCGCCGCCCTGGAGGATTCGGTTTTGATCATGCTTAAAAGCGAGGACTTCCGGAAGCTCGTGTTTTCACGGCCGGCGATCGGCCTCGCCATGATGAAAACCCTCTCGGCGCGATTGCGGCGGGCGAACAGAGAAATTGAAGCGCTTTCCTTCAACAACGTTCTGGGCCGCATTGCGCAGATTCTCTTGGATCTCGCCGACCGCTACGGGAAACAAACCGACGAAGGGGTTCGCATTGAAATGGCCCTCTCCCACAAAGAGCTCGCGGAGATGGCCGGGACGGCGCGGGAGGTCATCAGCCGGGTCATTTCCCGCTTCCGGCGGATCGGCTGCGTGAGTTTCTTCGACAACAGATTGACGATCACCGACAAAGACAAACTCAAAGGATGGATTTTCTGATTATTCAGGCTCCCAAGGGCACCCGAGATCTCGCGGGGGCGGACGTACAAGAGTTTTCCCGTCTGGAAGAAATCGCCCGCCACGTCTTCGCCCTTTTTGATTTCCAGGAAATCCGCACCCCGATTTTTGAGGCGGCGGAACTCTTCTCCCGCTCCCTGGGCGAAACCACCGATGTCGTCGAAAAAGAGATGTTTCAATTCGAGGACCGGGGCGAACGGGTCTATGCCCTGCGCCCCGAAGGAACGGCCGGCGTGGTCCGGTATTTTGTGGAAAATAATCTGGCCGTCAAAGGGGATCATCACCGGTTCTATTACCAGGGCCCCATGTTCAGGGCGGAGCGGCCGCAGGCCGGGCGTTACCGGCAGTTTTTACAGATCGGGAGCGAATTGTTCGGCCCCTTGGAGGCCACCGCCGACGCCGACACGGTCCTTCTTCTGTGTGAAATTCTTCAGCGCTACGGTGTGGGAGATTTTTCCCTTCACGTCAATTCCCTGGGCTGCAAAGCCTGCCGCCCCAAACATCGGGAACAGCTTCTGGCTTACCTGAAAAAAAGGGAGAAGGAATTGACGGAAGATTCCCGCCGCCGGATGGCCGCGAATCCGTTGCGCGTATTGGATTCGAAAGTGGACGGGCCGAAGCTGAAAGACGCCCCGGCCATGCGGGACTTCCTGTGTCCGGAATGCGCCGCGCACAACAGACAGTGTTTATCTCTCGTCCGGTTGGCCGGTGTGCCGATCGAAGAAAATCCGAAGCTCGTGCGCGGCCTGGATTATTACACACGGACCGTTTTTGAAATTGTCTCTCCGCATCTCGGAGCTCAGAACGCCTTGGCGGCCGGCGGCCGTTACGATGATCTGGTGGAGTTATTGGGAGGCCCTTCGATGCCGGCGGTGGGATTCGCGCTGGGAGAGGACCGTGTGGTTGAATCCCATCTGAAGGTCAAGGCAGCGTCCGCAGCCCTCGGCCCCGTCAAAGGGAAAGCCTTTGTCATTGCGATGCTGGAAGAGGCTGTGGATGATGTGTTTTCTCTTGCCCAGGCCTTGAGGAAGGCCGGTTTTTCCGTGCCCCCCATCCTTTCGGCCAAGAAGAAGTTGAAGAACCAGCTCAGCCTTGCCAGCGATTTCGGCGCGGCGTGGGCTCTTATCGTGGGAGAGGATGAACTTAAAAACAAGACCGTTTCGGTGAAAAATTTGAAGACGCGGGAACAGGTCGCGGTTCCCAAAGACGACGTCATTCACCATCTTTTAAAGTAATGGTGAGTAGTCTTCGTCATACCGGCGAAAGCCGGTATCCAGATCTTGAACATGAAATTAAAGGCAGTTGTACAGCCTGGATACCGGCTTTCGCCGGTATGACGACAGATCAGGAGGCATAACCGGATGCTTGGGACGTACCATATGTCGGAGTTGTTGGAAGCCCTGAAGGACCTGCATCATTTCCATGAGCGGCACCAGCTTTATCAGTTCATTTTGGACCGTTGCGGCGACGTTTTAAAAGCGCAGGGAGGAACCTATTACGCGGTCAAAGAGGAAACGGAAGAAATGATCCCGGAAGCCAGCCGGGGTGTCGATATCAAGGTTCTTCGCGAAATTCCATTTAAAATGACGACCGGAATCGCGGGTTGGGTGGCCACGACGAAAAAAGCCCTCAATGTGGACAACGCCCAGGCCGATAAACGGTTCAACCGGGCCGTCGACGTTGTGACCGGAGTGAAAACACGGTCCGTCATTTGCGTGCCGATCGTACGTAAGGAGCGGATTCTGGGCATCGTGGAGTTGGTGAATCGGACGGACGGTATTTTTCGGGACCCCGATTTTGAATTTTTGCAGCAGCTGTGCGCCCAGGTGGGGGTGGCCATTGAAAATTGCACGCTTCTCGAGGAAACACAGGAACTCTTGGCCTACACCAACAGCGTCATCAACAGTTTGACGGGGGGATTTTTATCGACGGACGGGCGAGGATCGGTGACCCGGTGCAACAACGCCGCCTGCCGCATTCTGGGCATCACTGCGGACGAGGTATTGAAGAAGCCTCTCCTGGAGGCTCTTCCTCAGTATCCGGCCTTCGCCGCCATTCTGGATGTGACCTTGAAGCGGGAGGCGCCGGTGGCCCGCCAGGAGATTGAATTGCAGAAACCGCATGGGGGGGCCATGCTCATCGGCTACAGCACCTTTCTGATCCGGGACGACAATCAGAAACTTCTTGGCGCGGCGATCACATTTCTCGATTTATCCAACCTGAAGAAAAAGTAACTTCAAGAAGAACCATAAGCGCATGAGACAAGCGACACGCATCCATTGTGATTTTCTGGTTATCGGATCGGGCCTGGCCGGACTTCTGGCGGCTCTTAGGTTGGAGCCCTTCGGCCGTGTGATCCTCATCACTAAAAAAGACCTGGGAGACGGCGCCACCGCCTATGCCCAAGGAGGCATCGCCGCCGTGACGCACGGGGACGATTCCTTCGACTCTCACATACAGGACACGCTCGTTGCCGGCGCCGGGCTTTGTGAAGAAAAAGCCGTCCGTTTGGTGGTGACGGAAGGGCCCTCGCGGGTGTTGGAGTTGATCGATTGG
>JAJAPZ010000008.1 GCA_020523905.1 Candidatus Obscuribacterium magneticum
CCTTGCTCCAAGCGGCGCGGGTCTTGAAGGCCGCGCGCCCCACGGCCATCAACCTCGCTTGGGGGGTCGACCGCATGCTGAAGCGCGCTCGGGCGGTGTCATTCTGGCGGCTTTCGTCACACCGGCGAAAGCCGGTGTCCAGTCGTCTGGATTCCGGCTTTCGCCGGAATGACGAGAGACTTCGGGAGCGGAAAGGGGCGAGGGGCGCCAAGCCCCCATCGCTTTATTCCGTTTTGCTGGAGGAAGCGCGACGGATAGAAAGGGAAGATCTCGCGACCAATAAGGCGATCGGGGCCACCGGGGCGAAACTTCTTAAGAAAAAATCGGTCGTGCTCACTCACTGCAACGCCGGCGCTTTGGCGACGGCGGGTTACGGGACGGCGTTAAGTGTCATCCGAGAAGCCCACCGGCAGGGGAAAATCAAGAAGGTTTTTGTCGACGAGACACGACCTTATATGCAAGGCGCGCGCCTGACCACCTGGGAGTTGCAGCAGGAGCGCATCCCGCATGAGCTCATCACCGACAACATGGCCGCCCACTTCATGAAGAAGGAAAAGATCGGCGCGGTTCTTGTGGGATGCGACCGCGTGACAGCCAACGGCGACACCGCCAACAAGATCGGGACCTATGCGCTGGCGGTCCTGGCGCGCTATCACCGAATTCCCTTCTACGTGGCGATGCCAACCTCGACCCTGGATCTCCATTTAAAACGGGGCGAGGATATCGTCATTGAAGAGCGGTCGCCGGAGGAGGTCGTGTGCGTGGGGCGCGAGCGAATCGCTCCCCAGGGCACCCGGGCGCGCCACCCGGCCTTTGACGTCACCCCGGCCCGATTGATCACGGCTTTTGTGACGGAGAAAGGAATCATCCGGCCGCCGTACCTTAAGAATTTAAAAAGACTAAAATCAGGGTGAGGGGCGGTGAGGGGCAACGTCGATTTGCATTCTGTTTGAATTATGGACTACTCAAAAACCGTTAATTTGCTTCAAACCGCCTTCCCCATGAAGGCCGACCTGCCGCGCCGCGAGCCGGAGATGCTACAGCGATGGGAGGCCTCCCGCCTTTATGCGGCGATGCAGGAGAAAAATAAGGGCAAGCCCATATTCCTTCTTCACGACGGGCCGCCCTACGCCAACGGCCTCATCCACATGGGCACGGCCCTCAACAAGGTGTTGAAGGATTTCGTCGTCAAGATCAAATCCCTCGCCGGCTGCCAGGCGCCCTACAAACCCGGCTGGGACTGCCACGGCCTCCCCATTGAGCACGCGCTTTTTAAGGAGCTCGGCCTCTCCAAGCAGGACATTTCCCGCGCCGACTTCCGCGTCAAGGCGACCCAGTACGCCCTCGGCTTCGTCGAGAAACAGAAGGAGGACTTCCGGCGCCTGGGCGTCCTCGGCGAATGGGACAACCCCTATCTCACCCTCACCAAAGAATACGAAGCGGGCATTCTGGAGGTTTTCTTTGAGCTCCGGCAGAAAGGCTTCATCACCCGCTCCAAGAAACCGGGGACTTGGTGCGCCTACGACGAGACGGCGCTCGCCGAGGCGGAAGTGGAATACATGGACAAAAAGTCGGACTCCATCTTCGTCCGTTTCCCTGTGAAGCCGGAAAGTATACCGGTGAAGATCGCAGAAGATTTCGGATTTAGCGCTATCGTCACCCCGGCGGAAGCCGGGGTCCAGTCCGGTGTTCACGTCCTGGCCCCCGGCTTTCGCCGGGGTGACGACTCTCAATTATTTGTTCTCATCTGGACGACCACGCCCTGGACGCTGCCCGCCAATATGGGGCTCGCGTTTCATCCGGGGGAAAAATACATACTCCTTAAGCGGAAAGACGAGACCTACATCATCGCCGACAACTTAAGGCAGGCGGTCCGTGAAAAGCTGGGGGCCGAATTCGAGGTGGTCAAGGGCGTTTCAGCGCTTGGGGTAGATTTCGTCGGCCTCGTGTGCACCAATCCCATTCACGGCCGCGACTCCCGCGTCATCACGGCTGATTTCGTCACGATGGAAGACGGCACCGGTATCGTCCACATCGCCCCCGGCCACGGAGCGGAGGACTTTCAGGCCGGGCAGAAGTGGGGCCTTCCCGTCATTTCGCCGGTGGATGAGAAGGGCCGTTTTGAGGAAGGCGTCGGCCACCCCCAGCTTCTCGGGAAACACGTCCTTAAGGATGCGAACAAAGCCGTGATGGAAGTGCTGGCGGAGAATCTTCTCTATCATCAGAGCGTCACGCATTCCTATCCTCATTGCTGGCGCTGCAAAAACCCCGTCATCTACCGCTCCACCGAGCAATGGTTCCTCCGGGTGGACGACAATTTACGGAAAGCCCTCTTGCGGGAGATCGACGCCGTCCGTTGGGAGCCCGCCTACGGGATTCATCGCATCAAGGGGATGGTGGAGGTCCGGCCGGACTGGTGCCTCTCCCGGCAGCGCTATTGGGGGACGCCCATCGCGGTCTTCTTCTGCAAGAATTGCCGGCAACCGCTTCTTGATCCCACCCTCGACAAGCGGATCGTCGAGCTCGTCCGCAACGAAGGCGGCAACGTCTGGTATGACCGGAGTGTCGAAGAGCTCTTGGGACGAGCCGTCATTCCGGCGAAAGCCGGAATCCAGAATAATGTTAACGATCTGGATCCCGACTTTCGTCGGGATGACAGTCTGGATTCCGGCTTTCGCCGGAATGACGACCATAAATGCGCAAAATGCGGGTCGCACGATTTTGTTAAAGAGCAGGACATCCTGGACGTGTGGTTTGATTCCGGCGTGTCGTGGCATACAGTCGTGGAGGCCATCTACGACCGAAAGAAAGTGGGTGAGCTCATGTATCTCGAGGGCTCCGACCAGCACCGGGGCTGGTTTCAGACCTCTCTCATCCCCGCGGTGGCCCTCCGCAACAAAGCGCCCTATGACACGGTCCTCACCCACGGTTTCGTCGTCGACGGGAAAGGCTACAAGATGTCCAAGTCCACGGGGAATGTCATCCCGCCCCAGGACGTCATCAAGAAGTTCGGCGCCGACATCTTGAGGCTGTGGGTGGCGATGAGCGATTACCGGGAGGACGTGCGGCTGTCACCGGACATCCTTGAGCATCTGGTCGATGTTTACAGGAAGTTCCGGAATGTGTTTCGCTTTCTTCTGCAGAACACGTCTGACTTCGCGCGGGGCCGCGATCCGATTCCCTTGGAGAAGCTGGAGGAGATCGACCGCTGGATCCTGGTGAATTTCGAAGGCGTGAAGGAGCGCGTGCTTAAAGCCTACGACGCCTACGCGTTTCATGTTGTCTTAAGCGAGCTCAACCGCTTTGTCGCGGTGACGCTCTCCGGCTTTTATCTGGATGCGCACAAGGACACTCTCTATTGTGAAGGGCCCCGCTCTCCTTTAAGGCGCAGCGCCCAGACGGCCCTGAATCATCTGACGCGCTCACTCACCGTCCTTCTGGCGCCGCTTCTTTCTTTCACGTCGGAGGAAGCCTATCAGGAGCTGCGCAAGGTCTCGGACCCGGCGTTGCCGGAGAGCGTGTTTTTGGACAGCTTCGCCTCCCTCTTGTCCGTTCCCTATGACGCGGCGCTGGATCAGAAGTGGGGGAAGATCCTTGAGATCCGCGGGCAGGTCAATGATTTGTTGGATCAGAAGAGGAAGGAGGGGGTTCTCCGGTCGTCGCAGGAGGCGTCCGTCACCGTGAATGGGGAGACGCTTTCATCCGATCAGAAAGACATCCTTTCCCGCGTTTCGAACTGGCCTTTCCTCCTTCAGGTGGCGGACGTTCTCGATGATCGTCATCCCGGCGAAAGCCGGGATCCAGTATGTAAACCTGTCGTTAAAAATAAGGCTGACGACCTGGATTCCCGCTTACGCGGGAATGACGCGATTCGCATCGAGCGTACCTCGCACGCCAAGTGCGAACGCTGCTGGCGTTATCGGCCCGAGGTGGGGAAGGACAAGACCCACCCGACTCTTTGCGGGCGCTGCGTGAATGTCGTAAGCCAAATGGACATTAAACGTGTTGCTGAATTCTGATTGGATGCGGCGCCCCTCACCCTGATCCAATCCCGTTGGGAGAGGTAACCTGAGCCCGAGTGCCGAAAGAGAATCTCAATCCCTCTCCCTTCGGGATTGGATCAGGGTGAGGGGCTTCATAAGCAAGTTAAAAGAGAGAATTTTATGGCCTTCTTCTTAATGATCGCGTCTGTCGTCTACGTTCTCGATTTTCTTACGAAGACCGTTATTCGCAGAGTCCTCGCATTGGGCACAGAAATTCCGGTTTTCCCTTTTTTTTCGATTGTTCACGTCCAGAACACCGGGGTGGCCTTCGGATTCTTTCAGCACCGAAATGCCCTCCTCATTGGGGCCGGACTTTTGATGGCGGCGGTCATCGTCTCTTGGGCGGTTCGGGTGGCGAACCGGGACCGATGGCTCAGCGTGGCCCTCGCCTTGGTTATGGGGGGGGCTCTCGGGAACCTGACGGACCGGATTGTTTTCGGGCGCGTGACGGATTTTCTGGATGTTTTCGTTGCATCTTACCACTGGCCGGCCTTCAACGTGGCCGACTCCGCCATCTGCGTCGGAGCGACCCTTCTTTTGTGGAAGGGGCTGATTAAACGTGGGGATTGAACCTTTATGTTTCCCATACTTTTACACATCGGCCCTTTGACCTTGCACACCTACGGCCTCCTGGTGGCCGTGGGGTTTTTGGCCGCCTATTATGTCGCCAGAAAGGAGTTTGCCCGCCGGCAATACCCCTCGGCCACTTTGGATCAGCTCCTTTTTCTGGGTCTTCTGTCCGGCCTCCTTGGCGCCCGGATTTTTTACTTTGCGCTGGAGGTCCCCGCCGACTTTGTCCGCGATCCCTTGTCGTTCTTTCGGATTTGGGAGGGGGGCTTGGTGTTCTACGGGGGATTTCTCTTCGGATTGGGGGCTCTTGTTGTCGGCGCGAGAAAGGGGTCAGGTCTTGACGCAACAAGACCTGACCCCTTTCTCGCGTTGACCGACGCCTTGTTGGGTCCCCTTTTATTGGGGCAGGCGATCGGGCGGCTGGGCTGTTTTGCCGCCGGCTGCTGCTACGGAAAACCGACCCTCTCGTTTTTTCATGTCACCTTTACCGATCCCGAGTCCCTCGCCCCCACTTTTTTACCGCTGTGTCCCACCCAGCTCTATGAGGCCGTCGGCAACCTCGCCCTATTTTTTGGGTGGCTCCTTGTCCGGCGGCGGCTGCTCCGCCCCGGGCTCCTCACCGTTTATTATTTGTGGGGATACGGCACGCTTCGGTTTTTCATCGAGTTTTTGCGCAACGATACCCGCGGGCCATTCATTTTAAGCCTCTCTCCGGGCCAGTGGATTTCCGTCGGTGCCGTCCTGTGGGGGTCGGGGCTCCTCCTTTATGGGAATAAGAAAGGGGTCAAGGTGGGGAAAGGGGTCAGGTCTTGACGCGACAAGACCTGACCCCTTTCCCCACCCCATCCCCTTTCTCCGCCCCTGTGCATGTCGATCGAGGTGGAGATCGTCTGGACCGTTTTTTGGCGGTAAAGTTTCCCGCCTGGTCGAGGACACGTCTGCAAGGATTGATAAAAAAGGGACATGTGCTCGTTGATGGCGTGTCCTTAAAGTCCAATGCTCGGCTGCGAAAAGGGCAGGTGGTTACCGTTAAATGGGAAATCAGGCGGCGGGGTCCGGTCTCTGGAGAAAGGGGTCAGGGCTTGTCGCGTCAAGACCTGACCCCTTTCTCCGACATTTTCAAAAAATGTCGGATGTCGAGCCCTGACCCCGTCCCCATCGTTTACGAAGACGGGGCGCTTCTGGTTGTCGACAAGCCGGCGGGGTTGGTGGTGCATCCATCGGCGGGGCATTTTGATGGCGACACCTTGGTCGAGCTTCTTCGTTTTAAGCTGGAAGAAGGCTTCTGGCCAGATGACTTACGTCCGGGGCTTGTGCACCGCTTGGACAGGGACACAAGCGGGGTCATCGTTCTGGCGAAAACGCCGCAGGCCCAGACGCAGCTGTCCCGTCAGTTTGCGCATCGAGAAGTTAAAAAGGTGTATCTCGCATTGGTGCAGGGGGCCGTTCAACCATCCACGGGGACATTGGAGAGCTATCTTTCCCGCGATCCCCGGCTTCGACAGCGGTTCGCTGTGTCCGGATCAGGCCGGTTCGCGTCGACAAAATTTAAGGTCGTGGAGCGGTTCGGCGATGTGGCCACCCTTCTTGACGTTTATCCTCTGACCGGCCGTACGCACCAAATCCGCATCCAATTGGCCGCCTACGGCCATCCCATCCTGGGCGATCGGATCTATCACGGCCGTGGTCCGGTTTCCCCTTCCCCGGTCGTGTTCAGACCGTTGAAGGCGAAACCGGACCACGGCCACTCTTCCCCGGTTGTCATAGGGAAAGGGGTCCATGAATGGACCCCTTTCCCCTATATTGCGCGGCAGATGCTGCATGCGGCGGCGATCGAGTTGACTCATCCGCTCACAGGTCGGCGGGTGAAATTTTCCGCTCCGCCGCCGGACGATTTCCAGGCGGCGATAAAATTAATACGATTGAACTCATGAAGCCAAAAGCCCTCCCGATTGTTTTGTCCGCCCCCTCCGGCGCCGGTAAATCAACCATTGCCAAGGACGTCCTCAAAGCGAACCCGAACCTCATGCCGTCCATCTCCTGCACGACGCGATCCCCCCGCGGCGCCGAAAGGAACGGGAGAGACTATTTCTTCTTGAGCGAAGGGGAGTTTAAGAGGCGCGTGAAACGGGGGGACTTTTTGGAATGGGCGGAGGTGCACGGGCATCTCTACGGGACGCTCAAGGCGACGGTGGAAGGGGGACTTGAAGAAGGGAGAGACGTGTTGATGGTGATTGACGTCCAGGGAGCGAAGGCGGTTAAAAAGTCTTATCCGGAGGGGGTCTATATTTTCGTCAAGCCGCCCTCTTGGGACGTTTTGGTCAAACGCTTGAAGAAACGGGGGTCCGACAGCCAAGAATCCATCCGGCTTAGGCTGGCCAATGCGAGAAAAGAGTTCTCCTATTTGCCTCTTTTCGATTACGTGGTGGTGAATAACCGGTTGAAGACGGCGGTCGCCGAGGTGCTGGCGATCCTCCGGGCGGAACACCGGCGGAGAAAATAAAATGCAAATTGCAATGGCTGAAGATTTATGAGTAAAGGTCCCCTGCCCTACGGAAATAAGAACCGCGTGCGGATGCGCGATGTCGCCGAGCGCTGCGGGGTGTCCATCTCGACGGTTTCACTCGTTCTCTCGAGCGATCCCCGTATTCCGGAAGACACCACACGAAAAGTCCTCGAAACCGTGAAGGCCATGGAGTACCGGCCGAGCGTCATCGCCCGGAGTCTCGCCCGGCGGGTCTCCCGCACGATCGGGGTGATCCTGCCGGAGTTTGCCTTCTCCAAAAATCAGCCGTTCTATTACCAGGCGCTTCAGGGCATTCACGACCAAACCCAGCCCGCCGGCTACAAGATGGTCGTCGAAGCCGCCAATAAAGTTTTTATCGAGCGGAAGTTTTACCTGCGGCTTCTCAAGGAACAGAGCACCGACGGCGTCATCTTTTTGGCGGCCTCTCTAACAGACGAGTTTTTACGGGACATGGAGAAGGAGGCCTATCCCTTTATCTTGGTCGGGAGCACTCTGGAAGGGCTCAATCTCCCATGTGCCCGCGGGGACGATGCCTTGGGAGCGAAGCGCGCCACCGAGCACCTCATTGCCCTGGGCCATAAAGCGATCGGGCATGTCGCGGGACTTTCCAATGTTTCCTATTGCCACGACCGGGAAGCGGGCTATCGCCAAGCGATGGAGGAGGCCCATCTCTCAGTGGACCCTTCCTGGGTTGTCAACGGGGATTTGGATCCAAAGGAGGCGCAGGCGGCGACCTCCCAGCTTTTGGCGGCCAAGGTGACCGCGATATTTGCCGGGGGCGACGTCATGGCCTACGGGGTATTACGGGCGCTCAAAGAGGCCGGTCGCCGGGTGCCGGAGGATGTCGCCGTCGTGGGGATGGACGACCTCGACATGTCGGCTTGGATCGACCCGCCTCTCTCGACGGTCCGTTATGACATCGCCGCGATGGCGGGCCTGGCCGCCAAATATGTGTTGCGGCAGATTCAAAGCCCTCTCATGACCCGAAACGCCCTGGGGGAAATGCCGCCGGTGGAGCTCGTCGTGAGAGCGTCGTGCGGGGGCAAGAAATGAAAGGGGTCAAGTCGCGACATGCGACATTTTTAGAAAATGTCGCATGTCGCGACTTGACCCCTTTCACTTTCATTCTGCTCATTCTGTGTGGCGCGTTTTCATTTGCCGGTGCCCAGCAGCAGAAGCCGTTCTTCCCCATCAAAGACGCCGGGACGGAGTTTCCCGTCAAATATGAGAATTACGGCAGCTTTGTCGGACGGGGTACAAAGGATTACAAATACAAATTAAAAGACAAGGAGGGCTTGGCCAGGGCCGTCGGGGCGGGACTTTTCCCGAACGATACATCGGTTTTGAAAGAGCCGGGATTCAAGAAATGGCGGAAGGCCCATAAGGAGGGATTAAGCCCCTGGGAATTTGTCAACACCGGGAATCCCCAATCGGACTTCTATGCCTGGACGCAGGCCAAAGAGGTCGGGCCGGGGACAAAATTGTTTTTTACCGCCGAAGCCCTGGCGGAGGGCGGCCATCCCCGGCAGGCCCTCAAGGCCTATTACGCCGCCCTTGTTCACTTTCCGGGAGAGCCCTGCTGGTCCGAAGATCTCAGCTTCGTCTGGTACATCGGCCCCACCGCCCTCAGCAAGATTGAAGTGATCTCAAAAAATCACCCGGAGGTGGGCATCCGCTTGAAGGGGGCGTCGTGCGAGGTCAAAAACGGAAACGATACGGATTTGAAGAACGACGTGGTCATCGTCGAACCCGGCCATTGGGTAGTGCGAGGCGGAGAGAAGGCCGTTTCGCTGGAGGGGCTCCCCATCATTGGTGAGCGGGGCTACGGCCGGGTCCGCCTGGTTCAGTTTCAAAACAAACACTGGCAGCTTCGCGTGGACGGGAAACCCTATGTGGTGCGGGGGATGACCTATAATCCGACGCCCGTCGGCCAGCACGTGTCGGGGAAAGGGCTCAACAGTTGGATGTCCACTGACTCGGATGAAAACGGGAAGGCGGACGCGCCCTACGACGCGTGGGTGGACGCCAATAAAAACGGTGTCCAGGATCCCAATGAGCTGAGCGTCGGCGACTTTGAGCTTCTGAAGGAGATGGGTGTCAACACCCTCCGAGTTTTTCGCAGTTCCCAGGAATCCGAATATGATCCGTCGGAGTTCAACAAAGAGACGCTTCGGGACCTTTATCAAAATTACGGCATTTCCTGCATCATGGGCGATTTTTTGGGCGCCTACACCGTCGGCTCGGGCGCCTCATGGGCGGACGGGACGGATTACACCGATCCCGTGCAGCTGGAGCGGATGCGCTCGATCGTCAAAGATTATGTCACGGACTTCCGCGGGGAGCCTTTTGTCCTGATGTGGCTTCTCGGCAATGAGAACCTCATGGCCTCAGATTATAACGCCACCAACGCCACCCGCACCCAGGCCGCCCGTCAGGTGGACGCCTACCTCCGCTTCGTCAATGAGATCGCCGAGATGATTCATCAGCTGGACCCCGATCATCCGGTGGCCGTCGGGAATTTGGATCTTGTTTATTTGGCGGAACATGCCTCTTACGCGCCGGCGGTCGATGTCTTCGGGGCCAACAGCTACCGGAGCCTGGGAGGTTTCGGCGACCTTTGGAAAGTGGTGCGGGAGAGATACGACCGGCCGGTCCTCATCACGGAGTACGGTATGGACGCCTACAACGCCCAAAAAATGATGGAGGAGGAGAACACCCAGGCCCGCTACCATGAACTTGCCTGGAAGGATATCGAGCTGAATTTGGCGGACGGCCCGGAGGAAGGAAACGCCATCGGCGGTATTATTTTTGAGTACCTGGACGAATGGTGGAAAAGCCTCCAGGGCCCCATCACCACGCATGAGGGCGTGAAAGATCAAACCATGGCGTTCCCCGACCGCTGGGGATCGGACGAATGGTACGGCCTCATGTCCCAGGGGGACGGCCTCGAAAGTCCCTTCCTACGCCAACCCCGCAAAGCCTACACTCTCTACCGCGACAAACTCTGGAAACGTCATCCCGACGAAAGTCGGGATCCAGAATAGGTTGACGACCTGGACCCCGGCTTGCGCCGGGGTCCAGTTAAAACAACTTGCCATATAAATCCTTCCAGTTTGGATTCAACACTTCAATCAGTCCCAATTTCCACCGTCGCTTCCACTCCTTGATGGCTTTCTCTCTCAAGATGGCCGATTCCATCGTGGCGTGAACTTCGAACCACACCAACATGTGCACCTGATATCGCTTGGTGAAACCTTCTACAAGATCGTTTTTATGCTCCCATATCCGCCGGGCCAGATTCGACGTCACACCCGTATAAAGCGTCCCGTTCCTCTGACTGGCGAGAATGTAAACGCAGGGTTGCAATGGCATGAAGAACTCCTCTTGAAGGAGATGAGGGATTGGAAGGGAGAAGGAGATGGTAACTTTTTAGGAGGGGGAGTTGATTATAGCTCTTCAGGTGTCACCCGGCGTCGACATCCCTCGTCGTCATCCCGACGAAAGTCGGGATCCAGGCCGTCAACTTTTCTCTGGATTCCGGCTTCCGCCGGAATGACGCGGGGCTGGATTCCGGCTTCCGCCGGAATGACGAGTGTCATTTCACGACGGCGAGGCGTTGGCTTTTGGCGATGCGGGTGTCGTTGACGTAGATGTCCGCCATATAGACATCGCTGGCTACGCGGGCGCCGTCTTTGTTGGTGGCGTCCCAGCGCATCTGGACGGGGCCCCCTTGAGAAAAAGTTTCCTGCAGCTCCCGCACCAGCCGCCCGGCTTTGTTGAAAATTCGGATCTTCACGGTGCCCCCGTCCACCAACACCAACGAGAAGACCGCCTCCTCCGCATGGCCTTTCTGGACCCAGTTCACAACGGAAACAAGCCTGTTTTCCGGACCCCGCGGGTTCACGATGGGGTCCTCGCTGATTGTGCCGTCCGATTCTCTCCACCTCAAGGTGAAATGGCCCGCCATTGATTCGGGTGTGACCGTCACCTCCGGCATGCGGGGTTTCCGGGTCCAGAAGTTTTTCAAGCGCTGGTCGATTTTTTTGGCGGGGTCGTAGGCGTAAGAGGTCAGGGTGGGTCCCGAGACGCCGTTTCCTGACACCGTCACCTGGAGAACCTCGGTAAACCCATCGGACTCAAGGCCCGACCATTCTTCGGAAGTGAGGGCGTAGAACCAGACCCCGGAGTTTGGGGGAGTATCCACCACCGAGATTTTGTTGCCGTTGGCGGAGGTAACCCAGTCGTTACCGAACCAGGGTTTCAAGGTGTTGGTGCGATCGTCGTTGCGGACTTCGGCGGCGACGGTTTGGACGATATCCCAGGGGCCTTGGGCGGAGGGGGCCCGCCAGAGGTTGTAGTTCTTGATTTCCCGGGCGAAGAGTTCTTCGCCGCCGGTTTCATCGAGCTGGCCTGTAGCGGGGTTAATCCAGCGGCGGTTGGTGTATTTGGGGGGGGAGCCAGCGGAGCTCGATGCCGCCCGAGCCGGAGCGTGCCTCCAGGCCTGTCGGCGTGAAAGGATAAAAGACCACCGACCAGAAGATGTCGGTCTTGTTCAGCCCGTTTAGAAACTCGCTGTGCCAGGCGACCTTGGTTCCATCCGGGCTTTGGCCGGGCCGAACCTCGGTGGAATAAACTTGACCGAGATCGTTTTCATACCGGGTATGGGCCGAGTTGACGAAGATTTGAGAATCCTTATCGTCGAATTTTTGGGCGTAGACTCTCATTTCCGACCAGTAATAGCCCCGGTAATCGTCATCGGGTTTATGATGGTGTCCGGAGGTGACGTTCCAATCCGTAAAGCCATGCCAGTCGTGGTGGCGGCCGCTGGATCCGCCGAAGGTCACGACTTCATCGTGGTGATCTTTGATGTCCCATACGCCGGGGCCCGGCCCCAGGGGATCGCCGAAGGATTTCCCTCCGTTGGAGTACAACGCATAGCGACCCCATCGGTCGGGAACGAAGTGGCTCCAGAAATCACCCCCGTAGGGATCGGGATGATCGCCGCCGACCGTGTTTTCCGGCCAGCATTCGCCGAAATCGTATGCGGGGTCGGTCACAAGGGTTCGAGATCGCTCCGCGTTGGGACCGCCGTCAAGAGCGCTCCCTCTCGCTTTAAGCCTCCACTAGGCGGCGTAACCCTCGTATAGGATGAAATACCACTCTCCTGTCCCGGCGTAGTACATGTCGTGAGGGGTGACGGGATCGGGAGGGGTGTCCCCGTAAGCTCCGAGATCCCTGTCGATCGGATAGCCGTCGGCGTCGTCGATGCGGGGTGTGGGCCAGACGGTCGTGGGATAGAAGACATTGGGCGTATTTCGACTTGTGAGAAGGAGCTTCTTCCCGTCTCCTGAGATCATTTTTCTTATTTTGACGGCCTGGGGAAACCTCAGAATGGCCTCTTTTGTGACGCCTAAGTCGCTCACCGTGGTTTTGTAGAGGTCTTGCCCTTCGTGCGGCCAGTATTCGCATCCCATTTCGTAATACACGTTGGGGATTTGCGGGGACCAGTGGAAATAGTCGTTGCAATCCGGAACGGCCCAGCGGCCCGCCGCCTCCACCGTCGGCCGGAAGTGAGTCCCTTTCGTGTCCACGGTCATCCAGAGCGGATGGTTGAAATCATTCCCGTTGAGGTAATCGTGTGAGGGGCGATTGGAAAACAGAGCCATCCGCCTTCCATCGGCGCTCCAGGGCGACACGCCGATGTCATCATGATAGACGTTTTCCAAAAGCGGCGTGTCGGAGAGCTTCCACACCTCGTGGCCGGTGGTGATGTCGTGGTACATGAAGGTCTCCGGCTGCCAATTATAGTTGTTAGCCGCCTCGAGTTCTTGGTAGGGCCAGTTGACAGGCGATCGGCGTGATTTGCGGTTGAACATCTCATCCAGATTTTCCGGCGCGGCGAAAGCGATGGAGGAAAGGAGAATGAAGCCAGCCGTCATCCCGACGAAAGTCGTCATTCCTGCGAAAGCAGGAATCCAGGCTGTAAACACCGGACTGGATCCCGACTTTCGTCGGGATGACGAACTAGACCCCTGCTTTCGCCGGAATGACGACCTTTTTCATTTCACCACCGCCAGGCGCTGGTCGTGGGCGATCTTCTGGCCCTTGATGAAGACGTCGGCAAAGTAAACGCCGCTGGCCACGCGGACGCCTTCCGCGTTGGTCACATCCCACACCATCTGGCGGGGTCCGCCTTCCGGAAAGATCTGCTTTATTTCTTTCACCAATTGTTTGCTCTGGTCGTAAATTTTGATCGCCACCTCGCCGCCGTCCACGAGGACGAGATCAAACCGCGCTTCCTTGGCGTGATCCGGGTGGATCCAGTTGACGACGGAGACCAGTTGGTCAACGGCGGCTCGGGGATTGATGATTTCCTCGTCGGGGCCGGAAGGAAGGGATTCGTTTCCATACCGGTCCACCGCGGTCATCCGGTAATAGGCCGTGGCATTTGGATCGGCCAGCCAGTCGATGTAATTGATCTCCGTGCCCCGCGGGACCGTCCCCACGGGAAGGGAGGCGATTCGATAATTTTGGGTGATCTCCGGCAGGCGGGCGTTGGAGTAATAAATGTTGTAGTAGCGGACCTTGGTGTCCTGCGTTTCCGGCCAGCGGAGGGTGAACTGCCCGGCGGCCGAGCCCGGTTCCGCCGTCATGGCGGGAGCGAGGGGACGCGTCCGCCAGAAATCCTTGAGACGCTGGTCAACGCCATGGGCGTAATCGAAAGCGTAATCAGTCCTTGTGGCGCTGGTCATCGAATTGTTTGAGATCGTGACAGCAAGGACTTCCCGGAACCCCTGCGATTCAAGACCCGACCACTCCTTGGAGGTGACCGCGTAGTGCCAGGTCCCGTTGCCCGGCTGGTCCACAAAGGAAATCATGTGACCGGCGTCAACCCAGGCGCCATCGGCGGAAACCCGGGGCTTCATTGTGTTGGTCACGGGGTCGGTACCGTAATAGGTGGGCACGGTGCCGACAATGTCCCAACCGCGCGTGAGATCCGCCGTCCGCCAGACATTGTACTCTTGGATTTCACGGGCATAGAGCTCTTCCCCCGTCGAATCCCCTGGCCAGAGGCGGTTGGTGTATTTGGGGGGCAGCCAGCGAAGCTCGACGCCGTTTGAATAAGGGGAACCATTCAGATTTGTCGGCGGGAAGGGATCCGTGACGGCCGTCCAGAAGATGTCGGTGTGTTGATCGTCGGGCTGAAGAAACGTGCCGTGCCAGGCGATTTTTGTGCCGTCCGGGCTCTGAGCGGGCCGGGCCAAGGCATGGTAGGGTCCTCCAGCGGCATCGTAATCGCCGTTCGTGTTGTAAAGCGTATGGGTGTTGCAGATGGTTCTCTGGGAGCCGGCGACATTGTAAACGGCGGAGTAAATTTTCATGTCCAGGTAGGCGCTGGGCGGAAAGGGAGCCCCCGAAGAAGCGGTGAAATCCGTGAAGCCGTGCCAATCGTGATGCTGCGCCCCGCCGCCAAAGGTCGCCACCACGAACCGGTGCTCTTGCAAGTCCCAAACGCCGGGCCCGATGTTGGGGCCTCGGTAACATTCGCTGACACAGCAGCAGGAATGCAAGTTGTATCGTCCCCAATTATCAGGGACGCCGTGGGACATGTAAGGGGTGTTGTGCAGGTTGGGGGTACATCCATAGACGGTCTGCATTTCACCGGTCCCGCCCAGGGTGTATTGCGGTCCGCCGTCGGGGGCCGATCCCACCGTTTGGAATTTCCAATGGCAGGCGGATCCCGAAGGGATGGTGAAAAACCATCGGCCATCCGGGCCCATGAGGCGGTAAGTGTCCGCATGGGCGACTGTATACGTGGCGGGCGTGTCGACGAACTCCGCCATCTCAGAGCCTCGGTAATAAGGGTAGCTGTTGGGAGAATTGGGGATATCCAATTGGGGGGACGGAAAAAGGGTCACCGGAAGAAGAGCGACGGATGTGAAGTGGGCGGCGCCGCCGTCGGCCCGGTCTCTCAGCATGAGTTTTTTATCGTCAGGGGAAATGCTCACCACATCGAGGTAAATCCCAGCACCGCCCAAGGGAATGTTCCGCAGGAGGGGGATGGGTTCAAGTGCGGTGTTGTGAACAATGACCCTGTATAACGTGCCGTCTTCCCCGCTCCCCCCAAAGTTATTTCTGTATCCGGGGATGTAGTAAGCGCTCGGGATCTGCTGGGACCACATCAACGGATACACCCCGCCTCCTCTTCGGGGGGATTCTACCGTGGGCCGGAGCAACGTCCCATCCGTTTTGACCACAAACATGACCCGCGAATAGGAATTGTTCCACCTTTCGTAATTGCTGAAGGCCCTGATGGGCCGGTTGGAGCTGAAGGAAAGCCATTTTCCCTCCGCGCTCCAAACGTTGAATCCGATGTCATTGTGAATAAAATCCAAGGCAGACATCGGCGTGTTGTTGAGTTTCCACACTTCGTGGCCGGTTTGGATGTCGTGGTACATGAACGTCTCTGGTTGCCAAATGTAATGATTGCCAGTGTTTTCCAGCTGTTCCGTGGGCCAGTTCGCGGCGGTCCGCCGGGGTTTGCGGTTGTCGAACATTTCATCCAGATTCTCCGGCGCCGCGAAAGCGAGGGAGGAAAGAAGAATGAACCCAGCCGTCATTCCTGCGAAAGCAGGAATCCAGGCTTTAACCACGCATTTAAAATCAGTTTTAAAACCTGGATTCCGGCTCGCGCTCGCCGTGGGCTCGCTT
Source organism: Candidatus Obscuribacterium magneticum (assembly GCA_020523905.1). Classification (GTDB taxonomy): domain Bacteria; phylum Elusimicrobiota; class Elusimicrobia; order F11; family F11; genus Obscuribacterium; species Obscuribacterium magneticum. Next base: position 15,853 of record JAJAPZ010000008.1, read on the forward strand.
GGCCGGAATGACGTCTTTTTTAAGTTCATTTCATCACCACCAGTTTGATTTCGGTGAGGCGGCCGTTCACTATGATCTTGCTTTGGTAGACGCCGGCGGGTACTTCGCGGCCGTCGTCATTTGTGCCATCCCAGGTGGCGGTATAGGAGCCGGCGTCCTGGTCGGCGTTGACGAGCGTCCGCACCAGTTTTCCGTTGGACGCGTAGATTCGGATGAGAACATTCCCTCGGGTTTCAATCCGGTATTTGATTTGAGCCACCTGATTTTCCTGGGGATTTACGACGGTGATGGACGGCTCGAGCTGCGCCGACGAAGGGGGATTGACAATAGGCGGCGGGGGGGGGATGACGGGCGGCGTGACGGGACCGGCGGACGCAGCGAAACGGGCCACAATGGAATGGTTCGCCGTGACATTGGTGAAAAGATAGCTGGGCAACGCTCCCTCGGAGACGTTGTCCACCGACACCTCGTCGATGCGGTAGCCGGAGCGGGGGGAGAGGGTGAAATTTTGGTTGGCCCCCCGAGGGACCGCGACATAACCGAAGGGCGTGATGGTCCCGCCGTCTCCTGCGGAGGCCGTGATCGTGAAATTGTCGCCGGGATTGGCGCCCGGCCAGCCGGCCAGGCGGGCCATCAGCCACCAAAAAGCCTTCCCCTTGTTGACGCAGTTCAAGCACTGCGAATGGGCGCAGGAACAGGACCAGCAGACGCCCGTATGGCGCGCGCAGTACTCCGTCGCCCAGTTTCGCTGGACCGTTCCTTCGTAGTAGTCGCAGTTGTCATTGGCCCGGCGGTTTAAATAGTAGTTGCCGTCCGGGTCGTAGCTTTCGATGTCCGCGAAGTCGAAGAGAACGCCGTTGGTGTCGTTCACATACTGGCGGATCTGGTTGTTGCGAAGGGTCAGGTTCCCCGTTTCGCCGGTGCCGTCCAAGTGCCCCGTCATGTAGATAAAGGTGACCGTGGGATAATCCTGACGGAGCTGGTTCATGTTATTGAGGTAATCGGTTTGAAGCGTGGTTTGGCTGATGCCCGACACCTGGCCGCACCAGGACCACATAATCGTGTTGAGGCGGTGGATGTTGCTGTTGAGGTTGTCCCGCGTCGCCGTCGCCCAGGCGTACGTATTGGGATTCCCGAGGTCTGCCGCGTAGTTTCCGTAGTTGCCGAGGCCCTCCCAGTAGTAGAGGGCGCCCGCCGGCGTGGGATCTGCGGAGGAGTAAATGTAAAGAGTGGGGTTAATGCGGGTCTGGACCATGTTGATGCCCGTCGTGATCTGGCTTCCGTGCGAGGTGTGCCCGTAGCCAATGCGGAACATCTGTTTCGCCTGCTCGATCCATTGGGCCGGGATGAGTTCGAACTCCAGCACCGCCCGATGATCAGCGACAATCGCCGCTGAGACGTTCGAAACGCTGAACAAAAGCAAGGGAAAAACGAGGCTAATAATTTTTTTTATGATGATCTTTTTCATTGTGGTCCCTCCTTAAATTTCCTTCAGCAAACGTCGGGGAAGTCCCTCGAATTGATGCCGCTTCGCGTCAGCCATCAGACGTTTCTCGCCTTCGGATAGACTCCGCAGAAATTGGTAGCGATTTTCGCAAGTTGAAATGATCCTTTCCGGATCAATTTTTTCGCTCTTTCGGACGAGTTGGCGCAGATCATCCCAGTCGTATTTCCCCGACCGAAGGCGCTGGAAAAATCGCGCGGGATCAAAGGCATCCCGGGCGTTCCAGCACTTGATGACCGCCAGGGTGCGGACCCGGCGTGCGTTGAGGGGTTTCCCCGCTGCTTTCGCCACGTCGTAGAGATCTCTGGAACGAACGCGTTGGGAGGCGGCCCGAAGTTTTTCCGCAAGCAACTCCTCAAACTGAAAGCTTGAGACCGTAAAGGATTTGAATTCAAGATACTTGAAGTAAGGCTGCGGTTTCAAAGGCAGGTTCGCCAATGGAAGCGAGGGCATTTCCCGAAGGCTGATTTCCAGTTTAAAGAGCCCTTCATTCCATGCATGTTGGTATTTGATAGTCGCGCCACAGGACAGCTTATCTTGTGAGATATAGAAGTCCTCCGGCTTAACTTCGAAAGTGAGTCCATAGGACGGCTTACCAAGAGCGCTTACGGCGGCCAGGATCACGTCGTCCGCGTCCCGGCCGCTCACATCGGTGAAATCGAGATCCCCGGAAAAACGCGTCTCTTTGCCGTAGATGCATTTGCGCAGACACGTGCCACCTTTGAAGACCAGCGTCTCAAGAAGCCCGGCTTCATCGAATATTTTGAGGACGTAAGTAAGAACAATATCACGTTCGGCCACCTCAAGACTCACCTGAGCTCCCAGGGCAAAAAGGTCCGCGTATCGCTCGTCGATCATCCGATCCGGACCTCCCCTAGAAGTTCAGCTGGGGGGACGTTGAGAATTAAATTCCAACGCTTGTCTCTGTCGCCGGCCGTCCCCCATCTTTGGGGGGACCCCAAGAAAGCCGGGTCTTTCTTGACCTGGCTTAAGAGGGCGGATGTGACCCCCTTCGGCAGGTCAATTTTCATCAGCTCGCATAAGTAGCCGAAGCGGCGGGATAAAGCACCGTCATCGTACTTTTTCAGGTAAGCGAGAAGCGTGGGGGGATCCAGTTTATGGCCGCCTTGGGAGAGGGCCTGCGCTGCGGCTTCAATGCCGCCCACCAGGTCGGGCCGATCCAGAGCGTCCAGGACGGCGCGCTCCCGGTCGGCCACGTTTATTTTCTCGCCCATAACGATGGCCTCCCTGTGGCCGAAAAACCTTTTCTTGGAAAGAGGAATAAACTCAAACCGGACATTTTTCAATTCCAACGGTCGTTTGAGTCGCGACACGGCCACATGAATGACACGAGGAATCTGAGTCAGGAGGCCATGATGGATGCAGGCGAATCGGTAGGCGAAGAAGTTGGGTTTGGGGAAAAACCGCGCCGCGAGATAAGGGTTCATTTCCGGTACCCCTTTTGGTCCTCTTTCAGCCCCCACCACGTGGTAATGGCCTTTGGCCAGCGGTTCGATCCAGCCTTTCCTATAGAGGACGTGGATCAATTTTCGGGCGTATCCATAAGAACAGCGCAGGCGCTTCATGACGTCTTTGACGGTGACCAGGCGGCGCTTCTCCCATTCCCAGGAGAGGACAATGTCCGCTTCGCGTTTGGAAAGGCTTCTCTGGCTCATTCTATATAACTATATCCATGTTACCGAATTGGTAACATTGTAATATGTATATAGATTTCTGTCCAGGGGGAATCCCTTTCCCTTTCATCGGACCACCGCCAGTTTCTCGGTTTTGACCAGTTGGCCATTGATAATGATCTTGGCGAGATAGGTTCCGGCGGCGACGTTTTTGCCGGCGTCGTTCGTTCCATCCCAAACCATTTCTGCGGCGGAGGGGTTGAATTGGTCGTTTCCTAACGTTTTTACCAGGGTTCCCTGGGAGTTGAAGATTTTGATTGAGACCGAGTAATCGGCATTGACCGCGAACTTAAACTCAATCTGATGGGGCCCGTTGGGATGAATGAAGTTGATGGATTTAATGGAGTCCCCGGCCTGGCCCTGGGAGAGGACGGTCACATGGACATCATCACTCCCGGTCAGACTGCCGTCAAAAGCCACCAGCCGGAAGACATAAACGCCCGCCCCCGTAAACTGAACCTCCGTTTGCGGGGAAGCGGGTTGGCTGAAGGTCGCCCCGGCCGGACCGCTGGCGAGGCGCCATGAATAAATGAGTCTTCCACCGGGTTTTCCGTCATCCGTGACGGAGGCCGATAACCGGGCGGCAGAGGGAAAAACGATGGTCTGATCGTTTCCGGCAAAAACAGTCGGAGGTTGATTGGTGCTCAGGGTTCCATTCCCGTCGATGGTGTGAAGGGTGGCCGCCTCAAGCGCTCCAAAATCCGGGCCCAGATCTTTCCCGTCGGTGCCGGCATTCTGAAAAGGGCTGGAATCCATGAGGCGGTAGTTGCCCCCCGACAAATTCGTGAATCCGACGGCACCGATTTCTCCGACCTCGAAGTTGTCCGGGGGATAGAGCTTTGCGAAGTGGCTATGATTGTATTCGTATTCCCTGTCGACGGGGCGGTAGATGACGAGGTTTCTCCGGAAGCTGTAGCCCGGCGTGTAGGCATTGAGGGAGATAACTCCCTCGGTCATGGCGTTGCCGGCGAGCCCATAGTTCCCGTGTGAAACGATGTTGTTTTCAAAAATAAAGTTTTCCGCCGAGATGTCTCCGACATCCGTTCCAAACCAAACATAAAGCGATCCGAGTCCGGTTTCCGGGGGGCTGTAGAGAAGCAGGTTGTTGCGTATGTTGAGGTCCAGCACCGGCGACAAGCCCTGGCCGGAACTGACGGAAAAGCCGTGGGGAGATCCCCAACCCCCAATATATATGTCTTCGAAAACATTGTTTTGCACCAGGATCCGTTGGGTTTGCTCGGAGCCGGAGGGCCACTGGTAATCTTCGCCCATGATGCTCATGACGCCTTCCACATGCCGGATGATGTTGTTCGTTATGGTGATGTCCTGAACCGCAGACCAGGGGGCGGTATTGCTTTGATTTCGAACGGTGAGAAGAATGGCCGTTCCGCCTTGGGCCTGCCCCCAGTTGTTTTCAAACACATTGCCGGTGATGAGCACGCGCCGGGCGTTTTTCAATTCCAGTAAATTTTTTATGGTCCACTGTTTTGTAAATTGGGGATGATCAGATTTCCACTCGGGGCGCTTGCGGACGTAGTTCTGACGGAATTCGATATCCGAGGGGACCAGGTTTTGGATGGCGGGGTCCGTGCCCCCCGACATGATGTTTTCACCCGTGGATTCCAGGTAGTTGTTCACGATTTTGAACGGGCCGGCTCCGTTCCAAATCTGGATCGCCTGCGAGTCGGACCCGTCCTTGAAATTCTCGAGACGAGAGTCAATAATCGCGATGGTGCGGCCGTCGGCGTTGATGCCGGTGCGCGTCCAGTCCGTCATGGAAGTGGAATGGAGATAGCACCGGTCGAAGGTGAGGTGGTGGGGTTGTTTGTCCACCGAATCGGCGACGATCATTCGCCAGATGGCGTCCGTGTACTTCGGAAGACCCCAGCCCAGTAAAATCAGATTGTAATTCGGGCCGTCCACCCTGAACTCGATTCCCGCGAACCGGTAATTGTGGGCGTCGAAGACAGAGAATAAAGCGGGATCGGTGCCGGGCGTCACGATTTTCGGCATGTGCACGGAATCTTCCGGCTTGACCCGCACCCCCTCCGGAAGCTGGTCGAGTTCGGACGAAATGACATAGATCCACCCCGTCCCCTGTTTGCTCGGCAATTTGTAGCTGCCGGTAAAGGTTGCACCGGCTTGAAGAACGATGACGTCTCCCAAGGAAGAATTGTCGATGGCTGCCTGCAGATCATCCCCGGCGTTCACGGCCCACGTTTTTCCACCCGTCGGCAAAGAGTATGTGGTGTCAAAGGTCTCGGGCAGAGCCGGATCGGCCGCGAAGGCAAAGGATGAAAGGAGAAGGGCCGTCATTCCGGCGAAAGCCGGAATCCAGGTCGTAAACCTGATTTTAAAGAAGTGTTTAAAGACTGGATTCCGGCTTTCGCCGGAATGACGGGCTTTTTTCATCGGAGTACCACCACCTTGATGGTTTTCGTGTAGGACCCCAGCTCGATCACGGTGAAATAGGTGCCGTTGGCGGCGCGGGCGTCTTTGTCGGTCTTGCCGTCCCACCTTATGCCGTGGTCGCCAGCGGGCAGGGTGCCGTCGATCACGGTCCGAACCAAACCGACGTTGTTGAAGATCCGGATTTTGACCGAACTTTCTTGAGAGAGAGTGAAATTAAAGACCGCCTCGGGAACGCCTTCTTTTATGATGTTGATGCATTGGCCGACCTCACCCACCGTCGGTGCCGGTCCGGGGGGCGGCGGGGCGCTGTCCACGCCGTAGAGGCGGGAGAAGGCGTGATAGTCGGCCGAAAGGCCGACGTCAGCCCAGTCCAGTCGGGAGGTTTGATCGCCGGAGAGCTGGAGTTCTCCGAAATCCCTCGGAATCGCCATGAACACGGACATGGTGACGATTTGAAAGGTCACGTAATAGGACTTGGACGGGTCGATACGAAAGTTGATGATGTCGCTCACCTTAGTGTCGCGCGATTTAACCGTCGTGACGTCGGCGTCCCACGTGTTGGTTAAATTCCCGTCAAAGGTCACGCGTGTCCACGTGTTATCGACGATATGGCCTTGGCCGGTGGCCAGTTCCGCCTCGGCGATGGAGACCCCTTTGATTTGGTAGTCGCGGGTGTCGCTCCTCCCCTGGAATTCCAAGGCGACTTGGCCAGCGGAGTTGGTGAGGCGGCCTCCTTCCAAAAGAATCCGGACGGAGCATTCCACTTCGGAATTATTCCAGTTGGTGCTTCCGGTCCTCACCATCGCATCCCAAAGAATGACGGCGTAGGCGGGCGCTTTCTGAACAGTGAAAGAGATGGAATCCGTTCCCGCGTTGCCGTCCAAGTCGGTGGAATTCACCCGCACCTCGATGAGTTGGCCGTGGGGCAGATCCGCAGGGGGATTAAAGTCGAGAAAATAGCCGTTCGGGGAGCTCGTGATCACCGGCGTCACTTCCTGGTTGTTGATGAACAGGCGGATGGACGCGGGATCGATGCCGGGCAGGTCGTCGACCAACTCCAGGTGGATGTTGGTGTTCGAGAGGACCGATATCTGGCGGTTGGCGGGATCCGAGATGAAAATATAAGGAGGCACGTCGTCGGAAAAACCCTGCCCGATGACGACGGGAAATCCATTTGAGTTCCGTCCGCCCGCATCCGTGGCGAAGAGATAAGCGGCCGATCCCAGGGCGAGGGCCCCCCGGTTCATCGTGAAGCGGAGAAGCTCGTTGGTCCAGGAGAGAACGCTTTGTTCCAAGCGGACCCCTGCGGAGAGGTCGGGCTGGTCGTTCAGAATGATCCGTCCCGCGGTGGCGCCGAAAGCGTAGCCGATGGCGCGGACAATGTGACCTGTGTCCAGCTGTCCGGCGGTGGCCACAATCGTGGGGTTGGCGGGGGATCCCCTTGATAAAAAGGTGAGGGGATAGGGGGTGGACTGGTTGTCCCGGACGGCCATGGCCTCCGGAGTCAATGTTGCCGGGTAATAATTGGGGATGCGGGCGTAGTGGCCGCTGTGGTTGATGCGCACCGGTGTCCGCGCTCCAATAGCGGCAAACATCGTGTAATCGAGAAGGTCCACCCGGGCCACGCCGCTTCCGTCCGTTTGGCCGGTGAACGTGTTCCCCTTCATGTCGAATATTTCAATTTGTTGATTGGCGATGGCGGCCGCGTTTTGATCCCGGGCCCGGACGTAGAGGAAATGGCCGAAGTTCAGCTCCCGCCGCCCGGACCCGTCGAAAAGGTAACTGTCCGCGCTCGCGTCTCCTTCATAATGACAGTCAATCACATCATTATTGATCGTGTCCCAGTACCACCAGCCAACACGGAAAATATAAAACTCAGGGTTGTTGCCTTCCCGCACAAAGGTGCAGTTTTTAAAGTCCTGGTTGGATCCGCCGCCGTAATCCTCCATATAACGCACCATTAAAATATTCGAAATGAGGCGGTTGTTCTCAAAGACGATCGGAAGATGAAGCGCGGCAAATTCAGGGAGCCCTTCCGTGGCGACGCAAGCGACCACATGATAGGTGTCGTTCGTTGTTTGGGCGTCCATGGCGACGGCCCGGATGATATTGTTGCGGAAGATGAGATTTTTGACGTTGGGGTCCGAACTGAATTGGACGCCCTTGACATTGGTGGGATTGTTCCGGCCTTTGGCGACGATGAGGTTTCCTTCGTAGAGATTGTTCTCATAGAGCGCCGTGCCGCCGCCGTATTGGGTGAGCCGAATGCCGTTGGCCGAACTCAATAACCCGTATTCGCCAGCCCTGTCGTTGGGAGCTTCCGCCTGAACATGGATGAAATTGTCGTGCACGTGGATATTGGACGCCCAGCCGATGGCGACAACGTGGTAACCGGTCCCAAAAATCCGGTTGTTGTAGTACTCCCCGCCGTCCGCGGGGCCGAGGCCGAAGGCGTTGGTGGCAAAGCTGTCCACGTAAATTTCGTTGGAGTGGGCGTCCTTCCCCGGATCCATCGCCCGGTGCCGGGCCCGTTGGATGAGATTGTGATGAATCGGAAAGTTTGTGTTGTTCGCGCTCAAGGCTCTCAAGGCCTGGTGGCGGTTGGTGATGTGGGTCCCGCGATCGATGATGACGTTGTGATGGACATTACAATCATCGGCCCCCACCGCGATTCCAGCCAAATCATCCCCGCTGTATTCAGCGGTAATTCCGGCCACTTCGGTGACTCCGCCATTATTGGTTATGAAGATGGGACCAAATCCATGGCCCAAATTCCCTTTCCCGTTGTTCCTCCCCTGTTTCAGGGTCCCGTTTAAGAATTTCATGTCTTCATAATTCCAAAGGGTGTGAATTCCGTATGAGGCCCGCAAGTCGTAGGCGTAATAATTCCATTCGACATCCTTTATGATGGGAGTTCCGTCATCGTAAATGACGGTGTGGCCGTCCATGTCCAGCGTGATCCCGTTGGCGGAAATCGCGAAACCGGCCGTTTGTGAGACCACATCTTGTGTGAGGACGTAAACCGCGTTGGCTTGAGTGAGGTTGAAAGGCGGCCCGCTGAGATCTCCGGTGCCCGGGAGATGGATGGCTCCCGCGATATCTTTTGTTTCCACCGTCCTGTCGTCCGACCGGATGGTCATGTTGCGCTCATCGGTCGCGACCAAGCGATAGTTGTAAGTGGTGTTGCGCTTCAGATTTTTCAAATAATGGAGATGAAGGTAATAAAAGCGGTCGGGGAGGGCGGTCGTTTGGAGAGGGCCGCCGGTCTCCCAGTATTCCACTTGAGTTTTAGCGGGAAGGTTGGTCTCAAAACCGATGGCCGCCGACGTTTCGGATCCATGCACCCAGTCGCCGGCGAGGAGGAATTGGAGGGTGTTGCCGAATTTTTCATAGACAAGAGGTTCAATCTTCGCGCCAAAGTTGTTGAGGCAATAGGTATTGAAATCGTCATAGGCATCTGCGCAGAGAAGTTGGGCCCCTCCCAGTAATGGGAGAAAGCTTCCCAATAAAATCCATCGATTAATCCGTTTCATATAGTTTTCCTCCTTCTTCTTGCATGTACGGACGTAGCCTGCCTCGCCGGCAGGCGGGCACTGCTGCGTCCGTACGTCACCCCGGCGAAAGCCGGGGTCCAGGTTTTTAACCCTCTCCTGGATTCCGGCTTTCGCCGGAATGACGATCTTTTTCATCGCAGCACCGCCACTTTCTTGGTGAGTTTTTTGCCGCCCAGATTAAGTATCACCCGGTAAATCCCCGAGGCCACTCTCTCGCCTTGGCCGTTCCTTCCATCCCAGATGGCCCGATGGCTCCCCGCCGGCGTGTCGGCATCCACCAGCGCTCTCACCAGTCCATCCCGTCCGTAAATCTGGATCGTTACATGCATGGGCTCCTCCAATTCGAAGTTGATCTCGATCTCGGAGGAGATCGAGGGATGAATCACATTGATACCCGCCGGCCCTTCCCCCGTCATCCGTCTTTCGTCCACAGTCACCTGAAGGTCGTCTTGAGAGGCGAGGGCCCCATCATTGGCGCTCAGGCGCAGGAGGTAAACGCCGGGTTCAGAGAAGGAGGCTGTGGTCGACAGGGAAGCGGGGGGGTCGAACATCACAGCGCCGGGGCCGGAGACTTTGGTCCAGGCGATGGTGAGGTGTCTGGGGGGATTGGGGAGTCCGTCATCGGAAACGGAGCCGATCAGTGGAGCGGGATCGGGGAAGGTGAGGATGATATTGTTTCCGGCGTCGACCGCGGGGGCCTGGTTGTTGACGGTAACGGTGATGGTTAAATCATTGCTGGAGGCGAATTGACTGTCTGTGGCGGTGAGGCGCAGGGTGTATACGCCGGGAGCGGAGAAAGTAGCCGTCGTGGCAAGCGCAGAGGCGTCGGCAAAGGCGACGGTGCCGGGGCCGGTGGCTTTGGTCCAGGCGGTGGTGAGGCGTCCGGGGGGATTGGGGAGTCCGTCGTCGGAAGCGGAGCCGGATAAAGAGGCGGCGGCGAAGAGATCGATGGTCTGGTTTGCTCCGGCGGAGACGAGGGGAGGCTGATTGGTGGTGACATCAGAGGCGACAATGATGGTGACGGTGGCGGAACCGGATAAAACGCTGTCCGATGCGGTCAATTGGAGAACGTAAGTGCCGGTGGAAGAAAATTGCACCGTTGTCGTCGGGAGAGAGGCGTCTTGGAAAGTTACGGTGCCAGGGCCGGAGAGTTGGCTCCAGGAGGAGGTGATGGTGCTTGGGGGGTTGGGCAGGCCGTCATCGATGACGATGCCATGAAGGGTGGCCCCGGCGGCGAGTGTGACCGTTTGATGGCCCCCCGCATCGACTTGCGGCGATTGATTGGTGGGGGTGTCGTTTATGGCGAAGGTGGCGCTGATCGTGTGGTTAGACGTCACATTCGAAAAAGCGTAGGTTGATATAACTCCGTTCGGTACGCCGTCTATTGTGACACCAACGATGTGATATCCGGTATCAGGAGTAATCGTGAATGCCTGGCTGGCTCCACTATTTACTGATACGACGCCGACGGGCGAGATGCTGCCTCCTGAGCCTGCCGTCGCTGTGATGGTATTGGTCACTCCGACACTCAACTGAAATTCTGTTTCGGGGTCGCCGAAAAGGTTTGTCTCAAAGTAAACATATCGATATATTCCTCCCAAGCCGCCGCGACTCAACAGAATGTCGACCTTCGAGTCACCGTTCGCTTCTCCAAGGTGTTCCTTCCCTTCGTTAAACACGGCGTCAAAGAAGCCCAATGCGAAATCGTGACTATAGCCTGGCGCACTCCCCGACTGGTACCAGCCCGTCCGGGCGTTCATCACCACAGCGAAAGCTCCATGGGCAGATACCACGTGCTTCTCCGCGATGGAGACATCGGCCGTATCGAACGATCCGGCGTTACACCCCTGCGAGTACATAAAGTATGGAAACGCGTTCGTCAGCCTCCCGACATCTGTCGTCGTGATCCGCGAATCCGTGGTCGGACTCGCATGCCCCGACGATGCCACCATATTTGGGCTGGCGTTGAGATCGCTGATAACGAGACTCCCCTGAAATGTGTAAGACGGGGTGTCGTACCGCTCGACCAGGTTCCAGGTATTGGGCAAGGTCGCGTCCCGAATCGCTATCATCGATGAACTGCCCCAGGTCAAGGAGTCCGCCTTCTCCGCAAGCAATACCACCGTGGAGCTGTTCGGATGGGAACTCGTCTCATACTGGATAGTCTTGGCCACAAAATTGGCCGCCTCAGTTGTGTTGCTCACAGGCGCGCGACCAAGGTAGACCTCCGGCACCATGTCTATTTCACCGCCGTCGGCTCCGTCGCCGTATTCACCCCAAAGACTATCTCCGTCTCCATTCCAGGGACCATCCAGACACGCATAATACATGTCGCTTGGAAGGTTGTTCTGTATGTCCGTTCCCACTTGTGCAAAGACCCCCCTGGCTGGCACCACTTCTACGTCGCCTCCCAACAACACCCATTGCGTGCCGCGGTTCAGATAGGAATCGCGGATAAAGCTTCGTATCTTGTCCGCATTATCGTTGTTCTCCGTGCCTGTGTAGTTGGCGTAAATATATTCTGTGGTGACGATGGCGGCGGTAAGCCCCTTGCTTATTTTACGGTCGATAAGCGGCTGAAAACTGTCCTTTAAGGCATTGCTGGTGATGATCACGTAATCGTATGGCCCTGGCCCCGGTAAGGATAAAGGGGCCTCTTGAGCAGATACCGGAACCGCGGGGGTGCTCAACACCACCGAGGCAGCAATGAGAATATTCAGGATTTTGCTTTTATAAATGGCGTTTATCTTCATTCGATTTTACGGTGATGAATAAGTCTCAAATATATTCCGATCATCCTTGTTATTCACAAAACCGCGCACCTTGTCGGCGTCCTTCGGCCTGGCCTTAATCTTCGCACCCCTCCCCGCGTCGAATGGCTGCATCCGGGCTTGCTCGGCGGTCAAGACATAAACCGCCATCTTTTTGTAATAGGAGATTTTTCCTGAGGCCGGCTCATAAACGACGGGACAGACATTCACCAGGAAGATGTCGTAGCCCCTCATGGCCTGCACCATCTGATTCTCCGCCGCGTTTGTGGGAAAGGGCTCATTTGAACCGTAGATCTCCGGATCCGGAGGCGTTATCTTGGCCTCTTCGCCTATAGGGAAAGGCTGCTGAACGCACGCCAACTGGTGTGTTCCTTCCACCGGCGTCAGGGCTTGCGGTTTGATTTTGACCCCCACAATCTCGCGGTGAGTGCTCTCTTCATTTGGGAGAAGCAGTTTCACCGTGTATACGGGCAGCCTCGGCGCGCCGGGAACGCTATCCGCATAAGGGAGGGCCTGGCCATTCATCGTTTTCATAAGGATTCTCTCGCCTCCGGTGTCTGAAAATTCGAAGACGGGCGCTTCGAAAAAGATCTCAGCGCGGCAGGGGAGAGGTTCATCTTCTATTTTGCCGAGTCTCTCCGGTGTCGTCCGGAGTCGGCCCTTTCCGACGACGGCCTTGATTCCGTCCGCGTCCTTGACCCATTGGCCTCTATCGCCGAAGCGCCTCTTATCCATCTGGATGGGAGCATTAGCGGGTGCCGGGTTTCCTTGATTTGTTGTCTGATGGCTTTCTGCCCAGCTGATTGATGCGGACAAAATAAGACTGCCGACAAGAGCCAGAACGTAGAAAATCCTTGAATTATTCTTTTTCAATTTACACCTCCTATTTTTCATCTCACCACCGCCACTTTCTTGGTAGTGAGCTCCTCTCCGGCTGTGATTTTCACAAAGTAAATGCCGGAGGCCACTTCCTCGCCGTCGTCGTTTCGTCCGTCCCATCGGGCGCTGTGCAGGCCCGCGTCAAACGTCCCTTTCAGAAGTTTCCTCACCAATCGCCCTCGAATGTAGATATTGATTTCCACCTCCTCCAAGGGCTTATCACAGGTGAAGTTGATGATGGCGTCTGACCCGATGGCCGGATGGATAACGTTGCGCTCCGGTTCCACCTCTCGAGTGACGGGAGATGTCGGCAAGGGAGTGGGAGAAGGAGTAGGGCTGGGTGTGATCGTAATGACCGTTCCGGAGCCGAAGTCGAAATCGAGGGTGGTGTTGCGGTCGAGGGTGAGGGCTTGAGTCATCATCTGGGAGCCGCTGATGACCTGGACAGTGAGAGGATTCAAATTCTCCGTGGTGATTTGGTTGGGGTCGGAGGTCAGCTGCCGGTAAACGGTGGCGATGGTGGGGAGCTCGTTTGCTTGTCCATTGGATTCGGCGGTCCGAGACAAAAGAAGGTTCTTGTCTTTGTCTAATATATCAACGGAGGCGCCGGAGAGAGGGGTTGTGCCGTTGTGGGCATGGACGCTGACCAGCCAGCCGACCGATATGTCCTTAGTTCCATACCCGTCCCAGTGGATCGTAGGCGTGGATCCGTTCTCATATCGCATGTCGATGAATTTGATGTTATGAATCTCGCCATAGTCACATCCGGCGAGTATGCCATTGTAGGTCCGCACGGCTCCATCCGTAGTGTTCTTTCGGATCGTATTGGAGATAAGTGTGCCGGAGTATGCATTATATCCGTCGTCGCGACCGAAACCAAGTGACACATCGTTGCTCTCAAGCACATTGCCCTTGAGAGTCAAATCAATTCCCGCGATAACGACTGCGAACTCCAAACCACGAGCGTAGTAGTTTGTATCTGAGGTTTCGACGATCCCCTTGAAGGTGTTGTTCTCCAGTAAGATTCCAGAATTGGTTGAGCCCGGATTGTAGCTCATCCGGCAACCGATTGCCGCGTGAACTCCGCCAACTCCGGTTCTGGCGATAAATGTATTGCTGTAGATGTGAATGTTCTGATGTCCGTCGCTGGAGTAAGTCCGTAACCTCAACGCGGTCGCTTCAAGACCCCTTACTCCGAACTCCTGGTTGGGACGCTCGCGGATATCCACGTAGTTGTCGAAGATGACCCCATTCTTGGACGGCGAGGAGCCTACCCCGTCCAACAAGATTCCACGGCTGCTCTTGCCTACGCCGGCCGTGATTCTGTTGTGGGACACCTCAAATGTATCTACACTGCTAAGCATGATCCCATAGCCGCTAGTGACAATGCTGTCGCTCTTTATCACATTGCCGCTAATCGTGACGCCATTGCTACCGAAAGCGGCGATGCCGCCTTCCGGAGAATCAAGAATGTTGTTGCGCAACACCTGGACCCTGGACGCGCCATTGACAACCACTGTCGCCAGCCACGACTGGCGGTTGAGAATGCAGTCGATATCGCTCTGAAACGTCGAATCCTTGATGACAAGGTCTCTCGTATACGTCCCATCGACGCTGTAAGTGTCGATACCGATGACCGACGTGCTCACGGAGTCGATCATGTCTGCGTGCGAATCCTTGGCGAAAATGGCAGAAGAACCGTATCCTGCGCCCTGGCCTTGGACGATAGAACCGTTGCGGAGGGTGAAGTTCGCCGCGTTCCCTGCGGCGCTGGTGATGGCAGGCGTGCTTAAGTGGCTGGGGAACCACCAAGGGGCGTGTGTAGCCACGACCCCGAAGTCGCGCGATGCTGTCAGTGTTGCGTAGTCGAGATACAAGTAGGGAATGGTGGTAAGGGGAACGACCGTGACCTTCAAACGCACGGCGTTGGTCGTAGTAGGCGTGAACCCCACGGAGATGCCATAGCCAGCGTCCGGTGAAGGAGAGCTGTTGCTGGCGATCGTAGCGCCGGTCACGGCATCGATGTCAATGACGGACAGCGTGACGGTGTACGCCAAAGAGTCTCCGACAGTCACCCAATGCCCCTTGGGTATGATGGTGGCTGTATACTCGCGGTTGGCAAGCGGAATGCTGATCGGGTCGGAAAGGATCGTCTGAGTGGCTGAGAAATTTGAGCACTTGAGAATCTGGTTCCCCCACATGTACCACGGATCCGGGTTCTGCGCGATCGCCGCGGCGGGAGCCTGGCTCAAGTCCCAGCCCGGCACATTCGTTCCGCTTCCCTGTTCAAATCCCCCTATATCTCTGAAGGGCTGGCCGGCATAGAAACCGCTCGCCATCGTCAGTGGTGCGGCATTTCCGTAAGTAACCGTATGGCCGTTTAAATCCAGAGTCACATTGGCCGCCCCTACAATGAAGGCGGTGCCGTCTACCGTAATGTCCTGGTCCAGGATATAGGTGGTGTTCGCTTGGTCAAGAATCATTGGGAAAGGGCCGCTGGAATTGATGTGGACGTCCGCCGCATGCGCGGGTTGAGGAGGAAACCCGTACAGTGTCAGTGTGAGAATAAGAAAAAACCGACTCGTCATTCCCACCCGCCACGGCGGGTAAACTCCAGCGGGAATCCATTTCGACGTCATTCCCGCGAAAGCGGGAATCCAGTTTGTAAACTTGTTTTTAAAGAAATGTTTAAAACCTGGATTCCCGCTTCCGCGGGAATGACGAACTTCCTTCATCGCAGCACCGCCACTTTCTTGGTGAGGAGTTTGTCTCCGGCCTTTATCTTCACCACGTATATGCCCGAAGCGACTTTTCCTCCGTCCTCATTTTTCCCGTCCCAGGAAAAACTGTTCGTCCCGGCCGCGCATTCGCCTTGAAGGGGGCCTTTAACCCGCCCCTGCCGGTTGTAGATGTTGATCTCGACATTGGCGGGTTTATCGCAGGTGAATCCAATATTCGTCACCGAACCGATTGACGGATGAATGACGTTTCTCTCAGGCCCAACATCCGAAGCGATGGGTGATACGGGAGAGGGTCCGGGAGGATTGGGAGTCGTTGGAGGCGGAGGAGTACCGCCTCCTGTTATTACGTTGGCTGTGGCCGCCAGGACTGCGTCAATGTTCGCGCCGATATCCTTGCCGTCGGTGGCGAGATTGTGATAGGGTGAACTCGGCAACAAGGCGAAGTCGGCCGGCTGGCTGAGAGCAGTGTTCGTGAATCCCACTGCCCCCATAGTCTGCGGCAGATAGAAGTTGGTGAAATTGGGCCGGTCTCCGTACCTTCCATCTTGTAAGCCCCCAATCAGCACATTCTTGTCAAAGCTGTAGTTTGTTATGTAAGTATCAACAGGCACGAAGCCGATGCCGACGTTTTGGCCAGCAATCCCCCAAGCGCCGTGCGTCATCAGGTTGTTCTGGAACGACACGTTCTGTATCGCAGGCTCAATCCCAGCCACACCCAGGTAGAAAACACCGGACCCAACCCCGCTATGAATTGCGGTATTGTGATTGATTATCAGATTCTCGTATGTATCCAATTGAAATGCAGCGGCTCCAAACA
Organism: Candidatus Obscuribacterium magneticum; assembly: GCA_020523905.1. Classification (GTDB taxonomy): domain Bacteria; phylum Elusimicrobiota; class Elusimicrobia; order F11; family F11; genus Obscuribacterium; species Obscuribacterium magneticum. Next base: position 32,225 of record JAJAPZ010000008.1, read on the forward strand.
GGATTCCGGTGATGTCGTAGATGAGGTTGTTTTTCAGAGCGAGTCTATTGATCGTAACATCATCGGGACTCAACTGGAATCCATGATCGCAGCCCCTCAGAATGTTGTTTTGGATTGTAACATCATCAATAGGCCCGCCCATTGGAGTCACCAGCACGCCCCAACCTGTCTGAGAGTCAACCCAAGAATTCTCCAATACATTGCCCTCTGCGAGAATCCGCCTTCCTCCCTTGATCTCAAAGAGATTCTTTACCGTCCAGTGAATTCCGCCATAGCTCGGGTCGCCGACCTTCCAGGCCAGAGGCTTGTAGAGATAGTTTCCTCGTATAGTTACATCCTGAGGTAAGAGATCGTAGTTCATTGGCCCGCTGTCGCCGAGAAACAGATTGATTCCGGCAGCCTCGATGTAGTTGTTTGTGATGGCAATAGGCCCGGCGCCGTAGTAGACGTGGATTCCCTGGTTGTCGTTTCCGATTGCGTGGAAATCTGAGACATAGGAGTCAACGATGCCGAGTCTTCTGACGCATGCGAAAATCCCGTCGCGATTGTTTCCGGTGGCAGTTCCGTGTAAGTAGACCCTGTCAAAGATGATGTTATCGGCTAAGTTGCTGAGGGTACTTGCCACCTGACTGTTCGCATTGTAGCCCAGCTTGACCAGCCCGTACTGGAGAACGTCTGTCTGATTATAATTCGTTGTGATTTCAATCCCGGCAAAGCGGTAGTTGTGGGCGCCCCAGTCCGCCCGGATGGCTGCGCGCCATGCGGCCGGGGCAACGATCTTCGCCATGTTTGCCGTGTCGGACGGCCCCACACGCTCGCCTTCGGGAAGTGAAGATAGAGCCGATGATATGATGTAAACCCAGCCGGTTCCGGTCTTGTTCGGTAGTACATATTGTCCGGTAAATGTAGCACCTGCCTGAACCACGATGACATCGCCCAAATTGGCGCTATTAATCACCGACTGCAGGTCGTCTCCCTGATTGACCGTCCATGTTTTTCCGCCGGTCGGAAGAGAATAGGTGGTATCGAGGACCGCCTGAGGCAATGCGAGGACCGCCGCAGGCCCGGCGGCGAAGGCGAGGGTGGGAACAAGAAAGGCCAAAGCCGCCATTCCCGCAAAAGCTCTGGCCGTCATTCCTGCGAAAGCAGGAATCCAGCGCCTACCGTCATTCCTGCGAACGCAGGAATCCAAATAATGGTTTACGACCCGGGTCCCTGCTTTCGCAGGGACGACGGCTTTTTCGATTTTCGTGAACCGCAGGTTCATCGCATCACCGCCACTTTCTTGATGGTTTTCTGCCCGTCGATGTCGATCATTGCCGTGTAAATGCCGGAAGAGACGGGTTCGCCCTCATCGTTATCGCCAGCCCACTCGACGGCATGGCTGCCGGCTTCAAAGGTTTCGTCTTTAACCTTTTTAACGAGGCCCTGGCGATTGTAGATCTTGATATTGACCTTCTTGGAGACATCGAGGCCGAAAAGGAAAACGGCTTTGTCGCTGACGCCCGGCTTGATGAGATTGACGGCGGTCCCCACCTCATTGACCAGGGATTCGACATCCAGGATCACAGTGATGGTGGTCGGTTCTCTCATCGTCAGCGATTCCATGTGAGTCACGCCGTTGTAGGCGACCGTCACCGTATAGGGATTGAATAGGGTTTCACTGTTGTATCCCAGAACTTGAAATTCCGTGAGGGGAACTTTTAGCTGCCCTCCTGCATCCGTATAGGCCTGGGCAACGATACGCCCATCCTTGTCCAGGGCGGTGACCCCCGCACTTTGGAGGGGGCGGTTGGCGCGGTCAAAAACCTGAATGGTTAGAGTATTTTCAGAACGAAAGGTGCCATCCCAGCGGTTCTTCCAGTAGTCGTATTTGCTCGTTCCTTCCCAAATGTTGTCCCGTTCCACCAATCCGTGTCCGTTCCAAAAATAGAGCCACTCAAAAGGGCGCCACTCCGGGGCTCCAACCCCATTGATTAGGCGTACGGCGGGTGTCACACCGACATCCAGCTTTACCAGGCGATTGTTGGTGACCTCAACGCCGCGGTCTCCCTCCTCAAGCATGCCGTCGAAAATGAGGAAGTTGTTTCCGCGGAGGGTGTTATTGAAGTACTGGTCCTTCATGGTCGGCGCATGGACTTCGAAGGCGAGGGCCGCTGCGATGGAAGGCGTTCCATAGGAATTGCGGGTACTGTGCAAATTGATCGCCTCGAAGGTGTTGTCGTAAATGAGGTTGCCGCCGGCCCTCGTTTGGTCGAAAACGCCGCGATTCCGGTTCCAGAAGCCGAAGACGCGAAGGCGGCACTCCGCTTTCATTTTGCTCGGGTCCGACGTCACCTTGACGTTGTTGTGGTGGACCCGGTTTCGCGTCGACCAGAAGTTACTATCGGCCCGGTCATAGCCGTAGTCACGAATGACGATGCCGGAAACCGTCAGGACATCGGCGTCAATCCGTGTCGATTGGAAACGCAAATCCTCTTTGCCGGCGATATCGATCGTGTTGTAGGAGACGTCCGCCTCCAGGCAGTCGGCGATATTGATTCCGCCTTCGCCGATTCCGGTAATGGAATTGCGGGCGATCACAGGCCGGGTGAATTCCTGAACCCAGGCGGCATAATGATTCCGTGCCATGGAAGCGTGGCGGAATCCCAATTCAAAATTATTGTCGGTGATTTGAACCCCTTCGCGATAATTCTGCCCTCCCGGATAAAGGAGGATGCCGCCGGTGTCCGTGCGGATGGTGCAGTTGGTGATGGCGGCCGGGCCGTTCAGCATGAGGGCCGCGCCGAGTTCATCTCGCCAAAAAACGTTTACCGTTGGGACCTCAATGGTAACGCGGTTAATCACATGGCCGCCGGCGACGCCGTCACCTCCTTCCATGATTTGTTGGATGCCCCGGTTGTCGGGCGTGTCCTGCATAATAATGGTTAGATCTTCCAACTGGATGTTTTCCGCTCCGTAAGCCACAAGGGCTTTTCCGCTCCGGGCGTTTCCTTGAACGATACGGCCGTTCCGGATATTCATAACGGAGGTGTTCCCGATTCCGGAGGGCATATCAGCGGTGGCGAAGTATTGGTGGCCGGGATTAACCGATCCTCTTTTAGAGGCCACGGCCGGATGGAAAAATCCTCGGAAGTCCACATAGTCGATCCACATCGGGCCATCCGTCCTCATCCGGATTCGGACCCGCGGCGTGTCCGGCAGACGGATGGTGCATACCACCCCCCAGGCCTCCTCCCTGCCGTCTTTGGTGACATAGTTATAACGGAGAGGGGCGGCGGGCAACCCAATGCCGGGGGGGTAAGCTTCTCCCGTATCGGCATTGATAAAATCAATGGTCAGCGTTTGCAGGACATCTTCGGGAGTGAGGCCGTTGACGAAGCAGGAGGCGACAAAAGTGTAATTGGCCCGGGGGATCTGAAAGGCGGGCGACAGAACGGTGCTCCCGCCGGTGTTGAGAAGGTGGAGGTTTCTTTCATTAATCGTTCTAATATCGACAGCGATCTGGGCATCGGGGGGGATCTGCCAACCGGCGGCCGTTAAATCGGCGATGCTGCTCACCTCAAAATCCCGCTGGGGAAGAACCGGTATATCCAATTCGTCATAGAAGATGGTGTGGCCATTCAGATCCAGGGTGATGTTTTCTCCGGAGAACCAGAGGGCCGTCCCTTCCGCGTGAACGTCGTCTTCCAGCACATATCTTTCTCCCGGCTGGTTCATGATATAAGGAGTGCTGAGGAATCCCCCGGGAATGGAAACGTCGGCGAAGGCGAGGGCGGGGAAGAGGATTAAAATCGTCATCCCGGCGAAAGCCGGGATCCAGGCCCTATCGTCACCCCGGCGAAAGCCGGGGTCCAGTCCGGTGTTCACGTCCTGGCCCCCGGCTTCCGCCAGGGTGACGCCCTTCGCCAGCATGACGTTTCTCCGGTTTTTCATCGCACCACCGCCAGTTTTTCTTTGAATTCTGTGTTGCCGACCGTGCCGATTAAAAAGTAAGTGCCGCTGACGACGGGGTCCCCGTCGGCATTGCGGCCGTCCCACCGCATCTGACCGCTTCCCCGGCTCAAGGATTCTTCTCCCAGCACCTTCACCAGATTTCTCTGCCGATCGAAAATTTTCGCTTGAACGGGAATCCCAGGAGACAGCGTTAGATTGATGACGATTTCCTTCGGCCCGTTGGGGTGAATAAAGTTGATGATTTTTCCGATATTCCCCAACTCCTGGCCCGGTCCGGCGGCATTGACCAGAACATCCAGGGAGTCGCTCATGGAGAGTTGCCCATCCGAAACGGTCAGCCGCAGGCGGTAATATCCGAACACCGAGAACTGAACAGTCGTGTCTTCCTTATCGGGCGGTTCAAACACCGCCGCCCCCGGTCCAAACACCATCTCCCATCGGTACGTTAAAAGTTTGGGCGGGTCCGGCAGGCCGTCGTCCGTGACTTGGGCGTCAAGAGATAGGGGCGTTCCATAGAGGATCGTCCGATCATTTCCCGCGAATAAGGACGGGGGGTAGTTAGAGGAAAAATCCTCCACGACTTGGATGGACACCTCACCGGCGGCCTCGTTGCCTGCGGTGTCTTGACCGACGAGTTGGAAGACATAGGTTCCCACCGCGGCAAACGTCACTTTGGTATCCAATTGATCCGGTGTTTGCAGGAGGGCGCCCTCCGGACCGGACACTTGGCTCCAGGCTACTTTCTGCGGGTCTTCTTCATCGATAAATGTGCCGTGGAGATAGGCCCCGGCCGAAAGCGTGACGGCCTGATTCTCCCCGGCATCCACCCGGGGAGGCTGGTCGGCCCCAAAGTTGAATACGACCAGCTTGCTTCGATCCAAGGTGATTTGCCGCTGGCGTGTTCCGAACCCGGCGGCCGTCACCTGAACTAAAAAGGGTCCAAAGATGTTTTTTACGTTTGAGGCCATTTTAAATTCGTCCAGCGTCGCCACCACCGATCCGGAGGCATCCGTCTGGCCGGCAAAAACCTGGTTATTGCCCTTGTCAAAAACAGAAACGGACGTGTTGGGAAGGGGGCTTGCTCCGTTTTGGGTGATGACCGTTAAATACCAACCGAGATAGTAAGAGGCGGTCGCGGACGGATTTCCCCGCGAATTGGTGAAAAAGGAATTCACAAAATCCTGCTTGGTTTGTAAGGAATCGTAACGGTTATCGATAAACCGGATGTCGCTTTCGTTTCCTTCATCGATGAAAGGCAGGAAGGGACCTCCATATTTTTGGTTCAAAACGAAGGTGTTCGACCGGAAGAGTTGATTTTTGAAATCATATCCAATGATCCACCTTGAATTTGTCTCGAGGATATTGTTTTCGAATTTCAGTTTCGCTTCGGGTTCTTGAATCGTGTCCGCCTTGAAGCTGTAAGAGGGCTCTGGGCCCTGTTGAACCGCCACAAAACGGTTGTTTTTCACCCGCATATCTCCCCACGGTTTTCCATCCACTCCCTGCCACGGCTCGTTGGTTCGAAACGCCGCCGCCACGCATTCGTTGGAATAAGCGGAGACGGTGTTGTCGTAAAAGTCGATATTGAGTCCTCCTTCCAGTTGGACGCCGTAGGCGCCTCCCAGACAACAGCCGTCGTATTCCTGATTGCGGGGCAGCTCCCGGGCGTGAACGATGTTGTTATGGACGTTGCTGTTGTCGGATACATACATGCCGCGGCAGGAATAGTCCCCCTCATGGCAATTGATGGTGTTGTTGTAAACCTCGGCGTCGTGGGAAATGATGCCGAAGCCGTTGGAATATCGCGTCTTAAGATAGATGGTGTTCCCGTGGATTTTGGATATATCGGTAGTCCTTGCCAAGGAAATTCCGCCTTGAGGGCCCCCCATGAGCGTGTTGTTAAATATTTCAACACCGCTGGCGCCCTGAACCACATGAATCATAATGCCGTCACCATTGTCCCGCGAGGTGATGGTTTTTACGTCGCTGGTGAGGGTATTGTCATGAAGGCGGATGCCGTGGCAGTTCTCGTGGACGAGGATATTTATAGAATTGGCTCCCTGAACGGTGATATTCATGTTTGCGACTTCGATATTGCGGTTTAAAGCTGCGAAGAACACGCCGTGGGATTCCTCTCCAAACGCCCGGCCCTGGCGAACTGTTCCGTTCCGGAGAATGGCCCCACTGGCGGATCCATTACCTCCAGTCCGTTTCACATCGGGGGCCAGATTTGCCTGCCAACCGGCTATTCCCGCAACAATTCCGTGGTGCATGTATTTTTGAATGCGGACATCATCGATGTAAACGGCGCCCTTGGCGGTGGCCCCCTCGATGCCGGCGACGAGAAAATATGTTTCCGGGGTTTGCCCTGTCGCGAATTTTACACTCCGGTGCTGGAACCCTCTCCAGGTAATGCCGGTTTGGGAGGTTTCAATGCTGGTTCCGTCCAACTTGACGTAAACCTTCACGTTTTCGACGCCCGGGTTATTGTAATAGTCGATGCTGTAAAACTTGGCGGAGATGGTGTAGGTGGTGTTGGGTTCCAAGGTGACGCTTTCCAGGGTCCGGATGGATTGGTTGGGGACGGGCATTTGAAATTTTAAGGCATAAGAACCGCTGTAGACGCTCACCGGTTGAACGAATGTCCCCTGGGCTCTTTCAGCGTTGGGAGCCGTACCAAAGGACCACCCTCCCGACTCCTCGAAGTCCCCATTGGGAACCACTACGGGGAGAGAATCACCAAAGGTGACGATGTGACCCCCCAAATCAAAGGTGATGTCGTGATTCAATAGGACAAAGGCCGTCCCCTCCGTGTTCACGTCGGTTTGGAGAACGTAGGTTTCCCCTGCCGTATCTAAATAGTAAGGCGCCAGACCATGGTCATCGAGCCACTTCTGGTCAATGTCCAAGGCGGAAGCGTTGCAAACTAAAAAAAATAAACAAAAAACAAATGAAATGACTCCCTTCTTTTTGTTCACCTGAGACATGACTCATCCTCCTGCTATTAGGGAAGAATGATCTTTTGCCCGGTTTTAATGTCGGTCGGGCTGTCCAAAAGATGTCGGTTGGCGGTGTAGATCATCCGCCATTGATTTGATGTTCCGTAATATCGTTGGGCTATTTTTCCCAAGGTGTCGCCCGGTTTCACAACATAGATGCGGCGCGGCGTGCTGGGGCTTTTAAAATCGCTCGCCACAGGGGCTGGTTTGACATACACCGGCCTTATAGTTGGCCGGCTCTCACTCAACGTGACGGAGGGAAGCGGTTTCGGCTCTTTCTTGGCCACCTTCTCTTCCTTGACGACTCTTTTCCTGGCAAAGGTCGTGTCCGGAGCAACGCCCCCAAAGCGCATGGAGAGGCTGACGCGGTGTTGGGCGTCCATCTCCTGCATGAGACCGAAGGAATAGTCGAGGGTCGAGGGGCCGAAGGCGAATCCAATACCCATGGAGAACTCCCGGCTGTCCCCGGCCATTTTGTACCCGCCTCGGATGGCCATGGGGCCAACCAGAACTTCCAGACCGGCCGCGGGCTCAACTTCTTTATCGTTCATATAATACGGCGCGTCCAATAAAATGGTCGTAGGCGTCCGGCCTTTGGCCACAAGGAGCGAAACGCCAGTGCGAAACATAACCGGTAAAGGATCACCCTCATTGATGTATTTGAGTTGGGTGCCCACGTTTTGGATGGCGGCACCGAAGCGGACTCGGGGAATAAGGGGGAGGCTCATCCCGAGATCGCCGGCGTAGGCGACGGCCTTCTCGGATCCGATCAATTGGGAGCTGAGGTATTTTCCTGTCAGACCCCAGGAGACTCGGCCAAAGTCCCGTGCGTATCCCAGGGAAATGGCGGTGTCCGTCTGGGCGTTGACGGAGCGCCGTTCAACGCCGTCAAATAGGTCGATGGTCCCCGCGTTGTAATAGCCGAGGGAAAATCCCAAGCTCCCGTTCCGGAAGGGCCCACCGATGGAGAAATGGCCGTAGGAGTCCTCTCCCGAAAGACCCTTTTGGTAAAGGAGGGCGGCTTGGCCGGTTTTCATGGATTTTAAGGATGCCGGGTTGTAGTGAAAAGCGGCGATGTTATTACTCGCGGCGGTAAAAGCTTCTGCCATGGAGGCCGATACGGCGTCGGGGGATGCGGCTAGAGTTAAGCCGCCTGTCGTACCCGCAGCGTGCAATTTTGGCGCGATTAGAGAAATTAAAACGACTAGCAAATACGCGTTAAAAATCAGCTTTTTCATGGTTTGGCCTCCCCTTTGCCACATCATTAGTTTTCCCTCCAAACCTGCAAATTTAAAGATGACATAAGTCACAAAAACGAGCCAAATTAATTGTTTTCCACTATCAATTACCACCTAGCACCGTTCGTGCCAGGGAAGCGATTTTCAATTTAAGAGGAACTTAACGGGGACTTAAAGCGAAATTAAGGGGGGATTGGTTAAAATAACAAGTGCCGTAACAAATCAAACGTAAGGGGGATCACACGTGAACGCTCGGTTAGGAAGGGGTCAGGTCTTGACGCAACAAGACCTGACCCCTTCCTTTAGGAAATGTCGCATGTCGCGACTTGACCCCTTCTCCCCCATCCTATTGTTTGCCTTGTTGGTACTTTTGCCGTCGGTTTCGCGGGCGTCATTGACGTTGGACCGGAGCGGGAGCTCGGCGTTGTCGGCACTTTCGGCCAAAGATGACGTCGTGGAGGCCAGGGGGGACACCGCCACCGTTCTCGACATCGTCGGAAACGACACCGTGGCGGACATGGGGAAAGTTAACCTTCTGATTTATTCCCAGCCCCTTTTCGGGCAGCTCAGCGTTGATGAGACGGGCCGTCTCCTTTATTCGCCGATAGAAGGCTTTGTCGGGAGCGACAGTTTCTATTATCTTCTTCAGGAAGGGAACCGGACGGCCATGGCGCGGGTGGTGATCTCCGTCAAGGGCGGGGGAACATCTATTTCACCACTGCAATTCTCTTTTTCGTCCTTCGGTCCCCGATATCAATAACTGCCGTGTAAATCCCTGAGGCGACCTTTTCCCCGTTGTTGTTGGATCCATCCCAGATGAAGATGTGCGGTCCGGCGATATAAGCGCCGTTGGCCAATTCCTTCATCAATTCCCCCTGGCGATTGACAATGCGGATTCGCACATCCTCATTTTGCGTCAAATTCATGGTCAAACGGACCTCCGGGCTCACACCCGGCTGGATGATGTTGATATCCTGGCCGAAGGTGACCTCACTCGCCGTGTAGGGGAGCCGAAGCGTTAATTCCCGTGGTTGGTCCATGGTCACGGAGGCGCTCACTTCGAAATTACCGTCGAAGAGGGTCGCCGTGTAGTCGTTGTAGAAAGTCTTGGCGCCGCCCTCGTTTAGGAATTCATCCAGCACCGTCTCCACGCGGCCGGCATCGTCGGTGAGGGCGCGGACGACCTCCCGCCCATCTTTGTCTTCGATGAGCACGATTCGATTGGCGACGGGACGATTGTTTTCATCGACGGCGTTGATCCGGAGCGTCCAACTGTAGTGGAAGGAGGAGAGGGGATCGGTGCCAAAGTTGTAATAGAACTTTTTGAATATGCTTGTGTTGACGAAGGCGTTTTGCGAGGCCGTATCCAAATACTGATTGTTGATGAAACGGATATGGCGGACGGCTCCGTTATCGCTCTCAGAATACCGGTAGGCGACGAGGGGCTCAAAGGGACTTACGGGATCATCTCCGATCACGAAGGTATTGGATCGAAATTCGAGATTGGAAATGTCCGAGTTGGAAAACCACCGGTAATTGGAGCGGATGACATTATTTTCAAACCGGAGGGTGGCGTTCGGATTGTCGATGCCACCACCAATCTTGATGGAGTTTGCTTGAGGATCAAGGCCTTCCGCCCGCAATGGGCTTCTGTTGATCGCCGTAAACTGGTTGTCGTGCACATAGATTCCACGGTTGGCCAGGGCTCCGTTCACCCGAAAGGCCGTGGCGGCGCAGTCATTGGCAATAGCCGTGACGACGTTTCCGTAGATCTCAAGATCGTCGGAACTTTCAATTTGAATGCCGTACGCCCCGGAGCCGGACCCGCCTTGGCAGCCGCCGTATTCCTGGTTATTGGCCAGGTTTTGGACGTCGATTGTGTTGTTATATATTCGCGTGCCCCGAGCGTTACCGCCGGTAAAAATGCCCCGGCACCAGTTCTGACCGTCGCCGCAGTGAATTCGATTGTTGTAGGCCTCGGTGCCTTGATCACCATAGAGTTGGATGGCAAACCCATTCGTTCGGCTGATGGGGGTTCCTCCCAAGGTGATGTCGTTGTCGTAAATCCGGTTGGGGGCCCCCTGACCGGTGTTCGCCACGATGCCGTTTTGGCACCCCCCTAAGATGGTATTGCTGTAAATTTCATTGTCGGAGCCACCGCTCAAGCTGACGACGGCACCATCGAACTGGTCCCTCGAGGTAATGACGTTGACTTGGTTGTTAAAAGTGTTGTGGTGGATTTTGTGGCGGGTCCCCCAATCATGGGCGATGTTGAACGTGTTGGCGCCACGAACGGTGATCGTTAAATATGAGAACTCTCCGCCGCTTCCACTGGCCCCTTTAAGGCCATGGCCCCACGCGGCCCCGCCCCGGCCTTGAATGAGGGAGCCGTTGGTGATGACCGCATGATCAGCCGAGCCGAACCGGGTCACGTCAGGATAGACGTAAGGATTATAATCCCTCGCCCAGGACGGGGGTCCGAATAAGACACCGAAACATTGATATCGTTCGACGCGGACATCATCCACATAAACATATCCACCCGGAGGATTGATGTTTTGCGCAGCTCCCCGGATTCCCACCTGGATGGTGTAGCTTTCGGGGGCTGAACCGGTTCGGAAGACAGCCGTGGCGTACTGGAAACCTCTCCAGCATATACCTGTTACGACGACTTCGGTCGATGTGCTTTTAAATTTCGCGAAGAGGGTGGTGGTATTGTTATGGTTTTCAAGAGGGCCGGGGACCGCATTGAACGCTTTGAAGGAAAGAACATAGGTGGTGTCGGGTTCCAGTGTCACTTGAGACGTGGATGCTATGAATTGATCTCCGGCGGGAACGTGAAAACGGAGCGCCTTTGTCCCCGAAAAAACCGTTACGGGATTAATAATCGTTCCCGAAGAAACGTCCGCATCCGGAGCTCCCGTAAAATCCCACCCCGGGGCGCTTGGGCCCAATCCGCCGTCTTCAAAATCGCCGTTTGGAACGGTGATGGGCAAAGCGTCGTCGTAAGTGACGGTGTGTCCCCCTAAATCAAGGGTGATCCCTTCGGCGATAATGACGAAAGCGGTTTTGTCGGCGGTGACGTCGCCTTGCAGGATGTAGCGCTCGTTGGGCGTGTCAAGATAATAAGGGGATGTGAGATGCGTTTCGGTAATAAGCGTGTCTCCAAAAGCCAGGCTGGTCAGGGTGATGACCAGGCTTACGAAGATGACTTTTCGAGTGTCTCTGCAGTAATAATGAGACATGTGGCCGTCATTCCGGCGAAAGCCGGAATCCAGTCCGGTGTTCACGTCCTGGATTCCGGCTTTCGCCGGAATGACGCAGGCTTGGGCTTTCGCCGGAATGACGTTGTTTCCTTCGGATTTCATTTCACCACCGCGATGCGCTGACCTTTGGCGACCTTTTGGCCGTTGATGAAGACGTCGGCGAAATAAACCCCGCTGGCCACGGACCGGCCGTCCGTGTTGGTGATGTCCCACGCCACCTGCCGGGGACCTCCTTCTGCAAAGGCCTCCCGGATCTCTTTCACCAACTGACCCGATTGATCGTAGATCTTTATCTCCACAGCCCCGCCGTTGACCAATAGCAAGCTGAACACCGCCTTGTCGGCGTGCTTCGGGTGGATCCAGTTGACCACGGATTGGAGCTTGTCTTCCATCCCGTGGGGATTGATGATAGGGTCTTCGCTGATGGAGCCGTCCGATTCGTTCCCATATCGGTCGACGGCGGTGATACGGTAGTAGGCAGGGGCGGCAGGGTCGGCCAGCCAATCCAAATGTGTGACCGCCTCACCTGGAGCGACGCTTCCCACCGGCACGGAAGCGCTGCGATAGTTTTGCGTGAGCTGGGGCGAGCCGGCGTTGGAATAGTAAATGTTGTAGTACCTGACCTTGGAGTCAGTGGTTTCTGTCCAACGAAGAGAAAAGTGGCCCGCGATAGAACCAGGGGTCACACTGAGGACCGGCGTGCGGGGTTTTGTGGTCCAGAAGCTTTTCCGGCCTTTGATTTGAACAATGGAATAATCGACGGCGGTGCCTCGCACGGTGACCTGGAGGATGTCGGAGAGCTCCTGGGAATCCAGATTGGAGTGTTCTTGTGAAGTCAAAGCGAAGAACCAAACACCGGGGCCGGGGTTGTCGATAACGCCGATTTTATTCGTATCACCGACCCAGTTGCCGTTAAAGCGGGGTTTCAGGGTGTTGGTGCGGTCGTCGTTGGCGTACTCGGCGGGGGCGGTCTGAACGATATCCCAGGGGCCTTCCAGAGCGGGGGCGCTCCACAGGTTGTACTGTTTGATTTCGCGGGCATAGAGGACCTCGCCGTTTGCCTCATCAATTTGCATCGTGGCGGGGTTGATCCAGCGGCGCTCGGTGTATTTGGGGGGCAGAAAGCGGATCATCACCCTGTTGTTGGAGTCGCCCGCTTCCAAATCGGTGGGGGGATAGGGGTAACAGACGACGGACCAAAATATATCGACCGCATCCCTGCCGTTTAGGAATTCACTGTGCCAGGCTACCTTGGTGCCGTCGGGGCTCTGGCCGGGGCGAACCAAGGAAGCGTAATCACTTCCCCCGTCATATCGGGTGTAGGCGGAGTTGATAACAATCTGCGAATTTGGATCGTTGTATATTTGAGCGGCCACTTTTTGATCAATGTAGGGCCAGCCGATAGAAGATACTGTCCAGTCCGTAAACCCATGCCAGTCATGGTGTTGGGCGCCGCCTCCAAACGAAGGGACAACGTAGCGATGGTTGGTAATGTCCCAAACGCCGGGTCCAATCCGTTCACTATAGCTCCCCTGCCGGGGCAAATTGTCGGACACATTTGAAAAAAGAGCGCATCGGCCCCACCGGTCCGGAACGAAATGGGACCAGTAAGCGGTTAAGTTGGGATCATAATTACTGGTGGGGGCAACGTAAGGACTTAGTTTATTGGCTGCGGCGAACTGATCCAGATGCGCGGTGGCTCCACTGGTTTGGCCGGTGATCGTATCTCCAAGTTGGGGGAGATGGTTTGGATCCTCCGGTATGATATTCATTTGAGTTATACCTGCCACTGTTGATACACACCAAAGCGTCGCCCGTGCCCCGGAGGGGGAGAAGGACACCTGTTCCGAAACGTCACGGCAATCGGTGCCGAAGGTCCCGTTTACTTGAGACGAGGCCAATATCCAGGCAATGGCTCCGTGATTCTCAGGGGACACTTCGCCAAACGGATTTTGATTTTCAATCACGGATAAAACGGCGGTCGCCCCGCTGGTCCGCCCCCGGATCGTTTCCCCTGCCCAGGGGAGTTCCGGAGAGTTCACAAAAAATTCCATTTGGGAACCGCTCCCTGCCAAATAGATGCCGGTCGCGCGCGAGGAAGGGAAATCGAGAGGCTCGTTGGCGGTAAAAGCTCCCGTAAGATTAGTTAAAGTCACCACCCACTTATACATTCCTCCGCCATCCGGCGCTGTACCAAGTGTCTGGATTTTCCACCAGGTGGCGCTGCCGGAGGGCATGGCGAAATAATAAGAGCCATCACCAGCGTAGTAGGCGTCATGGTAACGGATGACACGGGAAGGTGTGTTCCCATAGGGTTCAAACCCCCTGTTTTCAGTATAACCGTTGGGAAGGAGAACCCGCGCGTCCGCGTCCGGCCAGAGGACGATGGGGAACATGAAGACAGGGGCCGTATCGCTCCTCCACTGGCAAACGATGGCTCTTTTGCCGTCGGCGGAGATCATTTTGCTGAAACCTCCGGTGGGTGCTCCCGTAATAAGCGGTTTTCGCACGATGGTGCCGTCGTCCAACACCGTTGATTTGTAAACCGTGGTCGGGTCCCCACCCGCTCCGTAGTGTACGGAACCCCTCTCATAATAGACGTTCGGGATTTGAGGCGACCAGTGGAAATAACCTCCACCAATTCTGCTGCCCGCCTCCACCGTTGGCCTGAGGTGGAGGCCGTTGGTGTCGGCGGTCATCCAAATATAGTCCTGTTCCCAGCTTCGGTATCCCTGCGGAGCCCGACCCCATGCCGTGAAAGCCACCTTCTTTCCATCTGCGCTCCAGGGGGAGACGCCGATGTCCATTTGATAGTAAGTGCGTTTCAACGCCGTGTTGGACATCTTCCACACTTCGTGGCCCGTAACGATGTCGTGATACATGAAGGTTTCCGGTTGCCAAAGGTAGGTGCTTGGATTTTCTAGATATTGGGACCCCCACGTCGCTGTCGGGCGCCGCGGTTTGCGGTTGTCGAACGTCTCATCCAAATTCTCCGGCGCGGCGAAGAGGGGAGTCATGAGGAGGGAAAGGATGACCGTCAGAACGAGGGATTTCCATCCCCCAGTTCCCATTGAAAAACCGATGCGTTTTCTCCAGTTCACCATCCAAGTTTCTCCCGAAAAACCATGGAATAAAAGGTGATTTTTATCATAAAAAACGATGTAAAAGAGGCCCTATTGGGCTCCTATAAGGTGGTCGCACCATATCAGCCATCAATAGGTCTGTTGACGTCGTCACCCCGGCGAAAGCCGGGGTCCAATGTCTCTCGTCATTCCGGCGCAAGCCGGAATCTAGGGGAAGGTTTACGACCTGGATCCCGGCTTTCGCCGGGATGACGAATGTGTGGTTTTATTTCACCACGGAAAGTTTCGCAGTGAATCCCGCATCCCCGATCTGCCCGCGCAGGAGGTAGGTGCCCGCGGGGACCTTTTTGCCGTTTTTATTCTTCCCGTCCCACGTCACGGTGTGCGACCCTGCCGGCGGAAGGCCGTCCACCAAATTCACGATCCAATCTCCCTTGGTATTGAAGACATCAAATTTGACGGGTTTTCTTCCGTCCGTCCGGACCGTAAAACGGACAGCGTTGCCATAATCGGGATGGATCACGTTTGTGTTCATGATGAAGTCGTTCGTGCCGTCTGCGCCCGGTGCGGGAGGGGACCCCGGCGGCGGAGGTTGTGTCGACCCGTATTCAAAGGCGCCGAGGTCGGGATTGGCGTCGCGGGCGTGGCCGAGAATATCGTCGACGGGCATGTTGTCCCGGTCGGCGGCGCTCACCGCGGGGCTATTGATGGGAAGGGCCCCGTAGGCAAACGCGAGCCGTTCAAACTCTTCCCGGATGGTGTGGTAGCCGCTTAAGAATTGGTGATTCGCCTCATCGTACACCGGCAGCACGATGTTGCTTTGGTCGGTGGGAAGACCTGGATTCGATACCACCCGGTTTTGGTCAGCTCCGGGAGGGGGTTCCTCTTGAGTGGGGAGAGCGTTCCCGGCGTTCCAAAAAAGGTTGTTGTCCAGAAGGATGGAGGTGACATCCACGTCGTTGAAGTTGTTGATGAAACGGCTCCCCATCGTGCCGGTCGGGTCCGACCAGATGTTGTTGTAAATAAAAATGTCTCTCACCTGCGGGTTGGACGCTTCGGGTCCGATGCGAAATCCGTAAGAGCTCCCCGGGAGGTCGCCAACGATTGTATTGGCTCTCACGGTGACGTTCCGGACTCCTTTCAATTGGATCGGGGCGACGATGGGGCGGGGGGAGTTGCCGATCATGAGGTTGTTTTCAATCAAGGCGTCCGTAATCATGTATTGGGCGTAACCGTCTTCTCCGAGCTGGATGAAGGCCTGGTCGGAGGCGCCGTCCCAATTTAAGAAAACGTTTCGATTGATATTGTACCGGGGGCTTCGCGGAGTGATCCCCAAAGTGTCCGCAAGGACCTCCGTTTTCAAGGTGATGAAGGACTGGGCTTGAGGGGAGCTCCGGGTAAAGAAGATGTTGTCGCAGATGTCCAATTCGCCGGGCCGGACCGAATCAATGATGTCCGTTCCGCCGGCGCTCGGGTGGTCGTAGAAAACGTTTCCCTGGATGAGGATGTTCTTGGGGTAGTAGGGATCCCCCCCGCGGTTCACCTTGAGTAGTTCATTGCAGCAGCGGGGAGCGTTGTTTCCATAAACGATGTTGTTTCGGAAGATAATGTCCTGGGCATCTTGAAAGTGGACGACGTAATAGGGTTCACGGTCGCCACAGACATAGCTGGGATGTTGATTCGAAAGAATAAATCCCTCGACGGTGATTTTGGCCGAGCCCGGGGTGTAGATGCAAAAGACGGTTCCTCCTCCCGATCCATCGCCGATGTTTGTCAGTTTCGCTTGGTAGGGGTGTTCGGCTTTGATGGTGACCCAATTGTCGAAGGAGCGGGTGGTGGCGGTGCCGCAGTAGCGCCCGCCGCCGTCGTAAACGCCGTCCTGCACGATGATGGTGTCGCCACCTGCCACCCGTCCCAGAGCATAATTAATGGTCGGCCACGGCTTCGCGGCCGATCCGTCATTGCTTTGACTGCCGTTTGTTGCCACATAATAATCGGCGCCGAAAAGGAGGGAAGAAAGAAGAATGAGTCCTGCCATCATTCCGGCGAAAGCCGGAATCCAGCGCCTCTCGTCACCCCTGCGAAAGCAGGGGTCCAGGTTTTTAACCCTCTTCTGGATTCCGGCTTTCGCCGGGATGACGATCTTTTTCATTTCATTACCGCCAATTTGCCGGTGGTTATTTGATCGCCTGATTGGACTTTCAGTAGGTAGGTTCCCGACGCGACTTTCTTGCCGTCTTTGTTTTGACCCATCCAAGTGAAGGTGTAAAGGCCGGCAACACTGGAGCCTTCAGCTAAGGTGATAACGAGATCCCCTTTCCGGTTGAGAATGTCGATTCTCAGATCCCCGCCTTTATGGTTGACCCTCATTTCGATCTTGTCTCCGTACTTGGGGGAGATCACGTTGGTGACGAAGGTGATCAGTTTGGCATCGGGGGAGAATGGCTGGTCAGGAGCGGGTTGGCCGGGAGGGGTCGTGACGTCCCGGATGGTGATCTGAACTTCATCAAAGGTGGTGTAGGTTCCATCGTTTGTGGTGAGGCGCAGGACGTAAACGCCAACGCCCGGGAAATGAGCGATAGTGGATAAGGCGCCGGCGTTGTCAAAGGTGACGCCTTGGGGTCCCCGAACTTGGCTCCAGGAGGCGGTGTAAGTTTCTTCTTCGGTGACCTGTCCGTTTATTTGAGCCGCTAAGACAGGAAGGGTGAGGATCTGGTCGTCTCCAGCTCGGACGCGGGGGGCGAGGTTTCCTGTCGCGTTGACGTTGATGTCGGATTCGTTTCCATAGCGGTCAACGGCAGTGACGCCGTAGTGAGGATTGGATCCCGCCAGCCAGTCCAGGTAGGTGTTGGTTCCAACAGGAAGTGAAGCAATCCGGTGTTGTTGAATGGCCTGGGGATCGCCGGCGTCCGAGTAATAGATGTTGTAATAACGGATTTTTGATGTATCACCCTGGTCGGCCCAGGCGAGGCGGGGATAACCGGAAGCGGGATCGGTGTCACGTGTGAACATAGGCGCTTGAGGTTTGGTGGTCCAGAAGCCGGCGATACCGTTGGTACGTCCGATTTCGGTGACACCACTGCCGGAGACTTGAACACCCACGATCTGGGAGAGGGTTTGGGACTCAAGGCCGGACCATTCCTCGGAGGTGAGGGCGTAGTACCACGTGCCGGCGCCGGGGTTGTCACCAATCGAAATTTTGTTGGAACTGTTGACCCAGGATCCATTAAAGCGAGGTTTTAGCGTGTTGGTAAAGGTGTCGTTTGCGTATTCGGCGGAGATGGTTTGGACGACGTCCCACGGGCCTTGAGCGCTCGGGGCCCTCCAAAGGTGGTATTGCTTTATCTCCCGGGCAAATAGCTCTTCGCCATTGGTCCAGGTGCGATCCGTGTATTTGGCGGGCAGCCAGCGGATCTCGACGCCATTGTTCGCGGCCACTTCCAGACTGGTGGGGGGGAAGGGATACATGGCCACCGCCCAAAAAATGTCTGATTGGCTGTCGGTCGTGCCTGTTTTGGGATTTAAAAATGTGGACGTGAAAGCGATTTTTGTGCCGTCGGGGCTTTGGCCGGGTCTTGTCAAACCGTTATATTGCCCGCTATAGCAGCCGTTGTCGTTGAAAAGTGTGTGAGTATACGCGACGGTGATTTGAGAATTGGCTTGGTTGAAAATTTGGGCGTAGAGGCGATCGGCTATATATCGGTCGTTATTTACGTATCCTTCCGCCTGGCATCCTCCATCCCCTCCTGTTCCACGACTGGAGGCCGTCCAGTCAGTAAACCCATGCCAGTCGTGATGCGAGGCTCCGCCGCCGAAAGTCCTGACAACCCAAACATTATTTTCCAAATCCCAAACCCCCGGGCCGATGGGATTGGCGTCCACGCTGGAAAAGACGGAGTATTGGCCCCAATTATCCGGCGCGTTATGAGACATGTAAGGAATAATAAAGGGATTGGGAGTGCAACCAGAGGCCGGGACAATTTCTCCGGTTCCATCCGTGTAGAGCGGGCCTCCGTCCGGAGCGCTCCCCACCGTATTTAAATACCAATGGCAATGGCTGCCGGAGACAACCGTGAACCATCGATGGCCATTGGGGCCGATAAGCCGGTAGGTGTCCGCATGGGCATAGTTAAAAGTGGAGGGTGTGTCTTGATAAGCGCTCATTCCGGGTCCGCGGTAGTAGGAATAGCCATTGGCCGCGTCTCTGTGGGCGGTCCCCTCCGGAAAGACGGTCGTGGGCAATAAATTGTACGGGCTGGCGGCGCGGTCCCTCACCATGACCCGCTTTCCATCCGGGGAAATGCTCACCACATCCAGATAAACTCCTGACCCTGCCATCGGATAATCCCGTACCAACTCACCTCGCTGAAGGTCCAGGTCGGAAAGAACCGCTTTGTAAAGCACACCTCCCTGGGCCGATGAACCGAGGGAATTTGACCCCATGGCGTAGTAGGTATCTGGAATCTGCGGGGACCAGAAAACGGAGTAAGAACCCACGGCCCGATTCGGCGCGTTGGGAGCTGGCCTCAAAAAACGTCCGTTGGCATCCGAAAACATGAGAATTATGGAGTACCTGTTATTCCAGCTTTGGTAATTATTAAAGGCGCTCGTGGGGCGGACTGAACCGAAAGCGAGTCGTCTCCCGTCGGCGCTCCAGACCGGCAGGGTGATGTCGTTGTGATAGTAATTTACCGCCCCGTTCGTGTCGCTCAGTTTCCAGACTTCATGGCCGGTTTGAATGTCTTTGTACATGAAGGTTTCCGGTTGCCAAATGAAGTGGTTGTTTCGGTCTTCCAATTGCGCCGTTGGCCATGAGGCCGACGTGCGCCGTGCTTTTCGGGCCATCATTTCATCCACGTCCTCCGGATCGGCGGCAAAAGCGAGGGAGGGGAAAAGAAGAATGCAAAATGCAAAAATGCAAATTGCAGAATGAAGGAACTTCAATTTGCAATCAACAATTTTCAATGTGCAATGTTTTTTCATCGGAGCACCGCCACTTTCTCGGCGAGAATTTTGTCTCCGACTTGAATCATTACCAGGTAAATGCCGGAAGCGACTTCTTCTCCGTCCTCATTCCTTCCATCCCAGGTAAAACCGTTCGTTCCGGCCGCGCAGGCGCCGCTCACGGGCCCTCTCACGCGCCCGCCTCTGTTGAAAATATTGATCTCCACGGCCTCTCCTGGCTCGCACGTGAATTTAATGACCGCCGCTTCCCCCGTCTTCGGGGATATGATGTTCATCTCTGGCCCGACATCCGGAGAGATAGGCGAGGGAGGTGTGGGGGGAGGGTTGGGAGGCATGGGCGGCGGCGTGGGATTGTCAGGCGGCCTCCCGCCCCCATCGACGGCGTGGGCGGTGGCCGCCAAAAGAGCGGCAATGTCCGCGCCGATGTCTTTGCCGTCCGTGGCGGCGTTGTGATAAGGCGAACTCGGCAGAAGAGCGAAGTCGGCCGGCTGGTTTAAATTGGTATTTGTAAAACCGATCTCTCCGAGTGTGTCGCGCAGGTAAAAGTTCGTGTACGCGGTGCGATTTCCATAAAACTCTGGATTCTTATACATATCCCAGTCGGAGGCATCCACGCCTTCTCCGATTAGCACATTCTTGTCAAAGTTGTAGTTTGTGATATAGGTATCAACCGCCACGAAGCCAATGCCGATGTTGTCCCCGTGAATCCCGTAATTGCCGTGCGTTACAAGGTTGTCTTTAAACTCGACATTCTGTACAGCCGGCTCAATCTCAGCCATGCCCAAGCCTAAAAATCCACCGCCCCCGCCCCTGTTGCTGTGAATAACGGTATTGTGATTTATTATCAGATCCTCGTACGTATTCAATTGATTGGCATAAGCTTGAAAAATGCTTCCGGTGATGTTGTAGATGAGGTTGTTTTGCAGAAGCAGTCTATTGATCGTTACATCGGCGGGATTCAATTGAAATCCCTGCTCGCAGCCCCTCAAGATGTTTTTTTGGATCGTGACGTCATCAACCGGCCCGCCCCGGGGCGTCACAAGGACACCGAAGCCTACCTGCGCGCTCGTCCAGCTATTTTCAAGGACGTTTCCCTCAAGTAGGATGCGCCTTCCGCCCTTGACCTCAAAGAGATTCTTCACCGTCCAGACGTCTTTCCAGACCAAAGGCTTGTAGAGGTAGTTGCCTCGAATGGTCACATCCTGCGGCAACAGATTGTAATCCATGGGGCCGTTGTCGGCGAGAAACAGGTTGATCCCGGCGCCAACGATCGTGTTGTTCGTGATGGCAATGGGCCCGGCGCCGTAGAAGATCTGGATTCCATGCGATTCGTATCCGACGCCGTGGAAATCCGAGATGGTGGAGTCAACGCATCCGAACCGCCTGACCATGCCCACAATCCCGTCGCGATTATTTCCGGTTTCCGAGCCGTGGACATAGGTTCTGTCAAGGATAATGTTATCCGCTAGGTTGGCGAGGGTGTCCGCTCCCTGAGAGTCCGCGTCGTACCCCAGTTTGACCAACCCGTACTGGACATTGTCTGTCCGATTAAAATTTGTAGTTATCTCAATCCCGGCCAGACGGTAGTTGTGGGCTCCCCAGGCTGCTCGGATGGCACCCAAGTTTGCCTCCGGGGCCACGATCTTGGCCATGTGCGACGTGTCAGCGGGGCCCACTCGCTTCCCTTCGGGCAGGGCCGCGAGGTCGGACGAGATGATGTAGATCCAGCCGGTTCCTGTTTTGTTCGGCAGGGTGTATTCATCGGTGAATGTGGCGCCGGCCTGAAGGACGATGACGTCGCCCATATGGGCGCTATTGATCGTTGACTGCAGGTCGTCACCCTGACGGACCGTCCACGTTTTTCCGCCGGTCGGAAGAGAAAAGGTGGTATCGAGATATGCCTGAGGCAATGCGGGGACCGCCGCAAAAGAGAGGGAGGGAAGAAGATTGCAAAGTGCAAGAATGCAAATTGCAAATTTAAGGACGTTCATTGTGCATTGTGCAATCTGCCATGTGCAATGTTTTTTCACCGCAGCACCGCCACTTTGCGGGTGTCAATTGTTTCCGTGCCTTTCTGTGTCTTGACCAGGTATATGCCCGCGGCGACTTTCTTGCCGTCTTCGTTACGGCCGTCCCAATAGATTTCGTTTAAGCCCGCCGGAAGATCCGTGTTCACCAGGGTCTTGATAAATTCTCCCGTTTGGATGTGGAAAACATCTGCCTTGACCGGCATCGATCGTTCCAGATAGAGGTAGAGGGTGGCGGTTTCGAGGCCCCGGGAGGGATCGATGAGATTGATGTCGGGAGGCGTGCTGCCGGAGGGGGGGAGGCCGGGTTCGCCGCTGCCGATGACGGTGATGGCGACGTCGTCACTAACGGTAAAATCGCCGTCGGAAGCGAAGAGTCTCAGTGTGTATGTGCCCGCGGCCGAGAAACGGGCGGTGGTGGTTGAGTCGCTGTCCTTTCCAAAAGTCACTGTTCCGGGTCCACTGACTCTCGTCCATGTGGTTGTGACCCTCCCGGGGGGATTGGGCAAGCCGTCATCGGCGGCGGTGCCCCTGAGTGTAAGGGTGTCACCCAAAGAGATGCTTTGATTGGGCCCGGCATCCACCGTGGGAGCCTGGTTCACCGTTCCGGCCGGTTTGACGGTTAGGGTGACGTCGCCGCTGCCGGAGAGAGCGCCGTCACTGGCTGTCAGCCGCAAAACATAGGTTCCTTCGGCCGGGAACTGGACGGTGGTTCTTAAGGCAGCTGGACTGGATATGGCAACCCCATTCGCTCCTGAGACTTCGCTCCAGGTAAAAGTCAGCGTTGAACCCGCAGGCAGACCATCGTCCGTCACGGAGCCGGTGAGGGTCGCCTCTCGGGGAAGCACAATGGTTTGTGGAGGGCCAGCGTTGACGCGGGGCGCGCGATTGACGGGATCGACGCCGACGCCGTAGAGCCGGGCAAAGGCATGGTAATCATTGACGTAGCCGGCACCTGCCCAGTCCATGTCCCCTGAATGGTCTTCAGGATTGTAATAAAGCTCTCCAAAGTCCGATGGCACATTGAGGTAAACGGATTCCGTGACGACTTTAAACGTCACGTAGTAAGACTTGGCCGGGTCGATGGTGAAATCGAGGACGTTGCTCACCTTGGTACCTTTGGCGGGGACAGTGATCTGGTCAGAGTCCCATGTGGCCTCTGTGCGGCCGTCAAAAGTGACCTTGGTCCAGGTGTCGTCGACAACGTTGCCTCGCCCGGCCGTCAGGTCGGCCTCAGCGATGGAGACGCTTTTAATGGTGTAATTTTTATTGTCGGTGCGCCCCTGAAACTCCAACGCGACCTGCGTCGCCGAGGAAACCAGATGGCTCCCTTCCAACAGGATCCGCGGACAGTAGGTGACCCCAGAATTTTTCCAGAAGGAGTCCCCCGTCCGCTCCGTGGCACTCCACAAGATGGCGGAATAAGCCGGCGCCGCTTCAATTGTGAAAGAGGCGGTTTCCTGCATGGAATTGTTATCCCAATCGCGGCAGGATATACCGACGGTGACGGTTTGGCCGTAGGCGAAAGGCGAAGGCGGCGTGTAAGAGAGGGTGTATTCGGTTAGGTGCGACGTAATTTGAGGACTGACCGTTTGGCCGTTCGCGGTCATGACGATGGATGTCGGGTCGATACCGGGATTGTCGTCGTAAATAACGACGGTTATATTCGTGTATCTCGATACATACACCTGCCCATCGGCTGGGGCGATACTGCGGAGTTGGGGCGCCGCCCTGTCTGTAAATCCGGTTCCTATGGTGATGGGGTAACCCAGTGGATTACGCTCGCCTGATTGATCCTGGACGAAAAGATAAGCGGCTTGCCCCTGGGCAAAACTGCCCTGATTCATGGTAAATCGAATGAATGTGTCCGACCAGGATATGATGCTCTGCGTTTGTTTGATGCCGGCGGCAGTGAAGTCCGCATTATTCGCGATGATAACCGAGCCCGGAGTGCCTTCGAACCCGTATCCGATGAGGCGGATGGGGTTTCCCGTCAGAAGCTGGCCGCCGACGCTGATGATGGTGGGCGGGGCCGGTTCGGTATTTAAGGTGAAGACAAGCGGATATGGATTGGCGGCATTCCGGCTGATATCAAATGGCAAGGCAGCGGGATAATATCCCGGCATCTGAGCGTAATGGCCGGTGTGGTTTATGGTCTGGAAGGTGGATTGGTCCACGATCGATTTGCGGGTGGTTTCGATAAGATGAAGCCTCGCTTGCCCGGAGGCGTCCGTCTGGCCGGCGAAGGTGCGGCCGATATTGTCATGCACCTCTATATCGCGGCTGGACAAGGTATTCCCCGAGTTATCTCTGCAAATCACATAAAGGGAATGGCCCACGGAAAAGTCCGTGGTTCGATTCCCTGTGAAGGCGAAGCTGTCGAAATTGGCGCCACCCTCAAGGTTGGAATCAATGAAGACATGGCCCGTTGCGGTAAAATCCCATGTGCGGCCGTAGATCGTCCGGTAATAGCTGTCATTCCCCAGGCGGACGATATCGTTGTCTATAAAAAAACCATTGGAACCCGACCCGTAGTAGGAATCGCCTAAAGATATGTTGCAGAAGTTGGACATGATGATGTTGTTACGAAATACGCCCGGCGCAACGTCCGTGGCCGCGCCTCCGGAGATGTCGATCGCCCCCATGGCCAGGGGTTTTGTCCCGTAGCCGATTGCCTTGAAGATATTGTCGTGATAAACCAGGTTGGACTGATCGGCCTGCGGCACATGCCAGACGCCTCGGACCTCCCCCGCCCCGGTTCCGAAGGCGTCCACCACCACTATATTGTTATACCATTCGATATTATTTCCGCCCCAGGTGACGCGAAAGCCGTTGACACCTGACTGCAGGCCGTATTCAGCCCAACGAGGTTCCGGTTCCGGCAACGTCTTCATATGAATGAAGTTCCCGTAGACTTTTGCGTCGCCGACGCCGGTGGAGATCATACCGATGCCCAACGCGTGGTAACCCGTGCCGAAGATCCGGTTGTCTCGGGTGACGAGATCGCGGTTCTGATAGTAACCGATGCCGAACGAATTCGTGGCGCAGGAATCAAGGTAGATCTCGTTTCGATAGCAGCGGTGGCCGTTCACACCGGAGATCGCCGTCTGGCGCGCGCGCTTTACCAGGTTATGGTGAACAAGACTGGAATGCATGATGCCATAACAACCCAGGTGCCGATTCACTATATCGGTGCCGATGTCCCTGACGACGTTGTGATGCACCTCGCCCCACCCCTTAATGCCGCTCACCTGGTTGCCGCTGTAAATCACGGTGATGCCGGCGATCTCGGGCGCTTCCAGTGCGGTCACAGGGCTAAATCCTTCGCTCTGCTCGCCGGCGCTGTCATTTCCGGCTCCTTGCCGAACGACGCCGTTTAGAATTCTTACTCCCGGAGAACCATAATAGACAAGGATTCCGCAGGTATGATGTCTCAGCCAATCCCATTCCTCCATGCCACCTGGGTTTACCATATGAACATTGTTGTAGACGATCGTGTGGCCGTTTAAATCCAGTGTTATATTCTGGCCTTGCATGACGATCGCTTGGGTATCAACCACAAGATCCTGAGTCAGCCTGTAGGTCACCCCCGGCTCCGTGAGATGATATGTCGGGCCGGGTACATCCCCGGGAATATAACGCACGGAGGCACCACCATGCGCCAGCGTTGTAAATTGTCGGTCAGGTAAAGTTCCGTCATCAGATGAATAGATCCTATTGCCACGTTCGTCAGTGGCTACGAAGCGGTAATGATAAGTAGTATTGGGTGCCAAATTTCGCAGATAATGCTGGTGCAGGTAAAAAGGCCTTTCCTGAATATCCGTCCGCATTCCGTAAGCCGTGGTCGGTCCGTATTCAACGTAAGCGTAAGCCGGCAGATTGGTCTCAAACGCGATGACGGCGGAGTTTTCCGAAACGTGGCTCCAAAAACCGTCCTCGCGAAAACTGAGGGAATTTCCAAACATCTGGTAGGCGAGGGGTTCTTTTTCGGCGCCTAAATTGTTGATGCACCAGGTGTTAAATTTCGTGTAGTCCGCCTCGTCGGCAAAAGCGATTGTCGAAAGCAGAAAGACTAACGCCGACATTCCAGTGATAGCTGCCATTCCGGCGAAAGTCCGACTCCAGGCCCTCTTGTCACCCCGGCGAAAGCCGGGGGCCAGGCCGTGAACACCGGACTGTACCCCGGCTTTCGCCGGGGTGACGCCCTTCGTTGTGATGACGTTATTCCTCATCTCACCACCGCCACTTTTATGGTGGTGATGGTTTTGCCGTCATTTATCTTCACCAGGTAAATGCCGGAAGCGACTTCTTCTCCGTCCTCATTCCTTCCATCCCAGGAAAAACTGTTCGTTCCAACCGCGCATTCGCCTTGAAGGGGGCCCTTCACCCGTCCCTGCCGGTTATAGATGTTGATCTCGACGTTGGTGGCCTTGTCGCAGGTGAAACTGAGGATCGCTTCCGAACCGATCGACGGATGAATGACGTTTCTCTGCGGCCCCAAGTCCGGCGATATTGCGCCAGAGGGCCTTGTATTAACGGTGATGGTGACCTCGTCACTCACGGTCAGTTCGCCGTCAAAAGCGGTGAGTCTTAAGGTATAAGCTCCGGCCGCCGAAAATTGGGCGGTGGTATGGATTGTGGTCGAGCTGTCGAAGGTCACAATCCCGGGTCCGGTGACTTTCCGCCATTGAACAGTGACCGGCCCCGGGACGCCATCATCGGTGACGATGCCATCGAGAGCGGCGCTGTTTCCGAAAGAGATGGTTTGATTCGGCCCGGCTTCGACCGTCGGGGGATTGTTGGCGGATCCAGACGGTCTCACTGTTATTGTGACATCACTTCTGGCGTTAAGCAGACTGTCATCGGCGGTCAAAGTGAAGACGTAGGTTCCCTCGGCAGGGAAATGGACAATGGTGGTTAAAGCTTGGGGGTTGTCGATGGTGGCTGTACTTGGCCCGGAGGATTGGCTCCAAGTGAAGGAAAGAGAACCGTTGGGGAGTTGGTCATCCGTGGCGGAGCCGTTGAGTTTGGCGGTTTGAGGCAGAGTGATGACTTGCGGGGGCCCGGCGTTGACGATGGGAGCGTGATTCACGGGGTTGACGCCGATTCCATAGAGCCGGGAAAAGGCATGGTAGTCATTCCCGTAACCGGCATCGCCCCAGTCCAGTTGACCCGAACGATCTTCGTTGTAATAATACAGCTCTCCAAAATCCGACGGCACCCCCAGGTAAACGGAGGGGGTGACGATCTTTAAAGTGACGTAGTAGGATTTCGCCGGGTCGATGGTGAAGTTGATGACGTCGCTCACTTTGGTGTCGCCGGCAGGTATCGTCACAACATCGCTGCCCCAAGTCAAGGTGGAGTGTCCATCAAAGGTGACCTGTGTCCAGGTGTTGTCATCGACATACCCGAGTTGACCGCCGGTCAGATCGGCCACGGCAATGGAGACGCCTCTGATTTTGGCGTCACGCCCATCGCTGCGCCCCTGAAATTCGAGGACCACCTGTCCGGCCGAACCGGTGATGTGTGCCGATTCCAAAAGAATCCGTACGGAACTCTCGTACTCGGAATCTATCCATCTCGTAGACCCCGTGCGTTGCACGGCGTCCCACAAAATGCCGGGATAGGCTGGGCGCTTAATCGTCTTGAAGGAGATCGTTTGCGTCATGGCATTGCCGGCAAGATCGGACATGGAAGTCCGGACGGGAACGGTCTGGTTGTAAGCGAGGGGCGACGTGGGTTGATAGTCCACGTAGTAACCATAAGGAGAAGGGTTGATGACCGGAATGACGTCCAGACCGTTGACGGCCAGGCGAATGGTGGATGGGTCGACCCCCGGCAAAGAGTCGGTGACTTCCAATTGAATGCTGGTTATGAGCGGAACGGAGACTTGGCCGTTGGCCGGGGAGGCGTTCAAAATGACGGGGGCATTATTGTCGGAATAACCGCTTCCGATGACGATCGGAAAACCGGCGGCGTTGGATTGCCCTCCCGCGTCGACGACAAAGAGATAAACGGTTTGATTCGTGGCAAAGGAGCCCTGGTTCATGGTGAAACGAACGACCTCATCCGACCACGAAACAAGGCTTTGCTCAATTTCGCCGCCGCCCCCGCGCACGGGCTGCGCCCCGATGGTGACATGTCCCGCCGCCGCTCCGAAATTTATGCCGATGACGTCGATGCGATATCCGTTTTGAAGTTGCCCGTTGACAGCCACGATGACCGGGCCGCTCATGGATCCCAGGGGAGCGAACGTCAGCGGGTAGGGATTGCTGGCATCGCGCCGTTCCGCCAAAATGGAGGCGGTGATTGCAACCGGACAGTAACTTGGGATGCGGGCAAAGTGGCCGCTCCGCAGGATTCGGGTCGGATTCGCCTGATTCCGGTCCGCCAGCATGGTGTAATCCATCAGTTCCAGTTTGGCGACGCCGTCGGCATTGGTCCGGCCGGTGAAAGGCATCCCCGTGAAGTCGTGAACCTCGATCGTCTGGTTGGCGAGCGGCTGGCCCTGGGGATTCTGCGCCCGGACGTAAAGGGAATGGCCGACGGAGAAATCCCGGCGGCCCGTGCCAATGAACTCGTAATTGCCCAGGCTCGCGCCCCCTTCGACGGTGGTGTCGATGAAGTCATTATTGTAGGAATCCCAGTACCAAAAGCCGTTAATGAGAGTCCTGTACCGGGAATCGTTTCCTTCGCGCACCAGCGTGCAGCCTTTGAAGTCGTGGTTTCCGCCGCCGCCGTAATCGTCCATGAAACGGATATTGCAGATGTTGGAGATGAAGCGGTTATTTTGATAAAGGATGGGCAGTTGCAACGGCACGCGATCCGGCAATCCTTGGGCGACCACACAGGCGGCATTGGATGTCTGCGCGTCATCCACCATGACTTTGACGACGTTGTCGCTGAAGACAAGATTTTTGACGTAAGGGTCTGAAAAAAACTGAACGCCGCGCATGGTCGATGTCCCGTTGCGTCCTTTAATTAATAGGACATTGCCGGTGTAGATATTGTTTTCGTAAGGAACGAAAGAGCCTCCGTACTGAGTGAGGCGGATGCCGTTCACAGAAGACATGGCGCCGTATTCGTCGCTTCGATTGTTGGGTACCTCCCCTTGCAGGTGGATGTAGTTGTCATGAATATTAATCTGAGTATTCCAGCCGATGGCATTAACATGGTACCCAGTCCCAAAAATTTTATTGTTTGAGACTTCAAAGCCAGGATAGGGGACTATGCCGAAAGCGTTCGTAGCATAGCTGTCTATATACAATTCATTGGAATCATAAGGCCCCTCGTACACAATCGCTATTTGACGGCATCTTTTGACCAGATTGTGATGGATGGGATTCGGGCCGCTTCCCACGATGGCCCGGATGGCTTGATGACGGTTGTCGATGACGGATCCTCGGTCGACAACCACATTGTGATGAACATAGGAAGTTCCCCAATGGGTTATTATTCCCCCGACGCTATCCCCGGAATAATCTGCGGTAATTCCAGCGATTTCCACCTCACCGGTACAATTGTAAATCGGATTGAAACCATATTGGATTGTGCCGGCGCCATTGTTCGCGCCCTGCTTGATTGTTCCGTTGTATATTTTTACTCCCGTCGGCCTGTTCCAGAGACCGACGTACACGCCGAAGGTCGAGTCATCGTAGTAAACGTACCGGTCCCAGCCCACGTTCTGAACAAGAGGCGTTCCGTTGTCGTAGGTCACCGTGTGGCCGTTTAAGTCCAGGGTGACGCCATCCGCCTGGATCGAAAACGCACGCGTCTGCGCCACGATGTCCTGCGTGACGATGTAGGTGGTATCGGGTTGATTCAGTAAATACGGGGGGGAGCCCATATTCCCTGGAATGTAGACGGCGTTGGGGAAACTTCCGGTTTGGAAAGTTCCGTTTCTGGTGATCTGCTGGCCCCGCTCATCGGTGGCGACAAGTTGATACATATAATTGGTGTTGGGTTGTAAGTTCTTTAAATAATGGAGGTGTAAATAATAGTACCGGTCGGGACCGGGCGTGCTATTTTCATTGACCGAACTGATGCCGTATCTCACGGTGGAAGAAGAGGGAAGATTCGTTTCGAATCCGATGGCGACCGAATTTTGGGATTCGCGTATCCAGTCACCGGTGGGGAGGAAGTAAAGATTCTGGCCAAATTTCGGGTAGACCAACTCCCTGGCGTCCGGAATTTCCGCCCCGAAGTTCTGAAGGCAGTATTGGTTGAAGTCGTCGTAAAGATCCGCCCAAAGGCGTTGGGAACCGAAAGAAAGTAAAACGAATACGATCAGAACGAAGAATTTATTAATCCGTTTCATGATCGCCTCCTTTACCGCACCACCGCGACTTTTTCTTTGATGGGCTCCTGTCCATCCGGTTTGATGATAACGATATAGATGCCGCTGGCAACTTTTGATCCCTCGCTATTGGTGCCGTCCCAACTCACCGTGTTGTCACCCGCCGGGAAACCCTTGTCTGCAATTTCTTTGATCAGGCCATCCCGTCCGTAGATATTGATCACGACGTGTTTCGGGCCATCGAGGTGAAACGTGAAATAGGCGACAGAGGCCTTGTCGGGATAAATGAGATTAATTTCTTTCCCTCCAGGTGAGGGCGATCCTGAAGAAGAAGGGAGTTGGACGGTGATCGTGACGGATGCGAAGACTTGGGCAGCGCCATCATAGGCGGTGAGGGATAGAACATACGTCCCGACGGATGAGAACGAAGCCGTGGTGGTGACCGATTTATTGTTGGAGAAAATGACGGATCCGGGACCCGAGACTTTTTTCCAGACAACATCCACCTTGCCTGGGGGATTCGGGGATCCGTCATCCGAGATAGAGCCTTGCAAAGCGGCTTCATTGGGGAAATCTATCGTTTGGTTGTTGCCGGCGTTGACCCGAGGAGGGATGTTGGGTGAAACGGGCGTACCGTTGCCGTCGATCGCATGCTGAGTGGCGGCGTCGAGCGCGTCGAAATCAGGGCCTAAGTCTTTTCCATCTGTCCCGGCGTTCTTATAGGGGCTGGTTGGAAGGAGCCTGAAGTTTTTGTTGGCGAAATCCGTGAATCCCACTCCAGAGATGTCATCCGGGAAGAAATTCCCCGGTGGATACCAGGTCGAAGGCGGATCATAATAGCTGTAATAGAGATCGCCGGGCCGATTGATGATCGCGTTGTTGGTGAAATTATAAGTACCGGTGTAGTAATCCAAGGCCGGGGTGCCCATTCCTTTGCCCGATCCGAAAGCTCCGTAATTGCCGTTCGTCACAATGTTGTTGTCGAAGGTCATGTTTCGAGCGACGTACTGCCAGTCGCCCATAAAAAGAAAACCGCCTCCTGTGCCGTTATGAAGACAGAGATTATGGTCGATGAACAAATCTCCCGTGCCGACGCTGTTTCCCCCTTGGACGGCGAAACAGCCATTACCGCCATAGTTCGCACGATCGCTGCCGTCGATGACATTGTTTTTAAATAAAATCCGCTGGGTGACCAGAGAATGATTCGGCGAGTCTTCCGACAAGATATTCATTCCGTTCCCCACGTTGCGAATAATGTTGTTGGTGATGGTCACGTCCTGAACGACGGACCAGGGAGCGGTATTGTTTTGGTTCCTGGGGGTGAGAACGATAGAAAAACCTCTTTGCTGGCCGCTATAACCCAGATCCCAGTTGTTCTCCATGACGTTCCCATCCAGCCATACCCGCTGGGCGTTCTTTAACTCAAAGTGATTTTTGATCGTCCAGTTCTTGCCCGCGAAGTCCGGATTATCCTGCCTCCAATATAAGGGCTTGTAAAAATAATTTCCCCTTATCTCAATATCGGACGGAACGAGGTTCTGAATAACGGGGTCTGTGCCGCCGAACATAATATTCTCTCCGGTTGATTCCAGAAAATTATTTACGATTTTGTAGGGCCCCGGCCCATCCCAGACCTGAATGGCCTGCGAGTCGGACCCATCCTTGAAGTTCTTAAAATAAGAGTTAATAATGGCGATATAACTGCCGTTGGCATTGATTCCTGTTCTGGCGTAATTTTTGTCCGATATCGAATGCAGATAACATCTGTCATAAACGATGTGATGCGGCATCTCGTCGACGGAGCTGGCCGCCGATAACACCCAATAAGAATCCGTATCCGGGTGCTTGAAGCCATGTCCTTGCAAGACCAAATTGTAGGTGCCACCGTTCGCGTTCTCGCATACGATTTCAATCCCCGCTAATCTATAATGATGAGCGCCGAACAATGTGATTAAAGCGGGCAGGCCATTGGGGTCATCCGTCGCCACTATTTTAGGCATATGAAGGGAATCGACGGGGCCGACCCTAGTACCTTCGGGCAGCTGGCTCAATTCCGACGAAATGATGTAGAGCCAGCCGTTTCCTCTCTTGTAGGGAAGCTTAAAGGGGATATAAGGGGTTCTGAAGGTCGCGCCGGCCTGTAAAACAATGACGTCGCCCAAATTGGCGCTATTGATCACCGACTGCAGGTCATCTCCCTGATTGACCGTCCACGTTTGTCCGCCTGTCGGGAGCGTATAGGGGACGTCAAAGGTCTCCGGTTTAAGGGGGAGTTTATCTGCGCCCGGGGCAAAGCTTGCGGTTATGGTGTGGGGCCCGGTTATGTTGTCAAAGGTATAGGTGGAACGCCCTCCACACGATAATCCGTCTATCACGACATCCTCAATAATGTATCCGGCGTCGGGAGTGATCACATACGTCTGGCTATCGCCGTAAGAGATCGTTGACGCGCCTGAGGGGGTTATAGCGCCGTAAGCGCCCGCCGACGCGGTGATGGTAAAGGTTTCGCTGGTTGTAAAGGCGGCGGTTATGTCCTTCCTGGAATTCATCGTGAGTGTGACAGGATTAACGGTCCCTGATAGGTCGCCCTGCCAACCGGCGAAGGTAAAGCCCGGATCGGGCTCGGCCTGTAATGTCACCATGGCTCCGTAATCAAAGTATATTTGATTCGGCGTTACCGTTACGGCCCCGTTAAGTGAGGATATAATCAAGGGATAGGATTCAAGCTTGAAGGAGGCGCTTATGGTGTGGTTCGAAGTAATAGAATTGAACGTATATGAGGGAATGTCTCCATAATACGCGCCATCTATCAATACGGCCTCGGTATAATAGCCGGGGTCCGGAGTGATAGTGATCGTCTGGCTTGAATTCTCAGACACGGTTATGTTGCCCGGCGGATCCATCGAACCGTGCGCCCCGACCTGCTCCGTGATGGTAAAAGTAGGTGCGGCCAGAGAAATGAGAGGGCCATATAACAGCACGAAAACGACAATGCCGCAATCAAACAGCGCTTTCCTAGTCATCTTACCACCGCCACTCTCTCTTTTTTAGGTTCCTCCCCATCGGGTTTGATGATCATGATATAGATCCCACTCGCCACTTTTGATCCCTCGCTGTTGGTGCCGTCCCAACTCACCTGGCTCATCCGGGCGGGGAAATCCTGATCGGCCAATTCCTTAATAAAGCCGTCCCGGCCATAAACTTTAATCGCCACGTGCTTCGGCTCGCTTAAATTCAAATTGATCGCCGCTTCCGAACCAATATCGGGATGAATCACATTCCGTGTAAGACCTATAAAGCCGGATGGCAGGGGCGAGTTAAGAATGACGGTTAATTCGGTTGGGCTGATAAAACTCAAATTTTGGGAGTAGGCGTCGTAGCCCGGTTTTGTAATCGTTATCGTGTAGGGGCTGTAATTAATATAAGACCCTTTGGCGTCATACAAATAGGTGTATTCATCTATAGATGTGTTTAATTCCCCGTTGGCATCCGTTCCAAATTCCCGGACCTTGTTGTTATTCTTGTCATAAGCCGACACCACTGCGCCGCTTACCCCATACCCCCACGGGTCTCTGACGTGCAGTTTAAAAGACCAGGCGACGTGCAGATGGGTGAGGGGGTTCGCTTCGCGAGTCAGAGGATCCTCTACGTTGCAACCGCCGTCGTTATAAATTCCCCTGGCGATGTCTTTTAAATCGGCCCCGTTGGAAACGATGGTGTCAATGAAGGTGTTGTCGCGCGGGGAAAAATACCCGTATCGCAACGTATGAAATCCCGCCTGCGGAGTTTCGGATTTGACCAAGGTGTTGGAGGTAAATGTCTTGTAATTCGCTGCCCCGCCGTCGTCCGCACCGGACAATTCGACGATGATGTGGTTGCTCTTGAAGGTGTTGTTGTAAATCTCTCCCTGTCCCTGCCCATTATAAGCAATCGCATGCTGATGCAGATAATCGTCGGTTTCGACGGAAATGTTGTTGTCGTGAATTCGCACGTCTTGAGAAATGGCGCCGTCGGCATCGTCCGCCAGGTAGTTTGTTATGCCGATGACTTCGGTGTAGCAGTTCGGCTTTTGCGGGGTGGTTTTGCCGATGATGGTGTTGTTGAATATCTCCAGGTTTTTGATGGTGCCCGATCCGTAGTTTTTTATGCGAATCCCGTGGCAGGAATTCGGATAAAAGTAGGTGGAATACTCGGCTCCCGGCCAGGTCCTCGGTTCGATCAAATTGTTGTAAATCCGGACGTTGTTGGATCCTCGCCCCAGCCCCAGCCCGTGCCCCTGGATCGGCTGGATTATATTATCGTGAATATCGAGGTTGCTCCCGACAACGATGGCGAAGCCGTTCGAAGCGTTAATCTTCGTTTTAATCGTGTTGTTGTAGATTTCACTTCGGTAGGGATTGTCCTCGTTTCCGGCATTTCCGTGACATATGCCCACGTGCGGGCCGTTCATGAGAATGTTGTTGTAGATCTTGTTTCCGCCCGGCGTTCTTCCCAAGTCAATCATCGAGAAAAAATACTGGCGGTTGAGAGCGGTTTTTCCGTTGGCCTCAAGATAGTTATTGTAAATTTCAACCCCTCCGCTCCAGGTTTCATCGATGTTTTCGCTGTTGAGGCCGTTCGTGTAGATTTTTAAATCATGGATCTTCCGAACTCCCGTGCTGATGATTGCCGACGAATAAACGGCTTTTGAACGCCCTTCGATGATCGTTCCGTTTTTAATTTCGGTCATCTCGGAGTTCCAGGAGGCGGGCTTAATGGCCGCCATCCCAAGCGATCGGGTCCCGGAATTATCGTCGATGGGCCGGACGTCCACCTCGTCGACATTCAAACTGGTGTCCGTTCCGTCCGCGCTCGTTAAGGCAATTTTTGCCCGGATGGTGGCCGGAGCGGTGACGTCAAATTCGCAGATGACCCCCCAGAGCATGTCCGTTCCCTGCAATGTCGTGTGCATCCCGCTCACATGATTGCTGCAGCTGGCGTTTATTCCATCCGGCGTCAGCGTGGCCAGAACCTTATCCCAAGGGCCGCCCCGGACTTCAGCGGTGATGGCGTATTTCCCTGCGGCGGGGAGATTTACCGGGCTCGAGAGAACATATTCTTCCGCGCCGCCGATGGATTCCATGCGTAGCGAATAATCGTCAAAAAATAATTGCTGTGTGTAATCCAGGACAGATGCATTGGGAGCATGACTCAAATCCCACCCTGAAGAACCATTTTCAAACCCCGGATTTTGAACGCCGGTAAAATCCATGTTGGCGTAGGTAATCGTGTAGCCGTTCAAATCCAAACTGACATTGGTGGCACGTGTGGTCTCACTCCCAAGCAAAAAAGCCGTGCCGTCAACGGTGATAGATGTTTTGAGTACGTAGATCGTATCTGATTGATCCAAAACGTATGGGGCGGGGCCGTGCTGGGAGAGCCAGGCGGCGTCAATGTTGACATCGGCGGCGACGGCAATTGTTGAAAGGACCAATGCCGTCATTCCGGCGAAAGCCGGGATCCAGCGCGACGTCATCCCTGCGAAAGCAGGGATCCAGGACTTCAATCTTTTTCTGGATTCCGGCTTTCGCCGGAATGACGAGGGCAGGTGGATATGGGATTTATTTTTCATTTCACATACCCCCTGCCCTTTTGAAGCGACTTAAGGGATGATAATTTTCTGGCCGATTTCGATCTTTGTGGGATCGTCCAGCAGATGTTTGTTCGCGGTGTAGATGGATTTCCACTGACTGCCGCTGCCGTACATCTTTTGGGCGATCTTCTGAAGTGTGTCTCCTTTCTTGACCATGTAGATGCGATATTCTTTACGGGCCTTTGGCGGTTCCGTATAGGCCGGAGCGCGAAGCGTCGGCTGCGATCCGATGTCCATCAACCGAGGTCTCGGCGCGGGCGTTTCCTTTCGAGCTACGACCTCCCGTTTGGGTTGCGCCTTTTTGGCGAAGTCCAATTTCTGGGAGGCCGGGCCGCCAAAGCGCAGAGACATCCCGACCTTATGCTGCGTGTCAAAGTTTTCCACCATGCCGAAAGCGTAATCGATGGAGGTGGGGCCGATCAGGAATCCTGTGCCCATCGTGATTTCACTGGCGTCGGTGTTCTTCTTGTAGCCGGCGCGAACGGCGAGGGGTCCCAGGGCCACTTCCACACCCACGGAAGGGTTCGTCTCCTGCTCGTTTATATAATAAGGAGCTTCGAGCAAGAGGGTGGTGGGCGCTTTAGACGGGAAGAGGCTGATGGCGAGCCCGCCGCTGATCGTTTGCGGCAGCTTGTCGCCTTCGGCGACATATTTGACCTCGGTCCCGAAATTTCGCAGAGCCAGGCCAAAACGGAGGCGCGAGGCGAAAGGAACGCTCATCCCCACATCCGCGGCATAGGCCCGGGCCGTGTTCTGTTCAATCAGCGTGGATTGGAGATATTTAAGATTCATCCCGGTGGAGACTTTGCCGATATTCCGGGCCACGCCCACACCCATGGTGAAATCCGTTTGCGCGTTGACGCTTCTGACCTCCGGGCTGACGCCGTCGTAGAGTTCCATGTCGCCGGCGTTATAATAGCCGAAGGAGAATCCCAGGCCGCCCCGTTTTGTCGGGGAGCCGAGGAGGAGGTGTCCGTAGGCGTCATCCATGAGGCCCTTTTGATACAGGAAGGAGGCTTGACCTGTTTCCAAAGTTCCCAAGGAGGCCGGATTATAGGTCATAGCGCCAATGTCATTAAACATCGATGTAAAGGAATTGGCGAGACCGGCGGATCTGGCACCCCCCTCAAGGGCGAGAAAAGTCAGACCCCCTGATTGCCCTGCAGCGAACAACGGGCTGACAGAGAAGATCAGGCCGGTTATTAGAGTGAAGATTTTTGAAGTATGGTTTTTCATATTTTTGCCTCCCTTTTGTCACACACCTAGTTTTTATGGAAATTTCAAGAATTTAAAGGTGATTTCTGTCACAAAGAGCCTTTTAAAGAACTTTTTTACGTCTCAACCAAGATTGGTGCATCAGAACGGCCAGGCCTACGAATCGTCACCCCGGCGAAAGCAGGGACCCCGTCCGGTGTTCACGGCCTGGATCCCGGCTTTCGCCGGGATGCCGCCATTCTCATGCATGACGATTGGGGCCTGTTTTTTCGTATTATTGCCGGCCTATGGACGAAATAACTTACCAATACGCCGAAAGAACGGCCCGGATGAAGGCCTCCATTATTCGGGAGATTTTAAAAGTGTCTTCTCATTCCGATGTGATTTCGTTTGCGGGGGGGTTGCCGGCGCCGGAGGCCTTTCCTGTCAAGCAATTTGAGCAGGCAATGAAGGACGCCATCCGGATCGATGGCGTAAAGGCCCTCCAATACACCATCACCGAGGGGCATGCGGGGCTTAAAAAAGTCCTCTGCGCCTGGTTGAAAAAGCGCGGGATTGACGGGAGGCCGGAGAATTTGCTTTTCACCAACGGTTCCCAACAGGCCCTCGATTTGTTGGGGAAGATCTTTCTCAACCCCGGCGATGAGGTGCTGGTGGAAGATCCCACCTATTTGGGCGCGATTCAGAATTTCAATTCCTATCAGGTTGGCTACATCACGGTGCCTATGGATGACGAGGGAATGCCACCGGAGGCCGTGGAAGCGAAGCTGAAACAGAAGAAGCCCCGCTTCATCTATGTCGTGCCCACCTTTCACAACCCGGCGGGGATCACCATGTCTCTGCCGCGCCGGCGGGCGCTTCTGGAGATCGCGGCACGCTACCGGGTGCCGATCATCGAAGACGATCCTTATAGTTTTATTCGCTTCAAAGGGGAGCCGGTCCCGTCGCTTTTTGAATTGGCCAAGGGAAAGGGGGTGATCTACATCTCGACATTCTCGAAACTTCTCTCGCCTGGGATCCGGTTGGGATTTGTGCTGGCGGAACCCGATGTGATCAAGTATCTGGTCTATGCCAAACAGGCGACGGACCTTCAGGCGAACA
This sequence comes from Candidatus Obscuribacterium magneticum, assembly GCA_020523905.1. GTDB lineage: Bacteria > Elusimicrobiota > Elusimicrobia > F11 > F11 > Obscuribacterium > Obscuribacterium magneticum. The sequence continues at coordinate 70,004 of JAJAPZ010000008.1, forward strand.
CCTTCATCCAGTACGCGGTCTATCACTACTGTCGGCGCGGCTATTTGGAAAAGCACATCCCGGCGATCATCAAGGAGTACAAACATCGCGCCGGCGTCATGCTCAACGCGATGGCCCGGCATTTCCCGAAAGAGGTGCATTATGTGGAGCCGCAAGGGGGGATGTTTGTCTGGTGCCGGCTGCCGTCCGGCATCAAGGCGAGCGATGTCTTTGAAAAAGCCCTTAAGCAGAACGTCGCTTTTGTGGTGGGAACCGCGTTCTATGCAAACGGCGGCGGGGATAACACCTTCCGGCTAAACTTCACCAACATGTCCGATGTGGCCATAAACAAAGGCATCGCCCTCCTGGGCGATGTCATCCGCACTTTCCTTTAGGGGTCAAGTCGCGACATGCGACATTTCCGTATAAATAGATTAGTGTGAACCAGCGTTTCAGAAATGTCGCATGTCGCGACTTGACCCCTACCCTATAAGAATCACCCGCAGCTCGCCTTTCGGTGTTTGTTGCAAACGCAGGTGGGGAGCGGTCTCGCCGGACTTCCTCAGGTAATCCAAACGCGGAATAACAACGTGTTCGAAGAAATAAGGCGGATCTTCCAGGCGCGATTCGATTTCGGATTTTGTCCAGTGTTGAAGTAAGAGGTGTTGGATATCTTTGGTGAAGTCAGAGAGCTGCATCTGATGTCATTAGCCCCGCGAAAGCGGGGATCCAGGACGTGAACTCCGGACTGGATCCCCGCTTTCGCGGGGCTGATGTGAGTTCGTCAGTGCTTGCCAGAGGAGAAGGGCCGTTAAGGTAAATATGACCGTGTCCCGCCCGAAGGTGAGCCACGTGGCGGGGTCGCCGCCGCTGCGAAAACATCCGCATGAAATGTCGAGACCGCTTAAAAGAGCCGAAGCCAAAGCGATTTGAAAAGTGAGCATCATCGGGGCAAGAATCAAACTCGCTCCTTTGCTTCCTTTATTTATTAGGAGCGCCAGTCCGCAGAAGAGCTGTACCCAAGGCAGAAGTATGGCCAGAGGATTAATGCCCCAGGCAGGGAGGATTTTGTAATTGTAGATTTGGTGGGCAAAAGTGCTCGGAGAGGCGATTTTATAGAAGCTGGAAAACAGGAACAGGGTTCCCAAGCCCAGCTGAAGCGACCACCAAAGCCACTTTTTTTCGAGGATTTTCATTTTTCGGTGGGGAGCCCGGCTTTTTGCCACTCCGGGAAACCCCCGTAGAAGATTTTCACGTTCGTGTAGCCAGCCCTCGCCAGTTCACGCCCGAGAAAGAAACTCAATTCGCAGGTGATCCCTTCGCAGTAAACGATCACCGGGGCGTCTGGGGAGACGTTTTCAAGCGCGGCGAACCGAACTTTATCCCATTCATAGTAAGGCAGGGAACGCGCCCCGGCGATATGGCCCCTGAGGAATTCATCGGAGGAGCGCGCATCTAAGAAAAAAACCCCTTTTTCCGAGTGCCTCCTGACGGCTTCGGAAAGATCGATGAAGGGAGGATCCCCTGGTTGAGCCATCATCTTGTAGGCGTCGTAGGCGGAGGTAGCTGAGGTGGGCCAAAGGCCTTTCCATGATAGGCCGCCGGGAGCCAACTGTCGAAGGGCGCCCGCGGCAAGAGAAATGAAAAGAATAAAAGCTGCTTGTTTAAACATGGCGATTCATTGTCCCCCTGCAAGCGGGATTCAGTCCGGTGTTCACGGCCTGAATCCCCGCTTGCAGGGGGACAGTGTCCTCACTTAGATTTCGATTTCGGTTTAGGTTTGGGCTTGCTTTCCTTAGCATCTTTCGGCTTTTCCTCTTTCTTCGGCGTCGCCTGCGGGCTGGCCGAAGGAGGGGGAGGCTGGAGGGGAACATAGACCGCCGGAGGAGGGCCGGTCCGGATCGCAATCGTGAAGCGGTGGGGGGACACATCTCCGACGGCTTCTATGGTGACCGAGGTGTTCCGCATTTCTTCCAGCGAGCCCGACACTTTGACCTCCGTGTTCATGGAAGACGTCGGTTTTATTTTTTCGCTGTAAAAGACGACGCGGGCCCATTCGGCCGGCGCTTGAACGACGGCAAGGGACAGTTCTTTGTCCGTTTTATTTTGGAATGTGATGACTTGCGTCCGTTCGGAGCCCGGCGTGAAGTCGGCGATGCCCGTCCCCAAGGGCGCCACTTGCGCGCTGGGGTCCGCCACGCGCCCGGCCAAGTTGACGGTCAGCTCTTCTGTCGGATCGTCTGTTTTGACCTTCGCTGTCTTGTGAAAGGAGAGGCCTTTGTAGCCCTGCGTGTTGAAGGTCAGGCCGATCTTTTTTTCTTCGTTCGTGCCCAGATTCGCAGGTGTGAATTGGCCGGCGGTGCAGCCACAGGTGGGCTGCAGGGACTGCAACGGCAAAATGTCGGGTCCTATGTTTTTTAGCGTGTATTCGGCGCTCACCTTGGCGTTATCCGGGCACCAGCCGAAGTCGAACGTGTCGGGCGTTGCCTGGAGGTCCTTGGCCCGGCTCAAGAGTTTAGAAGAAAAAAGAATCGTTATGAACGTCAGAACGGTCAGAAGAGTGTGCCTTTTTTTCATCGAAGCTCCTTTCAATCTAAATCCTGGATTCATTGTTCCTCCCCCCGTCAGGGGGGAGGTCAGGAGGGGGGCATCTATCAAAACCCCTCCCCTGGCCCCTCCCCTGACGGGGAGGGGAACCATCTCTTTAAAACAAATTTTTTCCCGGACACATGCAGTTTAAAACCTGGATACCGGCTTTCGCCGGTATGACGACCCATCCGGATTTTAGTAAAGATAGAGGGCGGAAACTTGGTTTTGGAATTCCTCACGCTTCTTTTCGTAAGCCTTGAGGAGAGCGTCCGCGTTAAATTCTTTTTTCTCGCAGGCTTCCTTTAATAGGTTCGAACCCGTGACGACGCGCACCTCCTCCCAGTTCGGCTTGAAGGCGGGGCAATTCTGGTAGATGAAAAGAAACGCCTGAAGAAAGAGTTGGAACGGCCGTGCCGCGTTTTGATCTTTAATGCTGATCCGGATGCCCTCGCACCGTTCGTTTTTATATAGATCTTTTTTGGGAATGAACCGGACGGCGCGGAAGGTCAGGCCCGGTATCTTTGCCTGGCTGAGATGCGCGGCGAGAGATTTTCCATTCATCCACGGGGCGCCGAATAATTGGAAGGGCGCCTTTGTGCCCCGTCCGACCGAGACGTTCGTCGCCTCAAAACAACCCATGCCGCAATAAAGAAGAGCCGACGTGAGAGACCTCATATTGGGGGAGGTCGGCCGGAATCGCAGGTTGGTGTCATCAAACCACATCGAACGCTTCCAACCTTCCATCTTGATCACGGTGAGATTGGCTTTGAGGCCTTGGGTCTCATTCATCCAATGTGCCAGCTCACCCGTGGTGAGGCCGTGCCGGATGGGGATGGGAAAGTAGCCGGTCAACCTTTTTACATCGGGATCGAGAATATCTCCTTCAGTGATGTCCCCTCGAATCGGGTTGGGCCGGTCGAGGACGATAAACCGCAGTTTTTGGTCGGCCGCCACTTCGAGGGCTTGTCCCATGGTGGCGATGTAGGTGTAAAAACGCGTCCCAATGTCTTGAATATCGAACACAATGGTGTCCGCTCCTTGGAGCATCTCGATGGTCGGCCGTGTGGTGGCCCCGTAGAGGCTGTAAACGGGAATCCCCGTCTTTTCATCGATGGTGCTTTGAACGGAGACGCCGTGTTCAACGGTGCCCCGGAAGCCGTGTTCCGGCGTCATCACACAGACGAGGGTGAGCGCCGGTGCTTGGTGGAAGAGGTCCGCCGTGCTCCGGCCATGTAAGTCCCTGCCGGTGTGATTTGTGATGAGGGCCACATGGGCACCGGTGAGGGAAGCGAAGTTGTCGCGTTCAAGGACATCGATGCCGCAGAGAACGTTGGCATGGGCGGGGTCAGGGATGAGAAGAAGGAGTAAAGGCAGGAGACTGCAGAGGGCGCTTTTCTTAGGGAGCTTTTTCATCTTTTTGTTTCTCCAGAATGGGTCCAAGGATATATCCCGTCACAAACGTTCCGAAGGTGCCGAGAAGAACCAGCCATGTCCATCCGACAACGAAAATGTTTTTTTCCGAAAGAATGAGAAGAACAACGTTCACAAGCGCCCAGAAGATCATGCCGAGGGTGTTGGCGCGATTGCTTTTTCGTTTCGTCCAAAAGCCCAGGAGAAATACACCCAGAAGCGATCCGAAGGTCACCCCGCCGATTTTAAACGCCCACCAGAGAAATCCCGAAAGAAAACTGAATGAATAGGCCAGGATCGCAAGAATGATTCCAAAAACGACGACCATGATCCGGGAGACGTTCAAATAATGTTTGTCCGAGCGGTCTTTCATCAGAAGCGGCCGGTAAATATCCGTCACAAAGGAGGCGGTGAGAGATCCCAGGGGCGAATCGATCGAGGCCATGATCACGACCGATAGGATGAGGCCTCGTAGTAAGGCCGGCATCTGGGTGTTGACGAAGTAGGGGTAAATCTTATCCAGTTCTTGGGGCAAGGGGAGGCCGGGATTGTGCACATAGAAAGCATAGAGTCCCGCCCCGATGGTGAGATAGAGACTCAAGACACCCAAACCCGCCAGAGGGGTCGCCAGGGTGGTTTGCTGGCTCTTCTTCTTCGTTTCCAGGGTCAGAAGCCGTTGCATCAATTCGTGATCCGTTCCATAGGCGGCCATGGACCCGAAGAAGCCGTTCAATATCGCCAGCCACCAAATGTTGGCCTCGGTCCGCGCCGCGGTGAAGAAGTTGGGGTCGAAGGGGGAGGGGCCCCAATCAAAGACCTTGAGTTTGCCCCCTTCGGCGGCCGTTTTAAAAATCCCGACGAGTCCGCCGGGGACCACCGAGGAAAAAAACCAGATCGTCGCCACGCCGCCGATGATGAAGGTCGTCGCCTGCCACACGCCGGTCCAGACAATCGCCTTGATGCCGCCCCAGGCGATATAAATAATCGCGATGATGGAAAAAAGAAGTATGGTCGGTTTCAAATCCCATCCGATCAAGACCGACACCGCCAACGCCGCTACCGTGAGCCGCACCCCCGATCCCAGCAAGCGCGTCACGAAGAAAAAGCAGGTGGCTGTGACCTGCGTTTCGGCGCCGAATCGATGCTTCAAGTATTCGTATATCGTGGTGCAGTTGAATTTATAAAAGGCCGGGATAAAAAAAGCGGCCAGTGCGAAGCGGGAGGCAAAGGAGCCGATGAAAAACTGAAGGTATTCCCAATTCTCTTTGTAAGCCGTGGCGGGGACGGAGATGATGGTGACGGCGCTGATTTCTGTGGCGACAAAAGACAAGCACGCCGCCCACCGGGGAATGCGCCGCCCCCCCAAAAAGAAATCATGGGTGGATTCTTGTCGGCGGCCCGCGAAGTAGCCGATGGCGAATAAAACGGCCACCGCTCCCGTGACCATGAGGTAATCAAGCGCGGATAAATTCGACGGCCCTGAAAACCAGTGAGACATGATGGCTCCTTAGAAGACCGTCATTCCGGCGGAAGCCGGAATCCAGGACGTGAACACCGGACTGGATTCCGGCTTCCGCCGGAATGACGACCGGTTATTTTTCCTAACACACGAGTACTTTTCGCACCCGTGCACTCCGGCAGATGGTTGATCTGGCCGTGAAAAGCTCTTAAGCCGAAGAAGGCGAAGGCGAGGGGCTCCTTCGCCTTCGCCGGGATTCCCATTGTCTCGATGGACCTCACCGGGATGGGGGCCAGAAGGGAAGCCAGGTTTTTCATGAGAGTTTTGTTGAAGGCCCCGCCACCGGAAACAATCACTTCCTTCACTTTATATTTCGGATAGATGAAACGTCGGTAGCTCTCCTGAATGCTGAGACAGGTGAAGTAATTTAAGGTGGCCAGGACGTCATCGGGCCGACCGCGCAGGAGAGAACTCATATTAAAGACTTCGAGGCCGGTTGATTTTGGCGGGGCCACTTTAAAATACGGATGCCGCAACATTCGGTTGGCGGCGTCTCTATTACATCGGCCCCGTTTCGCTCTTTCCCCATTTCGATCGTAAGCGTTGCGCCCTCGCGTCATGAGGCGGATGGCGGCGTCCATGAGACAGTTGCCGGGGCCCGTGTCAAAGGCGAGGGGTTTACGGATGCTTTTTCCGACGACGGCGACGTTGGCGATGCCGCCGATGTTTTGAAAAGCCCGGAGGGGCCCCTTCCCGAAATAGTAATGGTCAAAAAAAGGAATGAGGGGCGCCCCTTCACCGCCGGCGGCGATGTCTGCCTGCCGGAAGTCGGAGACAACGGGAAGGCCCGTTTTTTCCGCGATCACCGCTGGTTCTCCGATTTGAAGAGTGTTCGGCGGGGTGTCGCGCGGTCCGTGATAAATTGTCTGTCCGTGGGAACCGACGCAAGTGATGCGTTTCGGATGAACGCGGGCTTTTTTAAGAAGTTTGAGGGCCGCCTCGGCGAAATAGGCTCCGATTTCGAAGTTTAGCGAGGACAGCTCCGCGGCGGTGAGTGCTCCACCTTTGTGGATTTTTGCCGCGGCCTTCAGGGGATAAAGGTGATCGATGTGTTCGATGATGTTAAACCGATCCCCCATAAAGGAGGCCAGCACTGCCGAAACACTGTCGGCCGATGTCCCGGACATGAGACCTATTGCAAGTTTAGATTTCATCAGTTGAAACTCCTCACCCTGTCCCTCTCCCGTTGGGAGAGGGAACCGACACCCTTGAGCCCAAAGTGTTTCCAATCCCTCTCCCTTCGGGAGAGGGCAGGGTGAGGGGTTTCAATTTGAACTTCATAACGATAGGGCTAGGTGAAGGCGGCCTTGCGCTTTCTTCAATTGGGACACCGCTTGGGTGCGGGTCAAATTTTTGCGGGCCATCAAGATGGCAGTTTTGGCGTTCCCACCGGAGTCGCGTAAGAGGCGTTCCGCCATTTTTCCCGAAACGTGTCCCAATCGTTGGATGAGGTGAATGGCGCGGGCTTTCAGTTTCTTGGAGCGGGGTTGTAGATCGACCATCCAATTTCCATAAACTTTGCCCAATTGGATCATCGAGGCGACGGTGAGCGCGTTGAGAATCATTTTTGTGGCGGTGGCGGCTTTCAGGCGCGTCGAACCCGCGATGATTTCGGGGCCCGTCTTCGGAGCGATCACGACACCGGCCACTCCATTCGAGCTTTTGGCATTGCAGGTGACGAGGATCGTCTTGGCCTTTATCTTTCGAGCGGCTTTAAGACCTTCTTTGACAAACGGGGTCACACCACTGGCGGCGATGCCGACGACGACGTCGTTATTATGAACATGTTTTCGAATAAGCTGGGCCGCTTCAAAACCGCGGTCTTCCGCGCCTTCTTTGGAGCGGAAAACGGAGGAACGACCGCCGGCCATGAACGCCTGAACCAATGACGGCGGCGTGTTGAAGGTGGGGGGACATTCGGCGGCTTCCATGATGCCCAGGCGACCGCTCGTGCCGGCTCCGATGAAAAACAGGCGATTCCCTCGGCGGAGAGCGCCCACAATCACAGAAACCGCTCGCGCCATGTTTTTTCCCTGTTTTCGAACGGCTTTGGAGACCTTGGCATCTTCCCGGTTGATGAGGCGGGGTG
>JAJAPZ010000090.1 GCA_020523905.1 Candidatus Obscuribacterium magneticum
AAATGGGGACCATAGGCAAACCGCGGCGAGAATGGGCGGAACGGGTTCTTGGCGATCCTTCCAAAGGGAATTGGTTTCAATCGAATCTAAACCGGGGGATGACCCGCAAGGTGAATTGAACCGAATCCATTCAGAAATCGAACGAATAAAAGAAATACTCAAAAGTATTCCCCCTCCGACAGAAAAAGGTTTAACCGCTCCCGCATCCCGGGTAAACAATTGGTTATATTCTCTCCTCAATAATAGTTGGTTCAATTCCACCGTCATTGCAATCATCCTTAATTCCTTTTTTAAAAACGGTGGATGGATGAATTCCAGGTGGTTTTTTTCAGTCTTATTCTTTTTAATTATCGGGGTTACCATCAAGTTGGGCCTTTTCATACACGCTCTATTTCATGAATCTGGTCACCTATGGGCTGACGGTCAATTCAAGGGATTAAGTATCCTTCAAAAACTCAAACTGGCTCTTAAATCATTCAACCAAGAAAATCTCTTCGCCGCATTTTTTAATGGGACCGATTTATCAAATATGAGTATGACCCACGGAAAGGACGCGCCCATGGACAGGGTCCGTGTCCAGTTTGCGGGGCCGGCGGTTGATTTGGGTGTTATTATTTTCGGGCTCATTCTTGATTGGAGTTCAGTGTTCGCGTTTAATTTCAATTCCCCTCTTTTTGCCTCCTTCCTTTTCTTTTTAGGGACGGTCATTCTCATCACCGCATCTTTGGTTTTTATCTTTAACGTTCTCTTTGGAACGGATTTCAAAAACATCCTCCAAAACCTTCTTGCCTTTCTTAGCCCGAGGGCTTCCACTGAAAAGAAACCGCCTCTGATAATGGGTTTTGGTCTTATCCTGATCATCATTGGTTTTCCAGTCACTCTGGCCTTTAGCGTTTTATTTGCTCACGGAGGAACTTCTCTCAATCCCATTATTATTTTTTCTTTCATCGCTCCTCTGATTTTATACCACGCACTCCATGAAGGCTGGATCTCTTACCCTAAAGGACAATCGGGGGAAATCAATCTTCGAGCGACTCTTGGTTTTCGAAAAACGGATCAAAACAACCGGGAACGACACGCTGACCAATTAAGGAATCTCATTCTGGCCATCTCAAGAGGCGATAAAGCTTACGTCATCGATCTCCTTTCCAATGGGCCCCGATCAGTTGACGAAGTGTTGGGAAGAAATCGCATTCCTCCCCTCGTCTCACAGAGGGGAGGGAAGGTGGGGTATAAATTAAATTTCCTTGTGAACATGACCCCTCCTAACCTCCCCTTTGTGGGACAAGGGGAGGAATTCCTTTCTCACCTTCCGCCAGATCTAAATTGGTCCCCTGAAAAAACCGACCTCCTATTGGCAGTCCTTTTGGCTCTCGGAGTCGATCAAACAAAGGCAAAAAATATTTCAAACAAGCTGAATTTGAACGCTCATCCCGTTCTTGTTCTGAATGAAGAATTCCATCACAAATTTAAGAATGACGAGGACCGCAGGGTTTATATGATGGCCGCGCTTTTGCGCGCGGGGGCCTTAGCGGGAAAACCCATCACAATTCTTGTGGCGGAGGGGGCCAAGAGTAAAAATCTCCTGGCTTTCTATAGAAATGTTGGAACTCAGATGAAAGGGTTTGGGGCAAGGGTTAACATTCAGATCGAATCTTATCCGCAACATTTGAACCGGGGAAGCACGCTCGATCCCGAGCTCCTCAAAAAAGCCACCGGCGTTGAATTGGACAACACCCAGCTCATCTGTCCCGAAGGGATCGAATTGCCTCAGGTTGATCTGAGATGGGCAGACCGCGAAAAGATTGAATTTTTACGAAAGAATATGATCGTTTTGGAGACATTTCTGCCGTTCGAAAACCTATCCCTCAAATTCCTCACGATACATCTGCGAAAAATTCTCCAAGCAGCATAAAGGGAGGGGGCCCCTTCCCCTTTCCCCTTTGTTAAATATACAGCTAACCTTGGAAATACTAATCTAATTGATAATCAATAATATTGTAAATATACTCTACATATACTTTACATATTGATCAGAACAAATAAGGTTATTATGTTGAAAAGCCAGTTCACCTGCGTGGTAAAGGATTGGAGCATTCTTACATAAGAAGTGGCGGGCAGACACGCAAGATGGATGAAATAGAAATCCGCCAGGCCCTTCTGTCCTCACGTCCTCAACGGTTTGAAGAGCTACCGGTTCTTGCAGCCAACATTAGAGAAATCATTGACAATTTAGATTTGAAGCCGGTTTGCGAGCGATTAGGAAAGCCTTACTCGAGCGATCCCGAAAAGTCGTCTGAAATCATGATTGATTTGAGATTTGCGACAAGAACTCCTGCTCAAATTATACCCACATTTCTCGGCGTCATCATCACCTCTAAAGATTTTGGAAAGGTGTCAGGATGCGAACGATACGGAGTGAAGATGACCCAATACATAGGGACCTCAAAACTTAGCGCCCAAAAAGAAAAGATTTATACACAAGGTTTCGTCCACTCTTTTGACCAAATCATCGATGACCTCATCGGTATGATCCCTTATAGCGAGGTCATTGAAAAAGCAACACGGAAAAGGGTCCCCATGTATCCTGTCAAGGCCTTACGTGAGTTGATTGCCAATGCAGTCATCCACCGCGATTACAGCCGAACCGACAGCTCTGTCCAGATTGAAATCTTCGAAGATAGAATTGAAATAACAAATCCCGGCTCTTTGCTCCCTGGCATGGATATTGATCGATTAATTGACCAACAACCCCGGACTCGGAATGAGGTTTTAGCTTCTCGAATGCGAGAATTGGGTTTTTGCGAAGAAAGAGGAAGCGGAATTGACAAGGTTGCATTTGAATTGGAGCTTTATGGCCTTCCGGCCGTGACCTTTGATAGCTTTGCCGATAGCTTTAAGGCAACCCTTTATGGACCGAAGGAATATAAGAAGATGTCGCAAGTTGAACGGCTGCGAACGGCCTACCAACATACCTGCCTCCATTATGTCATGAAAAAAGAAGTGACGAATGCTTCATTAAGGGAGCGCCTCAAGCTCTCAGAAAGCCAATCCCAACTTGTTTCCAAGCTGATCCGGCAATGTATTCAACGCAATTTGATAAAAGTCGCTAACCCTGGGGCTTCACCTCGTTATATTCGGTACGTCCCCGTCTGGGCTTAAAATCTCAGCCTAAGGGGCCGAGTCCTCTCCTTCTCCAAAGAACTGGTTTAATTTGTCCAAACCGCTGGTTGGGGGATGAATACGATAAAAAAAGCCCTAATGGTCTCTTGATCAAAAACACTTTTTACGTTTGGTTAAAGGGGAAGATAAGCAGAGAAAGGGGAGGGGGCCGGATCTCCCCCGTAACCCTTTAAGTGGGCAAGCCCGCCGTGGCGGGCTTGCCCACTTCTCTTACAATTATTTGACGGGTTCGACTTTTATTTTGGGAGGGATTCTTTTCGGAACCTCAAGGGCTTTATTTTGGAGCTGTTCTTTCGGGGTGACGGCGGGAGGCAAAAATTTATCGGGGACTTGCCAATCGATGGTGTCCCGGAAGGCTGTCTTTCGGAGCGCTTGCTGGCTCGGCGGGTCCAAATCTTTCCACTCTTCCTGCAAAGTTTTGACACGGTCCCGGACACTTTCAAACCAAACGAGGGACGGAACGATCGCCGGCGGAATCTCCGGCATCCGAATGGGAGCCGAACCGGGGCTCACCTTAAATCCTTCCGAGGAAGTGACCACGACTTCCCCTTCAGGCCACAACTCTTTCGCGGAGGTCGAGGATTCGTCCGCCGGGTCGAAGTGAACGTCCCCCTCGATCACACCCGCTTCCAGCTCATCCTTATCATTAATATCGAGCGCCAAATCCGTCCCTCTCACCGATGCCACCGCCACGGGGGTCCTCACTTTATAGGACGGCCCTTTTCTGTCTTTATAAGATTTGAATCTCGCCAAAAACCGGCCCGCCCTTAAGAAAAAGACGTGCATCTGATCGGACAAACTGTCCACTTTTAAACTGGATTTTTCTTTCAACTCGATGACGGTCCCCGCTTTCGTCCCGATTTCAAGCCGGCCCTTTTCCCCTGTGACCACCTGGTCCCCGTTTTGGAGCCTCATATTTTTGACCGCAGGCGAGGCCTTCCTTGAACCTTGCGGAATCACCGCGGCTTTTCCTTCAAGTCCCGTGATGCGGAATTCTTCAATAGACGGCTCTTCGGCCATGGCGAAAGTCGTGACGACACAAAAAAGGAGAGGGAGTAGTACTTTTTTCATCATTCCTCCTACTTAGGCTGTTATTGATTTTAAGTCTTGGACCGCTTTGATCGGGTCGGGTGAGTCGAAGATGGAATGGCCGGCCACAAGGATCTGGGCCCCCGCTTTCACGGTTTCAAACCCCGTTTCAGAATTGATCCCGCCGTCAACGGCAATCCGGCATTTCAAATTGTTGTCTTTGATATATTCGGAAATTTCTTTTATTTTTGGCAGAACGCCTCGTAAGAAAGATTGGCCTCCAAAACCCGGCTCAACCGTCATGACCAGGATGAAATACAAATCTTTTAAAAAAGGAAGAATGAGTTTGGCCGGCGTTTTCGGTTTGATGGAGATCCCCGCCTTGAGGCCCAGCCGTTTGATCTCGTTGATCACGACTTCAGGATAGGTCACCGCTTCATAGTGGAAGGTCAACGCCCAAGCCCCGGCCTCGGCAAAAGGTTTGGCGAACTTCATGGGGTCGGAAATCATGACGTGGACGTCGAGCGGGAGTTTGGTGCATTTCTTGAGCCACTTCACCACCACAGGCCCGATGGTGATATTCGGAACGAAATGGCCGTCCATCACGTCCACGTGCAGCCAATCCGCTCCGGCTTTCTCCATCAGCTGGGCGGCATCGCAAAGATGCCCAAAATCCGCGGACAATATAGATGGGGCGATAATTAATGGGTTCATAGAAAATCAACCGAAGTGACATTCGCAAAGCGGATTCCTCCCCTCGTCTCACAGAGGGGAGGAGAGGTGGGGTATAAATAAAAATTCCTTATTAACGGTCCTTTTTTCTCTTTCATAAGGAAGATTTTATTTTATGCCCCACCTAGCCTCCCCGCTGTACGGCGCGGGGAGGAAATTACGGTTCGATCACTCTCTCCTGTTTGAGTCTATCGTTTAAATAAATTCTGGCCCGTGTCGTTGACTGAATCGTCATCGGGATCTGAAGTTTGTCCCCGCCTTTATGTTTCCCTTTGTAAACCTCAAATTCGCCTTGGGCGTTCCTCGCTTTGATCCGGACATCCACCTCTCCTTCATTTGCGGGAATTGTGTAATTGAACCGGTATCCCTGCTCCCCTGAGATGACCGGGACGATCGTGACGCTTAATTTCCCATAGATCAACGGTTGCCCCGGGATGGGTTGCTGCCTCACCACACTTCCCGTGCTTCCCACCGCGGCGGGATCCTCCGAAACGTTTATCTTAATTCCCTCTTGGGCGGCCCAACTTTGGACCTGCTCAACGGGTTGGCCGGTAAAATCGGGCGCCACGGGAGCTCCGGCCGGGGGCGCTCCCTTTGACACGACCAAATCCACCAGGATTCCTTTGGTGACAACGGTGCCTGAGGAGGGCTCTTGAGAAATCGTGGTTGAATTGGGGATATCGGGGGAATAAATTTCGGTGACGGCCCCGAGCTGCAACCCTTCTTGCGCGAGCTTGCTCTGGGCTTCAGGAAGCGGAATTCCAACCACTGTCGGGACAAACACGACCCGCCCCCCTTTTGAAACGATGACCCGGATGGCTCTCCCCGCGCGGACTTGCATCCCTGAGGGAGGATGCTGCCTCAAAATTGTTCCTGCTGGAACGGTCTCATCGAATTCGGAGCCGTCTTGAACCAGGGTGAGCCCCAAACCCGACACTATGCTCAAGGATTCGAGGAGTCCCTTTTTCTCGATATGGGGGACGATCACCTCGGGCCTCGAATGAAGCAAAGCGAGCATGACCCGGTTGACGGAGTATAAGCCGAACCCCATGAGCAGGGCCAAAATTATCGAGATGATCACCCAGGGACGCGACAAAAAATTCAAAACTTTAAACTTGGTCCCCGCCGGCTCCGGAGGTTTATTATCCGGAGGTTTATTGTCTTCAGGCATTTGAAATTTGATGTCGTTTGGATCCATTATCGTCCTTCTCCCAATTGTCCACACCCGGCCCCGATGTCAGTCCCCTGAGGTTTTCGCAACCAGACCGATATGTGTCTCTTCTTTAAAATCTCTTTAAACTTTTCCACAACCGTCTCCGGGGACTTCTTATATGGCAAACCCGGAACAGGATTGTAACTGATGAGGTTCACCGAATAATCTCCGCGGCCGGAGAAACCCCGGAGGAGGTTGGCCAGCCTCTTCGCGTCTTGTTCCGAATCGTTCACGCCTTCGAGAAGGATATATTCAAAGGTCACTTGGCCGTTTGTGGCTTTCGAATGCTCCCTCACCGCTTTAATTAGCTCTTTAATAGACCACTTTGAAGACTTAGGCAATAGTTTTTTTCTCAAATCGTCTCTCGTCGCGTGCAAAGAAACCGCGAGGTTCACCTTTGGGACCTCTTTCGAAAGCTTCTCGATCTGAGGAACCAATCCGCACGTTGAAACGGTGACATGCCTCGCACCGTACCCGAGCCCGAGCGGAGACCGGATTAGATTGAGGGCCGCTTTCAGATTTTCATAATTGGACAACGGCTCGCCCATGCCCATAAAAAGAAGGCTCTCCATCTTTTGGCCCAAGGCCTCTTCGATGAGAAACACTTGATCGAGGATTTCGCTTGTCTTTAAATTCCGCGCCAACTTGACCA
>JAJAPZ010000091.1 GCA_020523905.1 Candidatus Obscuribacterium magneticum
CTGGTACCCAATCTGGCGCCTGATACCTCCGGCAAAGGAATTGGAGTGCGGTTTACTTTGCGATTCGGTAATGGGGGAAGTATTATTAACCGGCGGGCGTCAAACAGCCCTGGGCTTTTTGAGTTGGAGCAAAACCACTCTTATATGGATTACTTCGTGACGGATCAATTGAACCGGGAAAAAAATCCGCCGCAGGAGCCAAGGGGTGTCAGCATAAAAGATCCGAATTTCGATTGGAAGATTCGACAGATGTTGCCCGAATGGGCGAGGGAAAGAATGTAATGAAAAAATTAATGTTTTTATCAATTGGTTTAATTATCCTTCCCGTATGGGCGATGGGACGAAATGGCCCGGACATCATGGATGTTCACGGAACCCTGGTGAACGGCACCGTTCTCTACGAATTACCATCCTGCAAGAAAACTATCGTAACACCAGCGAGGTTTAACGATGGCAATGGTTATACAGGTGGGATGGGCCTTCTTTCACCGGATGGGAAAAGGATTTTATTTGAGGAAAAATATTGGGAAAAAAGCAATGTGGTTCATTATGAGCTTAGAACGGTGGATGTTGATGGGAACAATGAAAAAACATGGATTCAATCGGAATCTATGCGGAACTTTGCATGGAGCCCGGATGGCCGTCTTATTTTCGTTGAAGCAGGGGATACCAGCTGCTATTTAATTTTTAGTTTCGAAACTGGCGATGCCTGGAAAATTACATATCCCGAAGGCCTAACAAGTCCCGTATCTCCAATATGGAGCCGCGATGGGAGGAGTTTGTATTTCGCGCGACCGGAAGGCCCTAAGGACGACGTTAATCGTGGGGGGAGTTTAGTGAAAACAGATTTGAAGGGGAATATCCTCCGGGAATTAGTCAAGGCTTTGCCGAGAACCGGCGGAATGGATCTCTCTCCTGATGAAAAATTGCTGGCCTATACTCCTATGTTCGATAACGATCTCTATCTGGTAGATGTGGCAACGGGAAAAATGACAAGGACGGCCAAGACATCCAAATTTGAAATGTTTACCTTTTGGTCTCCCGATAGCAAATGGGTGGGTTTTGCACTCATGACGAACGCCACCAAGTCGAAGACGGAGTTTCAAGCTCTGAATGTAGAGACGGGACGCCGTCGTCCTCTTTTGAATGAACCGGGGAATATTTTAAGTTGGTGGCAACCCCCCACTGGGCCGTTGCCGGACTGCGGAAAGATTGTGCGGGAGCAATTGGGCCCCGGACGTCCCCTCAAGGAGATCCTTAAACAATTAGAGTGAGCGGGACACAACTCAAAAATCCCGCCGCTCTCTTCCAACCTGGTTCCCAATGCGATTAAATTGACACTAAGAGAGTGTCAAAGTGGAAACCACAAACCCATATTTATCCTACAACCTTCACGGCATACTGAATTTGGCGGCCGCCCTCATCGCCATTTTGATCGGCCTCATCATTCTCACCAGGGATTGGCGGTCTCCCATCAATCGGTCCTTTTTTTATCTGACGGTCGCGGGTTTTTTATGGGTGTTTGGTTACGGAATGATGTCTCTCGTCCGGAATCTGCGGGACGCCTGGCCGTGGTTTGTCGTCGGATACCTTGGGGTTCCTTTCATTTCGCCAACTGTTTTCAATTTTTCTGTTCAGCTCCGGAAACAAAAGTTGTGGAGCCCCTTGGTTGGGTTCGCATTGGGGTCCGCGGCCTTTCTGATCATCATTGTCTTCGGCCCTTCAATCTACTCCCTGAAAGACACGCCTTACGGCCGCTACAATTTCTTTAACCACAATGTGGCCGGCCTCACATTCATCTCTGTATTTTTGATTTTTTTCTTCACCATGGCTTTCCTCGCCTCGCTCAATTTTTACAAGGGATGGAAAGAAGCCTCATACCGCGGTGAAAAACGTCTTTACCGCAACATCCTCATCGGGTTTCTCGTCGCCTACACCGGCTCCATCGATTTCCTGGCCACCCTTCATCTTCACCTCTATCCATTTGGGTACATCTCCTTAACCATTTTCTTGTTGATCATCGCCCACAACGTTGTCCGCCATCAGTTGTTTGAGATCAATGTCTTTCTTAAAAAGGTCTCCCTCATCGTGTTGATTTACGGGGTCCTCTTGGCGTTCCTTCTCCCGTTGGCTTATCCCGCCGTGACACTTTTGGGTTCATCGTCAGGAAAAACCTTGGCGAGGCTCTTACTCCTATTCAGCCTGGCCTTTGGATTCATTTTATCTCTCGGGCCCCTCATTTACGCTTTTCTCGTCGGCCGCACCTTCTGGCTCCGAGGAAAACTCAGCGTGGGATTCACTCATGAGCTCAAGTCCCCGTTGGGCACGATCCAAAGTTCGATTGAAATCGCCAAGGACATCCTTGAGAACCGGCCAACTGACATGAACGGCTTAAAAAACTATCTGGAGATCATTGAGAAAAACACCTCCCGTCTCTCCAATTTCACCCAATCTCTTCTGGACATCGCCAAAATCCAGGAGGGGAATGTGGCCGTTGAAAAGAAGCCATTTTCCTTGACCGAGTTGGTTGTTTCACAAATGCCGGCGTTCGATCTCCAGGCCAGGGAAAAGGGGGTTTCGATGGAGTTCAATTCTCCGGAGGAGATCCGCCTTGAAGCCGACCCGGTTAAAATTCAACAGGTGGTCTCCAACCTCCTTTCAAACGCGGTCAAATTCTCCTCTTCCGGCCGGATAAAAATCGACCTGCGAAAGGAGAAAAACCAGGCGGTTTGCCGCATCGTTGATGAAGGGGCGGGCATATCGAAGAAAGACCTTCCCCGGGTATTTGACCGGTTTTACCACGGATCAAGTTCTTCGAAAGGGGCCGGATTGGGCCTCTCCATCGCCAAAGCCTGGGTCGAAGCCCACGACGGCCACATCTGGGCGGAGTCGGAGGGGGAGGGGAAGGGAACGACGATGGGGTTCTGCATCCCCTTATAAAGAATTATAAATTAAGACGAAAGAAGATGGGTTTTGTCAAGTTATTCCTCATCAACTTAACTAAATAATTGATTTTCACCATTTTTCAACGTCTGGAACATGAGATTTGAGCTTGATTACATGCGAAAAATATTGATTTCTAGCTATTTTAATTGTCCAATATATTTTGTATGTATATCCCTCAAAACGAAAAAATCCAAAATCGGGCCGGGGACAGAAGAAGTAACCCGCGGTTCGAAATCCCCTTAAAAGTCAAACTAAAAGATCTCGAGGTCAAAAAAGAATTTGAAGCAAAGATTAACAATATCAGCCGGGGAGGTTTAAGATTCTTAATTAACGAGGGTCTGAATCTTATAAAAGATTATGAGATTAACCTTGATTGTCCCAATTTTCCAAATCTATCCTTCCCAATAACCCTTTTAGGAACTAACCGCAGCCCTCTTAATTTTGATTATAGAGCTCGTTTTGTTTTGGAAAGCTTTCCTGAATTTGAAGACTTCCTTGAATCCATCCAAACGAATATGAGAATTAGTGATAGGAGAATCTGCAACGTTGGCTTCCCAGCTAAACACAAAGATAATTGTGAAATCTCAATTGGCAAGGACAAAATATCGACAAATTCAAATAATGCCACTCACCTCAATGAAAATAAGACAGTTGTAGAGTTAGCTGAACGAAACATGTCAAAGGCGGTGGATTCCTTTGTTAAACTTGCCTCTTCATCTAACACCTCTCCTTCTATTTTTTTCCACCAAGTAATATCTTCAATCCATGATCTTTGCGCCCGAATTGCCATTTGTGAACAAACCGGAATACCTAAGGAGAAAATTTTACAGATAATCTCGGACGCTAGGGCAATACATAGCAATTCCCCTTTTATTAAGCGATTGCAAGTATGGCCAAGAGGGTATATTGGTGATTTTGAAACAATCGAATGGCTAATTAAACAGAAAAATAACTCAAATAAGGAGAAAATAGAGTTCGTATTAGAACAATATGCACTGGGAAGTATGATCGCCCAACAACATCGAAACAAAGTTCAGTATCAAGCATTCAATATTCTTGAATGTATTAATAAAAGCATTTATAATTGCCCGAAAATTCTCATTATGGCTTGCGGAAGTTCTCCCGATGTTCGATTGATAACTAAGCTAATCCGGGGACAAAAATTTCAATTGGTATTAATTGATTCTGATCCAGATGCAATAAAATTTTCAATTGAATCCTTATATGAAATTGGAAGTAAATGTAAATTTATTGAAGGAAATATTTTTACCAAGATTGGCACATTATCAAAGCTTGGGCCATTTGATTTAATCGTTGCTGGAGGATTATTCGATTACCTAAATGATAAACAAATAAAATTTTTGGTCCAAAAATCTATCTCTAAATTGTTGAAACCATTAGGAAAATTTTTCTTCTCCAACATCGCCGCAGGGAATCCTTATCGACACTGGATCGAATATTTGGCCAATTGGACACTTATTGAGCGAAGAGAAGGACAGATATTCCGCCTTCTTAATAGTATCGGGATCGAGACGGAAAATATTCGTTTTTATAGGGACCCGACAGGTCTTAGTATATTTACCGAAATTACAAACAGTGTCTTTAGTGATATTAACGAGAAAGATTTCCCTCAAATTATTAAACAAAAGGTTTTGTGAATCAAAAACAATATCTAAAGAATTATTGTTAAACTGGTATTTATTCTGTGAGTTTGATAGCAGTAATCTACCTTATAAATTTTCTTACAAGTATTTCTTTGGGAATTTTGGTCATTCTCCGGAATTTTTCTAGCCCACTTAACAGAAGTTACTTCCTTTTAAATCTTTCCATAGCGATATACACATTAGGATACTTTTGCTGGCAGTTGTCACCAAACCTTAATGAGGCTGTAAGGTGGTATAACGTCATGTTTTTTGGGACTATTTTAATTAATCAAATGTATATCCTCTTTGTATTTTCCCTCCTTGAAAAGACAAAACAAAAATTGAAATTTTTAACCTTATACAGTCTAATAAACGTTTTTTTCCTAATTCTCTTAATTAAACCGTCCAATTATTACAAAGACTTCGCACCTCGGTTTGGCTTTGGTTTCTGGCCGATTCCCCAATTGTGGCTCCACATATATATGATATTTTGGTTTTGGAGTTGTTTGTATGGATTTATCTGGCTCCTAAAGGGAATAAAAACTAGTGAAAATATTAAAAGACAACAAATAAAAATTGTTGCAGTAGCTTGCTCAATCGGCTTCCTCGGAGGTTCTTCGAATTGGCCCATGTGGTATTCAATTTATTCTCCACCCTATCCAAGTATCACAATATCAATTTACGTTGGTCTGATAGCATATGGAATTTTACGTCATCGGCTGATGGACTTTAACTTGATTGTCAGGTGGGGACTTGCTTTTGGTATATCCGTGTTCGTTTTACTAACTATCTTTTCAACAATTTTCTTTCTTGTTGGGAAGATCCTTTTAAAATTGTTCTCAGTTAATTTAGGAATTACCACAATAACAGTTGCCTGCCTTTCAGTAATTTCTTTCGATCCATTGAGGAGAAAAATATCCTTTTTTGTTGATCGATTTATATTCAAAAGCCCTGACTTTCAATCTTTACTTCAAGGAATTGAAACAGAATTAATCAAACAAAATGACATAGAATCGATATCGCTTGGTTTATCAAGTCAATTTAAAAATATCTGGCAGGTCACTCATGCCGGTTTTGCGCTTTGGGATCCAACGACTGCTCAATTCCAGCTCCATCCCAAGAACGCTTTTGATAACAATTGGTTACTGAAAACTGGTGAGCCCATTGTTCAAAGTGATTTTCTTGTCCGCACTCTAGAACTTGAAAAACGGCTTTTCAAACACAGAATTGTTGTCGAAGAAGAAGTGGTAGCCTTAATTAATTTGGCTCTACCCGGAGAGAAAGCCACCTTTATAAGAATCAAAAACACAATGCAAGGATTGGGAGCAAATGCATGCGTTCCCCTTTTGTGGGGGGATCGTTTGGTTGGTTTTATCGTCTTGGGGCCCAAGAAAAGCGGAGCCATCTACAATGACGAAGATAAAAAGTTCCTTTCACATGTGGCTGAGATAGTGACGGAAGCTATGAAGCGAATTTTAACTAATAACCACTTTGAGACCCCATCCCAAACCTTTAAAACTAACCCAGCCTTTTGAGGTAATACCCCCAGATTAGAGTTTTAATTCCCCTAGAACTTATAATTCGCGTTCACGCTTACAATATGGATAAACGCCTTGTAATCACCGCTGATGTTGATGGTGGGGACGCCGGTTAATTGTTGGCCGAGGGTGTTGTTAATCGTCGTCTTTTTGAAATAGATCGGATTGTAAGTCACATCAAGTCCGAAATCCCCTTTGTTGTAGGCTGATCCGATAGTTAAGCCGTATCGGTCTGTGTCGGGAACAGCTGGAGAGAAGGTTTGCTCAGGGTACACGTGAGGTTCATAATAGAGGCTCCCCATCAACGCCAAGCTCTCCTTGAGGTCGTATTTAACGCCCGTCGAAAAACTCCAGGCGTCTCGCCAATCGAGAGGAGTGGGGCCTCCCACGAGGGCTCGCTGTGTCGGAGTCGCATTGGGCAAAACCATCGCGAGCTGACGGTTGGCGGACCAATTGTACCAAGCCGTGTTTAATTCCCACCGGAGCTTC
>JAJAPZ010000092.1 GCA_020523905.1 Candidatus Obscuribacterium magneticum
TGATTTTATATTTCATCTTGCGTCCATGATGGTTCCATTGAAAACGCGGATTTACCCGATGCCTGTTTCGATATTTGTGTTCTACGCGATGAATTGCATTTTCATCAGGATCCAGTTAAATTCCTGCAAAAAATTCACACAATCATCAAACCTGATGGGATATTATTTTTAACCATTCCTTCCGTTGAAAGTCTTTCAGCAAGAATAATGCGCCAGAATTGGTTTAAATTTAAACCGTATCACCTCTTTTATTTTGATAAACTTACCATTCAGAATGCGTTAACCAGAGCTGGATTCAGCAGCATTCACGTAGAACCGGACAAGAAATATGTGTCTCTCGAATACATCCATAAACAATTTAAAAAATACCGGATTCCCTCATACGTCCGTTTTTTATCATTCGTGCGCGCATTATTTCCTCTTTCGGTGAGCCAAAAACATTTCAATCTGCACCTGAGCGGGATGAATGTTATATGCCGTGCATCGGAACTCCGGAAGAGACCTCTGCTTTCGGTTGTTATGCCCGTGTATAATGAACGAAGTACATTTCCGGTGGTGATGGATTTGCTTTCAAAAAAGAATCTCCCTGAGATGGACAGGGAAATTATTATCGTTGAGAGCAATTCAAAGGATGGTACCCGGGAAGAAGTTCTGAAATACAAAGATCATTCCGGTATAAAAATTGTTTTAGAAGATCGCCCGATGGGAAAAGGGCATGCTGTCCGTGCCGGTATAGAACATTGCAGCGGGGACTTTATTCTTATTCAGGATGGGGATTTAGAATATGATTTAAATGATTATGACATACTCCTTGAACCACTCCTTAGCGGGAGAGCTGCATTTGTTTTAGGAACAAGACATGCGAAGGGCTGGAAAATCCGACAATTTCGACAGTTCTTCCTTGCTGATATCCTTAATTTGGGACACTGGTTGCTTGCGGGATTAATGAATCTTCTTTATGGGCAGTCGATGAGCGACCCCTTCACCATGTATAAAGTATTTCGACGGGATTGTCTCTTTGGATTAAAGTTTGAATGTAACCGGTTTAACTTTGATATTGAGTTAGTGTGTAAATTATTACGAAAAGGATATGTTCCCCTTGAAGTTCCAATTAATTATACCTCCCGTTCTTTTTCTGAAGGCAAGAAGGTTAAGTTTTTTAGTGATCCTCCCACATGGCTCAAAGCGATTTTTAAATATAGATTTATCAGGGTTTATTTTCCGTTTCAAGCGCCGAACAGTGTTCCGGAAAAAGAGAAGGTGAAAACATGCTGATTTTAATTACCGGGGGATCGAGTGGAATCGGAAAACACCTTGCGGGAGAATATCTAAGACAGGGAGATTCCGTTATCATCATTGCCGATGGTAAAGAGAAATTGGAAAAAGCCCGGCTTGAGCTCGCGTCTATCTCTCCGAATGTCTGGTCGTATGTTTGTGATGTGGGTGACAAAAATGCCGTTCCTGAAATGGCAAGACAGGTATCGGCAAATCATGGCTGTCCGGATATTCTGGTTAATAATGCAGGTTTCGCCACCTACCGGACCTTTGATCAGACGCCCTATGATGAGATGGAACGGTTGATCGACGTTAATCTCAAGGGAGTTCTTCGATGTACTCATTGCTTCTTACCGGCGATGAAGGAACGGCGATCAGGACACATCGTAAATATTGCGTCAGTTGGCGGTATTGTCCCGATTACACCCTGTGCAACCTATGGATCGGCAAAATATGGATTGGTTGGCATATCCACAACATTACAATACGAATTAAAATCGTATAACATTCACGTACATTTAGTTTGTCCGGGAAGAGTAAAAACGGATTTTTTTAATCATGAAACGTTTCGAAATAGAACACAACGTTCTGAGATGGAGAGATACATTCCCATTGAAAAAGTTTCAAAGATGATAATGAGCGCCGTTAAAAAAGGACGTTTCTATACCGTTATCCCCTGGTTGTTCAGAATTCAGGTTTGGATTATGAAAGTAGCGCCCTTTTTAGTCGAACCATATTTTAGAAGACAGATGCTTGAACGAATCCGACTGGTAAGGCTCGACGAAGAGCGACTGAAAAGAAAAAAAGAAAATGAATAATTGCGTTGGGGATGTTAACGGTTCCAGCATAGTATATATTGTTACTATCTATTTACTATTATTAGAATGTTAATTTTTTAAATTATTTTTTAAACCCTGAACTTAAAACCATTTAACTCTTAAACTCATTTATGCGATATTTTATCACCGGCGGCGCTGGTTTCATCGGCAGCACACTGACGGACAAACTCCTTAAAGATGGTCATGAAGTTGTCGTTTACGACAATTTCTCGACCGGTTTAACTGAATTTCTTGAGGATGCAAAAAAATCCGTAAATTTTTCTTTTCTGCGGGGAGATGTTCTTGATCTCAAATCATTAACGGAAGCAGTGAGAGGCTGTGATTTTATATTTCATCTTGCAGCAAATGCCGACGTTCGTTTTGGCACTGAACATCCCCGCAAAGACCTCGAACAAAACACCATTGCCACGTTTAATGTTCTTGAAGCAATGCGTGCATCAGGGGTGAGGCGAATCGCATTTTCGTCAACCGGCTCCATTTATGGTGAACCGAACGTTTTTCCGACACCGGAAGAATGCCCTTTTCCCGTTCAAACATCTCTCTATGGCGCTTCAAAGCTGGCAGGGGAGGGTCTTATCGAAGCCTACTGTGAAGGATTTAAATTTCAGGGTTATATTTTCCGGTTTGTCTCAATTCTCGGGGAACGCTACACGCATGGTCACGTTTTTGATTTTTACAAAAAATTGCTGAATACTTCCGATGTGTTACCGGTTTTAGGAAATGGAAAACAAAGAAAATCCTATTTATACGTTCAGGATTGCATTGATGCTATGCTGACAGCCATTGAACGAAGCCGGGAGAGCGTGAATATTTTTAATCTGGGAACGGATGAATATTGTACCGTGAATGACTCGATAGGCTGGATTTGCGATCATCTTAACGTTTCCCCGAAACGTGAATATTCAGGTGGTGAACGGGGGTGGATCGGTGACAGTCCGTTTATTTTTCTTGATTGCTCTAAAATCCGATCTCTCGGATGGTTCCCCCAGTTATCCATCAGAGCGGGGATTATCAGGACACTTTCTTATTTACAACAAAATCAATGGTTATTGGACAAACGATGAAAATCTGCATATTTGGACTCTGGCATCTCGGAACGGTCACAGCGGCGTGTCTTGCCGCCCGTAACTTTAACGTTATCGGTCTTGACGGTAATTCCGAAGTCGTAAATAATTTAAATCAGGGCAAACCGCCCTTGTATGAACCGGGACTGGAAGAATTGGTAAAACAGGGAATCTCAAAAAACACGTTAAGTTTTAGTACCGACAAAAAAGCTGCAATTGCAATGAGCGACGTTGTCTGGATTACCTTCGATACGCCGGTCGATGAAGATGATCACGCAGATGTAGAGTTCGTTGAGAACCAGATACGGTCAATTTTGCCTTACTTAAAATCAGGATCCAACGTTCTCATTTCGTCACAGATGCCCGTCGGATCAACCGGAAAACTGGAACACGAGTTTCGCTCACAATATCCGAATGTGCTGATATCCTTTTTTTATTCACCGGAAAATCTTCGTCTCGGAAAGGCGATCGACGCTTTTAATAATCCTGCACGTATCGTGGTGGGAAAACGAACTAATGCAGACAGCACCCGGATCGAAAAAATATTAACGACCTTCTGTGACAGTATGGAGTGGATGTCGGTTGAATCTGCAGAAATGACTAAACATGCATTAAATGCATTTCTTGCGACGTCGGTCACTTTTATTAATGAATTGTCTGAACTATGCGAGCAGGTCGGCGCGGATGCAAAAGAGGTCGAACGCGGGCTGAAATCCGAACCACGCATTGGTCCGCGTGCGTATCTTGGACCTGGTGCGGCTTTCGCCGGGGGGACCCTTGCCCGTGATATTGAATTTTTAATTGGAATGGGACAAAAATTGAATATTCCGACTCCACTGTTCTCATCGATTCGTTCCAGTAACAATGAACATAAGACCTGGCCCTTCCGAAAATTAACTGCTTTGTTAGGTTCTTTAAAGCCTCGTTCCATAGCGGTTCTTGGTCTGACTTATAAACCGGGAACCGATACCCTGCGCCGCTCAAGTTCTATCGAATTATGTCAAATGCTTAATAAAGAAGGAGCAATAGTCCGGGCGCATGATCCGGCGGTTAAAGCACTTCCCGAATCGTTGAAAAATGTAATGATTTTATTTCAAACTGTCGAAGAAACAGTGAAGGATGTTTCTGCACTGGTACTTGCTACCGAATGGCAGGATTATAAAGTTTTAAAACCGGAAGCAATTATTCCGTTAATGAAAAACCCGATAATCATTGATCCATCAGGATTTTTGCGAGAGACGTTCAGTAAAAATCCAAGCGTTCACTATAATGCGGTGGGAAAATTATGAGAATGTTGGAGGGTAGATTTGCAGTCATTACCGGTGCAAATCAGGGATTGGGTAAGGCAATTGCGCAAGCATATGTTGACGCCGGAGCGAGCGTTTATATTTGTGCGCGGGGAAAAGAACTTCTTGAACAAACGCGAGACGAATTGATCCGGCGGGCGGCTGGTCATCAACAGGTGTTCTGCGCAAGAGCTGATGTGGCAGAGTCCGGAGAAATTGCAGATTTTTTTGAGAAGGTGTTTTTAGAATTCCCCCAGCTCGATATTCTGGTTAATAATGCAGGAATTTATGGTCCAAAGGGTTTTATAGAAGAAGTTGATTGGGACGAGTGGATTAAAGCGATTCAAATAAATCTGTATGGTGTCGTGCTTGCCTGCCGGGCAGTATTACCGCATTTTAAAAAAAACGGATATGGTAAAATTATTAATCTTTCAGGCGGCGGAGCGACCAATCCATTGCCCCGCATCAGCGCCTACGCTGCCTCAAAAGCAGCGGTGGCGCGGTTTTCTGAGACCCTCGCAGAAGAACTTCGCGGGTCGGGAATAGACGTTAACCTTATCGCACCCGGAGCGCTCAATACCAAATTAATGCAGGAAGTCATCGATGCCGGTCCTGAAAAGGTGGGCGAAGAATTTTATAATAAAACGTTGAAACAACAGATAGAAGGGGGGACACCCCTTGAAAAAGGCGCAAATCTTGCCGTTTTCCTTGGGTCCTCTTTGTCGGATGGGATAACCGGAAAATTGATCAGCGCAATCTGGGATCCCTGGGAACGGTTCCCTGAACATCTCTCCGAATTATCGTCTTCCGACATCTATACCTTACGACGGATTGTCCCAAAAGACCGGGGTAAAAATTGGGGAGACCGGTAATATGAAAATAGGCGTTGTCGGTTGTGGACTGATCGGATGGAAACGCACCTCCGTTCTTGATAAGGAACACCCGGTTGTGATAGTCGCCGATGTGCACAAGGAAAAAGCTGAAAAGCTGGCAAATCATCTCGGATCGGCACAAGCAACCGATGACTGGCGGGACGTAACAACTCATCCCGGTGTTGATGCCGTTTTTGTAGCCACCACTCATGATTTTCTCGCACCTGTTACCTTTTCTGCGGTTCAATCGGGAAAACATGTATTAGTTGAGAAACCGGCAGCGCGGAACGCCGGAGAATTACGACCGGTGGTGGAAGAGGCGAAAAAAAGAAAAATCACCGTGAAAACAGGTTTTAATCATCGTTTTCATCCCGGAATGCAGAAAGCCAAAGAAATAATCGATTCCGGGGTCCTGGGTCCATTACTGTTTATCCGCGCCCGGTATGGACACGGCGGCAGACCGGGGTATGATCGGGAATGGCGCGCCAATCCTGAAATTTCCGGGGGAGGCGAACTCCTTGATCAGGGTATGCATCTCATTGATCTCTCACGCTGGTTTCTTGGAGAATTATCAACTGCGGGAGGTTCAGTCCATACCTATTTCTGGAATATGCCTGTAGATGACAATGCATTTATGCTGTTAAAATCACCGGCGAATCAGGTTGCCTGGCTCCACGTTTCATGGACTGAATGGAAAAACACCTTCTCGTTTGAAATTTATGGACGTGATGGGAAATTACATATTGAAGGTTTGGGTGGAAGTTATGGAGTGGAACGTTTATATTATTACAAAATGCTTCCCGAAATGGGTCCTCCTGAAACGGTAATATATGAATATCCCGGAAAAGATCTGTCATGGGAGTTGGAATTCAAGGATTTTTGCGATGCAATTGCCACCGGTCGTCAACCCTGTGGAAATCTTGATGATGCTCTGGCTGCTTTAACCATTGTCGGTGATTTATATAAAGGAAAGTGTGTATGATTATTCCGCCCATTGAAGCAATGTAC
>JAJAPZ010000093.1 GCA_020523905.1 Candidatus Obscuribacterium magneticum
TTGGATTCTCCGACTATTTCCTATTACGCAAAAAAAGTGAAACCGGACCTCATGACCTTCAACATCTATTTTGCGGACCGGTCCTTTTCGGAAAGAGAGCAGGCTTTAGCGGTGGCGAATCATCTTCAGACCCACCATATTGAAACGGAAGTCAACCCCACCATCCTGGACATCCTTCCTCACCTTATTGAAATTTTCGACGAACCTTTTGCCGACGATTCCATGATTCCAACCTATTTCCTCACCAAGGAGGCGCGGAGAAGGATGACCGTGGCTCTCTCCGGAGACGGGGGCGATGAGCTTTTGGGGGGCTACCCAACTTACCTGGCGGATCAGGCTGCGGGTCTTTACCGGAAAATTCCCGCCTTTATTTCCAGAGGGGTGATCGAACCGGCGGTCCAATGTCTTCCCGTATCCTTCCAAAGGATCAGTCTCGATTATAAAGCCAAAGCTTTTGTGAGGGCGGCCCGCAGGCCATCTCCACTGGAACATTTTGGTTGGACGGAGATTTTTACACAAGAGATGAAGAAGAAGTTGTACTCGGCCTCATTTTTGGAAATGGTTGAGAAAAGACCGCTCGCGGAAAGTTATGTGAAAGCCTATGCTGAGGCCGGGTCTAGACGGGGGATTGAAAAATTCCTCTTTGTTGACCAGAAGACCCATCTTTTAGATGAATTTTTGGTGAAAGTGGACCGGCTCAGTATGGCTCATTCTCTCGAGGTCCGCCCGCCTTTTCTCGATCACCGGCTGGTTGAGTTCGCGGCCGAAATTCCCATCAATTATAAATTGAGAGGCTGGACCACCAAATATCTGTTGCGGCGGTTGATGAAAGGACGGTTGCCCGAATCGATTTTAACCGGCGCCAAGAAAGGTTTTTCCCCTCCTATGTCCAAATGGCTGGCTAAGGATCTCCTTTCTTATGCCAAAACCAAATTGTCGAAGGATCATATAAAAGACATTCCCTGGCTCAACCCAGCCGCTCCGGAAAAGCTCTTAGATGATCACGTGAGGCGGAGGAACAATTGGGGGCGGGCTTTGTGGACGCTTCTCATGTTTGTTGAATGGTATGACCGGAAGGTGTTGAAAAGAGCTTAGAAACCCGAAGGTTTAACCCCTCAAGAATTGAGAAGTCCCGCGAGCATCCCTATCGATTGGGCCAGTGTGATGTAGAGAAAAATCGAACCGACAAAAAGCAAAAAAATAGCCGCCAAATAAATCACCAAAGCGCTTTGCCATTGGTTCAGCTCATAAGAAATTTCCACGGACTCCTTCCAATTGGAGAAGACCTTCAAAAATAACAGAAGGTTAAACACGTCTCTGAGCGGGGCGTAACTGTCCCCTCCTCCGATCCAAAGAATAAGATTGATCGGAAGAACCAGCAGAAGAGGGAAGAGGCCGAGATTCAGAAAGGTGAGAGTCGTTTTTCCGCTTCCGGCTTTGTTGAACCAAGCCCCCACATTCGTGGTGATTTTCACGACAAGGAACTCGGCCAAAAGAATCCCGATGGCGACTCCCAGCCATTCGGTCACAAAATCCCAGCCAAATCCGATATTGAAAAAGAGCCGTTTGGCCACGACCCACTCCAATAAAGCGAAGAAGAAAACATGCCATCCGAGAGCGTGGGGAGGGTCGGCGTCCCAATCTTGGAGTTGTTTCCGCCGGTCACCAAGAAGGGTTGGGACGATTGTCCAAGGAAAAAAATCTTTTAACGTTTCAATTTGCATGAAATCCCTTATTGAAAGAGGTAAAGAATTTGAGTCTCTTGATGGGGAATGAATCTTAAGGTTTCCAAAGGAGAGGCGGATAAAAGGCGCAAAAGTTTTTCCAAAGTTTTCTCCTCTTTTTTAAAGATGATTTCGGGTTTCTTCCCTTCAAGACCGGCGAGTTTTTTGGCCTTTTCGATGGCCTCCTCCAATCCCCCCAATTCGTCGACAAGTTTTTTCTCTTTGGCGATCCGTCCGATGAAAACACGCCCGTCCGCCAAGGGTTTAAGGGCCGCGTCATTCAATTTCCGGCCCTCCTTCACCGCGGTGAAAAATTGATCATAGGCGTCCATAATGAGGGTCCCAAAATATTGTTTTTCCTCCTGGGACAATTGACGGAAGGGAGAGCCGGCGTCTTTCATCGATCCCGATTTTATGGTTTGGACGGTGACCCCCACTTTTTGGAGAAGACCCTCCAAAGACGGGAGTTGCATGAGGACTCCGATGGACCCGGTGAGGGCTCCGGGGTTGGAGACGATGCTGTCTCCGGCGCAAGCGACATAGTAACCTCCCGAAGCGGCGATATCTTCAAATGAGGAGACGACAAATTTCCCTTTCTGTTTGAATTTTTTTAGGGCCCGGTAGATTTCTTGAACCGCGCCCACGGATCCTCCCGGAGAATTAATCCGGAGGACCACCGCTTTAATTTCATCTTTTTCTCTGGCTTTTTCGAGGGTGTCGACGATCGAATTGACTGAAAGTCCTGACCGCAATGAATCCTGGTCAAAAGAAATGACACCTTCGATTGGGATCACCAGGATTTTTTCTTTTACTTTTGCGGGTTCCCCTTTTTGGCGGACCAAAAACAAGACGGCCAAAAGAACGATGAAAACGTGAAGGAGGATCAACCAGGCGAGAGGACTGGGTTTTTTAATTTGGAGGAGTTTCATTTTTCTTTTCTCCTATGTCGTCTGAATTTTGTCCCTTGGATTCACTGTCTTTCTGATCCGGCGTTTCAAATACAGGAGGAGAATCCAAACCCCCGGAGAGAAAGGTCCCGATGGGGACATCGCTGATCAACTGGCGTTGGACAGCGTCCGCAAGAAGGCCGTCAAGTTTTTCGAGATAATAGGGAAGGCCGCGATCCTTAAAATCGGCGGGCTCAAAAGTCCAATACTTTTTGAACCGGACCTGCCCTTTTTCCCATATCAGCATGGTGGCCGGTTCCAATTTCCGGATGGCTGTGTAAATTGAGGACGGCGTTGGAATATAGCGGAGCGACAAAAAATCATCGAGAGCTGTCGGATCCAAATCGAGAGGGACGGAGGAATCGGCCAAGAGCGCCTTGATTTCGGACCCAAAAACCAATTGATGGTCGAAGAGAGCATAGTAGAGGGGTTTAATCCCCATCCGGTCCCTCACCAGAAGGAGGCGGGCTTTTTTTCGATCCCAGAGGGCAAAACCGAACATGCCGTTCAATCGGGCGGGCATCTCCTCGCCCCATTCTTCGTAGCCGTGAACCAACACTTCGGTATCTGAATTGGTGGTGAATGTGTGGCCGAGGTTTTGGAGCTCCGAGCGAAGGTCCTGGAAGTTGTAACACTCTCCGTTGTAAACCACAACGACATCCCCGGTTTCATTTTTTATGGGCTGTCGTCCCGACACCAGGTCGATAATGGAGAGCCTCCTCATCGCCAGGCCTAAAGACCCTGAAAATCCAGCCTTTTGAGGATCTAAACTATCGTAAAAGTATCCCTCATCATCGGGACCACGATGAGTCATGGACCGATTCATCCCTTCCAAAAGGGGAGAGGAGACCGTTCCGGGTTGTTTCCAAATCAACTTTCCACAAACTCCACACATAGTCTTTTATTTAGCAAAATGTCAGAGAAAAATCAGTCTTAATCTTCCGAAAGACCCGGCCTGCCGGGGAATCAAATTAGATAACGCAATTCGAAAGACCATGTTAAAAATCGGTTGTTCAGGCTTTCCTGTGGGGCAAAACACTTATTTCAACCAGCTTAAAGTTGTTGAAATGACCCCTTTTTTCCAAAGGCTTCCCCGAATCTCCACCCTCGAACGTTGGAGAAGAGAGGCCCCGAAAAATTTCGAGTTTGTGGTGGTGGCGCCGAAAACCATCACGCACCCCCTCCGTTCGAGCCGGACATCATCTCTCCATTTTCATAGGGACATGAACATCGGTCATTTTAAAGATTCGCCCGAAGTCCGGGAAATCCTCTTCAAAACTCTCCAAGCGGCGGAGATTCTTCAATCCCGGATGCTTCTCTTCGACATCCCGCCAACGATGCCCCCTCAACCCGAATTCATCGGACATATGCAGAAATTCTTCTCCACGATTCCTCGAAAGAACCTGTTGTTTTTCTGGACCCCGCCCAAATCCTGGCCTGATAGTTTTATTGAACGGCTCTCAAAATCACTCCAAATTTATCCTGCTACAAATCCATTGGTTCGGTTGTTTAAATTTGAGAGTCCCGTACAATACTTCCGGCTGGGACCTCAAAGCGGAAGCACTCGGATTCATACCTTTTCGAGGGCGGAACTCTCCTCTTTGAAACACGTTTGTCAAAATAGGATGACCTACGTTTTTTTTAATAACGGGCCCACCTCATTCCAAGACGCGCTTCAGTTTAGGAATCAGGCGAACCAAAAATTCTAAAGACAAATCCCCAAGCTATGCTCAACAGAAAAATAGCCGAACAATTGGATGAAATGAGCCGGCTTCTTGAAATGGAAGGGGACAACCCCTTCCGAATCCGGGCTTTTCGGAGGGCGGCTCAAATTATCGAGAGCCATTCCGAAGATTTCGAAAATTTGAACCGAGATCAAATCCTCGAAATCGAAGGGGTTGGGAAAGGGATCGCCGATTTCGTCGACCAGATGAAATCAAAAGGTGTGGGCGTTGAACTTGAAAAATTGCGCGCCAAATATCCAAAAGAGCTTTTGACCATTTTGAATATGCCCGGGATGGGCCCCAAACGCGCCTCGGTTCTTTTTAAGACTCTGAAAATCGACAACCTCGAAAAACTCGCCGAAGCCGCCAAAACCGACAAAATCGCCGGCCTGCCCGGCTTTGGTGAAAAAATCCAAGACACCATCCTCAAAAATCTCTCGATGGCCCAGGAATCAACCAAAAGAATCCTCATCTCCGAGGCCCTGTTGACCGCGGCGGAACTCACTGACCACCTAAAATCGTCCCCCGTCATCACACGGCTTCAAACTGCCGGATCGGTCCGTCGGTGGAAAGAAACCATCGGCGACGTGGATGTCCTCTGCACAAGCCTGAACCCGGAGAAGGCGATCCATCACTTCACAAACTACCCCGACGTTCAAACCATACTCTCCTCCGGTCAAACCAAGGCGAGTGTCCGCCTAAAGTCCGGTCTCCAATGCGATTTCCGAGTGGTCGAAGACGCCTCTTTTGGTGCGGCCCTTCTCTACTTCACGGGATCGAAAGAACACAACGTCAAACTCCGCGAGTTGGCCCTTAAAAAAAACCTCACCTTAAACGAATACGGTCTTTTCAAGCTCTCGGATCATAAGAAGACGAAACCCGTCGCCGGGCGAACCGAAGAGGCGATCTATGATCGGCTGGGCCTTCAATGGATCCCGCCGGAATTGCGTGAGGATCGGGGCGAAATCGACGCCGCCATGGAGAAAAAGATCCCCAAGCTCGTCACTGAAGAGGACGTCCTCGGCGACGTCCACAATCACACCTCCTTGACGGATGGATCGAACACGATTGAAGAGATGGCGGAAGGGGCGAGACAGAAAAAGTGGAGATGGTACTTTTGCGGGGACCATTCTCCTTTAGTGAGGGTCTCCTCCGGTTTATCCCAAGGGGAGTTGATGAAAAAGAAGAGCGAAATCCTTCGTCTTGCCAAAAAGATTCACCCGTTCCAACTGGCCCTCAGCTCTGAGGTGGATATCCGACGGGACGGGACGCTTGATTACCCGGATTCGGTCCTTTCTCAAATTGATTGCGTCGTGGCCAGCGTCCACTTCAGGTTTAAGCAGTCCGAAGACCAGATGACGGAGAGAATTTGCTCTGCTATCAAAAATCCGTTTGTCCATATCTTGGGTCATATCACCGGACGCCTCATCTTTAAAAGGGAGGCATATGCCGTCGACACCGAAAAAATCCTGGCCACCGCAAAGAACACTCAAACGGCGATTGAAATCAACGGCCAACCCGAGCGACAGG
>JAJAPZ010000094.1 GCA_020523905.1 Candidatus Obscuribacterium magneticum
AGGCCTATGGATTGTGTTTCCTCGTAATCCATAGGCCTTAGTTTTCAGAAGGGACAATGGACTTTCAAAGAGCCGTCGATGATTGGTTGAATTATTTGAAGGTTGAAAAGGGTCTTTCTTTTAACACCCTTGCCGCTTACCGGACAGACTTATCCCTATTCTCCTTATTTCTAAACAAACATCATTTGGACCTCTCCAATGTTCAAACCTCTCACCTCACCGACTTTCTCTGGGAGATGAAATCCGCGGGGAAAAATCCCGCCACTCTGGCCAGATATGTGGAATCCATTCGTCAATTTTTCAGGTTTTTAGTCGGCGAAGAGAGGTTGGCATCGGATCCAACGGAGGCTCTATCCACGATTAAAATTCCGCAGAGGCTTCCCAAAGTCTTGAACCAGATGGAGGTCACCAAACTTTTAACGAAGGCCTCAGAATCGGATCCGGGATCGAAAACCGGGTCTTCCGTTAAAAAGTTGAAGGCCAGGGAAAAATTTTTCCGCTTTTGGTCCGCTTTTGAGTTGATGTACGCGACGGGGATGCGGGTCTCGGAGGTGGTCAACCTTAGAGAAAACCAAATTGATTTGGAGTCGACCTTTGTCAGGGTGAAAGGAAAAGGGGGGAAAGAGAGAATCGTACCCTTTGGCCGCCGGCTTCAGAGGCTACTGAAGCATTATTACGAGGTTAAGAACCAAGTTCCAAATCGAACCGAAACGGCTGATGGACAGGGCTATGTGTTTTCAGGTTCTCACGGCGGGCCCGTTCACCGCTCGACCTTCCTTCGCAACTTAAAAAGTTTGAGCATAAAAGCGGGGATAAGAAAAATGTTGAGCCCGCACACCCTTCGCCATTCTTTTGCGACCCATATGCTTGAGGGCGGGGCCGATTTAAGGGTCCTTCAGGAGTTGCTGGGACATTCGGACATATCCACCACTCAAATCTATACGCATGTCGATGCGACACGGCTTAAAAAAATCCATAAAGATTTTCATCCGAGGGGTTAAGAGATGAAATGCGATTTTTTAATCGTCGGTGCGGGGATCATCGGGCTGTCTGTGGCGAAAGAGCTTCAAAAACGGTTCCCGCGCTCCAAAATTATCGTTATCGAAAAGGAAAAGAAACCGGGCCTCCATGCCAGCGGACGGAACAGCGGCGTCCTTCACTCCGGTATCTACTATCCCCACGACACGTTGAAAGCGAAGGTTTGTTCGACGGGGTCCCTTCGCATGCGGGAATTTGCCAAAGACTATGGGATTCCGTGCGAACGGTGGGGAAAAGTCATCGTTGCCACCAAAGAAGTAGACCAGGCTGGGCTGGACCGCCTCTATAAAAACGCTCTGGACAACAACATCAGGGTGGAAAGGTTGGATGAAAAAGGCATCAAGGAGATCGAACCCTTTTCGAATCCTCGCTATGGAGGCCTTTTCTCCCCCGATACCGCCGTTATAGATTGTAAGAGCGTTTTAAATAAACTCTGTGAGCTTCTCGTCCAAAACGGTGTCCAGATCGTTTTTGGGGAGGAGGCTCTCAAGTTTAATTCGAAACAAAACGAAGCGCGGACATCCAACGGAGTTATTTCCTACGGGTATTTATTCAATTGCGGAGGGGCTTACGCTGATATCATCGCTCGGAAATTCGGGCTTGCCTCGGATTATCTCTTAATTCCCTTCAAAGGAATTTATTTTAAGCTCCACCCGTCAAAAAACCATCTCGTTAAAAGCAGCATCTATCCCGTCCCGAATCTCCTCTTCCCGTTTCTTGGGGTCCATTTTACTCGCCTCATCTCTGATGAGGTCTATGTCGGACCCACCGCCATCCCGTCGCTCGGCCGGGAAAATTACGGGATTTTGGAAGGACTCAAGGTGAATGAATCTCTGCGGATCGGGTGGGAACTTATGTGGATGTCGCTTTTCAACCATCACCGGTTTCGGAATTTGGTGGTCGCTGAGGTCAAAAAATATTTTAAAGGTTGGTTTTTGGAATCCGCTAGGGAATTGGTCCCGTCTATCGGCCGGGAGGACATTATTCCTTCGACGAAAGTGGGAATCCGCCCTCAATTGGTGAATATTAAAAGCAAGAAACTGGAGATGGATTTCGTTATTGAAAAGACGGACCGGTCACTTCATGTTTTAAACGCCATATCGCCCGCTTTCACCAGTTCTTTTGCCTTTGCGGAATTGTTGGTTGATCGAGCGGAAGTCGGGACAGCCTCTATTGAGGCTTTTCGATAACGACGGCCCCGCCCAAACCGCCGCTTGCGCAGGCAGTGGCGAGTCCGAGCCGGGCTTGAGGGTTGTTCTTCATGGCGTGGAGAAGGTTGAGAACGATTCGCGCTCCCGTCGCGCCGAGAGGATGACCCAAGGCAATTGAGCTTCCGTTGGGATTCAATTTCCGCCCCTCCCAGTAGGACGTCCAATCTTGCTTGAATTCCTTCCATCCGAAATGAAAAATTGAGAGGCAAGTGGCCGCAAAAGCTTCGTGGACCTCAATTTGATCCAAATCGGAAAATTTAATTCCCGCCCGTTCAAGAGCCACCTTGGTCGCATAGACGGGGGCGATACCCATAAAGGCGGGGTCCACACCGTAAAAGGCCCAAGATTTAAGGACCCCCAAAATATTTAAACCCAGGTTTTTGGCCACCTCTTCCGTCGTAAGAATGATCGCGACGGCGCCGTCCGACCTCGCGCAGGAATTAAAAAGCGTGACGGTGGCTTCCGAATTTTCCGAATATTTTTTTCCGTCCATCAAATGCCCGAACCGTTCATAAAAATCTTTTAAAGTGAAGCCTTCGGAATTGAAGAGAGCGGGGGCTTTTTCGAACATAGCGGGTTTGGAGACAAGGTTCTTTCTCAAGATGACGTATTCATCCGTATCAAGAATGGTTTCTCCGTTTTGAACGACGGGCATGGTGTGGTTTTTGTAAAAACCGTTTTGTTCGGCATCCAAACACCGTTTAAAGGTTTCATGGGCATAGGCATCTTGATTTTTCCTACTGATTCCGAATGTTTGGGCACACAGTTCGGCGGTCGCCGCCATATTTATTTTTTTTATGGGATCCACCAGTCCTTCTTCCATCGTATCGGAGATCGAAACTTCGGGGTCGCCCCAAAGGTTCGCCCAACTTTCCTTCACCGTTTGAAGGGATCTCAAAGATTTGGACGCTCGAGATCCCCTGATGGTATAGGGGAAAGTGGACATCGATTCCGTTCCGCCGGCGATGTAAATTTTTCCTTCTCCCATTTTGATATGCCGCGCGGCCGAGGTGAGGGCTTCCATGCTGGAGATACAGTTGGCCTGGATGGTCATCGAATGCGCTTTCTCCGGAAGCCGGCCCGCTTTTAAAGCGGCGATTCTGGCGATGTTGGGTGCATGAGACCCCTGGCCGACCCAACCGACGAGGACCCCATCGATCAGAGACGGATCCAATTGTGTTCGTTTAACCAAGTCCCGGATGACTGAACCCATCAAGTCTTCAGGGTTCACTTTTGCCAGGCTTTTGGAAAGGTGACCGATGACCGTTCTGAGGCCTTCACAAAGGACGATTTTTGTTGAATTTTCCATAGGTTTGAAATGATTTCGGACCTTAGGCTAGCCACCTTCGTTGGGTTTGTCAATCCGTCGGTTTAAATAGTTGCCAGCCCACAGATTTCCTTCTATACTCTTGACACCAAATTTGTTTTTCATGGGAGTTTATCCGGTGACCCAAAAAATAGATTCCACTGAACTCGCGGGAAAGGTTAAAGACGCTTATAAAACGATCACGGAAGAGGTGAGCCGGATCATCGTCGGCCAGACAAAGGTGATCGACGAACTTCTTCTTTCTATTTTTGTCCAAGGGCATTGCCTCATCGTTGGGGTCCCCGGACTCGCCAAAACTTTACTGGTGAGCACCTTGGCCAGAACCCTGGATTTGGCCTTTAACCGCATCCAATTTACCCCCGACCTCATGCCGTCGGACATCACCGGAACCGAAGTGATTCAAGAAGACAAAGTGACCCGGGAGCGGATATTTAAATTTATCAAAGGACCGGTTTTTTCAAACGTGATATTGGCGGATGAAATCAACCGGACGCCGCCAAAAACCCAAGCCGCTCTCCTTCAAGCGATGCAAGAAAAAAAAGTAACGGTGGGGGGCGAAACTTATGATTTGCCGCAACCGTTTTTCGTTCTCGCCACTCAAAACCCAATTGAACAGGAAGGAACCTACCCGCTTCCGGAGGCTCAGCTGGACCGATTCCTGTTTCAGATCGACATCAGTTATCCTTCCATCGAAGAAGAACGGGACATCGTCAAGAAGACGACGACCGGAACTCAAGTGGAAATTAAGAAAGCCCTAAACGCCGAAGATATAAGAAAAGTTCAGGAGATTGTTCGGCAGGTCCCCATTTCAGATTCGGTGGTTGATTATGCCGTCCGGCTCACGCGGGCGACGCGTCCCGTTGATGGGATTGCTCCGGATTTTATTAAGAAGTGGGTGGCGTGGGGCGCGGGGCCCCGGGCTCCTCAATCCTTGATTTTGGGAGCGAAAGCGAGAGCTCTCCTACACGGGTTCTTGACCCCTTCGATCGAAGATGTAAGAGCCCTATTCCTCCCGGCCTTGAGGCACCGGCTTGTCTTATCCTTCCAAGCTCAAGCCGAAGGGGTTCAATCGGACCACATTTTAAATGAGTTGTTAAAATCCATCCCCGATTAAATGTTTAAACGGGAAGGATTGAAGATCCAACCTTGAAAACGAAAGTCTTCCTTGATCCATTTGTCGTCGCCCAGCTCAGCAATCTTCATTTGCGGGCGAGGCGGGTTTTGGACGGACTTTATTCCGGCCGCCATATCAATCGAAATCGAGGGAGCTCCCGCGAATTTTCCGAACACCGGCCTTATATTCCCGGCGACGATGTGAAGGGCCTTGATTGGAAGATATTCGGCCGTACGGACCGCTTGGTCGTCCGTCAATATGAGGAAGAAACAAACGTATCCGGCGTCATCATCATGGACGATTCCGCGTCCATGAAATTTTCATCCCCCGGCCGGGTTTCCAAAATTGAATATGCAAAAACGATGGCCGCAGCTCTTGGTTACCTCTTGGTTTCCCAAAACGATTCCGTCGGTCTTCTTTCGTCAGATGAGGCCCTTCCGCCGGGAAGTCGGAGGGGATACCTGGACACGTTCTTTGAACGTTTGGAATTGATTCAGCCGAAGGGAATATGGGACTTTCACAGGCTCACCGAAAAAGTCAATTCTCCTATGAAGAAAAAAGGGTTTATCATCGTTTTTTCGGATCTGATGGCTGAAACGGAAACGGTGATTTCGACTCTCCGGGCGTTGCACGCCAGGAAAAACGAGGTTCTGGTTTTTCAAATATTGGATCCAAGCGAGTTGGATCTAAGATTTGAAGGTCCCATGATTTTCGAAGATTATGAAACCGGAGAGGTCCTCGAAACCGACCCTGCGATCATAAGGAGGTCCTACGGTGAAATTGTCCGTAAATGGATCTCTTCATTGGGCCAGGCCTTCCAATCCACCGGGATCGATTACCGGCTCCTGACCACAGATATGTCGTTTGAAAATGGGTTGGGGTCTTATCTGTCTTGGAGGGGGATGTCCTTATGACTTTTCTTTCTCCGCTTTTCCTGTGGTTTCTACCCTTCTTGGCCCTCCCGGTCATTATTCACCTCCTTCATAAAAGAAATCCGCAAAGGATTCACTTCAGTTATCTTAAATTCATCCGCCAAGCCGATCAAACTTTGATGCCCCGGAAAAAATTAAAAGACCTGATATTGCTAT
>JAJAPZ010000095.1 GCA_020523905.1 Candidatus Obscuribacterium magneticum
TAGTTACTCCGGTACCGCCATACCCCCCGCCAAATTTTGTATCAGCAGCGGAATTTATATCTAATCCAGTTATAGTCAAATCACCGGCAATTGTAGTATTGCCGATAGTATCCATCACAAAATTATCCGTGCTGCCATTATATCGTAATCTCAAGCTATCATCAGCATTTGACACTCCTAACAACCAGGTTTCAGTACCATCCCGATCTATTCGATATCCGGCATACTGATTTGTCCCTACCTGGTTTAATATTGCCAGAGCTACTCCATTAGAATCACCTTGAATATGTAACTTATTATTCGGATTTGATGTGCCAATACCAACATTACCTGTAGAACCAACATATACGCCTTCATTACCGCCATCACCGGAAAGCCAGTTACTGCCTAACTGAATATTAGTCGTTGCTGTATGATTACCCATATCATCTGAGCCAAAAGTTATCGTAGAAATATCTACCCCGTCAACAGTACCAGTTACGACTATGTTACCTGAAGCATAAATCGCATTTGTCGGACCTAAAGCATACACCGCATAACTGCTGTTTGAAGCATTAGTCAACTCAAAATATCCGGCAGAGTTGCTGGCTGCTGTGTTTCGAGTATGTAGCAAGCTTCCAGCAGGATCTGTGGTACCAATCCCAACATTACCACCTAGTGTAATTGTCATCTTTTCTGATGGAGATCCGTCACCATCAGCAGCAGTACGAGTGTAAACTTTTAAACCATAATCGGTACCAGCGTATATCACACTACCAGCCGCAGATGTATTATCTTTTGCCCAGGAACCAGCATCGTAATTATAATTCGCCATCAGATAAATGCTTCCATCTGCTATGCTCGCTAACCGCGCTTTTTGTGCAGTTGCAGCAGAAAAGTCTAAAATAAGTCTTGTATAAGTTGCATCTCCATACATTGCAAATTTCCAATTATCACCAGTTTCAGCAGTTCCGTCTGTAAAAAAAGTAATAGCACCACTTGTACCACAACCTAAACGAAGCCAAGCAGTTGAGTTTTTTGATACTATTGAAAAATCATCATTTAACCCTTTACCAATAAAACCTCGTTGGCTAAATGCACTGTCTGTAATTGCTAATTGTCCTACCAAGTCAAGTTCTTCTCCGGGTGCAGTTGTTCCGATACCAAGTTTATCAGTGATTGTAGCAGCATATAAATACCCGTTTCCTGCATCGCGTGTCCAGTATCCCACAGCTTCAGTCAGGTTTGCCCATCCCGCCCCGCCACTGTTTTTGTATTGTATCGTTCCGCCATTATCTTTTATTCCATATCCACTATCACCACTTGTTTCTCCAAAGTTAAGGTATTGACTTGCTTTTATGTTAATGTTTCCTGACGCATAAATCGCTTTTGTCGGTGCCATTGCATACATGGCAAAACTGCTATTAGATGCATCGGTCAACTCAAAATATCCTGCTGCATTAGTAGCAGCACCGCCAGTATTAAGAACATGTAGCTTATTACCCGGACTGGTTGTACCAATTCCTAAACGACTGTTCCCATCATCGTAATACAATGCATCACCGCCATTGAAAATGCCTCCATTATTATATTGCACTTCACCATCGTCACCACCAGGAGTTCCTTCTGCACCGCCAGTTTCCCAACTTAAAACACCAGCGTCAGTACATTGTAAATATTTATTGGAAGCTGGCAAGGCAGTCGGTAAAGTATAGGAAACGTTACCTGCCTGTGCACCAGCAGTAAAAGCAGAGGAGTAACCCCCAGAAGAATCTATTGTAAATGTACCAGTTGCATTAGTAGCATTATAGGCAGACATTGAATAATAACTGTACAATGCCGAACTAACCCGTTCTCCGGCATTTGTAACTCCCCCGACGTCTAAATGCGTGTCCGGGGAATCTGCACCGACCCAAACGTGTAACCACAAACTTTGGTTATCCCATGTAGTCGCATGTAAGGCTGGTTCTAAAACATAATGAAATAATCCTTTGGTAATAGTTACCGATTGGTCACTACTATCGTAACGTACGTTCCCGGAAGACCATTGACTGTCAATCAATTTGAATTGGAAATGTCGTGTTCCATCAACCGGAATACCATTTTCACGGTATCGTCCTTGATAATTAATCCGGGCAGGTACATCAGCGTAAGCATCAGACACAAGAGTCAGAGATGGGAATTCTTTGTCAGGTTTATACCTGACACCCGGGCCTTGACACAAAAATAACAATACTAAACCACTGACAACTAACTTTACACAGAATTTCCCAAGCAGGAATGCTTTTTTGATGTCCATTTTTAATCTCCAATTAATAAAATAAAATGCAAATATAAAAAAATCAAACTAAGCTACAATCCTGTACCCCTGACATTAAGAATCAGCGTTACATTAAATTGAAACTACTTAGTTTAGAATTTGTCTATTATATTATTAACACAAAATTTGACTTTTGTCAAGGGGTATATTAAAGAAAAATCTTGAAATTTGTTATTCGTTATTTGTTATTCATTATTTTCTCTAAGTTTTTCCGACGAAAAAACTTAGGAATTTGTGATTTTTGTCACAATTTTTTTTGACAGGATTAACTGGATTTTTTCAGTATTTTTTTTAGTGGAATATGGGAATTTGCAGCAATTTTCAATGCCGTGTCGTATTCCACCTGTTTTTTCTTAATCCCTGCCGAACTACTAACTTTTTCTTTTATTTTCCCCCATTGTTTTTTTTTGGTGATTATTTTTCGGTTTAATTTGTACCGGTGCCAAGAATTAAACCGGATACCAATTGTGGTGGTTTCACGGAAAATCATATCAACTATTCTGCTTACGATTTTGTCGTTTTCAGGAACCAGACAGGATAAAATAATACCCGGACGGCCTTTTTTCATCATGATTTGAGTTAGCCAAACATCTAACCCGCCAGACTTTAATATTTTTCCCATTACATAGGGAAATATCCGCGGGTCCATGTCATCGATGTTGGTTTCTAAAAGTAAAACATGGTCGGAGGAGTAAGACGGTAAACGATAGATGGGAGATGGAAAGTCGTTGACTGCTGACTGTTGACTGTTGACTGTAAATTGTCTTCTACCTTCTACCTTATCCCTTTTACCATCTAACTTACTTCCCACAAACATTCTTAAAAGATTCGCTTGTCCTTCCAATTCCAATGTTCCTGCCCCAAAACCGGATTTAACTATGTTCATCATCGGCATTGAATCGAACGATTTAGCCAAAGCTTTTACAATTGCCGCACCCGTAGGAGTTACTAACTCAACTGCAGACAGTTGACAGTTGATAGTTGATAGTTGACCGTGGTGATTTGTGGTCCGTAGTCTATTGTCTATTGTCTTTGAACTATGAGTTATAAACTGTGAACCATGAACCGCGATGCCCTCAAGTATTTTCATCGTTGCCGGAGCAGCAGTGCCGATGTTTAATGGCGAAACATAAAGTTCTTCTATCCCTAATTCTTCCAATCCCATCACACTTCCCACTATATCTATAATTGTGTCTAAAGAATTCAATTCATGAAAATGTACATGTGAAATTTTCTGTTTATGTACCTGCGATTCGGCTTTAACCAATAGTTCAAGTATTTTCTTAGATTTATTTTTAATGTTGCTTGATAATCTGCTATTTTCGATAAGACTAAACATTTCTTTTACTGTAGCATGCCAGGAAATAGATTTTTCTTCTACAATTCTTAAAAGCGTGCCCGGCAAACCGTTACGTTCAACTTGTTCAGCCTTAAAATGCCAGCCATAAATCTTTAAACCTGACTTAAGTTTAGATTCCAATCGCTTAACCGGTAACCCGGAATCAAAAAGTGCTGCTAAAATCATATCTCCGGCTATACCTGAACTACAATCGAAATATGCAATCCTTTTCATAAATTGCCTCGGGAATCGTGATTCGGGATTCGGGAATAGTTTAGCTTATTGATAAAAGCAGTTAACATCTTCCCTACCCTATCAGTCAAATCTATTGTTTCATGGTATTCTTGAGAAGAAACATATCCTAATTTTACCGATATCAAAAGTTCCGTATCTAATTCGCTTAATGAACCTCTTGCTATAAAAAGGAATTGTTTGAGTTCTGTTTTTGTCTGTCGTGAAGATCCCTCTGCAATATTTGCTGCAACTGATATTGCTGCTCTCCGAATTTGAGGGACTAAACAATAATTTTCTTCTTTGGGAAATCTTTTTGTAAGCTGATATACCTTTTCGAC
Source organism: Candidatus Obscuribacterium magneticum (assembly GCA_020523905.1). Classification (GTDB taxonomy): domain Bacteria; phylum Elusimicrobiota; class Elusimicrobia; order F11; family F11; genus Obscuribacterium; species Obscuribacterium magneticum. Next base: position 4,211 of record JAJAPZ010000095.1, read on the forward strand.
TAATTCAATTGATATCAACCATACATCAAGTTTTTCATGCGGTTTCTTACTCATTTCTTTCCCCATTCCCCATTCCCGATTTACGATTTCCGAAATCTATCAGATGCGCTACCACTCCGGCACCAAAACCGTCATCAATATTAACCACACTGACATTAGCTGCACAAGAATTAAGCATCGTTAATAATGCGCTAACCCCCTGAAACGATACTCCATATCCAATTGACGTGGGAACACCTATTACCGGACATCTTACCAACCCACCAACCACACTGGCTAAGGCTCCTTCCATTCCGGCACAAATAATTACGCAGGACGCATTTTGTAATTTATCATGGTGTTTTAACAACCTGTGAATACCGGACACACCAACATCGTAAACCCGTTCTACTACCGACCCCAAACTTTCTGCTGTTTCGAACGCTTCTTCCGCTACCGGAATATCTGAAGTTCCGGCAGTGACTACACAAATATAGGAATATCTTGTTGACTGTTGACTGTTGACTGAGAACTGGATACTTTTGTCGTCTACCTTTTGCTGTCTACCTTCTGACTTCTTGCTAACAACTATCATTCTCGCTAACTTATTATATCTTGCTTTAGGTAAAATTTTCTTTACTGCTTTATATATTTTTTCATCTGCACGTGTAGCTAACACCGATTCAGTAGCTTGATGCATTTTTTTAGCAATTGTAACAATTTGCTGAATAGTTTTACCGGGACAATAAATCGCCTCAGGAAACCCCTGTCTACTATGTCTGTCAATGTCAATATTTGCAAAATTATTCTTCATATTTCTCCTAATTTAAACCACGAATACACACGAATTAACACTTTCATTGGTGGTTATTTTTTATTCCAACTTTTTAACGGCAATTCCGGATCCACTCTCATCTTCTTTCCCCACATCTCTTTTCCCATATCCCAACAACCATCTATCTTATCCCCTTTATCTCCCCCATATTTTATCTTAAAATACCCTACCGATGCAACCATTGCCGCATTATCCGTACATAATTCAATCGGCGGATATTTCACATTAATCCCTGTTTGTTTTCCTCTTTCAGAAAATGTTTGTCTCAACGATCGGTTAGCGGAAACACCGCCGCCAAGCAAAATGGTTTTTACCCGGTACTGTTTTGCTGCACGAAACGTCTTTTCTACCAGAACATCAACCACTGACTGTTGAAATGAAGCACATAAATCGAGAATCGGGAATCGGGAATGGTAAATAGATTTTTGTTTTTTAATTTTAAATTTTTCAATCTCAGATATATAATAATTTTTTTGTTCACGGGTAGAAATCAATCCTTTTTCTTTCTCAGTTTTT
>JAJAPZ010000096.1 GCA_020523905.1 Candidatus Obscuribacterium magneticum
TGAAACGCTGGTGAGGGGTATAATGACTCCGAAATTGCTCTGTTGCGCGCCTTCGAATAGCAACTTATGGCGCAGTTCCACTTCGATTCTTTTCACAATTCCAATTCCAGCAGGGTTGTTGTAGATCGTATTGATGTCATCGGCGATTGCGCAGAAAGCGCCTCCCATCCCTTTCGCGCGAACTCCAGTCTGCATGACCAAGGATTGGGCGCCTGATGTGCCGTCATCGGTGTGGATGGATGCGGAGAGATCTGAAATGCTCCAGAATAGACAACCAAGAGCAAAAGAAGTTAAGAGTTTCACCAAATCAACACCCCTCACCTCAATCCTCTCCCGCCAGGGGAGAGGAAGCTTTTTTTTGATAGACGTCTTCCCCGTTCTTATAGAATTTTTCATCGCTGCACCACTAATTTGCCGCTTTGCTTTCCTCCGGCGCGGTTTGTCACGAGGTACACATAGATGCCGCTTGCTACGTTGTGTCCGTACTGGTTTTTGACGTCCCATCGGAACAGGCTGCCGCTTTCAATCTCCTTTTCAAACAACATTCTGCCGCGGATAGTATAAATCTGGATTCTTGTCTGGTTGGTCAGGTTTTCAAATGTAATCGCCGATTCCCCCGCATAACAGCGCACGGGATTGGGATAGACTTTCAACGAGGACAGGTCGTCTGCCGCAAAACCGTGAATTTGAAAAAGAAATGAATAAAAAACAGCTGATAGAATCAATATTTTTAATGTTTTATTTTGCACGTTTATGAACTCCTTTATTTTTTTCTACCCCACCTAACCTCCCCTTACAAAAGGGAGGGAATAAGGATACAGATAGAGTCACTCCACCGTTACGCTTTTGGCAAGGTTCCGGGGCTGGTCGATGGGGCATCCACGCTCTTTGGCCAGGTAATAGGAGAAAAGCTGAAGGACGACCGCGGTGATGATCGGCGCAACAAATTGCGAAGAGCGCGGAATTTGGATCACATCTTCGGTCAATGAGCAGAGCCTGGAATCTCCTTCGCAGCAGGTCAAAAGCACGGGTGACTGCCGGGCCAGGCATTCCTGTATATTGCTGATGGTCTTGTCCGTCTCTTCGCAGTCGATTGCCAGCGCCATCACAGGAACGTTCTTTTCCAATAGGGCGATCGGGCCGTGTTTCAGTTCGGAAGCATGATACCCTTCCGCATGGACATAACTGACTTCCTTGAGTTTAAGCGCTCCTTCGAGAGCGATGGGATACATATAGCCGCGCCCGATAAAGAAGAAATCGCGCACATGGCTCCATTTCTTTGCGACTTTCTGGATTTTAGGCGCGCTGTCCAACACTTTTTGGATCAATTCCGGTATCGATTCGATCTCCTTCGCAAGTTCGCATCCTGCCGATTGCGTCATGCGGTGCGCGCGTCCAAGTTTTAGAGCCATCATCAGAAGCACTGCGACCTGGGATGTGAACGTTTTTGTGGCCGCGACGCTGATCTCGGGCCCCGCATGGATATAGATTCCCCGTTCGGATTCTCTGGCGATGGTGGAGCCCACGACGTTGGAAAGAGCGACGATCTGCGCTCCTTTCATCTTCGCTTCGCGGATCGCCGCGAGGGTGTCTGCCGTTTCGCCTGACTGGCTGATGGCGATGACAAGCGTATTGACGCCGACGACAGGATTTCTGTAGCGGAATTCCGCTGACTGCTCAACTTCGGTCGGGATACCGGCCAGGTCTTCAAAATAATATTTTCCAATCATCCCAGCGTGCAAGGATGTGCCGCAGGCGGGGATTATGATGCGGTCGATGGAGACCAGGTCCCGCGGGCTCATATTCAATCCAGAAAGGATGGCGTTCCCGTTCTCGTGGCTCAATCGTCCCCGGATCGCGTTCCGGATCGATTCCGGCTGGTCAAATATCTCCTTAACCATGAAATGCTCGAATTCCCCTTTTTCAACGGAAGCGATGTCCCAGTCAATCGTAGACGTTTCCCTGGATACCGGCAGATTGTCGAGATTGCGGATCTGCACCTCATGCGGCGTGACTTTCGCGATGTCATTGTCGTTCAAATAAATGACTTTGCTGGTGTAGGAAGCGATCGCCGAGACGTCGCTGGCGATAATGACCTCTTTTTCTCCCACTCCGATCACGATCGGGCTTCCTTTTCTTGCAACGACGATTTCATCCGGATGCGCTTTTGAGACGACGGCGATCCCGTAAGTGCCTTCCATCTGTTTTAAAGCGGCAGCGACCGCGGCGACCAGGTCCCCTTTATAAAACTCCTGGATCAGGTGTGGGATCACTTCCGTGTCGGTGGATGACAAAAATTTGTGGCCGCTCTTTGCCAGACGCTCTTTTAAAATGACGTAGTTGTCGATGATCCCGTTATGAACCACTGCAAACTGCTTCTGCCCGTCCATGTGCGGGTGGGCATTGATCTCGGTCGGCAATCCGTGCGTCGCCCATCGCGTGTGGGCAATGCCCGTGGTGATGTGATTCTGCATTTTTGGGTCATGGCGGATCAGATCGGCAAGGGCGGCGACTTTTCCGGCGGTTTTCTTCACAAAAAAGTCCTGGTCAGAGACCATCGCGACCCCGGCGGAGTCATAGCCGCGGTATTCCAAACGCTTCAATCCTTCCAGCAAAACCTCATGAGCATCCCTAAAACCGACATATCCAACTATTCCACACATATTGTTTTTCTCCTATTAACGTTCATCAAAACTGATTGATTCACCCACGACTCACAAACTGGACGTTCCGGTGCGCTTCAGATCGGCGTTTTTCCGTCTCCAAAGGCACCAGAGTAATGTCTCATTTTTGTATTGTTTCAGCGCCCGGGCGCACCAGATAGCGATACATATAAGACGGCATATAGCTTTCGACTTGAGTCAAAATAAATCCTATGACGTTCACGTTGTTGCCTGTTTGCAGAGTCTCTTTTGCAGCCTTAGCCGATTCCCTTTGCGTGCCGCCCGCCTGCACGACGAGGACCGCTCCGTCCGCATAAGGCGCCAAGACCGGGACGTCCGAAAGATCCAAAACCGGCGGCGCGTCGATGATAATGAAATCAAACTGTTCGCGGAGCGCCCGCATCAAGTTGTCCATCTTGTCCATAACGAGATATCTTGTCGGGCTTGCGCATGGGGCACCAGAAGTGATGGCGGTCAACCGGTCCACTTTCGTATTTTTGAGAATCGAATCAAGCTGGCATTCGCCGGACAGAAAATCGATCAGCCCGTTTTCCGGCTCAAGCCCCAGATTTTTTGCCACTGTGCCCCGGCGCAGGTCGCAGTCGATGAGCAGGATCTTCCGGTTCAGTTCCATGGCCAATGAGACGGCGATGTTGGTTGCAGCAGACGTCTTGCCTTCGGATGCGACGGCGCTGGTGACGAGCAATGTCTTGACCGGTTTTTCCTTATTGAGGAAAAGCAGATGGGTTTGGAACAAGCGGTATTGTTCAGCAGGCATCGATTCCGGATCGTGAAAACAGACGATGTAAGGCGAGACGGCAGGATCTTTGATCTTCTCGGCTTTATAAGTGATGTCCACCTTCAAGGGTTCATGAAACTTCTTGATCAGAGTCATGATCCAGGAATTGTTTTTGCCGTTCCTTGAGATCTCTTTGAGATTGAGCATTCCGGATGCGCTCTCGTTTGCCTGTGTGACGATTTTTGGGATATAGGCGAGGAGAGGAATGTCGAAGTACTTCTTTGCATCGCTGATGCCCCTGAAAGAACTGTCGAAGTATTCGCGCAGAAAAACGGCGGCAAATCCTGCAAAAACTGCCAGAAGAAAGCCAGCGGGAAAAACTTTGAGGGGATTTGGGCTGGAAGGTTTCAGAGGCAGACGAGCCGGGTCTATGATTTTAAATGTTCCCCCCTGGGTGGAATCTCCCATCTTTTGCGAGATCTGAGCATTTTCAAGACGCGTTAAAAGTGTCTGATAGATATCTTCATTGACTCTCTTGTCCCGTTCCATGGCGAGCAGTTCCTGGTCAGAGACATTCTTGACCTCGATTTTCCCCGACTGCAGGTCCGCCTTCTTCTTCTCCAAAGAGCTGATTTGCAGTTCCAGTTCCTTGACCTGCCGGTTTAGATCCTGATAGACGGGATTCATGGCGGATGTCTCGCTCCCGGCGCTGCTGGTTTCCTCCATCTTTATTCTTCGTTTCAGTATTTCGATCCGTTTTTTATATTCCAGAACCAGGGGGTTCTCCTTGGTTGCGCTTTGTGTCATCTGGATCAGTTCGCTCTCAAGCTGGGCCAATTCTCTTCTCATGCCGGCGATAGCGGGGCTTTGGTCTCTCACGACTTCCCGGACAATCGTTTTTTCCACTTGGCTTAACTGGTCTTGGAGCAGAATTTTTCTTTTAATCGCCTCATTGAGTTCTGAGTTCACCCTGTTGGTAAAAAACGATTTTTCAGAATTCTGCAGTTTATCTTTATAGATATTCAACTGGTCGTGAATAAAATCAATCGCTTCAACTGCCTGTTTCTGGCGGATCTGCTTGTTTTTATCAACAAGGTTTTCGGAAACAAGATTTGTTACATTCATCGCCATATATTTATCTTTGTCTTCATAGCTGATGCGGACGATGTCCTGCGCAACAGGCCGGATCAGAATTTTCGACTTCATTTTGGTAATCAGCTTCTCATACTCTTTCTGGTCCGTGATCTCCTCCGCCAGGTTCATTTTCCGGGTCAGTTCCACCATGCTTGCCCAGTTCAATATTTGGGCGGAGATCGTCCTCAGTTTTGTGTCGATCGGTTCATTTTCAACGGCGATACCCCGGACCAAAGGATTCAAGAGAGTGAGTTCTTCAATCATAATTAAAGCGGATGACTCATATTTTTTGGGCAGGAAAGGATAGACGATTAATGTCAGCATGAGAATGCTGACGAATGGAGCGAAAAAAAGTTTCTTTCTTTTCAGAAAGATATCGATATATTCGTCAACGCTTTGAGGGATGTAAGGTTCCATTTTAGAATGCCGCTGCCGGTCCGACTACTGTTCGGGATATGCCGAAAATAGGTCCAAAAATTCTTCCGAGGAATGAAGCAAAGGAGTCTAAGAAGGTCATTGGAACATAAACGGTATCGCCAGTTTGAAGCTGAACATTGTTTTCCATGCGTCCTCGATAGAGCAATTTGTTCAAATTCACATGGAGATAGACTGGGCCATCTTCCGTCTGTCTGACTACGAATGCCCTCCAATTGGCGGCCTGGACCGTCGGCAAACCTGCCTGGATCACAATATCCCGGACGGTCAGCGGTTTTTGTCCCAGGGCATATCTTCCGGGAACTCTGACTGCTCCAAGGACATAGACCACTCTGCTGTTATATTCCCTGACATTGATATCGAC
>JAJAPZ010000097.1 GCA_020523905.1 Candidatus Obscuribacterium magneticum
GATAAGGCCGGCGTATAATGCTTTAAAAGAAATTTGGAACAAAAAAACCGCCGAAGAGGCAAACTCCCATCCATAAACTCCCCAGCCTGGCACCCACCGCCGCGCCGGCCACAAGAAAAATAATTATGGAAATATCAAACCAGGTCATAAAAAATTTTGGTCGAGAGGCATAAGCGTAAAGCCGGTGGGCACTTTGGGATAAAAATAGGTTGTTTTGGGGGGCATGACGTTTCCGCTTTCAGCCACACGCGCCATCGCCGCCACTCCGGGTGAGGAGAGTATAAACCCCACCCAAGATTCAGGGCCTTTGGTTTTCGCCTTAATTTCCTTTATGTCCCGGGTAAAAATAATTTCCTTCGCCTCACCCAAAACCAAATCATGAAGCACCACAACATCCAGATCGCGCAATGATTCATGGCGCTCAGGCAAGCAACGCCGCAAATGAATATCCGGTTTTAATTCCAAGAGATAATTTCCTTCCGCCGCAACCCAGCCGATTATCCTTTTTCCCTTTTTTGGAGATGCCAGCGCCATTACTAACTGATCAACAGACGTCATCTTCCTCAAATTAAAAAGGGTGGAGAGTCGCTGGCTCCAATCTTTAAATGATAAATCAGATTTGACCAAGCGGTGAGTGGGAAGCATCAGAAGCCCTGATTCTTCAATGGGGCAAATATAAGTCATCACGCGGTGCCATCCTTCTTTCAAAATGGCGCCGGGATCAATTTCCAACCGATACTCCTGATAAGCCCAGGCGACTTCATAGCGGTGGTGACCATCGGCAATATAAAGAGGCTTTGACCGCAACAACGCTTGAAGTTCTTGAGTTCGGGCCGGCTGTTCGATCTTCCACAATTTATGCGACAAGTTTTTCTCTTCTGATCCTTTCACCAACCAGGATGTTTTTGTTGCCTTCGACACCCACTTATTCCAATTTTTTCGGGGGTCAAAGAACAAACCGAAGATGGGGCTCACATTGGTGCGAACAGCCTTGAGCAAATTTAAACGATCCTCTTTGGCTTTGGGCAAGGTTTTTTCATGCGGCTTGACTGAACCTTTCCCCGGAGTTTCAAGCCTTAAGGCGACCAGAACGCCGTAGCGTTTTTGAATTTTCTTGGGAGCGAAAGGATCGCCAATTCGGTAAGTTGTTTCCAGTAGATAAAACGACGGAACTCGGTCTGGCGAAAGAATTCCTTCTCCCTTCCATCTCTCCAAAATTTTTGCCGCATTTTGGTATTTTTCACCCTCAAAACCATCCGGAAGTTCAATGCGAACAACATTGTGAGGGGCTTTACTTTTTAGTTTTTCTTTCTGGGCGGGAGAAATAATATCGTAAGGGGGACAGATAAATCCGGAAATGTCCGCGGATTTCCTCCCGGGATTAAAGCGCAAAGCCCGAAAAGGGGCGATATCAACCATTGGCCGACCTCGATTTTCCCACAACTGCCAGTGCACCTTGAATGGCCTTTTTGGCTTTGCCCATGACTGCTTCTGTGTGAGCGGTGGAAATAAACGCCGCCTCATATTGTGACGGAGGAAAATATACGCCCCGATTTAAGAGTTCCCGGAAAAATACAGCGAATTTTTCGGTGCTGGCCAAAAGGGCATCAAAATAAGACTGAACCGGTTGTTCGGAAAAAAAGACGGTGAACATTCCACAGGCTGAGTTAACTTGAACCTGGACATTATTTTTCCGGGCGGCAGAAGAGATAAAATCGCCGAACTCTTTGGTTTTCTTCAGGAGGGCCGCATAAGGACGTTTTTGCTCCAGCTCTTTCAAAGTGGCAAGTCCCGCCGCCATCGCGAGGGGATTTCCGGAAAGGGTCCCCGCATGATAGACCGGACCCACGGGCGCCAACTTTTCCATGAATTTCTTTTTTCCGCCAAATGCTCCCACAGGAAATCCTCCGCCGATAATTTTCCCCAGACAGGTAATGTCCGCTTCAATTCCAAATAAACTCTGCGCACCTCCCCAAGCCACACGGAAGCCGGTCATCACTTCATCGAAGATCAACAGACACCCAAACTTAACCGTCAGCTCTCTTAAAGCTTCCAGAAAATCCGGAGCGGGGTTAACCACCCCCATATTTCCGCAAATGGGTTCGACGATAACGGCGGCGATATTGGGGCCCTGGGTCCGGAATAAATTTTCCAGCGCCTGAAAATCATTATAAGGGAGCACCCAAGTATAACGGGCCAGCGTTTCCACAACTCCGGCGCTGGAGGGAACGCCAAATGTCGTGGCCCCTGAGCCCGCCGATACCAAAAGAGCGTCGCAATGCCCGTGATAACAGCCCTCAAATTTTAAGATCCTCTCTCTTTTGGTGACGGCGCGGGCCAGTCTTAAAGCCGACATTGTGGCCTCGGTCCCGGAATTGGTGAAGCGAATCTGCTCGATATGGGGGAATGCCGACTTAATCAATTCGGCCAATTCAACTTCTAAAGGATTGGATGCGCCGAAAGAAATTCCATCAGCCATAGTTTTTTTAACCGCCGCCATAACGGCCGGAGGATTGTGTCCCAAAATCATGGGGCCCCAAGAGCCGACAAAGTCGATGTATTTGTTCCCATCAACATCGGTGAGGACCGGACCCTTCGCTTTCTTTATAAAGCGCGGATTCCCTCCCACCGCGGCAAAGGATCTGACGGGGGAATTAACCCCGCCGACAAGACATTTTTGCGCGCGTTCGAAAAGCATTTCTGAATTGTTCATTTAACTCCCATTACAATTCCTTTAAGCGATCCAACAGAAACATATGGTGACCAAGTTTTCCCATCTTCGCCAACCCAATCTCGCGAATCGAGGGAATAATCCCGGTTATCCCCCATCACAAAAACAAAACCAGACGGAATACGAATGGGGATCATATTATCATCTTCCAAAATCACATCGGAACGCAGATGTTGGACATATGATTCATTGAGCCGTTTGTTATTCAAAATCACCATCTTTTTCTCGATGCCGATGACATCATTTTCAATCGCAATGACTCGCTTTACCAAATCTTTGTTTGGTCCTTGAGGAGTTTTAAACACAACTATTTCCCCTCTCCTGGGCTGGCGAAACCGCAGCGACAATTTGTCAACGAGAAGATGCCGTCCCTTATATAAAGTGGGATCCATCGATCCCGAAGCGATATAAATGCCCTCAATAACATAGGCCCTCACAAGATACGCTCCGGCCGCTCCCAGAATGAGAAGAAGAAGTATACGCCTCATCTTTCTTCTTTTTTATTCCAAATTTCTTTTAAAGCATTATACGCCGGCCTTATCACCCGGCAAAAGGGACTGCCTTTCCCGGATCCCTGACTCATAATTCCATACCACTCTTCATAGCTCCAACCGTCTAGAAAGGGAAAACCAAATTGGGGCACCGTATCGTGGTTTAAGGGTTGGAGATTTTTATAAATCGCCGAACGCGAGGCATACCATTCAGCTTTCGCTTTTTGGACCGACTCAGGTAAATCGGAGTTTGCTTTCCACCAGCCGTCTAAATATTCAAAGACAACCCCCCCCAGAGCATTTCCCACCCCGCGACCAGCCATGTGCGCCGCCAAATCTTCCCAGTTATTGGCCAAATACATGGCTTGATAGGCCAGCACCACATCTTCAGGATACCCTTCCGCATAGGCGGAGCACCCGAACTCTGTGATCATGACTGGCTTATCCATTAATTCCTGAATGTCCTGGAAAAAATGACGCCCGAAACCCTGTTCTCCCCGGTATGAGTTTGTCCCAACGATATCGACATCCGGACATTTCTTGGCAAATATATCCAGAAAAAGGACATCCCCATTGGCTATACCGACGGGCCGGGTGGGATCGATTTCGTGAACAAGTTTGGCGGCGCGGTTCACCAGCTCAAAAAAGGCTTCGGGATTTTTATTGGAGTTGTTGGCCACGCCAAAGACATTTTCGTTTCCGATCACCCACATCAAGATGTACGGCTCATCTTTGTAGCCCTCAACCATTTCCCTCACGCCTTTAAGCAAATTTTCCTGCTGAGTAGGATTGGAATAATCCGTCCCATCCTCCCATTTGGCGCCGGATCCCACACCGTAGGTACCGAATAAATCGCCGCACATGACGTAAAACCCATAATCTTTATAAAGTTTTCTAAAAAGCTCCCGATCATAAATGTGATGATAGGCCCGTATGGTATTGACGCCCATATCTTTCAGTAGCTTGGCATCTCCCACCGTTGGTTCATCGGGATCCTGCTGATCATTTCCATTAAGGTCCACGTATGATTCGAAAAGCCCGTCGTGCTGCGTATCAGAGTCGACATCGACCACCTGCCAATCCTTGGCCACATTCCAGGTGCCCCGATCGGGACTTCTTCCGACCGGCGTCACGGAATAACTGATGGCCTTGATGACAAATGGCTTCCCATCCACAAACATTTGCCAGTGATGATTTTCGTATTCCACCAGTTTGGTTTTGGGACCTCTCAATTCTTTAAGGACTTTCATTTTTTTTAGATTGATCGGTTTTTCTTCCATCCCCCGCGATGATTTGACCAGCTTCCCGGGATTAATGGTGAAAAAATCGTTTTGGGGATCGTTGTCAAAGCGGTTTTGGATGGAAATCCGGCCGCCTGGCAAAGCCATCTTAAGTGCCGAGTGGCGCCGCAAAAGCTGCTCTGCTCTGTCCAGACTGCTGGGACCGATATACCAGGGGGTGTTGTAATAGGTGTAGGAAATGGCCCGCGGAAAATGAACCGCGATGGAATAAAAACCTTTAACGGCCTCCTCAATAAGTCCCAGCCGCTCCAGCATGACCGATGTATAAAATTGTTTAACTCCGGGATCTTCAGCTGCATTAGCCCATTTATAGAAATTTACTTCCGCATCGATTCCATCAACGAAATCCCAGTGCCGGCCCTCTAACTTCCCCGCTTGGAGGTACTCGCGGTAACGAGGATCTTTGGTGACTTGGGTGTTGGGGAAAATCCCTTCCCCCGCCGCCGCCGCCAACCCTTTTCTGTCCGTAATCTCAAATTTATATTTCGGCGTCCCCACATCGATAAAACGGCCATATCTTTCATAGGGGATTGGACCTTTGACTCCAGGGAAAGCCAGCACAAACGGCTTGTCCCTTTTAATAATGTCGGCCCGGGTGGTGGGGCGAGAATTTTTCTCGGCCAACCCCGAACTGACAGCTAAAACAATGACGCCTAACGTCAAAAAAACTTTTT
>JAJAPZ010000098.1 GCA_020523905.1 Candidatus Obscuribacterium magneticum
TGATTGGCTTCCCACACGGGAGACATGGCCTTGTTAATCAATCGTTCGCCGTCGGGGGATTCGGATTTCTTGAGGAATAGGGACCAAATGCCGGAACCGAAATCCGCGCCGCCGGTGACGGCGTAAACGGCAAGGCTTAAAACGATGATCGAATAGGAGATATTTTCCCAGCTAAACATGGAGCATCCTTTATTGAGGAGAATTAAATTGGGCGTCCGCCCCTTTTATGATGCGTTTCATGACCGCGACCAGAGTGACGGCCAGTAACGCATAAATAAGAACAAATGAAACCAGCGGGCCCGTTAAATAGGGGACGTCTGTGACGGCGTCCCGGGTCCGCATGATATTGGCGATGATCCAGGGCTGGCGACCCACTTCGGTGACGATCCATCCGGTCTCGAGCGCCACGAAGCCCAGGGGGCCGGAGAAGAAGACCGTCTTTAAAAACCACGGCTCAACCGGAAGCGATTTTTTCTTCAAAAAGAGAAAAAACCCCAGTCCACCCAAGGCCATGAGGTAAAAACCGATGGGTACCATGATTTGAAACGCCACGTGAACCAAGGGGACAAAGGGACGGTTTTCTTTGGGAATTTGTTTGAGGCCCATGATTTCGGCCATCGGATCTCGTTCGGCCAGAAGGCTGAGTCCATAGGGAATGCGGATGGCAAAGCGCGTCACTTCCGCGTCTTCATCGGGGAGGCCTCCAATATTAAGCGGGGCGCCCTTTATGGTTTCCCAATGGCCTTCCATGGAGGCCAGTTTGACCGGTTCATGGCGGGCCACAAAGCGGGCGCTGTGATCTCCGGAGAGAGGCATGATCAAAGAGGCCGCGGCGGCCACCGAAAAGGCGATGGCGAAAGCGCGGCGATGAAAGGGATTGGCTTGGTTGCGCAGCAGATAATAGGCATGAAGAGCGGCCACCGCGATGGCGGCGGATTGGAACGCGGCGATCATCATATGGGGCACTTCGGTGAAGGAGGCGGGGTTCAGCATGGCCGTTATCACATTGATGTTGGCCGCGTGGCCGTTCTCCAAGGTGAATCCCCGGGGCGTGTTCATCCACGCGTTTGCGGTCATGACCAGAACCCCCGACGCCGAACCGCCAAGAGCCGTCATGATCCCTGAAAACCAATGAAAGCCAGGGGAAACGCGGTCCCACCCATACAGATAGATGCCAAGAAAGACGGCCTCGACAAAGAAAGCGAATCCTTCCAGCGCAAAAGGGAATCCAATGACGGGGCCGGCGAATTCCATGAATTTGGGCCAAAGCAGGACCAGTTCGAAAGAGATGACGGTCCCCGACACGGCGCCGATGCCGAAAAGAACGGCGGTGGCCTTGCCCCATTGCTTGGCGAGGATCAGGTAGGATTTGTCTTTGGTCTTGAGCCACATCCCTTCGGCTATGACCATAAGAAGAGGCATCGTGATTCCAAGCACGGCGAAAATAATGTGGAAGGCCAGGGTGAAAGCCGTCAAGAACCGCGCGGTCATCAGATGCGTCATGAAATTCCTTTTCGCCTAGTTTGAATGGTTGACGCCCATTATAAAAAGTGTAATTGTTAAAAGCATGAAAAATATTGTGGTTAAAAAACCAGAAAGTCTTTTTATTAGGGCCTGCCGGTCCCAACCGGCCGAGAGGACGCCCATCTGGCTCATGAGACAAGCCGGGCGTTATCAAAAATTCTACCGGGATATTCGATCCAAGGTGTCCTTTATCGATTTGTGTAAGAACCCCTCCCTGGCGGCGGAAGTGACGGTTCGAGCCACGCGGGAATTGGACGTGGACGCGGCCATTATCTTCTCCGATATTCTCCTCATTCTTGAGCCGATGGGAGCGGGCCTTTCTTACGAAAAGGAGAACGGCCCTGAGATCGCGGCAAAGCTGAACACGGAGGAAGACGTTGAAAGACTTAGAGCCGTTGACGCGGACCAATCACTTTCGTTCGTTTTTGAAGCGATTAAGATCACGAGGAAAAGCCTCGCCGGCGCCGTTCCCCTCATTGGATTTGCCGGGGGCCCTTTTACTCTGGCCTCCTACTTGCTGGAAGGGGGGAAATCCAAAGACTTTGCCCGAACCAAAGCCCTCATGAAGGAGTCGCCGCAGGTTTGGAATCTCCTCCTTCACAAACTTTCCGAGGCCACGGTTCAATATGGGGCGGCTCAAGTCGAAGCGGGCGCCCAGGCCGTTCAAATATTCGACAGTTGGGTGGGCGTGTTGACGAGTGCGGAGTACGTTTCCTCCGTTCTTCCTCACGCCAAATATATTTTCGAGAATTTGCGCGAGCTGAATGTTCCGCTCATTCATTTCGGAACCGGGACGGGCCCCTTCTTAAAGGAATTTTGCTCGGCGGGCGCCGATGTCATCGGGATTGATCAGGGCGTCAAACTAAGCGACGCTTGGGAACCCGCCGGCTCGAAGGCTGTTCAAGGCAATATGGATCCCGCCTTGCTCTTAAAATCAAAGGACGAAATTAAAAAAGCCGCGGCGGATATATTGCGCGAGGCCCGGGGCCGCCCGGGGCATATATTCAACCTCGGCCATGGCGTCTTACCCCAAACGCCGGAGGAGAACGTCCATTACCTGGTTCAAACCGTGAAGGAATTAAGCTCAAAATGACCGATCTCTCTCGCATCTCGTTTGATCTCATCCGTAAATACAACGTCCAGGGGCCGCGCTACACCTCTTACCCGCCCGCTCCCTCCTGGTCCAACGACGTCGGCCCCGAAGAATATGAGAACACCGTCCTGGAGAGCAACAAAGCCGGGAAACCCCGCCCGCTTTCCCTGTATCTTCACATTCCCTTCTGCGAACACCTGTGTTACTTTTGCGGTTGCACCACCATCATCACCGGCGACAATCACAATTTGGAAAAGGGATATCTCGATTGTCTCTTAAAAGAATTGGCCGGGGTTTCATCGCTCGTGAACGTGAAGCGTTCCGTGGTACAGCTTCATTTGGGCGGGGGAACTCCCACCTATTTGAAGCCGGATCATTTAACGGCGCTCTTAGGAGATATCAGAAAGAGGTTCACCTTTTCTCCCGACGCGGAGATCGGCGTCGAAATCGACCCGCGGGTGACCACCACGGAACAGCTCCGCATTATGAGGGATTACGGCGTCAACCGCCTTTCCATGGGCGTCCAGGATTTTGACATCCAGGTTCAACAGGCCGTTCACCGCATTCAACCCTATGAACAAACGGAAAAGCTGTTCAAGGAGGCCCGCGCGCTTGGTTTCGGAAGCATCAATCTGGATCTGATTTACGGCCTCCCTCTTCAGACCCCGAAAGGGTTCGAGGAGACCGCCGGAAGAATCGTCGGACTGGGGCCCGATCGGCTGGCGGTTTATTCCTACGCCTATGTGCCGTGGATGAAAAGGCACCAGTCCGTCATGTCGGACAAGATGCCCTCGGAGAGAGACAAATACGAAATCTTTCTCACCGCCGTCCGGATGTTTACGGGGGCCGGTTACGAATACATCGGCATGGACCATTTCGCCAAGCCGGGGGATGAACTCTCGCGCGCGAGGGAAGAGAGAACTCTCTGGAGAAATTTCCAGGGTTACACGACCAAGGCGGGGACGGATCTTTTTGGGCTGGGCTTAAGCGCCATCAGTCATATTCATGGCGGGTTTTTTCAGAACGAAAGAGATTTAAGGGCCTATCAGGACGCCATCAAAAACGGTCGGCCCGCCACCATGAGGGGCTTTCGCCTTTCACAGGACGATAAAATCCGCGCGCGCGTTATTCAAAACCTCCTTTGCCACACCGTGGTGATCAAATCCGAAATTGAAGATGAATTCGGGATCGACTTCGACCGTTATTTCGACGCGTCGCTAAAGGATCTTAAAGAACCGGAAAAAGACGGACTGGTTCAAGTTTCAAAGAGCGAGATCCGGCCCACACTTTTGGGGCGGGTGTTCCTGCGTAACCTGGCGATGGCCTTTGACGCCTATCTTCCCAAGGCCGGAGAGAAGACGGTTTTTTCCCGCACCCTATGAGTCGTGTTATTCTCCTCCTTAATTTCGGCGGGCCCGAAACCCTTGCCGATGTGAAGGATTTCCTCTTCCGCCTTTTCGACGACCCTTGGGTATTAAGAATTCCTTTCACGCCTTTACGGAAATGTCTGGCCTGGCTCTTATCCCGCGGCCGG
The DNA here is from genome assembly GCA_020523905.1 of Candidatus Obscuribacterium magneticum. Lineage (GTDB taxonomy): Bacteria > Elusimicrobiota > Elusimicrobia > F11 > F11 > Obscuribacterium > Obscuribacterium magneticum. The sequence goes on from JAJAPZ010000098.1 coordinate 4,152, forward strand.
GAATCCTTCTCCAGAGAGATGTACGCGAAAATCGGCGGGGGATCTCCATTGAAGCGCCTTACCGAATCTCAGCGGGAAGCTTTGGCTAAATTACTCCGAGAATCGGGGAAACAGGCCGAAATTCGGACGCTCTATTCGTGCTCGCCTCCCTTTATTGAAGATGTGATCCGGGACGCGTCTGAAAAAGGTTTGGACACCTTCCTCTT
>JAJAPZ010000099.1 GCA_020523905.1 Candidatus Obscuribacterium magneticum
TCTTTCCACTCGTCCGGGGTCAGGGCGAAATCGAGGAGCTTGCCCGCCAAATAAAGGCGTCGGGAGGTTTCGATGAGGGCTTTCTGTTCCTCGGTTTTAGTCAGCCCTTGATAAATGGATTCCTCCAGGGTGCGGATTTCTTTTTGAAGCGTCTCGGCGTCGATGCTTTCGGACAGGAGCACGTATTGGATGTAGGTGTTCATGGCCTTGTAATGCGCCAAAGGGAGGCCGGCTTTTTCACATCCCTCTTTAAGGGACCGGTAGAATTCGGCGTGATTGATCTGGCCCAAGCGGAACGCGTAACTTAAGTCCACCAACTCTTTAGCCTGCGAATCGCTCAGCTTTTGCAGGAGATCTTTGATGAGAAACGATCGCTCCGCCTCCACCTGGGTGAAGTTGAGGGAGGACTCAAGAGAAAGCGCCTCGAGAAATAAGGGGACGTTGGACCCGATGGAGCTGCCAACCCTAGCTCGCCGTGGCGAGCTTTCGCCGGAATGACGTTGGGTCAGGGTTTTAACATACTCACCGAAACTCACAGAGCCCGCGCGATACGCTTGCACGCGCGTGTCAAACTCAAGCAACTCTTTTGAAAAGGAAGCCTGCTTTTTTCCCTGGCAATTCTTTTCCCATTGGGCCAGGCGGGATTTGATCTTTTTTGTCTTCACGCTGGAGGTCCGATAGGCCTCCACATTTTCACGGTAGTGGGCCGGATCGTCAACGCCGAGGAAAAGAGGAATCGGTTTGGGGCTGGTGAAAGCGGTGTGGATGGGACCCGATATTTTGTTTTCCGTCAGCAGATAGTCGGCCACCTCGCGGACGGTCTCCGGGTGGGGAAATGGGCGGAAGGGAGTGAAATCCATTGGATGAAAGGCGCCCTCCAGGGCGACCAAATCGACCTGGCTTTTATTGATGAGGTCTTGAAGAACCGCTCCGATGTTTTCCTGGGCCTCCCGGTTCATGTGGACGTCTTGGATGTGGAGGATGATTTTTTCAGCGGAGGGCTTGTGGGGGACGGAAACCGAGCGTAGTGTGCCGTATTGAGTGGACAAGGAGGCGATCAATTCCTTGAGCCGGCCGCTGCCATTATGACCGACCCATTTTTTCAGCCGGGAGGAGGCGATGGATGGATTGGCTTCGGGAGAGGCTGAACCGAGGGCGCGTGCTGAAAGGGGATTTAAATTCAGGTTGGCCTGCGGCTTGGGGAGCATCGCAAGCTCCACCGCTTTTTTCCGCTCCTTCCAAAAATTCGATTCCGTCGCGTGCGCGAGGAGGCAGTTGGTCGTCAAATAGACAACGGCCATCGATGATGTAAGGAATTTCGAGATATAAGACGATCGCGACAAAACGCAAACTCCTTTTACGAAGATGGGGACAAACGCCGGTTAGGGTGGAAAATATGAGAATATTTTAGTATGGGAGCCCTTAAGATCTCCTTAAGAAGTTGTAACAAAAGAGTAAATTTTAATTGACATAATCGCCTCGTTAAAACGTTGCTTTTATCAGAACTATTCCATTTCGTGGCGCTTTAGAGGGGCCCTATCAATTTGACACATTGACAATTTTGGGTGGTTGTTCTAATGTCCGCCCCATGTCGATAAAATTTGGAACCTCCGGCTGGCGGGACGTCATGGCGGACCGATTCACCTTCGCCAACCTCCGCCTCTGCACGCAGGCCATCGCTGAGGAAATCTACCGCCAGAGAAATCACAACAAACCCGTCGTCGTGGGTTACGACACGCGCTTTCTCTCGGAGCATTTCGCAAAGGAAGCGGCGCAGGTTCTGGCCAATAACAGCATGGAAGTGCACTTGAGCGTGCGCGATACGCCCACGCCGGTGGTCGCGTTCGAAATCATCCGCTCTCAAGCCGCCGGCGGGATCAATATCACCGCCAGCCACAACCCTTACGATTACAACGGCCTCAAGTTTTCCTCCGCCTGGGGCGGGCCGGCTCTTCCGGAGATGACCAAGGCCGTCGAGGGAATCATTTCCATGATTCACGAAGGGGACGTCGCCACGCGCACCAAGCCGGAGGACGCCAACACCGTTGAGAAGCTGATCCTTCGCTCGGATTTCCGGCCTCCCTACCTCAAGCAGATAAAAAGCCTGATTGATACGGGGGCCTTCCGCGGCCGGCGGCTCCGTGTCGTTGTCGACTGCCTCTGGGGCACCTCACACGGCTATCTGGATGAACTTCTTCGCGATCTCGGCTGTGAGGTGGTGGTTTTGCACGAGAACCGGGACGTCTATTTTGGGCCCTCGGGGGCCCCCGATCCATCGCCGGAGGGGCTTGCCGAACTGGTGGAGACGGTGAAGAAAACAAAGGCCGACCTGGGCCTCGCCTGCGACGGGGATTCCGACCGCTTCAGCATCGTGGATGCGGGCGGGCTTTACCTCACCCCGAACGATGTGTTGCCTCTTTTGGCGCGCTATCTGCACCTCTCCCGCGGTTGGGAAGGGATCATCGCCCGCAGCGTCATGACGACCCACGCTTTGGACGGCGTGGCCCGGCGCTACGGCCTGGAGCTGAAAGAGACACCCGTCGGATTCAAATACATCGGCGAAATCATGAAGGAGGCGGAATCCATTTGGCCGTCGACGGGAGGCGAGTTTATCATGGGGGCGGAGGAATCGGGCGGATTCACCATGCGCGGCCATGTGCCTGAGAAAGACGGCATCCTCGCCTGCCTCTTGACGGCGGAGATGGCGGCTTCCACGAAAAAATCAGTGGCGGAGCTCATTCAGGATCTTTTCCGGGAGGTGGGCCCCCATGTCACACGGCGGCTCAACATCAAGGCGACCGCGGACATCGTGGCCTTCTTGAAAGAGAAGCTCAGCCACAAGCCGCCGACCGAAATCAACGGTCTCCACGTCCACCGGATTGTCGATATCGACGGCTTCAAATTTATTTTCAGCGACGGCAGCTGGATCGGCGTCCGGTTTTCCGGCACGGAGCCCGTCGTCCGGTTGTATTTGGAGGGGAAATCCGAAGAGCAGCTGGATCTGTTGTCCAAAGCCGGGCAGAGCCTTCTTCACAACAAAAAATAGGTGCCGCGTGAACGTCATGAAGCGATCCAAATCATCGAAAAAAGCGGGGCGGTTCATCACCGCTGTTGTCTTTGTATTGGTCGCGCTGGCGGGGGCCCGGTGGTATCTGGGGCCTCCCCTGCCGAAACCGATGCCGCCCGGAATTCCCGAACATCTTCAGGTTCGCCTCGAGGGGTGTGAGTTCCTGTCCCCTCACAAGGGCCAGGTCGTCCTGGTGGCCAAATCACCCTCACCGAGGGTCGTGGTGACAAACACATCGTCCTCGGATCAGCCCTTTACATTTCTCATGAAGAATACCGGACTCTTCAATTATGTTTGGCCGACACCGGGCGGGCGCTCTCGACACATCCCCGGCGTCGGATTTTTGGTGGATGCCCGGCTTCGCTCCTTTGAACGGTGCGTGTACGCCTTTACGCCGATTCGACAGCCCCATCCGTTTGAATTCGCCGTCGTGGGGGCCTCGGAAGGCATTGATAATCCTTTCACCAACCATCGCCGAAGTTACTTCGTATGGAACGACTTCACCAAAAAGGTCAACAATAGCGGCGCCCACTTTGTTGTTCACGTGGCGGACCTTTTGGATTCCGGACGCAGCTATCACTGGCGGCAGTTTGTCGGCCGAATCCGACGGCTTCACGTGCCTTTCTTACCGGTGTTGGGCAACGAGGACGTGTCCCCGCCCGAGGGGCGGACGAATTTCCGGGCGCTCTTCGGCCGGGAGGAGTATTCCTTTGTCTATCAAGGATGCAAGTTTATTCTCCTGGATACCTCGAATAAAACCTTTACCCCCGACCAGTGGACGTGGCTGGAGTCGGAACTCAAAAGCGGGGGGACCTCGAGGAAATTAGTTTTTCTCCACATTCCGCCGTGGCACCCCTCGGAGAGGATCTATCTGCCCGAGTGGGGGGAATCCGCCGGGCGCCGGTTCACGGATCTGATGAGCCGCACGGGGGTGGAGGCGGTGTTTGCCTCCCACCGGCATACGTGTGCGGTTGGGGTAAAAGACGGCGTGCAATACTGGATCACCGGTGGGGCCGGCGGAAAATTGGACGATTCCTTTGCGGGGTATCATTATCTCCATGTCCGGGTTCCTGAGAAAGGGCCCCTTGAGGTGACGGTAGTCCCCCTCTCCAACCGCCCCTGATTAAAAAATGAAGGGTCTGCCCAAGGTTCTCTCCTTCGGATTTTTATTTCTCATTATTAACCTCCCCCTCCTGACCCTCGAGCGGATTCTTTTCTATTTCTATTTTAGGCCAGCTGTGGAACCCCTCGGTGCG
>JAJAPZ010000009.1 GCA_020523905.1 Candidatus Obscuribacterium magneticum
GTTCTGGCTGACCGCGAAGATGATGGATTTGCCGATCTCGCCGCTGACCGGGTCGCGCAGGGCGTTCTCCAGGAAAGTCTTGCACAAGAGCTGGTTGGTGGCGTCGGCGAAGAAGCGCTTCTCGAACTCGCGCTGCTTGAAGGCTTCCTGCTGGTCTTCACCGGCATCATCGGTGAACGAGACGACGAAGCCGTCTTCGGAGAGCAGTTCGGTGGTGATCTCGGTGCGGGCGTCCACCACCGTGGGGTTGATCAGATAGCCTTCCTTCACTCCGTCCATCAGCGAATAGCGGAATGTCGGCTGACTATTTTCACAGCCGAAGGTGCGGTAGGTGTCGAGCAGCAGGCGGCGCTCGGCTTCGCGTGGGTCGCGGGTATTGGGCGCGGCGTTGTCGAACCGCTTCAGGTAGTCCCGGGGCGTGGCGGTGAGGCCGAGTTTGGTGCCGATGAAGTAATCGAAGACGGCGCGGGCGTTGCCGCCGATGGAACGGTGGGCTTCGTCGGAGATGACCAGGTCGAAATCGGTCGGCGAGAAGAGCCGCTGGTACTTGTTGTTGAAAAGCAGCGACTGCACCGTGGTGACAACAATTTCCGACCGCCGCCAGTCGTCGCGGTTCTCTTTGTAGATCACCGTCTGAAAGTCGGCGGACAAGAGCGCGGCGAAGGCCTTCCTGGCCTGATCCTCCAGTTCGAGGCGATCCACCAGAAACAACACGCGCCGGGCATTGCTGGAACGGAGGAAGAGCTTGATGACGGCGGCGGCCGTGAGTGTCTTGCCGGTGCCGGTGGCCATCTCGAAGAGGAAGCGATCCTTGCCGTCCTTCACGGCCCGTTGCAGGGCATGAATGGCCTTCAACTGATAGGGTCGCAAGAAACGCAGTTTGTTGGCCTGGATGTAGCCGGGACGCTCGGCCTCGTTCTTCCACGCCGCTTCGGATTGGTAGTTCGGGCGCTGGGTCAGCGCGATGAAGTCGTCGCCCACCTGGTCCTCGACGAGACGTTGCGGGTTGGGCGTGACCTGTTGGTAGCCGATCACCGAGTCCGGCGAAGGGAAGGACGTAATGAGATAGGGGTTGCCGCGCTCCAGGTCCCAGAAGTAGTGCAGGTTGCCGTTGGAGAGGATGACGAACCGGCAGTTCTGGGACTTGGCGTATTTGCGGGCTTGCTCCTTACCCAGGAGCGGGTTCTTTTCCTCGGACTTGGCCTCAAGGACGATGAGCGGGAAACCTCTGGCGTCTAACAGCAGGAAGTCGATGAGGCCCTTGCTCGTCTTCTCGAAGTTCTCGCCAAGCGCGTCCAGATCGGATGACTTGATCGTAACGGTGGGCTCAAGGCGAATGTTGGCGGGCGCGCTTCCTTCCGGAAAAAAGCGCCAGCCTGCCGCTTCGAGCAGCTTGTTGATCTTGATACGGGCTGTAGCTTCCTTATCGGCCATTCATTTTCCTTTTCCACCGGGGTTGGTCAAGCGTCATATCATACAAAGCTCGGCGGTGCGGGCACGCGTCCGATGCAATTAACTCAATATTAAGAGAACCAAAAGGATTTAGCTAGAACTGGGTGTCCATTTAGACCCATGGCATGCCCCAAAAACATAGCCCGTTTTCGACTTAAGATTTATAGGGAAGGGGCGGGAGTTTTTAAGTGTCTCAATAAGAGTTAATACAAAGAGAGACGAGACCTAAGTGACAATACGGGAGGGTTAGACGGCTTTTTTCTGCTGTTGCTGGGGGCGCTCTTTGGGGAGTTCGATGATGATTTTGCCCTTGTCGGCGGCGGCTTCGGGGGCCGGCGGTTCGTCTTTGCCGTTCCACACCCCGCGGTCAACGCCGCGCAGCTTCAAGGCCAAATCTTCCAAATTGGTGGCATGATTCAGGGCTTCTTGGGTGGAGATCAGGTTCTGGGCATGAAGATGTTCCAGGTCCTGGTCGAAGGTGTGCATTCCGTAATAGGTGTCCTGAGCCAGCAGTCTTAAAATTTCTTCCGTCCGGCCTTCCGCCAACAGCCGTCTCATGAACGTCGTTCCCAATAAAATCTCAGTGGCCGGATAGCGTGAATTTCCGTCGACCGACCGAACCAACCGTTGCGCCACAACGCCGGTGATGACATTGGCGACCTGCTGGCGGATGCTCGTTTGCTCGTGAGGGGGGAAGGAATCCACGATGCGGCCGACCGAATGGACGGCGTCAATCGTATGGATGGTGGAGAGGACGAGGTGTCCGGATTCGGCGGCTTGAAGGGCGGCCGACATGGTTTCTAAATCTCGCATTTCCCCGATGGCGATCACATCCGGGCTTTGCCGCAAAACGTGGCGCAGAGCTTCGCTGAAAGAGGCGGTGTCCTGGCCGACCTCGCGTTGGGAGATCGAGGATTTCACATCGGTGTGGAGGTACTCGATGGGGTCCTCGATGGTGATGATATTATAGGTATAGTTCGTATTGAGATAATGGATCACGGCGTTCATGGTCGTTGTTTTGCCCGCCCCGGTGACGCCGGCAAAAAGGATAAGCCCGTGACCCTGGGCCACAAGTTTCTTCAGGGTTTGGGTCGGCAGGTGGAGTTCCTCAAAGCTTTTAAGGTTAAGGGGAATCGTCCGGAGGGCGACGGCGATCGTCCCTTTCTGCCGGTAGAGGTTGACCCGGAAGCGGCTCACGCCATCCACCGTGCAGGCGACGTCCATCTCCAGTTTTTCCATAAAGAGGGTTTGCTGCTGGGGATTGAGAAGGCTTCGGGCGATTTCTTCCGTTTGGGCGGTGGAAAGCGGTTCCAAATTGGTCTGGACAAGCTGGCCGTTGACGCGAATGAGGGGGCACGACCCCGGCTTGAATAAAATATCCGAGATGCCGTCCCGGATCATGAGTTCAATAAGGCGCTTATATTCCATGATAGTTGCCTGCTAGTACTAAACGTAATAAACAAGCTGATTTTTTCAAGAGTTTTTTTAATTTGGCGTGGCGAACGATGCGAAGCCAACTAGGTGGTATCATCCCTGCGCAAGTGGGGATCCGGGACGTGAACACCGGACCGGATCCACACTTGCGCAGGGATGATGTTAGATGCATCGTTTACACGAATGGTTAGGGATGCTCGTTTCGTTTTGGTATGGCGGTGAGTTCTTCCAGCGGAGCGGTTTTCATGACCTCGGCGATTTTAGGCAGGCAGCGGTGGAAGGCCGCCACAACTTGGGGGTCAAAGTGGGAGCCCGTTTCCTTATCGATGATGGCGACGGCCTCATCGAGGGGCATCGCCGGCTTGTAGCTCCTTTTTGTAGTGAGGGCGTCAAAAACATCGGCAATGGCGGCGATCCGGGCCTCCATCGAGATTTTTTCACCTTTCAGGCCCCGCGGATAACCGGTGCCGTTCCACTTTTCATGGTGGCCGAGGGCGATCGTGGCGGACATTTTCATCAATTCATTGTCGGATCCCTGGAGGATTTCGGATCCATGGGTCGGGTGTTTCTTCATCTCTTCCCATTCTTCCGGCGTGAGGCTGCCGGGCTTGTTGAGGATGGCGTCCGGGACGCCGATTTTTCCGATGTCGTGCATCGGCGAAGCCAGCCGTAAGTTTTCAACCCATTCCGCACCAAATCCCATCTCCCGAGCCACGAGGGCCGCGTAGGTGCTCATGCGCCACAGATGCGCCCGGGTGTCGTGGTCTTTGTATTCGACGGCGGCCGCCAAGCGGAAAATCGTTTCCTGCGTAACCTTCCGGATTTCCTGATAGAGCTGGGCGTTTTCTATATGGCCGGAAGCTTGGTCGGCCAGAAGGGTGATGACCTCTTCGTCTTGCTGGTCGAAGGCATGGCCCCCTTTCCGGTTGAGGACCTGGAAGACGCCGATCACGTTGTTTTTGGCGTCAAACATGGGCGCGGTGAGAACGGAGCGGGTGCGAAAGCCCGTCTTTTTGTCGACCTCGGGATTGAAGCGGGGGTCTTTGTAGACATCCCTGATGTTCAAGAGATGCCCCGACACGGCGACCGCGCCGGCAATACCTTTATCGAGAGGGATACGGATGGTTTCGGTGCCGGAGGCCACCTTCGACCAGAGTTCCTGCCGTTCCTTGTCGACGATAAAAACCGTGGCCCGCTCCGCCTTTAAAACCGTTCTTGATTCCTCCACTAAAAGAAGCAGGAGTTCCTCTAAACTCGTAATGACGGAAGCTTTTTTTCCGAACTTAAGGAGCGCCGACAGGCGCCGCCGCCATTCCGAAAGCCTCTGGATTTTCTTTTCCAAGGCAACGAGGACCTGATTTTTAACCGATCGGCGTGACGGGCAGACGCGGGCTGTTTTTCGGCGGATTTGCCTTCTCATACAAAACAGTCTAACCAAAGTGAGGCGCACCGTCAACGACCGCTCTACAAATCCCTTCTGTATCACTGTACTGATACAGATTCACTTGCATCAGTATCAGTATACTGATACTGGCTGAAATTCCCGCCCTTGACAGCCCCCAAATTTCCCAGATCCCCCCGATTTGTAACGGAGTTGTAAACGAAAATTTACAACAGGTTTACGACTTTTTAAGGGAATCTTAAGACGGGCGTGGTTAAATAACTATGTAACAAAAACGGTTCAATGGCGGGAAATCATTGGGAGTTGTGATGTGAGACGGGCTTCACCCTTAACCAAAACTTTTTCCACGACACTCAGCGTCCTTTTTTTTGTGACCAATTGCGCGCTGGCTCACCTTCCTCAAACAAGTATCTGGTCAGAGAGAAGAAGGAGCAGCCGTTCCAAGTTGGAATTGGCCCGTCTTCCCGCTTCGGTTGATGCGGCTTCTCCCGCTTCGATTCTCAATCGATTACCACCAACGTCCCCTCAGGTTTTCACCCCTGCTCCTACTGGACGCTTGATGAGTCGATGGTCCCGCGATAACCAAGAACGGCTGGCTCCTCTCGTGGCTGCGTTGCCGGCCCAATACGGGCAGGTCCGGAAAGTGGTGAATCCCTCCAATCGCGCTCAAAGCCCCATTCTCATTCATATTCAAGACGTTCATATGAATTCCGAGGCGCAGGGAAACATCGCAGAGACGATGAGAATCCTTATGGGAGAGACAAAAATTGATTTTGTCGGATTGGAGGGAGCCCTTGGAGCCATGGATAAAGATTTGGAGAGGTTCCGATCGTTTCCGGATCAAGAGTCCGTCCGAGTGGTGGCGGATTATCTTTTCTCGAAAAACAAAATCGCCGGTCCGCTTTACGCAGGTCTCACCAGCGGCGGCCGGTATCCTTCCTTTGTCGGCGTCGATGATCCCCATCATTATGAAGCCAACGTAAAGGCCTATCGTGAGGCCCTTCCTTTGGTGGCGAAGAATCAGGGATATTTGAAAACCCTGGAGCGAAAGCTGGGCAGGGAAAAAGAGAAAGTTTTTAATCCTCGTTTGGCCGCGTTTGATGCCCGGGTTCAATCCTATCGGCGAGGCCAGTTGCCCCTGGGGCCCTATCTTCGTTTTCTGTCGACATCGGCGAAAACGGCCTCCATCGAAGTCGATTTGTTTTTGGAAGCGTGGCAATTGGAAAAGGCCCTCCCTTTTTCCTTGGTTGAGAAGGAAAGGAACGAACTGGTTGTCCGCCTTCTTAAAAAGCTGGACCCGGGGAAGACTCAAGACCTTTTGAAAGCGAGCGTGTCGTATCGGCTGGGGAGTTTAAGCCAGGCCGATTTCTATGAGTTCTTGAAGGATTTGTGCCGTGGATGCGGCCTTGACCTGCGAACATTTCCGCATCTCCAAAGCTATGTCCAGTATGTTCTTCTCGCGGATGGCATCGATGCCGAAAAGTTGTTCGTTGATGTCCGCCGTATGGAAGAAAGCGGATATGCCTCCCTGGCCACTACCTCGGCGGAAAGGGATCTGATTAATTTCTCCACCTATCTTCATTTAGCGGGCAAATTGTTGGCGTTCTCGCTCACCGCAGAAGAATGGGATGAATATAAGCATTTGCGAATGTCTCCCCTCACCCCGCCCCTCTCCCGTTGGGAGAGGGAGCACATACGTATTGGGGAAAGGGAGCTTGCTCTTAAAAGGGGGGCCACTGCCCTCGAGAAAACTGCTCTCCTTGAAACGACAGAGATCCTTCTCCCCAAGGGTGCAGCACTTCATCTCCCCGAGCCAGCAGCGTTCCCTCTCCCAACGGGAGAGGGTAGGGTGAGGGGGATTGATTTACGGCCTTTTGAATCCTTTTACATCGAAGCCGAAGCGCGGGATCAGGTCATGGCCCGCAGCGTGTTGGAACAGATACCGAAGGGACGGGCGGGGGTGTCGGTTTTGGTGACAGGAGGATTCCACTCCAAGGGATTATATACGCAGTTAAAGAAAGCAGGGGTAACCGTGATCTCTTTCGTTCCCAAGCTCACCAAAGTGGAAACATCGGAAGGAAGCGCCTATTTGAGCGTTTTCGCCCAGGAAAAAACGCCTTTGGAGAAGCTCGTCGAAGGCGAGCGCCTTTTCTTGGCGCCTAAAGTGTGGGCCCCTGTCTCCCGCTTTCATCAGGCGGCTCTCGTTGTGTTACGGCGGATATGGGTTTACACGGGGCAAATAAGCCGGGGACGGATCATCCATGAGATTCAAGAATTGACGGGGATTCGGTTGAAAAAAGTTGGTTTTCGGTACGGAAGAGAAGAGGCCGGGTTGACTTTGAACGGGACGGTTGATATGGGAGCCACTTTTAGACAAGGGAAGATCGACATCGTTAACGACTACCAACGGAATGTTTCCCATGTTTTAAGGTGGGGGGAGTATTGTCGACAGATTCTTGCCTTAGCAGCCCGAGTGATGAGTCCCGTGGGTTTGTCATTGCGAGCTCGGTCGCCGAAGGCGACCGAGCGAAGCAATCCGTCATTGCGAAAAAGGTTAACGGTAGCGCTTTTCTGGACGGCAGATTGCTTCGCTTCGCTCGCAATGACGGTTTTGGACCAAATTCTCAGGCTCCTTGTTCAGTGGAAAGGATGGCGGGGGGAGCCGGCCTCGGCAACGGCGCGGGCGCATCGGTTTCCAAAGAGAATCAAGGAGAAAGAGAGTTGGCCCGTCTTTGAAAAACATCTGAAAGCGGCGGGAATTACGGAAGAGGAGCAGATTAAACGGGTCTTGGAAGGTGGGATTTTCACCTTCCACAAAGACGAAGGGGCTATAGAAAAGCAATCCGACGTCGTGTTGAAGGCGATGGCGGAGGGATTGGCCGAACTTTTGGAAAGGCCCGTGTCGCCGGAGGATTTCGAGAAGGTCATTGGTCTGCATGAGGAGATTCATGCCCATTTGACGGATCGGGATGTCGTTCGCATACGGGACGACCTCCTTCGGGTCTTAGGCCCCGCCGATTTTGAAACCCTCCTCCAGGACGTCCAGCGCATGTATGGCTCCTACCCAAATGAAATCGAAATCATCGAAGAAATGATCGCCCAGACTCATTTGGAGCGGCTTCTCAATAATCCCCTCCGCGTCATCAATGATCAGAACCAGACCATTTCCATTGATCCCCGTGTAGCCACCATTCTCCGTTTTGCCGGTATCGAAGCCGTCGTAGAAGAGATCCGTCCTTATTATGAGGCCAAGCAACGGCTCCTGGAGGCCGCCAAGGCGGGGTCCAATGAGGCTTATAAAAAGGAAGCCCGTGCCATGGAAGATGTCGCCAAAGAGATGGCGAGTCGACTGCCTTCAAGAGGGGTCTTGTCGGCGGCTGTCTCTGCCCTCCGTGAAGAAGGCCGTCTGCCGGCTCCAGTGTTTGGGGATGGTCAGGAATTAATGCGCGCCTCGAGTCCCCGCTTGAGTGAGGAAGAATGGGCGATTGTTCGACGCGTGAGCCGGCAGGTGACGCGGGCGTTCATCCGGGGGAGTGCCGCTGAAGAAGTTGAGAAAAGAGCCATCGCGAACACCCGCGAAATGCGCTTCTCGGACTTTATTCCACCGACTCTGGATGACCCGAAAAGCAGGCAGGTTTTGGCCCAAAGCTTCCCCATGTTTTCATATGCGGACGCGATTCGTTTTTGGGGGATGACGACTCTACCCGCAATCCCTGAAGGGGAGCCCCAGATCCTCATGCGGCCTCTGGGGGCCCCCGTTTCCTTTCAAGCCGCGTATTTGCATGAGTTCATCCATTATTTATCCAGTGCGGGTTATTTGCCCATCTTCACGACCCATGAGTTGATCACCCATGCGGCCACGGCCTACGACTTGGTCCGCGGCGGCGGGATGAGGGCCTTGCGAGAATTGGGGGGAGAACTCTACGGCCGTTTGTTTGAATTTGGGCGGCAGCTCTATCGGGACGGGAAACCCGTTGAGGATTTGAATTGGTTATTGGAGGAAACCGAAAGGAAAATGGCCGAGTGGGGGATTCCGGGCGTATTGGAAGAGATCGCTCAAGCCGGGCCGTGGCCGGAGGAAATAGAAGCCGCTTTAAGAAAGTATTTTCAATTTGAGCGATATGTGGGGACCGCCTTGGGCGGCTATTCGATGGAACGCGAAGAGGAAACGGGTCAATCCGGCCTCGCCTATATTTTTGATTACGCCTCCCGAATTTTGGCGCGCGGTGAATACGCCCATCTGTTCCTCCAAGCGTCGAGATCCAGCCGGGAACGCGTGGAACGATTGCGGCGAGTGTTGGGGGATGTGGCACGGATTCTCACGCGCGACCGCCAATTGGAGCTGGTGGATTGGCCGAAGCCTTTGTCGGACGCCGAGGTCCCTGAGGTGCGCTACCTTTTCGATCCACGGGATCCCCGGAAAAATCTGCATAAAATTCTTGTGCCTCCCGCTGTGTGGTTTCTCGAGGAAAACGTCGTAGCGGGGCTCATCTCCCAGGAGATCTTCCGGGCCCAACACGCACGGCCGGATCTCCTTGATTCCGCCTTGGCTTCCAACCGGACATTCATGGAATTGTGGCGGACCTTCGACACGCCCCGCGTCATAGAGGAAGGCGCTAAGAGATTCCCAGGAGCGCGTCAAAAATGGGTGAATCGCTTTTACGACTACCGGCACACCGTTACCAATCTCGAAATGGCAAAGCAGAAGATGTCGGATCTGCCTCTTCATTTCCAATACATGGCCGGGATTTTCTGGTGGTGGCACAAGAAGGCGGCAGATTCCCGTATTGTCGACGAGCGGGTACAGGACGCCTTTCAACAGTCAAAAGAGCTTCTTTCAGAAGGCTTTACAACAACCGCGGAACGCCATCACCAGATATTAATGGAAAACATCTGGCCTCTTGCGCAGAAACTGCGGGGAGAAGCCATCCAGGATGAGATGAAAGAAGAGATGATGGAGAGGATGGCGCAAGACGGTTCTCTTAATTTGACAGATGAGCAAAAGGAAGCAGCGGCCAACGGCCAGTTACGGTTTAATGATTTAAATGACGATCAGAAAAAGAGCGTCCAGGAGGCAATGGATCAACTCTCGCCCTCCCAGAAAGAGCAACTGGAGAAAGAAGCTACGCAGCAAGTCGATGGCCAGGAGAAAAATTTCTCGGAGCAGTTCGGCAGCCAGCCCATGGGCGCTATGCAGGTGATCGTCATCATCGACGTGGGGAAGGAAGCGGGCCAATCCGGCCAGACGCCTGGGTCCGATGCCCTTTTCCCTGACCAAGCGACTCCTCCGACGCAAGCGCCCCAAGCGCCGAAAGGGAAGGCACCACCAACCGGCCAAAGGCCGGGACAGAAGCCGACGATGCAAGATCTCACCTCGGCTATGGATTCGCTCGTTCAGGAAGCGGGGGTTTTAGAGCAACTGGCGGCTCAGGCCGAAAATACCGCCCAGAAGTTGCGGGAGGCTGCCGGCGGGTTTAAAGACCAGAGCGCGGCCCAGCAGTTGGCTGAGGAGCTGGATCAGCTCGCCAAACAGCTCCACCAGGAAGCTCAAACCCTCCACCGGCAGGCCCAAGATGTGCACGAACAAGCCACTAAGACAGAATCAAGCGGAAAGGACCAGGAAGAATCCCGGACAAATGAAATTGCCGAGGGTCTCAATGGCATTGTCCAGCAGGCCGGGCAGTTGTCGGATCAAACCGAAAATCTTGAGCAGGCCACCGGGCATCTCGAGCAGCAGACCGGAAACCTGTCGGAACAAGCCCAGGAAGATCCCGAGTCAATTTCGCCGCAGTTGGCGAAAGATTTGCATGCCTACACGGGCAGGCTGAAAGACGAAACCCGGGAAATTCATGAGCGGACGGAGCAATTGAAGTCCCTCGCGAAATCGGTGGCGAAAGCCATCCAGGAAGCGGCTGAGGGAAAAGGGAAGGAAGGAGGGAAGCCAGGAGGGAAACAAGGGGAAGGGGCCCAAGGGGAAGTTGGGAAAGGCCAGGAGGGAGAAACCGGTCAAGAAGGAGCTCTAAAAGGGGGGCAAGGGCAGGCGGGCAAAGGGCAAGCAGGCCAAGGTCAAGAAGGCCAGGGACAACCAAGCCAGGGACAGGCGGGCCAGGGTCAGCCAAGCGGTCCACCTTCAGGACAGATGGCCGATGGAAAAGGCCAGGGGGAGAGCGGGGGGGAAGCCCCAAGCCTGAAACAGATGGATTTTTCTCCCAAGAAACCGGAGCCGGGCCGCGCGGGAGGGGGAAAAGGATATGGGGAAGGCTTAGCCCAAGAGGCCGTGCGATCTGGCGAAAGACCCCCTGTCACTCCGACAAAACCTCCACCCCAAAGATTGGGTCCAGCGAGGACAAAGCCCGGAATACCAGTTCCTGAAAGCGCGCGTAGAAGGTCAGAAGAAGTCCTAAAAAAGATACCGATTAAGCCGGAAAAAAGGAAGAAGCAGCCCCTACAAAAACCTCTCCCTAAAAGCATCCAAACCTACAGAAAGATTAAGAGTCAATACCGCTCGACCATCGCGAGGTTGAGGTCCAACATAATGATTTCATTAAAGATGACCAGGCAAAAGAGGGCTCTCCGGGGGTTGGAAGAAGGGGACTATTTGAGTGCCCCGGATCTCGCCGATATTAAGGGGAGGCCCCCTCATATATGGGCCACGGATCTTCTGCCGGGGAAGTTCAATTACCGGATTTCCCTTCTAATTGATCTCAGCGGTTCGATGGTAAGGGGAGTTGGAGTGATACCCTTGCAACATGCGGCAGAGGGGGCCGTTATCCTCATGGAGGCCACGAAGGACATCCCGGGCGTCGAGGTTGAAATTTATGGATTTAGCGATAAACCCGACTGCCATCTTAAAGATTACGGTCAGAAGTACTCGGAAAGTTTGGCGGCATCGATTTTTCAAGAAATGTTCTCGTTAGAGCACCGAGGAACAGCCGATGTCGCCGCTGTCAGCATGGGGATCGATAGGATCAAGAAGGGTCGCCAGGCGTATCCCGGGCTTCGCCTTTACGGTATTGGCATCGGGCTGGGCACCGACAAGGTGAAGGACGCCTATGCCCCTTATGGCTTTCAAATCGACCAATCCAAACAGATCCCGGACCTGATTCGAAGGATTCTGAAGAATGAGCTCCAGGGGAGAAAGCGCGTCCACAATATCATCATCGTTTTAACTGATGGAAATCCGGATGCGGATAATGCTGCGGCTCTTCAAAAATTGGCGCATGACAACCGGGATCACTGGGCCAAAGCCAGCCGGATGTCGGTGTTCAATGCTCTTATGTCTGGTTTGGTTTGGGGGGGTTTGTTTTACTTTTATATGCATCCCAGTCTGGGATTATTCTTCGGTCTGCTCTATGGTAGCCAAGCGCTCTTTCAGCTTGTTGCGGGTGTCAAGAGCCAGAATGTCATCGCGAGCGAAGCGAAGCGATCTGTTTTTCCGGCAGAGAATTGGTTAACTCATATCGGAACGACGGATGGCTTCGCTTCGCTCGCCATGACATATCCCGACAGCGGGTTTTTCAAATGGCTCTTGAATGGGGGCGTGACCGCCGACTCAAGACGTGGGATTCATCTCCCTTTCATTAACAGTTTCCCTGCGATAGTGGCTTCCTGGATCGCCGCCCATGAATCCGTGGAGGCCTGGGTGGTGCGGCATTATGGATTGGTGAAAATCCCTATTATGGGACCCTTCTTGAACCATCTCATCTCTTCCTTAAGCGATCCCTTTACATTGTTGAATGCCGCCCTAACCCGGTCGTACAATCTTTTTCGCTTTTCATTGCTGAAAGGCAATCGAATCACAAGAAGACTCTATGTTGTTTTGACCCGTTTCCAAAACCGTTGGAACGCGGTGATCAAGTTCGCCTCTTATGTTTTATTGCCCGCCGTTCTCGTTGGGAGCCTTGCTTCTGGTGTAGGAGCCGTGTCGGGAGGGATCCTCGCCCTGGGTTCTGTTGCTTCAACCTCAAAAGAGGAGGTCGACCCTTTTGGGGGAAATCAAAACATTCGAGTTGAATATCAAAGAGTCGATGACAAAGACGTCAAGTTTCTGATTATCAATGGTCAAAAGTTGCGATTTGGCCCGGGGGGCGATCTGACTCCGCGGGTGGACATCATCCCAGTGGGGGATCTCAATTTACCTCACCCGCCCGCCGGTGTGCCGGATTCCTTCCCGGCGACTCATGTCCTCCGTGTCCAGGTGGGTGAGAACGGCCGGGAGAAAGAGTTGTACGTGCCTTTGAGCCCTTACAACTTGCGGAAAATGGAGGACATGATCGCCATCCTCTCTACCAAAGAAAGGCCGAACCTCTACATGCGCGGCCCCGCGGCCGGCGGAAAAAATACTTTTGTTTACGCCCTGGGAGGTCTTGCCAATTGGCCGGTTTATCTGATGTCCCTTCACTTTAATACCAACGAACGGCAGTTGGTGGCCGTTCGAACATACGGGGAAACCGACAAGGGATCCACGGGGTATCGAATGTCGCCCGTGGTTCAGGCAGCCAATCAGAAGGAGGGAGCTTGGGGGGTGTTGGATGAGGTCAATGGTCCGGAGAATACGGGTGTTTTGGCGGCTCTCTATTCCCTTTTGCAGAACC
Source organism: Candidatus Obscuribacterium magneticum (assembly GCA_020523905.1). Lineage (GTDB taxonomy): Bacteria > Elusimicrobiota > Elusimicrobia > F11 > F11 > Obscuribacterium > Obscuribacterium magneticum. Next base: position 12,883 of record JAJAPZ010000009.1, read on the forward strand.
GGTTTATCACCCTTCCGGATGGAACTCCGGTGGTGGCGCCACCCACCTTCCGTCTTATTGCTATGGGGAATCCCAATGTCCCGCCTTATGTGGTGAATGAAACCCCCGAGGATTTCAACCGCCGTTTTCAGATGCTCGAGATGGATTACCTCCATGCGCCGAAGCGGGCGTACGAGACGGATGATCAGATGGAAGGCCGGCTCAAGGAGCTTGTGTTTTTGCTTCGGCTTCATGCTCCCCAGCTTTATGCCCGGAATCCGAATATGGTCCAACGTTTGGTTGATTTGGGTCAGGATGTGGTCCAGGCATTTGAAGATGGAAGCCTTCCGCGTCCGATTTCCGTTCGCGGCCTGATACGCCTGGTGAAACACCTCGAATATTACGAGGGGGACGAGGCCAATCTCATGGACGTTTTGAAGACGGCCTACAATACCTCTCGTCTTGAACCCGAACAAAAACAGGTTCTTGAGACACTATTAGATGCAAGATTCCCTGAAATTAAACCCCAAGGTGGATGGGAGACGTCTCTCCTTAAACAGGAAACACTGAAAGCCGATTCTGCCGTTAAACAAAGCGGGCCGATCACCGAGCGTTATTATCAGATCGCCAATGATAAAGGGGAAATCCTTGTAGAGAAGGCGATTCCGGATGGCGGGGCCGGGGATATGAGCGTTGAAAGGATAGAAGATACCCAGTCGACGTTGCGCAACAAGTTAATGATGATGAAAGCCATGAACTTGGGGGAACATATACTCATTTATGGTCACACAGGAACGGGGAAAACGACCATCTCCCTTGACCTTTTGCATAACGACCTAAGGTTAAATCCACGGCATATGCAGTTGAAAGCGGATTCGACGGTGAGTTCGTTATGGGGAAGCGGGGGGATGGCCAATGATGTCACGACGTGGGAGAAATCGCCGCTTCTGTTGGCCATGGAAGAAGGGCGGCCCATCGTCATTGATGATATCGGGAAACCGGAAAACCAGGGGGTCATCAAAATTATTAACAATGTGCTTCAAATGGGGGAGATTATGACGCCCTACGGGATTGTGCGGGCGAAGCCCGGCTTTTTTGTGATTGCCACGACGACCTTGGAAGAAGCCCGCTACCTGGTCCACGAGCTTTCAGGAGAGGTGGAGGACCGGTTTTCGTTGATTTATTTCGACTGGATGGAGGAGGCGGAAGAGATTGAGGTATTGAAAGGCCGCCATCCCGGGCTTCAAGCCGATTTCATCACGGAGTTTGTGCAAACCTGCCGGAAGCTTCGGGAGAAAGATGTGATCGGCGAGATGCAGCGGCCGGTCACCATTCAAGACATGAGCGTGACCCTGGACCGGTTTCAGATGCAGGGTCAGCACACGTTGTTTGACGCGTTCTTAAGCGCTTATGGAGTTGACCCTCGGGGCGATTATATTGAAACGGTCAAGGTAGAGTTTGATGCGGAGTTGAGGGATAAGCGTTTCGTTGATTTGCAGCCGCCCCCCACCGTTCCGGAAATCCTCGCGGAGCTGGACACCGGGAAGAAGTCCGCGATGCTGGATCAGCTCCTTCGCAGCTTTAGTGGGTCTCGGCGTTCCAATAAATTCCGGGTAAAGTGGAACGATTCGGTGACGAATGTCGAAATTAAGTCCGCCGGTCGGAATATCCTTGAGATCAACATACCGACGTCGATGGGATCTGTCGGTTTACTGGATGCGCTTAAAAACGATGCGCACTTTGCGGAAGCCGAGAAAAAGGTGCTGCAAGAGCTTTTTGAAAACATGGCCAAACCCCCTGTCCAACCCAATACGGGGAATCCGCAGATTGATTCCGCCATTCAGAACGCTCTCAAAGGCCCTCGAGACCATTCCTATGTCGGTAAAAAGAATATGGACAACATCCACGGAAGGCTTGAGAGCGAAGGCCTTCCTCAAAACCCCGATCAGATTGAGAACTTGAAGCAGTGCCTTCGGTGGATGAGTCAATTTGAACTTCTTCACCCCGATGTCAGAAAAGCTGTGAATGATGTTTTGGAATATGCGGAGCAAATGGAAAAGAAGAATGAGGGTGTTGGAAAGAAGAAGAAAGGCAAAGATAAGGCCGGCACCAGTCTTCTGGGGCTCGATCCCCGATCCGGGCCGGATTTTGTGGTGGCGCCGAGTGGAGAGGTTGTTGATCCGGGACTTCTTGAGAAGGCCCGGGAGATTCTGGCCGGGATCGCCCCCGAAGTGGCCGCCGCTCTTCCCGCTCTTCCCTACGCCTATTACGCCCCCCTGCCCAGCTACGCCATGATCGATGTCGATCCGGATACAAAGGAGCCGATTTTGCTCATTGATGACATTATACGGGAGGCTCTGAAGAAGCCCATTCCGGAGGAGCATCGAGAGGCGTTCGAGTTGTTGATGGCCTTCCTGTTGGCGCATGAAGGGATTCAGTACCAGTTAAGAAAAGGGGCGACGGAGTCGGCGGATTTGACGGAGGAGATGGCTCTTTTCTTTGAGGTGGACAGTAAGTTATGGGTTGCGTTGACGCCGGAACAGCAGCGGGCCTTGATGGAGTTGGGGAGCTATTTAGACGCTCTCGAGCCGGAGAGAGCAGACCGGTTGAAGCCGTCCTTGGAGAGATTGGCAAAATACAGCGAATTGCCCGATGAGGAAGCGACGTGGACCGCCGTGGCCGAAGACTTGGTGAAATACGGAAGATTCGAAGGGCAATCCCTCGAAGGAAAGCGTCTTGGGGTGTCCCGGTCGTTCTTGGAACTGATAGCGAGCGTATCCGCATCGCCCCCGGCGGTTTTGCCGGAGGGGGGGAACGCCCCCGTTGCGGATCGGAAACAGGCGGGACGTCAATTGGAGGGTCACGCCGGTTGGGTCCGGTCTGTTGCGTTCAGTCCCGATGGAAAGACGATTGTTTCGGGAGGTCAGGATGGCACCGTTCGGTTGTGGGAGGCCTCGACCGGGCGCGAGATCCGGACATTGGAGGGTCACACCCGTGGGGTCTGGTCTGTTGCGTTCAGTCCCGATGGAGAGACGATTGTTTCGGGAGGTCAGGATGGCACCGTTCGGTTGTGGCCGAGCGAGGCGCGCGATTCCAAGGCGACAAGCCTGATTGGTTTGGATCCCGGGGCGGGGCCGGATTTTATGGTGGCGCCGAGTGGAGAGGTTGTTGATCCCGGGCTTCTTCAGAAGGCCCGTGAGATTCTGGCCGGGATCGCCCCGGAGATGGCCATTGCCCTTCCGGCTATCACCCAGGCCTATTACGCCCCTCTTCCCAGCTACGCCATGATCGATGTGGATTCGGATTCAAAAGAACCGGTGTTGTTGATTGATGACATTATACAGAAGGCTTTGAAGCAGCCCATTCCCGGAGAGTATCAAGAGGCCTTCGAGTTGTTGATGGCCTTTCTGTTGGCGCACGAAGGGATTCAGTATCAGTTAAGGAAGGGGGCGACAGAGACGGCGGATTTAACGGAAGAGATGGCGCTTTTCTTTGAAGTGGACAGGAGGTTGTGGGAAGTTTTGACATCGGAGCAAAGGACGGCCCTGATGATGATGGGGGGGTATTTGGACAACCTTGAGCCGGACCGGCCGGACCGGTTGAAACCCTCTTTGGAGCGCCTGGTGATGTATGGCCAATTGGCGGATAGCCGGCCGATGTGGGACCTGGTGGCGGAGAACCTGAAAAAGAACGGACGGTTTAAAGACCAGGGGTTTGATGCAGAACGTTTCATTGAATTGCGCTCCAGAATCAGTGGTCGTTTAAGGCTGATTGTAAACGAGGACAGCAATCCAGATGCCGTCGTAACTAAAAGAGAATTACGTCCATTGCAAAAGGGGAACAGAACCCCTAAGCAACCTCAATCTATTCGAGAAATGGCACAGAGGCTGCCATCCTCTTTTGTCAAAGAATTACAACCTGTAGAAGATCGTTACCATTCTGAGACTGACAGCCATGCTATCTTTATCACGGTGTATAAGAGTTTGGCTTCTGCTTCGCGTTCGCGTGGCGGTCAAAGCCTTCATGTCATTGTTGATGGCAGGAATGTGGTTGGGGCCTGGAAAATTGTCGTTAACAATGTGCATACCACGTACAGCGCGGGTGGGGATCAGTTCGCTACAACCTCATTCCAGTTCTCTTACGGGATTTCCAAATTGGGGGGCCAAAGATGCTTTCAGATTGAGTTGCCCGTGCAAGTTGAGAGATTGGTTAGGGCCGACAAAGACCCTCTTTACCATGTTGAGTTCGATGAAGAGACAGGAACATTCACCCTTGTTTTGGTGGATGAAGTTATCCATAAACTTGAGCAATCCGGTTTTGATGTCTGGAGCGGTACCACGCAGGATTTGGAGGTCCACTGGGAGATTTTCTCTCAATCGGAATGGGAGGAGAGCCAGAGGCCTCAAAATGCGGGCACCAGTCTCATTGGATTGGACCCACAGGCCGGGCCGGATTTTGTGGTGGCGCCGAGTGGAAACGTCGTTGATGCCGAGCTTCTCCAAAAGGCCCGAGAGATTCTGGCCGGGATCGCCCCCGAGGTGGCCGCCGCCCTTCCCGCCATCCCCCAGTCCTATTACGCTCCCCTGCCCAGCTACGCCATGATCGATGTGGATACGGATTCGAAAGAACCGGTGTTGTTGATTGATGACATTATACAGAAGGCTCTGAAGAAGCCCATTCCGGAGGAGCATCGAGAGGCGTTCGAGTTGTTGGCGGCTTTTCTCTTGGCGCATGAAGGGATTCAGTATCAGTTGAGAAAAGGGGCGACAGAGTCGGCGGATTTGACGGAAGAAATGGCGCTCTTCTATGAAGTGGACAGAAGGCTGTGGGAAGTTTTGACACCGGAGCAAAGGACGGCCCTGATGATGATGGGGGGGTATTTGGACAACCTTGAGCCGGACCGGCCGGACCGGTTGAAACCCTCTTTGGAGCGCCTGGTGATGTATGGCCAATTGGCGGATAGCCGGCCGATGTGGGACCTGGTGGTGGAGAGCTTGAAAAAGAACGAGCGGTTTAAAGAGCAGGATTTTGCAGCGGGCCGGTTTGACGATTTGCGGGGAAAACTTCAGGAGCTGGTGTTTGGCCAAAGGAAGGACGAGGTTTCTGGGGCCCCGACAATTAGGGCTCCCCAAATCTCAAGTCCAGCTCCGACAATAGATGAGGCATTTTCTTTTCTAGAAAGTCTTTTTGTTATTGATAAAGGAGGGGGGAGTGACTATGTCGTGCGAGTGAATCGATCGATAACAAGGCAGGATATACGGCGATTGACGGAAATAGAAATGCCTGACTTACTTACGTTTATGGAAAATCGAGATGTTGTCTTTTGGGAATATGAAAATAGGGGCGGATTAAAACGTGTGCAATTTCTTTCCCCCAACGAGGCTGTTTACCCAATCAAGCTATTAATGGACTTCAAGTCGATGGTGAGTCATTTTGGTATTAGTTTTCGTGGAGACGGCATGGCTCGCCTCGACCAAAAGATCGAAGAGTTCCGCCGACGTATGGCGGCGCCTCCGGCGAACTCACCTTCCCGAATGCAAGAGGTGTTTCATACGGTGCCTTTACAAGAATACACCCATCGAGCAACTGCAGGGATGGCGAGGTGTAAGGAATTTAATAAGGAGCGACTTGGACAGAGGGAAAGAATTAAAGCGCGATTCGGGATGACGTATTTGGAGAATGGTGCTTGGAAAATTGTGATTCATCAGGTTATTGATGATCCCGATCCTGGGGGAATTAACCGTCATGATTTTGAGCTGGAATGGGCTGATTACAGAGGTGAGGGTTGGAGTTTACAGATTTTGGATCGAGCCTATAACGATCTTGCTCAGCTTGAAGTTGGATATAACAAAGAGCGACGGATACGATTTCCTTCCGACCCCATTGTCGCTGTTTATGTTGATGAAAGATCGGGACACGTCGCGATCGTTCTTAAAGACGAGGCAAAAAATGAGTTGCAAAGATCGGGATTTGACCAATGGGCAGTTTGGTTATACGACATCAACTATCAGATTCTTTCCGAATCCGAATATCGTGCTTTGGATCACCATTGGTCGAAAGGGAAGAGCGGCCCCTCGGCCGCGAGCCTGATTGGTCTTGACCCCCGGGCCGGGCCGGATTTTGTGGTGGCGCCGAGTGGAGAGGTTGTTGATCCGGGACTTCTTGAGAAGGCCCGGGAGATTCTGGCCGGGATCGCCCCCGAAGTGGCCGCCGCCCTTCCGGCTCTCCCCCAGGCCTATTACGCTCCCCTGCCCAGCTACGCCATGATTGATGTGGATACGGATTCAAAAGAACCCGTGTTGTTGATTGATGACATTATTCAGAAGGCCTTGAAGCAGCCCATTCCTGAAGAATACCGGGAGGCATTCGAGTTGCTGATGGCTTTCCTGTTGGCGCATGAAGGGATTCAGTACCAGTTAAGAAAAGGGGCCACGGAGTCAGCCGATTTAACGGAGGAAATGGCGCTTTTCTTTGAGGTGGACAGTAAGTTGTGGGCGGCGTTGACACCGGATGAACAACGGGCCTTGATGGAATTGGGGACGTATCTGGATAGCTTGGAGACTCAGAGGCTCGATCGCCTGGGCCCGTCATTGAAACTTTTGGAACGTTTGAGCCAAATGAGGGACGAGGAAGCGACCTGGGTTTATCTGGCGAAAGAGATGGCGGCGATGAAACGATACGCTGGTCAGACACTCGACCCGCGGCGTTTTCAAGTGCTACGCACCGCGCTTCACAATCATCTGGGAGTCTTTCAAACACTTTTCCAAGGAACCGCCGGCACGTCTTCTGCTCAGCAAAGCGGTAAGGCTGGACAAGACGGAGTTGCCGTTGAGCCAGCCGCTCAAACGGCAAAGCTTCAAGCGGCTTTTGACCGGTTGCCGTTTAAGGAGGCGCGAATTTTTCAAGGTGGAAAGGTCAAGGTGTTTCACGCGGAAAGGCCAGGAAAACAGGCTATCCTGAATGAGGAGATTGAGGTCCGGCTAACGGAAAAAGGAAAGGAAAAGGAATTAATGATTTGGATTTTTCAAGATGTCGAAGATGATGAAGGCTCCTCTGTCGATCGACATAGCTTTACTCTCAACTGTGGGACGACATTGAAAGAAAAAGGCGCTTCGCATGTCGTTGAGTTTGAAGTTAAAAAACATATTCGAAGGACCTCCGATGTCGTCGAAGTCGCCAAGACACGGGTCAATGTCGACGCCGTTTCTTTGGAGGCCGTGACGGATCTCTATTTCGAGGAGGGGTCCCAAACGTTGTTCATTGTCCTCCTTGACGAAGTCATCAATGCGATGGAGAAAAGCAACCACACCATGTGGCGAAGTCCGCCGATTGGCCGGATCAACTGGCGGATTATTCGCGCCAGCGAATGGCCCGGTGTTCAGTTGGCCAAGAGCTTGGAAGCCGCCGCCAATAAGGGGAGTTCCCAGGGGACGAGTTTGATCGGTTTGGATCCCGAGGCGGGACCCGATTTTGTGGTGGCGCCGAGTGGGGAGGTCGTGGATCCCGGATTTCTTGAGAAAGCACGGGAGATTCTGGCGGGGTTCGTCCCCGACGTGGCCGCCGCCCTTCCCGCCATCACCCAGGCCTATTATGCCCCTCTGCCCTCCTACGCCATGATCGATGTGGATACGGATAACAAAGAACCCATTTTGCTCATCGATGACATCATCCGGAAAGCCTTGGAGCAGCCGATTCCAGAGGAATATAGGGAAGTCTTTGAACTGTTAATGGCCTTTTTGCTGGCTCATGAGGGGATGCAGTATCACCTTCGGAAATCAGAAACCGGATCGGCGGATCTCACCGAAGAGTTGGCGCTGTTCGCTGATGTCGATCGGAAGCTGTGGTTAAGCTTAGCCCCGAAGCAACAGCAGGCGTTGATGGCGTTGGGTGAGTATTTGGACAGCCTCGAGCCGAAGCGGCAGGATCGGTTGAAGCCTTCACTGGAACGTCTGGCGAAGTTCAGCGAATTGCCGGATGATGCCGCGACATGGAACGCCGCGGCACAAAACTTGACGAAGTACGGAAGATTTGAAGGCCAATCTGTCGATGATAAGCGTCTTGGCATGTCTCGATCATTGTTGAAATTGATGGCGAAGGGTGCCGGCACCGGTGAATCGAAACGTAGCCGACGTGTCAGGAAATCTCGTGAGACATTAGCAAGGCAGGATCAGAACTTCACGTCGCCTATCGAGTTGTTGATGAATAATTTACCTACTTGTGGTTTTCAAGTTAAAACAAAGTCCGGACGGACGGAGGCTGTAAAGTCAACGGGGAATCATTGGATTCATGTGGGTTATCAAAAACGGCAAGGGGTGGTGGTAGGTTGGTGGGTTCAGGGAGACGATGATAAGTTTGAGCCGCACATGAACTTCAGATTTTCTTATTCGAAGGCCAAGCAAGAATTTTTGGTTCAACGACGTCTAGCTATTGATATTGCCGAAGGATCTGATCGGGATCCTTTGGTTCAGTTGGTTCAGTTTGATGATGAAGAACACGCAACTATCTTGGTATTAATTTTACGTGATGAAGTCGTACAGCGCCTTCCGCATGCCCGTCTTCAACCATGGAAGGGTTCGACAAACGATGGAAAGTTTAAATGGGAAATCGTCTCAACGAAGGGCATAGGGAAAATTAAGGGTGAGTTCCAACGACAACTACGAGCCGTTCAGAAGCGAATTCAAAATCTCAAACGTAGGCTTGATGAGTTATATAAAGTACCTACTCATTATTATCGCCACGCGGAGGTGGAGAGGGAAATCAGAGAACTAGAGGGGGAGATTTTTAGGAAAAGCGAAACGGTAAAAAATTTAGAAAGAAAGTTTCAGCAGCTTCATGATGCGGTCACGGAAGAGAGTAAGGTTAATGAATCGGGCGGGGCTATTCCTGCGGTGACAAAGCAAAATCTGTCGTCATTTATAAGGGTGATGAGTTTCATGGGAATCGGCGTGAGGGGATCGATGAGGCTTTACCATTGGTTCGGAGCGCCTTTGTTTGAGGACATCTTCGGAGTCCGATGGAATCAAGGTGGCTCTCCATTTAAATATGTTCCCCACGGGTTTAGTTTTGTTCCGTTTGTGGCGGCGATGGGAACATTCCACCTTGGTTTGGGTTGGCCGGGGGCCATTTTTGTCTTTTGTTTCAGCACTGTTTTGGCGCGGATGGCTTTTATCATGGCGCATCCCCATGGGATTCGGGGCGGCCCCGTCCTCATCAGTGCCGTTGGCCTCGTTTTGATGGTCCCTTGCCTTGATTTCCTTCCTGCTTCCAATTTAACCCTTTTTCTTGCCTCCGCTCTTCCCTTCCTGACTCATGTGGCTGTCAACCTCATCGGCGATTACACCCGATCGCCGGAATCGCGGGCGGCCGAGAAAGTGGCCCTGGCCCTCATGTTGGCGGATCAAGGCCGGGCCGATTATGCGAAAGACGCCATCCTGGAGGTATTATCGGATAAGCCGGCACCGCTTCACATCGACCAACTAAGCGGTCTGCAAGCCATTCAAGTCATGAAAGACACGATGGAGGGACGGCATTCTCGGTTGAATCAGCAAAAGTTCTCACGCGCCCTGGCCCGAGAAATAGAGAAATATTTCACGAAGGAACAGATGTCTCACGGTGAAATGACGTCGCTCTTGTTCCGCGTCGCCATTACAGATTTGCCATGGGACCCAAATGTTAAGAATGTGCTGACCACCATAGAGGGGGGTGGGCCCTCATCGGATAATCGGTTGGCCGAAACCGATTTGCGCATTGTTGTTTTCAACGATTTGTTGGAACAGAAATGGGAAGAGTTGGTGGAAGCGTCACTCGTGAATCGGGGGGAGGGAACGTCTCTTCTATTCATTCCTTCTAATGAGATTTGGATGAAAAGATTGAAGCTTAAAGTTCAAGGTCAACGCAGAGTTCAAGTAGCGGAACTCAACCTGCTGGAGAGGGATGGAAACATCCAGAGGCTGGTGTTCCGTAAACTCGCCCAACACTTTGATGGTACACGGATCCAACTCATCTCGCCAAAAACGGTGGCCATCGACATTTTTGGCTTGCCGGCGAATTCTCCCTACCTACGTGCGGAGATCATCCTAGTTGACGAATTATTGCGCGCCGTCCCCCTGCCTTTTGAGTTGCTTAAATCGTTGGATCGGATTGCCACTCTTCTCTCCCAGCAAGCCTAATGTGGTAAACTCCGGCAAACTTATGCGTTTTCCGACACTCAAAGAACGGTTGAAGATGGCGCTCATCGAAGATGCGGCCTTCGGCGATATCACGACGGCGAGCCTTCCCGGTTACAGCCAGCGCATAATCCAGGCGCATGTCATAGCCAAGGAAAACGGAGTTTTGTGCGGAGCTTTTCTTTTGAAGCCTATTTTCACGCTTCTCGATCCAAAAACGAAAATCGAGGTATTTAAGAAGGACGGGAGCCTCATTTCCAAAGGCCAGATTATCGCCCGGATTCGGGCGAAGGCGAAAGCCATCCTCGGCGGGGAACGGGTTTTTCTCACCAAGGCGGGGCACTTAAGCGGCATCGCGACCCTCACGCGCTCTTATGTCCGGGCGGTCCGGGGAACGCGGGCGAAGATTTACGACACACGGAAGACCACCCCGCTCTGGCGGGACCTGGAGAAATACGCGGTCCGCTGCGGCGGGGGGGAGAATCATCGGTTCTCCCTGGGAGATGCCTTGATGATCAAGGATAATCATCATCATTACCTGCGGTCATTGGGGATCAAGCTTTATGACGTTTACCAGTCAGGGGCCCTTAAGAAATCCCGGCATGGAAGGTCCAAATTTTTCGAAGTCGAGGCCAAGTCCTTCGAGGATGTCTGGCAGGGAATTAAGTGTGGCGCCGACTACATATTGTTAGATAATATGTCGATGGAACAGCTGAAAGGGGCCATCACGTTGATCAAGGCCGCTCGGTCGGCCCATAGGTCATCCCGGCCTCAGATTGAGATTTCCGGCGGGGTGACGCTGAAGAATGCGCGCTCCCTGGCCCAGCTGGATGTGGAGCGGATTTCCGTGGGGGCCCTGACCCATTCCGCCCTCTCGTTGGATTTATCGATGGAGGTTGCCTAAATGTCCATCTCAGAACTCTTGCAGTACACGGAATCCTTGCCGAACCAGTTGGATTGGCTTTCGGTGGCCAAGTTTTTTGACCGTGTCGATTCCACCCACACCCGGGTGCAGCAGTGGTTGCCAAAGACGGGAGAGGGGGCCGCGCTCGTTGTGGCTGAGAGCCAGACCAAGGGGGTCGGCCGCCAGGGACGCCCGTGGGTGTCCCTGCCGGGCGGGATCTGGTTCACCGTGGCTTTTCCGTTAAAGCTCTCCCAGCTTCAGACCGCGCCCTTTTCTCTCGTGGCCGCTCTTCAAATTGTCAACGCCCTCAAAGAAGTGAACAATCTGAACTGCCAGATCAAATGGCCGAACGACATCGTTTACGAGGGGAAGAAATTGGGGGGCCTCCTCCTTTCCACGGTCAACAAGTATCGCCTTGTCTGGCTTCTGATCGGGGTCGGCATCAATGTGAACAATCCTCTTTCCGGGGAGCTGGCCAAAATCGCCACCTCCATTCAGCAGGTCCGCGGACAGACCCAAGGGCGGTCGCGTCTGATGGAATCAATTCTCATCAACCTTTGGAGTGCCTGGCAGGATTTCGATAAAACCGGCTTCGGGCCCTACAAAGCCGCTGTGGAATCCCGCCTCATTGGGGTGGGAAAATCCATGAAAGTTCTTTCCGGCCGCAAGCCAATGCAGGGGACTTTTGTCGGCGTTGACGCCAACGGGGGCTTGATGCTTAAAAACCGGTCCACCTTGGCCACCATCCACGCCGGGGAAATCCTGCCCTAACGTAGTGAGTCCAACGCATCTTTTCATAACCAAAAGCCGTCATACCGGCGAAAGCCGGTATCCAGGTCTTAAACATTCCTTAAAACGCAGATTCAAAGTCTGGATACCGGCTTTCGCCGGTATGACGAAAGAAAAATAAACGATTTAAAAGAGTTTTTGACAAAAAGATGCATTATTTGCGTTAATCCACCCCATCTTACCCCGCCGCTGTATTAAAGGGGATTTAAGGAGAATTAAATGGCTGACACATATGTTGTAGTAAGCAAAATAAAGAAAAAGGTCAAAGAAGCAGGATTCCGGACAGGAAAAGATTATATTGATGCGCTTTCACGCAAAGTGGAAGAAGTGATCAACGCCTCTGTTGAGAAGGTCAAAGTGGCCGGCAACAAGAAAACCCTGGGAGCCGAAGACCTCTAAATTTTTCGTTCTTTGGCTGCTTCCTCCATCCGGGACATTTTCGACAACCTTGTCCCGGGTTATGATCAATTTAACTCCCTGAGTAGCCTCGGTTTCGTGTCGCATTGGCGTCGCGAAGCCGCCTGCCTGTTTCCAACCGGGTCCTTTGTCCTGGACGTCGGGACAGGGACCGGCGGGATGGCGAAGGAGCTGGCCCGCCGCGGGTGCCGGGTCGTGGGGGTGGATTTTTCGGAGCGGATGATCCAGAGGGCCAAGCAGAAGCTTGGAAATCATCCATCGATTGAATTTGCCGTCGCCGCCGCCGACGCGCTTCCTTTTGATTCAGCGATGTTTGATGGGATCACATCCGCCTTCGTTCTCCGCAATTTATACGAGGGGGGTATTTTTCAGCAATCGTTGTGCGAGTTTCACCGGGTCTTGAGGCCCGGCGGGCAAATGGTTCATCTGGAACTAACCCGTCCGCCCGGGGGGACATTGTCCTTGGGACACCGCTTCTACCTGCGGATGGTCCTTCCGTTGATCGGCCGGGCGATCTTTGGATCCAGGTGGCCACGCGCGTATTTGAGATCAACCATTGAAAAATTGCCCTCGCCGGAAACGATTTGTCAATGGCTGCGCTGGGGGGGCTTCGATCAGATAGGCCACACCCCCCTCAACGGGGGTGTCGCAGCTTTGTTTGTGAGTAAAAAATGCTCGACTTAAATCAGTATCTGGGATTGCTTGTCTTTGTCATTCTGGGGATTCTTTTTGTCCTGGTGGCCTTTGGTTTCTCGGCGTTATTCCGCGAGCGAGGGACAGATCCCCTACGTCAAACCGTCTACGAGTGCGGTGTGCCTGTCACCGGCACGCCTTTTGTCTCCCCGAACATCCGGTTCTATGTCTTTGCCCTTCTTTTTGTGATTTTCGACAGCGAAGTGGCTTTTATCCTTCCTTGGGCGGTTAAATTCAAAGAGCTGGGGTGGGTGGGCTTTATCGAGATGATGGTTTTTATCGCCGTTCTTTTCGTGGCGCTCGTCTATGCCTGGCGAAAAGGGGCGATGCGGTGGGAGTAGAAGATGTTACTGCGTCCGTCCTCCCCGTGAAAACCGTCATCCCCGCGAAAGCGGGAATCCAGTCCGTGAACACCGGACTGGATTCCCGCTTTCGCGGGGATGACGACTTGTGCGGGATTGACGACTTGGAGTGTGTGCTGCTGAATGATGGGGATTAAATATGAGTTACGCCTTCGATAAACTTCAGATCGTCCGGCACAAAATCATCGGCGGCGACCTTTTTTTGACGACGGTCGATGGCTTCATCGGATGGGCCCGGAGCTCCTCGATATGGCCGCTCACCTTCGGTTTGGCTTGTTGCGCGATTGAAATGATGTCCGCGTATGCGTCTCGTTTTGATTTTGACCGGCTGGGCGTATTCCCTCGACCCACCCCCCGCCAGGCCGATATGATGATTATTGCAGGGACCGTGGTCAAAAAGATGGCCCCGGCCGTGGAGCGGCTTTACCACGAGATGCCGGAGCCCCGGTTTGTCGTATCCATGGGGGCCTGTTCCAACTGCGGGGGACCGTACTACGATTCGTATTCGGTCTGTAAGGGAGTGGACAAGATCATACCCGTCGATGTCTATGTGCCCGGCTGCCCGCCGCGCCCGGAGGCGTTGTACAGGGGCGTCCTCACGCTGCAGGAAAAAATGAAAAAATATTGGGACGGAGGGCAGCGCGTCTTGCGGCCCTCCCCCCCGGACCCCCAGGATCTTGAGAAAATTAATGTCGCCGCCATCAAGGCGCGGGAATAAAGATTTCGGCCCATGTACTCCACTGAAATTATCAAAAAGCTCCAAGAAGAATTTCCGGAGGTCCAGGAAATACCGGTCCCCGAAAAGTTTGTGCGCGATCCCCTTCCTCACGTCAATGTCCCGCCGCAGAGAATCCATGAGGTCGGCGCGTTTCTAAAAAGCGATCCCGCGTTTGCGTTCGACCTGCCCAATTATGTCACCGCCGTCGATAAAGTCAAAGACGGGGTGTTTGAGTTGGTTTATGACCTTTATTCAACCCGGCACAAGCAGGGGATTGTGTTAAAGTCCACCATTTCCCGGGATAACGGTGTTATTGATTCATTATCAGATATTTGGAGCGGGTTTGATTGGCAAGAACGAGAGGTCTACGATCTCTTTGGAATAACATTCCGTCACCATCCGAATATGAAACGGATCCTCTTGTGGGAAGGTTACCCGGGCCATCCCTTACGGAAGGATTATGTTCATGTAACCGACCGGTTCGACTCTGGCTTGGAAATCGGGACGCCGGGTTTTGATGAAGCGGGATTGCCGGTAAATGTTAAGGGAGGCAGCGATCGTCATTCCGGCGAAAGCCGGAATCCAGAATAATGTTAAGGACCTGGACCCCGGCTTTCGCCGGGGTGACGAACGAAGGAGACGTGTGGAAAAAAGAATCAGCAGCATAGCTTCGGGGCCGGTGTTTGAGACCAAGATCGAGCAGATCGGGGAACATGAGATGCTCCTTAACATGGGGCCTCAGCACCCTTCCACCCACGGGGTGCTCCGGGTTGTTCTTAAACTGTCGGGGGAAGTGATAACGGAAGCGGTGGCAGATGTCGGCTACTTGCACCGCGGGGTGGAGAAACTCTCCGAGCACAGGACTTACCCCATGATCATCGTCCTTTCCGACCGGAACGACTACCTCGCCGCCATGACCAACAATTGGGCGTTTTGCCTGGCGGTGGAAAAGTTGATGAAGGTGCAAATACCGCCGCGGGCCGAGTATTTGCGTGTCATTGTCGGCGAGCTCAATCGCGCGGCCTCCCATATGGTGTTTCTCGGAACCTTTGGCATCGACATCGGGGCGTTCACGCCCTTTCTCTATTCCTTCGGCCGGGACCGTGAGGAGATTTTGGATTTGTTCGAAGAGATTTGCGGGGCCCGGATTACCTACAACTACATCCGGGTGGGTGGTGTGATGCTGGATGCTCCGGAGGGTTGGATCGACCGCGTGAAGGCTTTTGTGAATCGGATGTGGCCCCGCCTGGAAGAATACGACAAACTTTTGACCTTTAATCCCATCTTTAAGGACCGCACAATTGGCATCGGGGCGCTTTCCCGTGGAAGGGCCATTGACCTCGGCCTGACGGGCCCCAATTTAAGAGCGAGCGATGCCTCCGTCGACCTGCGGCGCGATCATTCTTACAGCGTCTATCAGGCTTTTGCCTTTCAAGTCCCCGTGGGAAAAAACGGGGACAGCTTCGACCGTTATTGGGTTCGCCGCCAGGAAATAACGGAGGCCTTGAAGATTGTGGAGCAGGCGTGTGACAAAATCCCGGAAGGGCCCGTCATGGCGAAAATCCCTCCGCTTTACCGGCCTCCGGCGGGAGAGGCATACGCCCAGATCGAAGCGCCGCGGGGCTGGCTGGGCTCCTACATCGTTTCGGATGGGACGGACAAACCCGCCCGTCATCATATCAGGGCGCCTTCCTTTATTAATCTGCAGGCCCTGGGCGAATTGGTAAAAGGGTGGAAGGTGGCCGACGTCGTGGCGATCCTGGGTTCGATTGATATTGTCTTGGGAGAGGTGGATCGATGAGGGAACCTCTTTCCTATCTTGACGCTCTCAAAGCCAAAGAAGGGCGGATGAAACAAAGCGGGCGGAGAGCCGCTTTGTGGGTCGTTCTGATGGGCGCCGCGGGTCTCCTTTTGGTCACGGTCATCGGTGAATTGCAGCCTTACATCGGGCGCATCGATCAGTTCCTGCAAGCGGTGATGGCCGCAAAGAAATGGCCGAGCTGGATTCCCTTCGTCGTCACGTTGGTCGTTCCGGCTCTTCTTGTCATGGGTGTGATGATGGCGCTGCCCCTTTTTCTTGTCTGGTGGGAACGGAAGGTGGCGGCCCACATGCAAGTCCGCCTGGGGCCCATGAAAGTGGGGGGATGGCACGGCTGGGCGCAGACCATCGCCGACACCATTAAATTGTTTCTCAAAGAAATCGTGGAGCCGGAAGGAGCCGACAAGTGGGTCTATCGACTCGCTCCGGCCGTGGCTTTTTTACCCGGCTATCTGGCGTTTGCTCCGCTTCCGTTTGGGATGGGCCTCACCGCCCTTCATTTGGACATCAGTCTCCTTTTTGTGATCGCTGTTTCGAGCCTTTCGACCATTGGGATTTTAATGGCGGGATGGGGATCGGGGAATAAGTACTCCCTATTGGGAGGCTTGCGCGGCGCCGCGCAAATCGTTTCGTATGAAATCCCCCGCGCCTTAAGCATCGTGCCGGTGGTGATGTGGGCGGGGACACTGTCTTTGACCGGCATTTGGAAAATGCAAGTCGAACCCCTGTGGGGATGGTTCCCGCGCTGGTTCATTTTTTATCCGGTGGTGGGGCAGATCAGCTTCCTCATTTATTTGATCACGACCGTCGCCGAAACCAACCGCATTCCATTCGATGTCCCCGAAGCGGAGTCAGAGCTGGTGTCGGGCTTTCACACCGAGTACGGCGGGCTCAAGTTCGCCTTTTTCTTCCTGGCGGAATATACCTATGTCTTCGTCGGATCGCTCGTCGGCGCCGTCCTTTTCTTAGGGGGGGGGTCGCCCGTGTTGCCCCAGTTGAGTTTCATCCCGTCCTGGGCGTGGTTTCTGGGCAAGACCTTTGGGCTTGTTTTCATTTTCCTGTGGGCGCGTTGGACCTTGCCGCGCCTTCGGGTGGACCGGATCATGGACCTTTGCTGGAAGGTTTTCATTCCCTGGACTTTGTTTAATATTTTTCTCACCGGATTCATCATCCTGTGGAGGGCCAGATGAGGTTTTGGGATATTCCGGCCATTATCCGGGTCTTGTGGGATACGGGGAAGGGGTTCCTTGTGACTCTCCGCTATCACTTTACGCCGGCCCACACGTTTCAATATCCCCAGGAAAAAAAGCCCATCGCGGAACGGTTCCGGGGGATTCTGGCCTTTCATCCGGAGATCTGCATATCTTGCTTCATGTGCGTGCGGGTGTGTCCGTCCGATGTGATCTCGATGGATGCGGCGCGAAACGATGAGACCAAGAAAAAGGACCTTCTCTGGTACCAGATTGATTTTGCCAAGTGCAACGTCTGCCGTCTCTGTGAGGAGATTTGCCCCACCAAAATTAAATCCATCCATCACACGCAAGAATATGAGGTTGTTTTTGACAGCCGGAGGGATTTTTTAGTGATGTGGCAGCCGACCACGGAGGACACCGTGACGCCCGGGGCCAAAGCCCAAGCCTGGTATCGTTATACACCGGAGGGCAGAAAAGAAGCGGCGAGGAGTTGAAATGATTACGTCACTCGTTTTTTATTTATTAGCGGGCATGATCATCATTCCGGCGCTTTTGGTGGTGATGCTGAAAAGTGTTTTTCACTCCGCTCTGTGGTTGATTGTGTCACTCCTGGGCGTGGGGGGAATGTACGCCTATCTAGCGGCGGATTTTCTTTTTGCGATACAACTTTTGCTTTATGCCGGCGGGATCATGGTCGTTCTCTTGTTTGTGGTTCTTCTGTCAGGTCAGCCCTCGGACTGGGCGGTCGGCCAAGTCAACGAGAAGGCGGTGGGGGCGGGCCTTCTCACCGCCTTGTTGGTGGTGTTGATCTGCATCGTTCTTTCAAGGTGGACCGTGGCGTCCCATGTCACGGAGGCGTGGGTGACCACCGGCCGGCTGGGGCAGCTCCTAATGCGGCAGATGATTCTGCCCTTTGAGGTGATTTCCCTGGTCCTTGTGGCGTCCCTTGTGGGGGCCATTTATTTTTCATCCCGGAGACGGCCATGATCGGTCTTTCTCATTTTCTTATCGTGGGCGCGGTTCTTTTTGCGATCGGCCTATTTGGCGTGTTGGCCCGGCGGAACATTTTGGGAATCCTGATGGCCGTCGAACTCATGTTCAACGCCGCGGGGATCAATTTTGTCGCTTTCAACCGTTATCTTCATCCGGAAGCGCTCTGGGGGCAGGGATTCACCCTCTTTATTATTGCGTTGGCAGCGGCGGAAGCGGTGGTGGGGTTGGCGCTGGTTCTTGTGATCTATCGAACATCGAAAACGGTGTTGGCCGAGCGCATCAACATATTACGCGGATGAGCATCGATTCGCTTTTTGATTGGATTAAATCGAATAAAAAGTCGGCGGCCGGGGGAGAACCGAGGCCGGCTCCCGTCGATTGGAAGGAGAAGCGGAAACATAACCGCGTCTATTTTGATCCGCAGGAGTCTCTGTCGCTCCATATTTTAAGTCCGGAAAAAGGCGAAAAGGCCTCGACCCTCAGGGCCGGGGTGAAAAACATCGGCCTGCGCGGCGGCTGGCTGGTCTTTGAGTCGAAGGAGGATCAACAGAAAATAAAGGCCGGGGATGTTGTTGTGGCGTCTCTGGTCATCGACGACTTCTCCATTCCGCTCACCTTGGAGGTGTTGCGGGTGATGGGGGATCGGGAGGCGGCGATCAAGTTTAAACCGCCATTCCCTCGAGAGCTGGCGCTTCTGGAAAAGTTTTTGGAGCCCCATTGTTTGGGGATGTCCCTGCGGGAGATTGACGAATCCGCCCTCCAAAAGGAGACGGGAAAGGGCCTCCGCTGGTTTCAGGGCGTCAATGACACGCATCTTTTTTCGTGGTATCAGCCGGCGACGGGAGAGATCGTTCAGCAGCAGCTCCTTTTTCTGGGGAATGTGTTGGAGTGGAAGAAAGACGGTTCCCTCCATAGCGGAAAGGTTCGGCCGGAGGCGTTGTCGGTCCATGCCTCCTATGGTTGGGTGGAGGCGGAGCTCATGGATTTTGATGGTTCGCTCGACAAACGCATTGCGCGTCAGGGGCGGGTGATTATAGAGGCATCAAACGTCTCAAGCGATGTTAAAAATATATTTTTAAGCAAGCTCAAGTGACCTATGCCACGCAATTCGGTGTTTTTATAATGGATCAAAATATACTGAATACGGCTTTTCTAATCCCCTTGGCGCCCCTTTTGGCTTTCGTCCTCATTCTGGCGTTACGCAAGTGGGCCGGCTTGGGAGGGGCGTGGATCGGCCTTCTGGCGGCTTTTTACAGTCTCGTTCATTCACTTCTCATTGCGGTGGGGATTTACCGGGGCCTCCTTTTACTGCCGCAGGCCGGGTTGCAGGGGCAGTTTTACGAGGCCACTGTGACCTGGTTTTCCATCGGCAATTTTGATTTCCGGCTGGGGATTCTTGTGGACGGGCTCTCGGCCGTGATGATGGTGGTGGTGACCTTGGTGTCTTTTCTTGTCCAGGTTTATTCCGTTTCTTATATGGAAGGAAACAGTCGGTTCGGCCGCTATTTTTCCTATTTAAGCCTTTTTACTTTTTCGATGCTCCTGTTGGTTGTGGCCAATGACATGCTTCAGTTTTTTATCGGGTGGGAGTTGGTGGGGTTGTGTTCCTATTTTCTTATCGGTTTCGATTTTGAACGGGAGGCCGCATCCTCCGCGGGTCGGAAAGCTTTCCTCACGACAAAATTGGGGGACCTGGGATTTTTTATCGGGCTTTTGACCCTCTTTAATTACCTGGGGACCTTCAACATTCCCATGCTTCAGCAAAACATGGCGTCGGTTCAATATCCGGCATGGGTGCTGGCCGCCGTTCCTCTCCTTCTTTTTTGCGGCGCCGTCGGAAAATCCGCGCAGGCGCCCTTGCATGTGTGGCTTCCAGACGCCATGGAAGGCCCGACGCCGGTCTCAGCACTCATTCATGCGGCGACGATGGTGGCGGCCGGCGTTTATTTGGTGGCGCGGGTGTTTTTTCTTTTCGAGGCGGCTCCCTTCTCCCTGGAAGTCGTCGCCTGGATCGGGGTTATCACGGCACTACTATCGGCGGGAATGGCGGCTGTGGCCGACGATATCAAGCGTGTGCTGGCCTTCTCCACGATCAGTCAGATGGGTTTTATGATGGCCGGCTTGGGCTGCGGCGGCTATTCGGCCGGGATGTTCCACCTCATCACCCACGCCTCTTTTAAGGCGCTTTTGTTTCTCTGCGCCGGCTGCGTCATACATGCGGTCCACACCAACGACATGTGGAAAATGGGGGGACTTAAAACGCGGATGCCCGTCACCGCCACCACATATTTGATCGGGGTTCTGGCCATCACCGGCTTTCCCTTTCTGTCGGGTTTCTTTTCAAAAGAGGAGATTTTATCGGCGGCTCTTCATCACAATCTCATCATTTTTGGTCTTCTGGCCCTGACATCCCTTTTGACGTCCTTTTATATGTTCCGGTCGTGGTTTTTGACGTTCAGCGATGTGCCGCGCGACAAGGAACGGTATCGGAAAGCCGATGAAGCGTCGGTCATTATGACGTTTCCGTTGGTGGTGTTGGCTTTCTTATCTCTAACGATTGGCGCCTTCCTCAAATATGACGAGAACCTCAGCCATTTTATCCAATGGGCCCCACTCCTGACGGGCCCTGACGAAAAGAGGCTGGTGCTGGGGGCTTCCCTGGCGGCGTTTCTTTTGGGATCGATTGGTGCCTATTGGGTCTACATGGCGAAACCGGTGAAATATGAGATGATGGCGGATCAGTTTTCGGCCCTCTACCGTTTGCTGGCCGATCAGTTTAAATTCGATGCCCTTTATCTGTGGATCATCAATCACCTGGTTCATCCCCTGTCACGCCTTCTGGCCCGGTTTGATGATGATGTTTTGGATCAGAGGATTGTGGACGGGGTGGGCTTGGGCGGCCAGAACCTGTCCTGGCTGAGCCGCTTGTTTGACGACGGCATCGTGGATCGGCTCTTGATTGACGGGCAAGGACAGCTTATCAGCCGGATGGGATCGGCCTTGAGGCGGCTTCAATCGGGCCTGGTCCAGAGTTACCTTTTCTGGATGGCCGTGGGTCTGGTCAGTCTTTTTTTCTGGATGTTTAAACAGTATTAAAAGGAGTTTCCCGTGAGTTCGTTAAATGTGCTGAGTTGGATGACGTTTTTGCCCCTCCTCGGGGCGGTGCTCATTTTGTTTTCAAAAAAGGAAGACGCACGGCTTCACCGGGGGGTGGCGACTCTTTTTAGCGGCCTCTCGCTGGCCTTGTCGGTTTGGCTTCTTTTCGCGTTTGATAAAAATACCGCCGAAATACAATTTGCCGAACGCCTCTCGTGGATCTCCTCGTTTCGCGTGGAGTATTACGTGGGGGTGGATGGGTTGTCACTCCCCTTGGTGGGCCTGACGACCCTTTTGAGCCTCATCTCCATCATCGCCTCCTTTGGCATTGATCGCCGGACGAAAGAATATTTCTTCTGGTTTCTCCTTCTGGAAACCGGCATGGTCGGCCTTTTCGTCGCCCTGGATTTCTTCTTGTTCTATGTGTTTTGGGAGGTGACGCTGGTTCCCATGTACTTCTTGATTGGGATTTGGGGGGGGCCGAAGAAAGAATACGCGGCCATCAAGTTCTTCCTGTTCACCCTCTTTGGCAGTGTGTTTATGTTGCTGAGCCTTTTGGCCGTTTACTTTGCGAGCGGGTCGCTCGGAGGAGGCGGGGAGCGGACGTTTGACTTAATCAAGCTGGCCCAGCTGGGGTCCCAAGGGAAACTCCAGCTGACCTTGTTCCAAGGGGCCCTGGTGTTCCTGGGATTCTATCTGGCTTTCGCCATCAAGATCCCCGCGTTTCCGTTTCATACGTGGCTTCCCATCGCCCATGTGGAAGCGCCGACACCTGTAAGCGTGATTCTGGCCGGCGTCCTCCTTAAAATGGGGACCTACGGCCTCTTGCGTGTGTCCTATCCCATCTTGCCCGAGGCGACACGGCTGTTTCTGCCGGTCCTGTTGGTGATCGCCGCCATCAACATTATCTACGGGGCCTTTTGTGCGATGGCGCAAAAAGACCTGAAACGGATGGTGGCCTATTCCTCCATCAATCACATGGGCTATTGCCTGTTGGGAATGGTGGCGGTCATGGGGCATCCGAACGCGGCACAGGCGGGATTGTCCGGCGCCATTTTTCAGATGGTCAACCATGGGATCATAACGGGGTCCCTCTTCTTGATCGTGGGGGTGATCTACGACCGCGCCCACACGCGGGATATCGACGCTTTTGGCGGACTGGCTTCCCGCGTTCCCTTCTTTGCCGGGGTGCTCACCATTCAGGCGTTGGCGTCTTTGGGGTTGCCCGGATTGGCGGGGTTTGTCTCCGAGTTTCTGTGTTTTCTGGGCGGCTTTGGGGGGAGTTTTGGCGGGCATAACTTCAAGGCGTGGGCGGGGGTCTCTGTTCTGGGCATTCTCATCACAGCCGCTTTCTTTCTTAAGATGATAAAGCTCGTGTTACTGGGCGAATTCAATACCAAGTGGGAAGGGAAATTGCCGGATCTGACGGTGCGTGAAATGGTGACGTTGTATCCCTTGGTCGCCTTGACGATAGCCCTGGGCGTATACCCGGCCATGGCTCTTAATCTGATGAATACAACGGTCAGCCACCTCATTCAGTTGGTGGCCGGACAGTTTTAACATGGACCTCAAATACATCCTTCTCTTATCGCCGGAGATTTTTTTAAGCGCCCTGGCCCTTCTCCTTTTATTGGGGGACGCCTTTTTCCCCCGTCTTAATAAGACCTTCCTCTTTATTTCCGTTGGGGGACTGGCTCTCTCCGCCCTTTATCTCGTCCCCGTCTTTATCCTTCATCGGCTGCCGGGTGTCCAGGCGTGGGGGATCCTCCCCGACCCGATCAAGCCCGCGTGGGTTCAATACGAACCTGTTTTGGGGATGATCTCGGTCGATTACCTGTCCGTCTTCTTTAAGGTGGTTTTGATTGTGGCGGTGATGCTGGTTCTTTTGTTGTCGGCGGATTACAGGGAGTATGGTGACGTGCCGATGGGGACCTATTGCGCGCTCCTTCTTTTTGGGACGGTGGGCCTCCTGCTTCTGGTCGGCGCCGTCGATTTCCTGATGGCCATCATTGCCTTGGAGCTCATCGGCATCACCTCCTTCATCCTGACAGGTTTTATCTGGAAGCGGCCGACGGCCACGGAAGGGGCGATCAAGTTTTTTCTCGTCGGGACCTTTTCCACGGGGCTCCTCTTGTTTGGCACCTCCTATTATTATGGTTTATTCGGGTCGACGCACATTGAACCCCTTTTGGCGGGGCCCCCGGGAGGGACGCCGACGATGATGTTCTCCCTCGTTCTCATATTTCTCATCGCCGGTCTGGGGTTTAAATTGGCCATGGTTCCCTTTCACATGTGGGCGCCGGATGCCTATGAGGCGGCGCCCACCCCCGTGACGGCCTTTCTCTCCGTTGCGCCGAAAGTGGCGGCGTTCGGGTTTTTGCTGAGGATCTTCGCCAATGTCGAGCTGTTAAATTTAACCGCACCCCTGGCAGCGTTGGCGGCGTTGACGATGACGGTGGGCAATCTCGCTGCCCTTCATCAAACGAATGTGAAACGCCTTATGGCTTATTCGTCGATCGCCCAGGTGGGGTATATCCTGGCGGCCTTGGTGGCCGGCGGCGGTTGGGGCACGGGCGCTGTGATGCTTTATTGTTTCATTTATGTGTTTATGAATCTTGGGGTCTTTGCCCTTCTTATTTTGGTGTCCAATCAAACCCAGAGGGATGACATCGACACATTCGCCGGTTTCGCCAATAAGTCGATGGGATGGGCCTTAGCGCTGGTGGTTTTTCTTCTGTCCTTGACGGGCGTCCCGCCCCTGGCCGGGTTCGTTGGGAAATTCACGATTTTTGCATCCCTCATAAAAACACCGTCTTTGGTCTGGTTGGCCGTCGTGGCGATCATCAATAGCGTCATTTCTCTTTATTATTATTTCCGGATAGCCCAGCAGGCGTTTTTTACGGAAGGAGGAACATCGCCAGCGCCGCTTCGTTTCTCCCCGGCACTTCTATCCGCGTTGATTGTCACCCTCATCGTGATCTTGGTGGGAGGGCTCATCCCGGGCCCGATTGTCCGTTGGGTTCTGGCGGTGGTGGGATCCTAAACGATGAGCGTCGCCATTCATCCGGATATTAAAGAGATCCTCCGCTCGGAGCTCTCACAACTCAACAAATCCCTCCTCGGGATGGCCAAAGACGCCGAAGGCTATTTGGGGGATCTTCTTTCGTACGTGCTGGCGGGTTCGGGAAAAAGGATTCGGCCTGCGCTCGTGTTTCTTTGCGCCCGGATGGGGCCCTCGCAAAAAGAGGAGGTCTTTGTGGTGGCGGAAGCGGTCGAGCTCATTCATGTGGCGACCCTGATCCACGACGACGTCATCGACAAGGCCGCCCTGCGGCGGGGGCGGAAAACAATCGTGGACGAGCACGGCATCGACACGGCGGTTCTTCTGGGGGATTATGTTTTTTCCTATGCCTTTGAGCGGATGTCCCAATTGAACCGGCCGGTTCTATTGCAGCGTCTGACGCGCTGTGCGTCTCTTGTGTGTCGAGGGGAGATCAATCAGCTCAAGAACCGCTTCAAGTTTGATTTGTCGGAAGAGGAGTATTTTTCCTTTATTCGGGGAAAGACCGCCACCTTGTTCGGCTTCTCAGCGCGCGCGGGAGGGATTCTGGCAGGCCAATCGGAGACCGTTCAGGACGCCTTGGAATCTTTTGGCCTTCATTTGGGCATTGCTTTTCAGATTACCGATGATCTGTTGGATTTGACGGGGGAGGAGTCGATCGTGGGAAAGACCCTGCGAACGGATATTCTGAATGGAAAGATGACGCTCCCTTTGATCCATTACCGCAACCGTCAAATGTCGACGACCGAAATCAAAAGTTTTTATGAAAGCGTTCTGCGCCCCAACGGCCGCGTGAACGAGTTGATCCAGAAAATGGAGGAGGCCGGCTCGATGGCTTATGCCGAGAGAGTCGCCCGCCGCACTCTTCAGCAGGCTTTGTCAAACTTGGAGGCTCTTCCCAAAGGAGACGTCCAGGACCATCTGGTGAGTCTGGCCGAGATGCTCCTTTATCGGCGCTCCTAATAGGGGGAGTCCGAAAACAGCGAAAATGACTGAAAATCGAGGGGTTTTCGGGAGAACCTTTCCTTGTGAAATTTTCTTTTTTTGCTATAATCACCGGCCTTAAGTTGCAAGTGGGATCCGCCTACTCCCCCTTCCTGGTCAGTAGAAATCTTACCTGGAATACTGGGCAATTTTAAATGATTGGAGGTTTTTAACACTTTTTCATGGCCTTACCTGAATCTGCCGCGAAGACGGTTGACCCCACCATTTCGATGAAGTCTCTCCTCGAAGCCGGAGTCCATTTTGGACACCAAACCCACCGGTGGAATCCCAAGATGTCCCGCTATATTTTCGGGAGCCGCAATAACATTCATATTATCGATTTGCAAAAGACGGTCCGGGAGCTGAAGAAGGCTTGCGCCTACATCCGCAGCGTCGCCGCGGAAAACAAGGCCGTCTTATTCGTGGGGACCAAGAAACAGGCGCAGGAAGCCATCGTCCAAGAGGCCACGCGATGCGGGGCCCCCTATGTGGCGGAGCGTTGGCTGGGGGGGACTCTCACCAACTTTGAGACCATCCGGAAATCCGCCCAACGACTGAAGGAACTTCAAGAGATGCGGGACAAAGGGGTGTTTCATCTCGTGTCCAAGAAGGAGCGGGCCGGCAAGGAAAAGGACATCCGCCGACTGCTCAAATCATTGGCCGGCATCCAGACAATGACGGAGTTGCCGGGATGTCTGTTTGTCATTGATCCCACCAATGAGATCACGGCCGTCATGGAAGCCCGGAAGATGGGCCTTCCTGTTGTGGCTGTTTGCGACACCAACTCCGATCCCGATTTGATTGACTACCCGATCCCCGGCAATGACGATGCCATTCGGGCGATCCGCCTCATCACGAGTTTAATGGCGGAGGCCATTTTGCAAGGGAAACAAGCCCTCGCCGACCAGGCGATGACGCCCTTGTCCGGCGAAGCGGCCTCTTCAGGGGAAGAAACGACCGCCCCGGACGCACCCCTCTCGGAAACGCCCGTTGCCGAGAGGGGAGCCATTGAAAATAAACCCCTATCCTCAACACCGATATGACATCCCCCACCATTCAAATTAAAGCGGAAGATGTGCAAAAGCTCCGGCAGCTGACCGGCGCCGGTCTCATGGATTGCAAAAACGCCCTGACCGAAGCCCGGGGTGATACCGAGAAAGCCATCCGGATTCTTCGCGAAAAAGGCATCGCCAAGTCCTCCAAGCGGGCCGAGCGGGTGGCCGCCGAAGGGATGGTTGATACGTGGGTTTCTCCGGATCAAAGAGAAGCGGTTATATTGGAGCTCAATTGTGAGACCGACTTTGTCGCCCGCAATAGCGACTTTGTCAATTTTTCCAAAACCCTTCTTCAAACCATAAAGGACCATCCCCAATGGACGACCGCCGATCAGGTGCCTAAAGAACCGGTCGCGGAGCTGTCGGCCAAAATAGGCGAGAAGATCAATCTCAAACGCTTCACCCGGTTCAAGGCGCCCGAGGGGGGTCTCATCGCCTCTTACATTCACCCGGGGTCCAAGCTGGCGGTGCTCCTTCAGATGGAGTCGGATAAAAAAGGCCCTGCGAGCGAGGAGTTGAAAGGCCTCGGGAGGGAGCTTTGTATTCAGGTCGCCGGGGCCAACCCCACCTACGTGGACCGGCACGAGGTTCCACCGGAGGTCATCGAACGGGAGAAAGAAATTTCGAAGAAGCAGATGGAAGGCCAAAAGAAGCCCCCTGAAATCATGGAAAAAATCGCCGTGAACAAACTCCTTCAATTTTATGAGCTCCACTGCCTCCTCGATCAGCCTCATGTGCGGGACCTGGCTGGAAAAACCAGGGTTCAGGATTTGGTGGAAGCGGTCGGCAAAAAGGAAACGGCCAAGATTAAAATAACAAAATTTGTACGTTACAGAGTCGGAGCAGATCAGTAATATATAAGCATGGAACGAGTCGTCCTTAAACTCTCGGGTGAAGCCCTCCTCGGCGGGGAGAGATACGGGATCGATTTAAAAAGCCTCTTCCGCATGGCGCGGGATATCAAGGCCGCCTGCTCCCGCAAAGTTCAGTTGGCCATTGTCATCGGCGGGGGAAATATCTGGCGGGGCGCCCGCGATCAAGGCCTGGCTCTGGAGCGGGCCATTTCCGACAACATGGGGATGCTGGCCACCCTCATCAATGCCATCGCCCTTCAAAACGCCCTCGAACAGGTCGGGGTTCCCACCCGTGTCATGTCCGCCATTAATGTGTCGCAGGTGGCCGAACCCTACATCCGCCGCCGGGCGATCCGTCATTTGGAAAAAGGGCGGGTCATCGTCTTTGCGGCCGGAACCGGCAACCCCTATTTTACGACCGATACGGCGGCAGCCCTCCGGGCCTCCGAAATCGGCGCGACCCTTCTTCTCAAAGCCACCCAGGTTGATGGCGTCTACTCGGCCGATCCGAAGAAATCAAGAAACGTCAAATTGTTCAAGCGGCTTTCCTTGGAGGTGGCCCTGCGGCGGCGGCTTGGCATCATGGATCAGACCGCCCTGGCGCTTTGCCAGGAGAACAATCTTTCCATCAGGGTCTTCAATCTTCACAAGCCCCGCGCTTTGACCCGGGCCATTCAGGGTCAGTCGATCGGGACGCTGGTGACCCCGTAAACTTTTTGGGAGGAGGGGAAAACGATGCCCACACAAACGATTATTGCCGACGCTGAGCAGCAGATGAAAAGAACGATGGAGAAACTTCAGAGCGATTTCGCTAAAGTGAGGACGGGCCGCGCTTCGCCGGCTTTGTTGGAAGCCGTCCGGGTGATCTATTACGGATCTCCTGTGCCGGTTCAGCAGGTGGGTTCCGTCGCCGTCACCGACGCCCGCACCATTGAAATCCGGCCGTGGGACATGAGCGTCCTGCCGGAGCTGGAAAAAGCCATTGTGAATGCAAATTTGGGACTCACGCCCCATTCCGACGGCAAAGTCATGCGGCTTTCCTTTCCTCCTCCCAATGAGGACCGGCGCAAGGAGTTGGTCAAGGTCGTCCGGAAGCTCGCGGAAGATTTTCGCGTGTCGCTGCGCAACGTCCGCCGGGACGCCATTGAAAAAGTGAAGGCCGAAGAGAAGAATAAAGTGATTTCCGCCGATGTCAAGGAGCAGAGCGAAGACCGCGTGCAGGGATTGACCAACACCTTCATCAAGAAGGTGGACGACCTCCTCGCCGTGAAAGAAAAAGAAATACTCGAAATTTAATCACCAGCGGCGATTCCTTCATCCATGCTCCGGCCTTCCGAAAAACTTCTCGCCAAGATCGATCCCACACGCCTGCCCCGCCATGTGGCCATCATCATGGATGGCAACGGCCGCTGGGCGAAAAAGAAGCACCTGCCACGTCTCTTGGGTCACCGCGCCGGAACAAAGGCCGTCCGGCAGGTGGTTGAAACCGCCGGAACACTGGGCCTACAGGTTCTCACTCTTTATGCCTTCTCCACAGAGAACTGGTCCCGACCTCCGGAGGAAATCGACGGGTTGATGATGCTTCTTCGTCAGACCTTAAGGCGTGAAGCGGCACACCTTCAGAAGAACAACGTCCGCTTGGAGACGATCGGGGACCTTTCACGGCTTCCCTTGGCGGTTCAGGAAGAGTTGGAGGACGCCAAAAAGAGGCTCGCTCGTAATACCGGACTTCGGTTGGTGTTGGCCCTCAATTACGGGGGCCGGCAGGATATCATCCAGGCCTGCAATGCCGTCTTGGCGCGGGGGACAACGCAGTTTACGGAGCCTCTTCTGTCGGCGCATCTTCAAACCGCCGCATTCCCGGATCCCGATTTGTTGATTCGGACCTCGGGTGAGCACCGCGTATCGAATTTCTTGTTGTGGCAGATCGCCTATGCCGAGCTTTATGTCACGCCGGTCCTCTGGCCGGACTTCGGGGCCGAGGAGTTTTACCGCGCCGTCTTAGATTATCAGGCGCGGGAGCGCCGCTATGGAGGGTTGGGTTAAAAACCCGGTATAAAAAGATGGTTCTTCCCCGCGTGATCACGTCCATCCTTCTGGTTCCCCTGGTCCTTTCGGCGGTGTGGGTGGGATCCCTTCCCTTTTTTCTCTTTGTGATGGCCATCACTCTCCTTTGCGGATGGGAGTATTCTCTCATGGCGGAGGCGGGCGGCTATCCCAATCAATTTTGGATGTCCCTGTTTGGCAATAGCCTTGTCCTTTTGGCTCTGTTTATGGACGGGGTCCCCTGGGGACCCTTGCATCGGTCCCCGAGTGTGGTTTTTGTCTTCCTATTTTTATTTTTCCTGTCTTTTATGCGGGAATTTTTCCGGCGGGATAAAAGCTATTCCTTTTTGCGTGCGGTCACGACGATGGCGGGGATCGTCCTCTGTTCGTTCTGCCTGGGACATCTCCTTTTAATCCGGGATTTGCGGGCGGTGGGGGGAGAAGGGATTCTTCCCATCGGACGGGAGATGGTTTTTTTCCTTCTTTTTGTCGTTTGGGGCGTGGACACAGGAGCCTGGTTGATCGGCCGCCTCCTCGGGCGGATGAAGATGGCTCCCAAAGTGTCACCGAAAAAGACCTGGGAAGGAGCGGTGGGGGGGACGCTCCTGGGGTGCTTGATTGGGTGGTTCTTCCGGGCCCTCTTTTTACGGGAGTCTGTGGGGGGATTCGAAGCCTTTCTCTTCTCATTGGCGATCGCGATCGTCGCCCAAGCCTCGGATTTGATTGAGTCCTTAATTAAGCGGTCTTTTGGAGTTAAAAATTCGTCGGACTTGCTGCCCGGCCATGGAGGTCTTTTGGATCGGTTTGACTCCTTTATTTTTTCCGCCCCCTTCTTCTATTATGTGCTTATTGGCACCGGCCGCTTTAATTAAGGACAAAACACCGATGGGAAGAAAAAACATCGTCATTTTGGGTTCGACAGGTTCCATCGGTGAGAACGCCCTGGATGTCATCCGGCATCACCGGTCTTCCTTCCGGATTCTTGGGCTTTCGGCCCGTCGGAATGTCCGACGCCTTCTTCAGCAAATAAAAGAGTTTTCACCGGCGGCGGTGGCCCTCCGCGATGAGGATGCGGCGGGGACGCTTAAAGAGACCCTCTTTTCCTGGAAAAAGAAGCCCAAAGTTTTCAGTCATGCCGATGGCCTCGAGCAGCTGGCCAAAATGAAAGAAGCCGACTTTGTCTTAAGCGGGGTGGTCGGCTCCGAGGGGCTTTTGCCCCTTCTGGCCGCCCTGACAGCGGGGAAAGTGGTGGGTTTGGCCAATAAAGAGGCCCTCGTTTCTGCCGGGGACATCATTATGAAGCTTTCCCGGCAGAAGAAGGCGAACATCATTCCGGTCGACAGCGAGCACTCCGCGATCTTTCAATGTCTTAAAGGCCATGAGGGAGCGGCCGTTTCCCGGATTGTCCTGACCGCGAGCGGCGGGCCTTTTTACCAGTCCGAGCGGGATTTTGCATCGATCACGGTGGAGGAAGCCTTGAACCATCCCACCTGGCGCATGGGGGAGAAAATAACGATCGATTCGGCGACTCTCATGAATAAAGGGCTTGAGGCCATCGAGGCCCATCATCTTTTTAATATCCCCATGGAAAAAATTTCGATCGTCATCCATCCCCAATCCATTGTTCATTCCCTGGTGGAGTTCGAAGACGGTGCGGCCCTGGCCCAGTTGTCCATGCCGGATATGCGCCTGCCCATTCAGTACGCGCTCACCTATCCCCACCGGTGTCGAACCTCCATTCAGCGGCTCGAGCTGGAGAAGGTGAAGCGGCTTGATTTTGCCGCTCCCGATTTTTCCCGTTTTCCATGCCTCCGGCTGGCCTTGGAGGCGGGGCGAACCGGCGGGACGGCGCCTGTCGTTCTCTCTTCCAGTAATGAAATTGCCGTGGCGGCTTTCGTGGGGAAACGCCTCCCTTTTTCGGAGATTCCCCGCGTGGTCGAGAAGACATTAAAAAAGCACACGGTCAGGAAAACCCCTTCTTTAGATGATATTCTTACGGCCGATCGATGGGCGCGTGAGGAAGCCAGGAATTTGATCGGATCCATGGAGGCAGCGTTATGCTAGCGGTTCTCGGAGTGGCCTTTGCTTTTGGCGTTGTGATTTTCGTTCACGAGTTTGGCCACTTCATCGTGGCGAAAAAAACCGGCGTCAAGGTGGAGCGCTTCGCGTTTGGATTCGGCAAGGAGGTCGTCGGCTTTCAGTGGGGAGAGACACGCTACTCCATCAATTGGATCCCCTTGGGCGGCTATGTGAAAATGGCGGGGGAGGTGCCCGAGGAGTATGAAGGACCCGTCTTGGAAGGCGGGTCGGCCCAAGGAAGCCCGTCGATTGCGGAGGATCATTCCCGGGATTTTCTGGCCAAGCCGTGGTATCTTCGTGTTCCCATCATCGTGGCCGGGCCGGTCATGAATTATGTCCTCGCTTTTTTCATCTTTTTTGGCATCTTGGTGGTTTGGGGCCTGCCCATTCAAATGAACAAAACCGATGTCGGCGAGATCATTGCCGGCATGCCGGCCGACCGGGCAGGCTTAAAGACGGGCGATCGGATCCTGCGTGTTGAGGGGCAGTCGGTGGAGGATTTCCAAACCATCGCCGACCTCATTCACCACCGGCCAGAACGGCCGGTGTCTCTGGTAATCCATCGGAGTGGGAAAGAGGTGAATTTCAATATAAAGACGCAACGGGATAAGCGAACCGGCTACGGATTGATCGGAATCCGCCCTGCCGACCCGGTTTATGCCCGCAAGCGCATCGGCTTGATGGAGTCCATTAACAAATCCGGTGTGCAGTGTTGGAACATCACCTGGCTGACCTTGAGTTATCTGGGACAGAAGATCTGGGCCCTGGAGAAGCCGGATGTGGCCGGTCCCGTGGGGATCGCCCAGGTTGTGGCCAAGGCCGTCCGAGCCGGATGGGAAGATTTCTTGTATTTGATCGGTCTTATTTCGGTCAGTTTAGGGTTGTTTAATCTGTTTCCCATTCCCTTGTTGGATGGGGGGCATGTCGCCTATAACCTGGCCGAGGGGATTCGTGGTAAGCCGCTCAGCCAAAAAACAATTTCCAGGGCCAATACCGTCGGCATGGCCATCCTCTTAGGCATCTTGACCCTCGCTTTTTATAACGACATTCAGCGAAGCTGGATGGCCAAGGAGAAGCCTCCCGTTCAGCAGGGCAAATAGAATGAAGGTCTCCCAGTTTTTCATTCCCACGTTGAAAGAGACGCCTTCCGACGCCGATACGATCAGCGCCAAGTTGATGCTTCGGGCCGGCCTAATTCGAAAAGTCGCCTCCGGCCTCTATGAGTGGCTGCCGCTGGGTTTCAAGGTTCTCAAGCGTGTCGAGCAGGTGGTCCGGGAGGAGATGGACCGGATCGGCGGGCTGGAAGTGTGGCTTCCTCACGTTCAGCCCAAGGAATATTGGGAGGAAACCGGCCGCTGGGCTCTCTACGGAAAGGAGCTTCTCCGTTTTAAAGACCGCAAGAATGCGGAATTTTGCTTCGCTCCCACGGCGGAGGAGCTCATCACCGATGTGGTGCGGCGGGACGTCAGATCCTATCGGGAACTCCCCCTTCTTTTTTACCAATTTGGAACGAAGTTCCGGGACGAGATCCGGCCCCGCTTCGGCGTCATGCGCGCGCGCGAGTTTTATATGAAGGACGCCTACTCCTTCCACGCGGATGAGAAGGATTTAGACCGGATGTACCAGAAGGTTTTTGAAGCCTATACGAAGATGCTGACTCGGCTGGGGCTAAGGGCAAGGCCGGTGGAAGCCGAGACGGGCACCATCGGGGGCAATTTTTCCAACGAATTTATGGTCCTGGCGGAAACGGGGGAGGAGGTCGTCGCCACCTGTGCGGCGTGCGGTTATGCGGCCAACATCGAACGGGCGGAAACGGTCCCGGTTCAAAAGAAAGATGTCGAAGCGCCGAAGGCCGTCGAGGAAGTCTCTACGCCGAACAAGTTTCGTGTTGAGGAGGTGGCTTCTCACCTCAAGGTGTCTGCTGAAAAGATCATCAAGACGGTTTTTTATATCGCGGACAGCCAGCCGGTGGTCGCCCTCTTGCGGGGGGACACCGAACTTAACGAACCGAAACTGCAGCGTCTATTGGGATCCAAACTGGTGCGCCCGGCCAATGAGGAGGAGTACCGGCAGTTGGCGACGTGCGAGGTCGGTTACGCCGGGCCCATGAATCTAAAAGGCCGACTGGTGGCGGATTATCTGGTGCCGACCATCGTCAACGGCGTCACCGGCGCCAATAAGAAGGATTTCCATTTAAAGAACGTCAACATCGGGCGCGATTTTAAGCCGGACATGGTCGGGGACATCCGCCAGATTCGCCCCGGTGATGACTGCCCGCGGTGCGGGAAGAACGTTAGCTTCTTCCACGGGATTGAGGTCGGTCATGTCTTCAAGTTGGGGACAAAATACTCCGAGGCCATGAAAGCCACTTTTCTCGATGAAGGGGGGACGGCCCGCCCCATGGTCATGGGGTGTTACGGCATCGGGGTCTCCCGTATTGTCGCCGCCGCCATCGAACAGAATAACGATGAAAACGGCATCCGGTGGCCTGTCCCCATGGCGCCTTTTGAGGTTCTTATCACGCCGACCAACATGTCAGAGGAAAAAATGAAGCAAGCCGCCCAAGAAATCTATGAGGGCCTTTTGAAGGGGGGAATCGATGTTCTTCTCGATGACCGGGACGTGCGGGCCGGTGTGAAATTCAAGGACGCCGATTTGATCGGGATCCCCTTTCGTTTGACGATCGGCGAGAAGTCCCTCGCCAAGAACGTGGTGGAGTTCAAGGCCCGAACGGATGAGAAAGCCCAGGAATTTGCGCTCGACAAAGTTGTGGGCGAAGTCATTAAAAGAGTCAAAAGCCTCAGGACGTAGGAGTCGGAACATTAGGACCCTTTTATTGTTTGTCGCCGCGTTGGTCCTATGGGGCTGCCCCTTGCGATCAGAGGAACCAGAGGTCACCCCCTCGCCGGACTCATCAATGGCGATAGATGTGCCCGCCCGCGTCCCTTGGAACCTGGATGAATCCTACAAAGGGGATTATCCCGATACAGCAGAGAAGCTGAGGTGGGAGGTCCCCATTCTCATGCGTCAGACCCTGATTGATTTATCCGTCAAGCTGGGCCTTAGCTATGAGGAAGGGTGGCGTTATCCGTTAACAGTCCAGTTTGTGGATGGGGCTCCGGGCGGGATGGAAAACGCCCTCGCTTTTGTGGCCCTGGCCAAGACGGAGAAAGGGATCGCCCAGTCTTTGAACATCAATGTGTGGGCCTATCAGAAGGAAAATTTTGATTTCGATAAGGTACTGGCACACGAATTGGTCCATGCGATGTTAAATGACGCTTTGGGCGCCGAAGCCGCTCTCTTGTTGCCGGTGTGGCTTCACGAAGGGTTGGCGGTCTATGGGGCCGGCCAGGGCGAAAAGATGTTAAAAAATTACGTTTACCGAACCTCCGGCTGGTCCGAAGCAAAAATATTGAACGGCTTGGAAGGGCCGCATGGCGCCCTCGATTATGCGGAGGATTATCTGGCGATTAAATATATTTACGAAAAGCACGGGCAGAATTCGCTGCACAATTTCGTGCGGGGAGTGGTTGGACACAGAGGCGACATCCCACCCGCCATCGAATCCAGCTGCTTTGAAACCTGGGATGACTTTCAAAAGCACGTTCGGGCCTATTCCAAAGAGGAAATCAAGAGAATTGGGCCGGCCAAAAGAGGTTACAATGAAAAACCCTATTAGACTTTTTTCTTTCGTTTTTTAGGGAGGGTGTCGGACCACTTGGCTTTAATTTTATAGTTGAATTTTCCGACTTCGATGATGTAGTCCTGTCCCCTTTCTTTGTAGGGTATTTTGCGATCGAGTTGAATGGAAAAAAGCTGCCGGTCGCCCGGATTCATGGCGGATTCCTCCAGTTGGGCTTTGACCACGGCTTTTGGTTTTGTGAGGGTGGTGCCGCCAATTTCCACAACCAGATAGATTTTGTAGGCCGGCTTGGGGCCCGCGTTGAAAAGTTGGCCTTCAACACAGAGCTTCTCCGTCGGGCAGAGGTCCGACGGCTCTTGCCATTCAATTTGGATGTCGGCTGTGGAAACGGGCCTTTTGGGCGGGGGTTTGATCTTCTGGGTGTCGTAGGCGGGGATGACTTTGGGTTCTTGGCCGGAGGCGGGGGGAAGAAAAAAGAAGAGCAGGAATATTGTGAAAGATGTCTGAATTAGATACAAAATCATGAGCGGATTTTAATGTTTATTCCGGACGTTTGAAACAGCGGGAGGAAAAAACCATGGGGCGCATATTGATAGCCGATGACGAAGAGCACATCTTAGGGGTCATGACCGATGTTCTGGAGTCCGCCGGCCACGAGGTCACCGGCGTCACCGATGGCGAGCAGGCCCTGGCCATGCTTGAGAAAAAAAACTTTGATGTGGCCTTGATCGACGTCATGATGCCCAAATTGGATGGTTATCATCTGGTCACGAAAATTCAGGGTCTAAAGAATCCCCCCAAGGTGGCCATTGTCACCGCCCGCAATTTCGATACGGACAGCCGCATCATCCATGCCGTCGGCGCCGCCGCTTTCTTGCCCAAACCTTTTTCAAAGCACGAACTCATCGATGTCGTCAACAAACTGCTGGGTTCCGCCGGCGCCCAGCAAAAATAAAGTCTTACGATCCATTCAATTCCTTGAGTTTCTGAGGTAAATCGATGCGGAAACATAGTAAGCATTTCTGCCTTTTTGGGGGATTGGTTTTCGTGGCCATGGCTTTTGCCGAGGACACCTCTTTATTAAAAGATTACGTGATCCAGGAAAATTTTGGATACATTTTCGCGCGGGCCAGCGCTCCCATCCCCCCTGAAGTTCCCGATAATACCCAGGCCAAGGCGCTCTCACGAGAAGCTGCTATTGTCATCGGTCAGACCCGGCTGTTGAATCATATCCTCCAGAAAAAAACGCGGTCCAAAAAGACGCTGGCCGAAGCGGAGGTTCCTTCGCTGAATCTCCAGAAAACCGTGCGTGGGTTTATAATGGGGGCCGCGGTGATGGAAACGCGCTGGGAAGAGGGGAAGTGCAGGGTGACCCTGCGCTTGAGCAAACGTCAATTAAAAGAGATTTTACGCCGCAATTGACCGATATTGGGGGGGGAATGAGGTCAAAGAGCGGAATTTTTCTTCCCTTCTTTCTTTTTCTGATCGTCTTTTGGGCTTTTTCCAGCCGGGCGGAGTCGGCGCCCCGCAAAAAAATAATCTCTTACCATGAGGTCACCTTTGATATCCCCTTTGAAGGCGGGGGGATGATGAATTATGCCCGGATGTGGGCGTTCTCCAGGTACGTGCACGCCGGTTTTTACGCGAGCGGCGGTGTGATTGAGCGGAGGATCGATGTTTCCCATCCTTTGTATCCGGATTTGACCATGCGCACGAAGGCCTTGGTCCTCCCTTTGTTCGGGCCGCGCGTCACGCTCCTGTATCACTTTATCGGGCTTTCCATCGGGGTGGGGGCCTTCTATGCCAAGACGGATCTCGAAGTGGAGGGCCCAGGGATAACGACATTAAAAGGCGATGTTCGGGGGTGGGGCACGGGGATTTATGCCCCCTTTCTCATAGCGGACTTTTATAACGAGAAGAGGGATATGTTTTTTGGGTTCGGATTTGGCGGCTACTGGGGAACGTCGTATCCGGATTTAAAGGCGTCGTCGGACTCGTTGACCGTCACCACGGACGAATCGCCATTAAATACGCTGACGTTTCAATTCCGATGGCGGTGGATTGAAGGGCGGCGGGAGCGGTTGAAAGCTCACGAAGAGGATTTTTAAAAGGGCAGTTGGAAGAAGGTGGGGATGAAAGTGGCCCCGTTGATTTTGATGCTTTTGAGGTGTTCGAGGTATTCCAGCAGAAAGATGATGATCATCAACCACATTACATCTTTCATCGATTTGAAAACCGACCGTGGGTTGATGGTGATTTGCGTCCTTGTCCAGTAGTTTCGAAAGCGCGGGATGAAGCGAGGCGCCTGCGCGCAGTAGGACTCGAATTCAGACCCAAAAATACGCTTTAAATTCTGTTCTTCCGCGTAGACAACCACTCCATAATAGGCCCAAAACAGGGGGATGATGGCGAGGCTGAGGGGCAAATGATGAGCTCCCAAAGAGACGCCGACAGCCCCAAGAAATGAGAATACATAAAGGGGGTTACGCGACATTGAATAGGGCCCGTCTTTGCAAAGCTCCTTGTTTTTCCTTCCACTGATATAAAGTCCGCACCACAGCCGGCCCATGGCCGCCATAGCGATAAGGACATATCCCAACTCTTCTAAAATTTCATGATAAAGACGCTCCTCCAGAGGCCGTGAGAAAAGGATGAGGAAGAAGAAGAGGAGGGAAAAAATCCAGGTTATAAAAATGCGGTGGTTGGCCATGAATTCGGCGAGCTTTCTCATGCCGCGGCCTTCCCCTGTTTTTTTTCGTAGGCGGCGATTTTGTCCTCATGTTGAAGGGTGAGACCGATGTCATCCAGCCCGTTCAGGAGACAGTGTTTCCGGAACGAGTTGACCTCGAAGGGGATCGTTTTTCCCGCGGGCGATTGGATTGATTGCTCTTCGAGATCCACCGTCAATTGATAGCCGGGCTGCGGTTTGGCCTCTTTAAATAGTTCCTCAACGACGGAGGAGGGAAGAACGATGGGAAGGATCCCGTTTTTAAAGCAATTGTTAAAGAAGATGTCTGCGAAAGAAGGGGCGATGAGGACCCGAAAACCGTATTCCTGAATGGCCCAGGGGGCGTGTTCCCGTGAGCTTCCGCAGCCGAAGTTGTCTCGGGTGAGGAGGATGGTGGCGCCTTTGTAGCGTGGCTTGTTGAGTTCGAAGTCCGGGTTGGGCGTTTTTCCGTCTTTCAGATAGCGCCAGTCGTAAAATAAAAACGGACCGAATCCGGTGCGCTCCACCCGTTTCAAGAATTGCTTCGGGATCATTTGGTCCGTATCGACGTGCTGAGAATCGAGAAGAGCCACCAGCCCCTTGTGTTTTCTGAAAGGTTCCACTATTTGTACTCCCATTTTCGGATGTCGAAAAAACAACCTTTGACGGCCGCGGCCGCCGCCATGGCGGGGCTGACCAGGTGCGTCCGGCCGTCTTTCCCCTGGCGGCCCTCGAAGTTTCGGTTGGAGGTGCTGGCGCAGCGCTCCCCCGGTTCCAGGATGTCTTCGTTCATTCCCAGACACATGCTGCAGCCCGACTCCCGCCATTCAAAACCGGCGTCGGTAAAGATTTTATCCAATCCTTCTTTTTCAGCCTCTGCCTTCACATGCTGAGAGCCGGGGACGACCATGGCTTTCACTCGTGTGGCGAGGTGGTAGCCTTTGACGACCTTGGCCGCGGCCCGGAGGTCTTCAATGCGGCCATTGGTGCAGCTGCCAATAAAGACACGATCGATGGGAAGCCCCGCCATCGGCTGGTTGGGTTTAAGACCCATATAAGACAGCGCTTTTTCATAGGTGTTTTTGAGGTTGGGATCCTGGATTTTTGACGGGTCCGGCGTTTTCCCATCGATGGTACAACCCATGCCGGGGCTTGTTCCCCAGGTGACTTGGGGGGACACCTCGCTAACGTCAATCTCAATGACCTTGTCGTAGCGGGCCCCCGGGTCTGTCCGAAGAGAACGCCACTTTTCAACGGCTTTATCAAACGCCGGGCCCTGGGGGGCGCGGGGTTTTCCGCGCAGATAATCGAATGTCTTTTCGTCCGGGGCGACCAATCCCGCCCGGGCGCCGGCTTCGATCGACATGTTGCACACCGTCAGGCGCTCTTCCAGGCTGAAATCCCGAATGACTTGTCCCGTATACTCGACGGCATGGCCCGTTGCGCCGTCCGTCCCAATTTTATGGATGACGTGCAGGATGACGTCTTTGGCCGTGATCCCGTGCGGGAGGCGGCCGTTCAAGCGGATCTCCATGGTTTTGGGCTTAAATTGTTGCAGGCACTGTGTGGCCAGGACATGCTCCACCTCGCTGGTGCCGATGCCGAA
The DNA here is from genome assembly GCA_020523905.1 of Candidatus Obscuribacterium magneticum. Classification (GTDB taxonomy): domain Bacteria; phylum Elusimicrobiota; class Elusimicrobia; order F11; family F11; genus Obscuribacterium; species Obscuribacterium magneticum. Next base: position 52,047 of record JAJAPZ010000009.1, read on the forward strand.
GGCCAGCGCCCCGAAAGCCCCGTGGGTGGAGGTGTGGCTGTCTCCGCAGACGATGGTTTTCCCCGGTTGGGTAAGGCCCAATTCCGGCCCGATCACATGAACGACCCCATTATTCGGGTCTTCTATATCGAGGATTTCGATGCCGAATTCCATGCAATTTTTGAGCAGGGTTTCGACGGCCTTTTTGGAGGCAGCGTCTTTGATGGGCCGCCCCCTGTCTGTCGTGGGGATGTTGTGGTCCAAGGTGGCCACGGTCAGCTCGGGCCGCCGGACCTTCCGTTTGTCCAAACGGAGCCCCTCAAACGCCTGGGCACTCGTCACCTCGTGGATCAGGTGCAGGTCGATATATAGGATGGATGCTTTCCCCGGTTCTTCATGAACCGCGTGGGCATCCCAGATCTTTTCAATGATGGTTTTTGGAGTCATAAAATTAAGCAGCACTCCCTATAACAATATCGGACACGTGAAGGTTTCTTCGATGAGGCGGGCTATTTTGGGGGAAACGCCGGTTTATTTCGAGCGGTCCTTGATTTTCTCAGCCAGTTGGCCCACCAGTTTTTTGGCTTGGCGCAGACCATCGGCAGCGGCCTCCTGAGCTTTTTGGGCCCCGATTTTCCCCTGCACGGCGCCGGCGTCCACGACGCGTTTCATCTTTTTCGTTAAACGATGGGCGGAGTCGCTGTCTTTTGCCACTTTGAGAGAACGGACCACGGATGTGGAAATTAGCTTTAACGCTTTCGAAAGGTCCTTCTCCAAGGTTTTTAGTTCCTTGCTGGTGCGCATTTCATTAAAAGCCTTGGCGAGTTCGATGCCGAAGCCTTTCAATTCTTCTCCCAGATTTTGTTTTTTGGGCATTGCTGACCTCCTTCTTTGCCCCCAATTCTACTTGGTATCGAGAAGATGTGGTAGAGTGATTTTGTCGTCCCTTCCCAAAAAGCTATTCTTCTGAAGCGATGCGATTTCTTATCTTTTTTATTTCCGCCTTGGCTCTCGGCCCGGGAATTTTTGCCGCCGATGTAGAGTGGGTGAGCGACCCCCGTGACTTCCCCGCGCACGTGAAGGCATCCGATCATCGTCCGACGGTGAGTGCGGATGGGACGTTTATTGTTTACGAGTCACTTCCTTTTAACAACGATCTGGGTGATTCGTTTCCCCGGGGCCTTTTCTGGGTGGACGTGAAGAATAAGACGAGGGGGGAAATCAAAGGGGACAACCGCCCCGGTTTTTACGGGGGCGGTTTCGTGAGTACGAGCGGCCGGGACATTGCCTTCCATTACTATTCCACCTCGATTGTGAGTGGAATTCTCGTTTACAATCGGAAGGAAAATAAAAAGAATCTCCCCAACCCGCCCCGCTTTTCTGACATCTTTGTTTATGACCGTCGAGCGGGGATTTTCCATCCCATCACCAGGGGATTGGAGGGCCGCGCGCACGAGGGGGAGGCCCTCTATCCGAGGGTGGATAAAACCGGCCGGTTTGTCCTGTTTACCTCCAATGCCACGAATCTGATTCCGGGACTTTCCGTCGGAACCCGCCAGGTCACCCTTTATGATCGGTTGGACGACGTTTTTCAACTCATCAGCCGGTCCACCGAGGGGGCTCCGGGCAACCGTTTAAGTGCCGAGCCCCGGATGAGCCGGCAGGCTCGGTTTATCGCTTACCGCTCACAGGCCACAAACCTGGCGCCCGGCGTCGCCCCTGAATCTCTCGTCACTCATCTCTATTTGTGGGACCGCCAAAAGGGGACGACCACCCGTGTGAACGCGGTGGAAAAAGGGTTCGATGCGCAGGACCGCAGTGGCCGGTTTGATATGGATGAGCGGGGCGATTATTTGGTTTTTGAAGGATTGAAACGAAGTTCAAGTTCGTGGGAAAACGCCCCGGAGGCGGGCGATCTATTTTGGTTTGATCGTCGTCAAGATCGCGTCCAGTGCCTGACCCGTGGATTTTATCCGGGCCAGGCCTATTCCCCCACCATCAGCGGGGATGGCCGGTTCGTCGCTTTTCTCGTTCAGGAAAGTTCGGGGGCTTCAACCGGCGTTGGCCTCGCCATCCATGACCGGCGGACAAATCAGTGGAAAAAAGTCTTTTCGTCGGAAAGGATAGCCAATCCAGCCCTCTCCAAGGACGGAACGGTGGTGGTCTTTGAAGCGGCGCCGCCGGACGGGGGGGGAACGCCGGGGGCCGCGGGGACCCTTATTGGTCTGGTTAAAAACCCCCTTATCAAATAAACAGTTGCACTTTCCCTATGAAAATTTTCGTGCAAAGGCCCTAGATAATAGATATATTCTCCCCGCCTTATTGGTCGTTCAATTTTCAGTGTAACGTTGGAATTCTAAGTGAGATTGAAGGAGGAACCATGGCAAGGAAACCGAGTGCGGCATTCATGAAGCCTTTGCAGCCTTCGGGCGCCCTGGCGGAGGTCGTTGGCAGCCGAGCCCTTCCCCGGACGGAAGTGACGAAGAAGCTTTGGGCTTATATCCGCAAGCACAAGCTGCAGGACTCGAAAAATAGGAGAAATATCAACGCCGATGAGAAGTTAAAGGCCGTTTTCGGCGGGAAGAAGTCGGTCAATATGTTTGAGATGACGAAGCTCGTCAGCAAACATTTGAAATAATATCGATCGAATGTTCTTAAGAAAAGCGCATCGGCGAGGCAACTCTCCGATGCGCTTTTTGTTTTAACGCGGATGAAGATCAAAGACAAGGTCATTGTCATCACCGGCGCCTCCAGCGGGATCGGGAAGGAGCTGGCCTTTCAACTGGCCAAGAAAGGCGCCCGCGTGGTTCTGGCGGCCCGGAACGTACAGGCCCTGGAGGAGATTGCCGGCCAGATCGAGAAAGAGGGGGGCGTGGCCCTGGCGGTTCCGGCCGACATCTCGCAACGCTTCCATGTGGCCCGCCTCATGCAGCGGACGGATATTGAATTCGGCCGCCTGGATGTTCTCATCAACAACGCAGGGATTTCTCACCGGCCCGGGATCATCACCGAAATTGAAGAGTCGGATTTTCGCTCGACCATGGAAACCAACTTCATGGGGAGTGTTTACGGGGTTTGGGCCGCCGTTCCCCTCATGGAGAAGCACGGCGGGGGCCTCATCGTCTTTGTGACCTCCGCGATCGGCAAGCGGGGGGTGCCTCGCAGCGCCGGTTACTGCGCTTCAAAATTTGCCGTGGAGGGCTTGGCGGAATCGATCCGCCCGGAGCTGGCGCCAAAGAACATACGTGTTTTGACCGTTTGTCCGCCGGGCGTGGACACGCCGTTTTTCGAGAAAAATTACCGGCAGGACGTGCGGCGTTACCGGTTGCATCCCGTTCAAAAAATCGCCCACTTGATCGTGAAGGCCGTCGAAAAAGAGAAACGGGGGGTCCTGCTCACGTTGGATTCCAAGGCCCTTTATTGGGCCAATGTTTTTTTCCCCCGGCTTCTGGATTGGGTCTTGGCCAAGGTCAAAAGGAGCTAGAAATCATGCCCGAACCAAGCGAGTCCTACGTTTCTCCCTCTTTAACGGATCCGGTCACCGAGCTCTATAACCGGAAGCAGCTCTTTCGACGGGCGCAGGAACAGGTGGCGCGCTGTGACCGGACCCGGGAAACCATCGCTCTTGTTTTGTGGGATATCGATGGGTTCATCGAATTTAACAATCAATACGGGCAGGCCGCCGGGGATCAATTTTTGAGGAAGGTGGCGGAGCAGATCCGCCAATCGGTTCGGACGTATGACGAGGCTTTTCGCTCCGGTCCCGATGAATTCTGCGCCCTTTTGATGCCCGCCGATGTGAAGACGGCCGAGGAGGTCACCCGCCGGGTGAGCGAAGCTGTCTCAAAAAAGCTGTTTGCCGACGATCCCACCTATGCCCACCACCGCTTTTCCATTTCCCATGGGATTGTGACCTATCCAGGAACGGACAAACATCCGGAAGCGCTTTATCATTCCGCGACCCAAGCTCTCTACCGCTACCAGCGCGTGGAAGGGGTCCGGTCTTAGGGGAGAAGGAGAAGGGGTCAAGTCGCGACATGCGACATTTTTTGTCGCATGTCGCGACTTGACCCCTTCTCCTTCTACAGCTCAAGTTTCTTGAGGTCGCCGTCGGTTCCCTTGAAGGGTTTTCGAAGGGCGGCGCGAGCGTTGTCGTGGGATCCCCACCGCCGGGGCTGTTTTAAAACCGTTATATAAATTCCTTTGGCCTCATCCCGCCGCCCCAGGGCATCGTAAGAGTAACCGAGATAAAGGTAAGTCCATGTTTTCCAGGGATCATTGTAACGCGCGTCCTGGACGCCCGTCTTAAAATGGTCGATGGCCTCCTCCCATCGCCGGCTTTTAAAGTCCGACGCTCCGAGCGCGAATTGCGACTGGGTGACGCATTCCGGCGGATAGGTCCCATTTGACACCTTTTCGGCTAAATCCAGGGCCTCTTTTTCCACCTCTTCCATCCGTCCCGCGTTGTAAAGGCAAATGATATGCGTCATATGCATGAAAGGACTTTTGGGATAAAGCCGGCGGAGATCTTCGACGATGGCGACCGCCTTTTCGGGTTTGTTTTCTTGGTTGGAATAAATTTCCAGCAGAAAAAGCTTGGAGGGAGTTTGAGAATAGAGGCCTTCCGTGGCCGCCCTGCTGAGTTCTTCCAGGCCCACCGAAGACTCTCCTCCCATGCCGATGAAAGCCAAGACGCGGACCATGGTCGGAAGCGTGGCAACGTAATAATCGAAGATGCCCAATCCCATGTAGGCATCGATTGCATTGGGGTTCATGGTCAGTGCTTTTTTTAAGTAGCGGTAGGCATCTTTGCCGGTGAAATAGGCCGCCAGCCAGTTTCGGTTGGTCGCTTCCCAGCGCCCCTTCAGGCCGAGGGCGCCTCCCAAAACAAGATTTCCTTGAACGGTGGGGTGGGGCGTGTTGACTTGTTTCCGGGCCAACCGGATGCAATCGTTGATGGCTTCCAAAAAGGGTTTGCTGGCCTCCGGGTCGCCTTCCAAAACATAGGTGGATAATCGCCACCAGTGGGTGGCGGCGATGCCGAAGGCCACCATCGGATTTTTTTCTTTCTGGTCTCTGAGTCCATAAAAAATCCTCAGAGCCTGGTCGAAATCATAATTGTAAAGTTCATGGAGGCCGGCTTTAATTTTTTGGTCCAGCTCGTTCGGGATACCGTACGGATTATCAGAGGCAGAAACCGAGGCGGTCGCAAGGCTTAAAAAAATGAATAAGCGGAAGAGTTTCATACATTCAAGATAACATAAATTACGCTAATTTAAAGGCCTGTTTTTAAAATCGGATTTTGCCCATGGGGTTCCCCCTGTTAGCGGCCAAAAAGAGTGGCTAGGATGACGAGGGCCAGAAGAAGCCGGTAAATGACGAAGGGAGTGAATGTTTTGGTCCTGATGTAGCGGAGGAGAAAGTGGATGGCCGAAAGACCCGACAAAAAGGAGGCTGTCAGTCCGACCCATAAGGAGGGATCGGTTGCCGAGGAAATGAGCTCAGGGCTTTTCAGGATCCAGGCGCCCAATATAATAGGAAGAGACAAATAAAAGGAAAAAAGGACGGCGGCGGGTCTCTCGAGTCCCAAGAGAAGGGCCGTGCCCATGGTAATTCCAGAGCGGGAAATGCCGGGAACAATGGCCAGGCCTTGAGATAATCCGATGAGGAGCGCTTTCGTCCACGTCAATTCGCCGAGTTTCACCGTGTGTTTGTAAAAGCGGTCCGCATACCAGAGGAAAAGTCCCGCCAGAGCCAGTGTGCCCGCAATCAGAAGGGGGGAACGGAAGACCGTTTCCGCTTGTTCTTCAAAGAGGGCGCCCAGAAGCGCTCCCGGCAAAGTGGCCACGAGGATTTGCCAGGGAAGCTTGTTTGTGTGCAAGTCTTTATTTTTAAGGCCCTTTAGAGCATCGGCCACAAGGATGACGATGTCCTTTCGAAAATAAAGAAGGAGGGCCATGAGCGTTCCTGAATGGAGAGACACATCGAAGGCCAAACCGGGATCGGTCCAGTTGAGGAACCGGGGAAGCAGGATTAAGTGAGCAGAGCTCGAGATCGGAAGAAATTCCGTCAGTCCTTGAACGAGGCCGAAGACCGTGGATTGAAGAAAATTCATGCGGGGATACTACAAAAAGTTGCCTTGTTTTCCAGTTGTTTTGCTGTTATCCTCTTACCGGTCATATGAATCTCTCTCATCGCATTATTGAAAACGTCGAGCAGGTCCTCTTGGGCAAGCACGAATCGGTTCGTCTGGCTGTCAGCGCCTTTTTGGCGGAGGGGCATTTGTTGATCGATGACATTCCCGGCGTCGGCAAGACGACGTTGGCGCTGGCGTTGGCCAAGTCCGTGGGTTGCCGTTTTCAGCGGATTCAATTTACCAGTGACCTCCTCCCCACCGATGTCTTGGGCGTTTCCGTTTACAACCTTCAGACCCAGGCTTTTGATTTTAAGCCGGGGCCTGTTTTTCACAATATCATCCTGGCGGATGAGATCAACCGGGCCTCCCCGAAGACGCAGAGTGCCCTCCTTGAGTCCATGCAAGAGGGGCAGGTCTCGCTGGACAATGAAACCCACACGCTTCCGAGGCCCTTCTTTGTGATCGCCACAGAAAATCCCCACGAACACCACGGAACGTTTCCTCTGCCGGAATCGCAGTTGGACCGGTTTATGATGCGGATTAGCCTCGGCTACCCCGAAACCGAGGTGGAAGCGGCCATTCTCAAGGGGGATTCGCGTTCGGTGCGTGTCAACCACTTGCAGACGGTGGCCAATGCTGTCGAAGTCAATGAAGAGATTGAACGGATCCGCCGGGCCCGGGTCGACGAAAGCCTGGACCAGTACATGATTGAATTGGCCCGCCTGACGCGGGAGTCGACGCTCATTGATTTGGGTTTAAGTCCGCGGGGGACCCTGGCGCTGCGCCGGGCGGCTCAGGCGTACGCGTCCACCGAGGAGCGGGATTATGTGATTCCCGATGACATCAAGGCCGTGGCGGTCCCCGTCATGGCCCACCGCATGAGATTGCAAAGCGGGAATTACAACGGCAATTCCGCCCGGATGGCCGAGTCCGTCGTGCGCGAAATCCTGGGCCAAGTCCCCGTTCCAAGGTAATTAATTGCGGATGGCGGATATGTTCCGTAAATTCATTGGACTTTATCGATGGTTCCGCGCCAACAAACGCCCTTTTAAACTGACCACCGCCGGCTGGATTTTTATCCTCTATACGATCGGCGTCGGCGCCGGCGCCATCAACACGGGCAACAACCTCCTCTATCTGATCTTCGGAATTTTCCTCGGACTCATCCTGGCCTCCGGCGTTTTGTCCGACGGCGACTTATGGGGCCTGAAAGCGGAGTTGGTATTTCCCGAACAGGCGCGGGAGGGAGAGCTCTGTTCGGTGGCCTTGAATTTGACCAATCAGAAACGCCATTTTCCCTCCATTTCCATCACGGTTCAATTGGAAGGAACCCTTCAAGGGCGTCCCGTCCAACTTCAGACCTTTGTGATGAGCCTTTCACCCAACGAGTCGACGACGAATCGGTTTCTCTTCATCCCTCCCCAGCGGGGATATTTTAAGGTGACGGCGGTGAAGGTGATGACCCGCTTCCCGTTTGGTCTTTTGAATAAATCCTGGATGATGTTGAGGGGGGAGGCGGAAAATCAGGGGATGTTCGTGTATCCCTCCACGCTTCGGGCCTCGGCGCCCCGATGGCCCGTGCCGGTCTCGGGACGGGAGGAGTCGGCGGTGGACCGGCGGGGGGACGGGACCGCCATTTACGGCATGCGGGAATACCGCGCGGGGGACAATCCCCGGAGGATCCATTGGAAAGCGAGCGCCAAAAAGGGGATGAGCGAATGGTCGGGGGTTTCCGGTTGGTTGGTTCGGGAGATGGAGTTGGAACAGTCGCCGGAAATTTATTTGAGGTTTCCAACCAGGGACGAATTAAAAAATTGGACGCACGACCGGGGGGAGATGTTTATTCGTTTTGTGGCGACCCTGGTGAGCCAGTATGAGGTCATCAGCCATCGCATCCATTTGCTGGTTGGAGGGAGGCCCGAGCTCCATGAAATTGATTCTCTCTCTCACGTTCCCACGCGGGCCCTTTGGGAATTCTTGTCCGTCGTGGATCTGTTTGATTTCCCGAACAAGGAGGTTTCGCCCTTCATGAGGCGTGTTCAAAACGAAGGGTGGAGGTCGTTGGGAGGGCCCGTGATCGATCTCGCTGAATGCTACGCCACGTGGGTTCATCAAAATGAAACGCCGAATGAAAAATAACAATGTCATCGCGTCGCCTCTTTTCACTCCGCGCTCAGTTGTCCGCTCCGTTCGGGTTTTGAGTGCGATGGGGGCGATCGCTCTGGCGAGCACGGGCGAGTTGGAGTGGTTGTTTCTTTCGATCTTTACGGTTTTTTTCCTTATCGGATTGAAACTGGACGATGTCCCGAGGATTTCGCGTTGGTTCGGTTTGTTGCAACCTTATTTGGCGGTCCTTTGCTTTGGCTACGCCGTGTTCGATTTCTTTCGTTTTTCCCAGTCCTTCCTCTTATCGGTGGCTCACTTTCTCCTCAACGTCCAGGCCCTGCGGCTTCTGTCGTTAAGAACGGTGCGGGAGAATGTGGGCAGTGTCTTGTTGTCTTCCATGATGATTCTTTCGGCCGCAACCCTGGCGGTGGAGTGGACGTTCTTTGTGATCCTTTTTGTCTTTTTGCTGGCGGCCACCTGGACCGTGATTTTGCTCAACCTGGTGCAGGAAAGGGAAAGGGGTCAAGTCGCGACATGCGACATTTTTCACAAATGTCGCATGTCGCGACTTGACCCCGAACGGAGCCCTTTTTGGCGGAACATGATTCCCATCGTTCGTTTTTCAACGGGGGTCGCCTTTGTCGTGTCCGTCTTCTGCTGCGCAGTTGTTTTTATCGGTTTTCCCCGGCTCAATCTCCAGGGGTTTCGAGGAAAGTTCCTGCAGCCGGTGCGAAAAACAGGATTCGCCAGCCAGGTCGATTTGGGAAAGACCGGGAAAATATTTATCGACGATGCCGTGACCATACGGGTCCTCGTGTCGCCAAGTGAGCGGAAGTTTTGGGACGGTTATTTGCGGGGGGGAACGCTGGACCTGTTCGATGGCCGGTTCTGGAAAAAATCGGTGAAATCCACGACCCGCGTATTCCGAGGGGAACACGGGTCGATTGCCCTGCCGATCCCAGGAACCGTCAAAGGGCGGCTGTTTCGCCAGATCATATATTTGGAATCCATGGATTCACCGCTTCTTTTTGCGGCCTGGCGCCCGGTCCGATTTAAAATTGACCGGCCTTTTTTGGAAGGGAGCAACGACGGCTCTCTCTCGCGGCGGACCGGTGACATGTGGCGAATCTCCTACGAGGTTGAGTCCGCCCTCCCAGAGAAGGGGTCAAGTCGCGACATACGACTCGCCGCGGCGAATCGCGACTTGACCCCTTCTCCTTCACCCTTCCCCATTGGGACCGACGAATCGCGAAGACGAATCCTTCAGTTGACCCGGGACATTGTTAAATCGGAAAAATCGCCGTTCGGAGCGGCGAAACGGATCGAGACCTATTTGAAGACGGCGTATTCATATACGCTTGATGCTGAGGAAGAGGGCGTGAAAGGCACGGAACGCGGCGACAACCGGTTTAGTGATCCTTTGAGCCGTTTTCTTTTTGTCGGCAAGAAGGGGCATTGCGAATTGTTTGCGTCGGCGATGTGCGTGATGTTGCGCCTCACGGGAATCCCGGCGCGTCTGGTCAACGGATTTCTTGCTCACGAGTGGAACGATAAGGGGAATTATTACATTGTTCGGATGAAGGATGCCCATGCCTGGGTGGAAGCCTATGTTGAACCCTTTGGCTGGACGCGTTTCGATCCCACGCCGCGGGATTGGGCCTTGGACGGTCTCACCCAGAACTGGATGAATCAACTTCGAAACACCATGGATGTCCTCAACCTCCAATGGAACCGTTACATCCTCAGTTATGACTTGGAAAGACAGGTGGAAATCGTCGGGGCCGTGACGATCCGCTCAAAACGATTGTCCTTCCGCCTCGATCAAATTGTGCAATGGACGAGACGCTTGTTTGTTAGGAAAGGGATGGGAGGCCCCTCCGATCGCCAACGACCCCCGGGAAACGGGTGGCGTCCGGGTTGGGGCTTCTTGATTTTCGCTTTGAGTGGCGCCTTCTTGGTGGCCGGCGCATTGCTGTTGATCCGTTTTCGACGCCGCCAGAAACAATCGGTTTGGTTTTATCGAAAGGTGGTGCGCTTCCTGGAGAGGAAGGGGGCGCCGCGATCCCCCTCTCTGACCCTGCGTGAGTTGGCGGGATCCGTTAAAGAGAAGCTAAGAAAAAACCAATCCGACGTGGAGTTTCTGGCCTCCGAATACTACCGCCTCCGGTTTAATCCTTCCACGGATATGCCTGTGCCAACGAAAAAATCCATCCGCTCCATCCTCAAGCGCTTGCGCTAAGAGTCCCTCTGTTTCCGGCGCGGCCTCTTCCTTACCTCATTAATAGTTTAAAGGCGATATCAGCCCCTTTTTTCTCGATCGCGGCCAGATGAACCAGAAGCATCGCCATCGGTTCAAGATATCTGGCGACATGAAGGGGACCGCAATCGCAGATTTCAAATCCCAAGTCCTCCCCCAATCGAGCTGTAACTTTCTTGGCCGATGGATCATCTCCACATAGAAACAACGTGAGGGATTTCCCTTTGATCGTTGGATTGTTGAGATTGGCGGTGGCGATCGCGTTAAAGGCTTTCACCACGCGGGCCTTGGGAGCCCATTGAGCGACTTTCTCGGCCGCGGAGGTGGTGAGGCCGACCGACAATCCTTTAAGCCCCTCTTGAATCGGATTGATCGGATCGATAATGATTTTATTCGCGAGGTTTCCCGCCGCCCGAAGGACTTCTTCAGCTGCGAGCCAAGGGATGGCGAGGACGATCACTTCACCGAACGCCGCCGCTTCTTTCAAGGAGAGGGCGGATAATTTTAATCCGGTCTTACTTAACTGATTTTTAAACAGTTCATCAGCGGGATGCTGAACCCCGAATACGACGTCGTGGCCAGCTTTGGCCCATCCCAAACCGAGAGGCATTCCCACTTGGCCCGTGCCCATGACGGCAATCTTCATAAACTCTCCTCCTCAACGCAAATTTCGACAATGTTTAGAATAAATCTGCCTGGTTGGCTAGACACGACGGGAATCGATCCAATGGGGCCCGACTTTAAAATTTAAATTGATTTTGACGGTTCCTTTTTGTCACTATTGCTCCCATCAACCTCAAAAAACTTCGATTTGACGAACGTATCCTTCCTGTGACAGGCCGTAATTCAACATCGAAGAAATTCAATTAATCGGTTCACGAATGGACGAGCGATATAGCATAAGAAAAGCTGATTTCGCCAGTTTCTTGAAACATCTCTCGCATCAATACGAGGTGTTTGCTCCCGTTCGGAAGGGCGACCAGCGTTTTTATAAGAAAATAACGGATTCAGCGGAGGGGATTCTGATTGGAGAGGTGCGGGCTTTCGAGCCGCTCAAGGCTTTCTTTTCCCGGGCGCGGGAGAAGGTGGCGGATGATTTCCAGCCGGATGTTCCTCACCGTGATGACAAGCCGTTCGCCATTGTCGGTGTTAAAGCCTGCGATTTGAAAGGATTTAAAATTCAGGATTTCGTCTTTAAAGGCAACGGCTTTAAAGATTCCTTCTACATCCGTCACCGCGATGAGAATCTCATTATAAGCGCCGATTGCACCTGCGCCATTGAGACGTGTTATTGCTTGGCTCTCGGCGTCGAACCCCACCCCAAAGGCGATTTTGACCTCAATCTTTCTCCCGTGCGGGATGGATTCATCGTTGAAGCCGGCTCCGAAAAGGGGAAAGCGCTCCTCAAAGAACGTTCCTCCTTATTTAACAGCGTAGCGGAGGAGCCGTTGAAGGAACGAGAGGAGCAGCGGGCCCGGGTTCGAAAAGCGGTGGAGGAGAACATCAAAAAGCACGGGGTTCCCCACCAGGACCGATTTCAGGGAATCGTCGAGCGCAATTGGACCTCTGATCTTTGGAACGAAGAGGCCAAGACGTGCGTCGAATGCGGGGCGTGCACTATCATCTGCCCCACCTGTCATTGTTTTCTTCTTTACGACCAAAAGGATGAAAATAAAATGGCCCGCTTGCGGGTCTGGGATTCGTGCATGCTGAAGGACTATGCCCGAGTCGCGGGCGGGGCCAACCCCCGAGCGAAGTTGTGGATGAGGTTAAGGAACCGGTTCGACAAGAAATTCGATTTCTTTCCCAAGGTGGCCCAGGTTTATGCGTGCACGGGATGCGGCCGGTGCATCACCGCCTGCCCCGCCAAAATTGACATCCGAAGGGTCCTCAAAAGGCTGGTCGGCGATGCAAAATAAGGATCTCAATATTTACAGGCCGATTCGGGCCGAGGTGTTGGATGTCATCACGGAAACGCCCACCATCAAAACCATTCGGTTTAGACCCGCGGAATCCATCTCCTTTCGGACAGGGCAGTTTGTCGAAATCACCATCCCGGGCGTCGGCGAGGCGCCGTTTACGCCCTCTTCAAAGCCGGCGATCAAAGAAACCATGGAAGTGAGCGTCATGCGGGCGGGAAAAGTGACGGGAAAGATTCATCAGCTCAAGAAAGGGGACCTCGTCGGGGTCCGGGGGCCATTTGGAGCGGGTTATCCGATGGATGATTTCAAGGGGAAGGAGGTCCTGGTCGTCGGGGGCGGATGCGGTTTCGCCCCATTGAGAAGTTTGATGTACACTTTTTTTGATATGAGCGGCCAGTTTAAAAGTCTGAACTTTCGGGGCGGTTGCAAGACGCCCAATGAGTTTCTCTACAGAAAGGAAATCGAGAGCTGGGCTGAGCGGAAGGATTTAAATATGGAATTGACGGTCGACAAGTTGGATGGGGACGGCGGGAGCTGGAACGGGCGCGTGGGACTTGTCACCACCATTTTCGACAGCGTGAAGATGGACATCCCCAACGGATATGCGGTGGTTTGCGGCCCTCCTGTGATGATGAAATTTGCAACCAAAAAACTTCTGGAGATGGGGTTTAAGGAGGCGAACCTTTTTCTTTCGATGGAAAAGAATATGTCGTGCGGTTTGGGCAAGTGCGGCCATTGCCGGCTGGGTCCCTATTATGCCTGCAAAGACGGCCCCGTCTTCCGCTACGCACAGATAAAAAATTTGCCTGAGCTTTGGGATTGAAGATGGGTGGTCAAGTGAAAACAAGCGCTGAACAATTGCATCACGGCCAATTAAACACCGAGCCGAAGAAGACGCCGGAAAAAAGGCTCTTCGTTGACCTCGACGTTTGCTCGACCGGTCAATGCAAGGATTGCGTGATTCAATGCAGCTATTATTATCATCAGCAAAAGCCCTGCAACAACGGCATCGTCTCCGTGGCGGAGTTGGCCACTTACGCTTTGGTTTGCCGTCGGTGTGAGGAACCCCATTGTGTCAACGCCTGTCCGGTGGAAGCCTTGGAGCAGCAGAAGGAGAAGGGGAAACTTCTCGTCCGGCACAACATGCGTTGCATCAGCTGTAAGTCGTGCTCGCATGCCTGCCCTTATGGAACTATTTATCCGGAGAATGTGCCTCTGTTGATTCACAATTGCGACTTTTGTCTGGACCGGAGAGACCAGAAGGAGGAGCCCCTCTGCATCAAATCCTGCCCGTACGGAGCGTTGAGCTTAAAAAGCGGCGAGGAAGCGTTGGGGGAAAACACCTTCCTGATGGGAGATAACTTGATCATTCATTCCACGCATTGGCAATGGGAGAAAGCGTGACTCCTATCTTTTACCTCATGTTCTATGGCTTCTTTCTGACCGCCGCGATCGGGCTTTTGGCCAGTTGGGTGGATCGGAAGGTCACGGCCCGGGTGCAATACCGGGTGGGGCCCCCCCTGCTTCAGCCTTTTATTGATATCGTAAAGCTTTTGGGGAAGGAAAACCTTGTGCCGAAAGGCGTCTCGAAGATATCCTTTTTTGCTCCTCCCCTTGTGGGCTTTGCCAGCGTGGGGGTTGTTTCCACGTTGCTTTGGTTAAACAATGTCAACCCTTCCAGGACTTTCCTTGGGGACATGATCGTGGCTGTTTATCTTCTTCTTATTCCTTCTATTAGCATCATGATGGGAGGTTTTGTGTCAAGGAATCCCTTGGCCAGCTTGGGAGCGTCACGGGAGATGAAGCTCATATTAGGTTATGAGCTTCCTTTTGTTTTGGCCATTTTGGTCCCGGTCATCCAGGCCGGATACTCCTTTCGACTTGGGCAGATCCTGAATTTTCAGGTCCAGAACGGGATTGTGATCGGACATTGGTCCGGATTCCTGGCTTTCATTGTGGTCATGCTGTGCGTGCAGGCCAAATTGGGGCTCGTTCCCTTTGACATCCCGGAAGCGGAAACAGAGATTGTGGGCGGTCCCCTCATTGAATACTCGGGTGCGGGCCTCGCGATGTATCGATTGATGAAGAACATGCTTTTGTTCGTGCTGCCTTTTTTCGTCATGATCCTATTTATGGGGGGCTGGAAGATGAGCGGTCTCTCCTTCCTCTATGGGCTCCTGAAATTCATCGGGCTGGTTGCTCTTATAACGGTGATCCGAAACACCAACCCGCGTGTCCGCATCGATCAGGCGGTCCGGTTTTTCTGGGGCCCGATGACGGTCCTGGCCGTCATTGCCGTCGTGCTGGCTTTGGTGGGGAAATAAAATGAGCGTAAAGTTAACGGCCTTATTAAAATCTCCCTGGGTGTTTCACTTGTCAACGGGCAGCTGCAACAACTGCGATATTGAAGTCTTAGATTGCCTGACGCCCCGATTTGATGTTGAACGGTTCGGGATGCTGTTGGCCGGGAGCATCAGGCATGCCGATGTGCTCTTGGTGACGGGGTCGGGCAACCGTCAGTCCATGGAACGGGTCAAACGGGTCTATGAACAAATGCCGAAGCCGTGCCTCGTTGTGGCGATCGGGGAATGCGCTTTGTCCAGAGGATTGTTCATCCATAGTTATAATTGTCCGGTTCCCATCGATAAGGTCATTCCGGTGGACGTTTATATTCCCGGCTGTCCCCCGAAGCCCGAGGCCATCATCGCGGGCGTGGTGAAATTGATAGAAAAAGTGAAAAGTCAGGCAGCGGCATAACTGAAGGAAATATGAATAGGAATGAGATCCTAAAAGATCTAAAAGAAAGGTTTAAGGGCGACATCCTGGATGTCTTTGAAAAGTCTCCCAAACGGGTTTACATCGATATCAAACCCGGGGCGATCTGTGCTGTAGCCCACCACATTTTTCGGGATTTGGGGGCGCGGTTTAATATCGCTTCCGGCGTGGATGGGCCAACCCAGATGGAAATCCTTTATCACTTTACGCTTGAGGGCATCAATCTATTAATATCTTTCAGGGTCCGGCTTGAAAAATCGAATTTGGAAATCGACTCCCTGGCTCCTCTTTTTGAAGCGGCCAACTGGATCGAGCGGGAAATGCACGAGCTTTTGGGGATCAACTTTAAGGGACATCCGGATTTGAGGCGCCTGCTTCTGCCCGACAATTGGCCGGAGGGCGTTTATCCTTTGAGGCGGGATTACAAAGAGTGGGATAAAGACGCGATTCGAGACAGGGGCGTGTAATGCCAAGGACCATTATTCCCATCGGACCCTATCATCCCCTCCAGGAGGAGCCGGAATTTTTTACGCTCACCGTGGAAGGAGAGCGGATCGTGGGGGTTGATGTCCGGGTCGGCTACAACCACCGGGGCATTGAAAAGCTCTCCGAGATGAAAACCTTTGACCAATCCACTTTTGCGGTGGAGCGGATCTGCGGAATTTGTTCAACCAGCCACCCTTTCGCCTTTACGCTGGCGTTGGAAGATGTTTTCCCAATGACCGTCCCTCCACGGGCCAACTTTATTCGGACCATTATTGCCGAGGGGGAGCGGATTCATTCGCATCTCTTATGGCTCGGGCTGGCGGGCCATTTCTTAGGGTACAACACCGTTTACATGTGGGCTTGGAAGCTGAGGGAAGAGATCCTGGATGTGATGGAAATATTATCCGGCAACCGGAACAACTACGCCATGTTCAAGCCCGGAGGCGTCCGGCGCGATATCAAATCGGAAGATATCCCCGGTGTTCTTAAAAAGATCGATTCCATCGTCCCGACGCTGGACATGCTAAGAAAAGCCGTCATGGACGACCCGGTTTTGCATGCGCGCACCAAAGGGGTGGGGATCCTCACCAAAGAAGAGGCCATCAATTTCAGCGCCTTGGGGCCCATGGCCCGGGCGTCTGGGGTGGGCCGGGATGTGAGGAAGGACTCTCCTTACGGAGCATATGATCAGATGGAATGGAAGATGATCGTGACGCAGAACGGGGATGTCTTTGACAAACTGGTCATTCGCGTTTTGGAAACCTTTGAGTCCATCAAGATTCTCAAGCATTGCCTTCAGAATCTACCCGGCGGGGAAATTGACGCCAAGATCAAAAGCATTCCGCCGGGAGAAGGCATCGGCCATATTGAAGCGCCGCGGGGCGAATGTTTCCACTATGTCCGGAGCGACGGAACCAATCGGCCGGCTCGCCATAAAATCAGGGCGCCGACCTTCATGAATCTGCCCACGTACAAAGCGACCATTGTCGGCGAAACCATTTCGGATGCCACGATTATTCTCGCCGCCATCGATCCCTGCTATTGTTGCACGGAACGAATGGCTGTTCGTGACAATAAGGGCATCAAACGCTATAACGGCGACGATCTCATCCGGCTTTCTCAGGATAAAACCGCCAGGATCAAAAAGGAGCTGGGGATAAAATGAATTTCGCTCCTTTCTTCAAGGCAGACCCTCTCTCCCATTTTACCGGGGCTTTCGTTTTGTTCTTCTCTGTCCTAACGATCCTTTATTCCATTGGTTTCATGCGGGGCCGGCCTGGGCAGCTGCGTTATTATGCCTACATGGTTCTGACCTTCCTCGCCTCTGTGGGGGTTATTTACGCCAATGATCTACTGGTTTTAATCGTGTTCTGGGGGTTTTTGGGACTCCTCCTCTATCTTTTGATCGGCTTTGGAGAAAGCGCCCATACCTCCGCCACCGCCAAAAAGGCTTTTATCATCATCGGTGGGACGGACGCCCTGATGCTTCTGGGATTGGCCCTTATTTGGCAGAAAACCGGCTCCCTGGACATGAACACCATGCACATCACTTTAACAAGCAAATCTGCGATTGTGGCTTATTTGTGTCTGGCGACCGGGGCCCTGGCCAAAGCGGGAGCCATGCCGTTTCACACCTGGGTTCCGGACACCGCCGAAGATGCCCCGACGCCGGTGGCCGCTTTTCTTCCAGCTTCGTTGGATAAGCTGGTTGGCATCTATTTTCTCGCGCGGATTTCGCTCGATGTGTTTAAGATGAGTCCCGCCATGAACGTCGTTTTGATGGTGGTGGGGAGTGTCACGATTGTGGCCGCTGTGATGATGGCCCTTGTCCAGCATGACATGAAAAGACTTCTTGGCTATCACGCGGTCAGCCAAGTCGGATACATGATCCTCGGAATCGGGACCGGAACCCCCGTGGGGATTGCGGGCGGGTTGTTCCACATGCTCAACAACGCGATTTACAAATCATGCCTCTTTTTCGGAGGCGGGGCTGTTGAGAAAAAGGCGGGGACAACCAACTTGGATAAACTGGGAGGGTTCGCCAAAACCATGCCCATCACGTTTTATGCCTTCTTGGTGGCTTCACTCGCCATCTCCGGCGTTCCTCCTTTGAACGGGTTTTCTTCGAAGTGGATGATTTATCAGGGTGTTCTTGAGACAGCCAAAGGCGGGGGATTTCTTTGGATCCTTTGGCTTTTAGCCGCCATGTTCGGAAGTGCCTTAACCCTGGCCAGCTTTATGAAGCTCGTGCACGCCATATTCCTAGGCCAGCCATCGCCCGAACGGGAAACTTTAAGCGAAAAGAAGCAGGAAACAAACCCAACGATGTGGATTCCCGCCGTCATTTTAGCTGTCCTCTGTATTATCTTCGGTGTGTTGGCCTACCGCGTTCCACTCAAAATGTTTATCTTCCCGAGTCTGGGCTGGGAAGCGCCTTTCTCCGGTGTTTGGAGGCCGGGCTTGGCGACGGCAATGATTCTCATCGGAATAGCGATTGGTTTCTTGATTTATCTTTTTGGAACAATTATGAAGACAAGGGAAACAGAAGCCTTCGTGGGGGGCGAGGTGTTGCGGGACCACCCGGACATACGGGTGTCCGGAACGGAGTTTTATCTGACCATACAGGAGACGGGGTGGTTGAAAAAATTTTACGGCTGGGCGGAGAGGAAATTCTTCGACCCGTACGAAGTAGGTGTAAAGTTGACCTTCGGCTTTAACCGGTTTTTACGCTATCTTCACAACGGTGTTCTTTCCACGTATTTGGCGTGGTGTTTATTCGGGATGATCGTCCTTTTTTTCTTTTTAAGGTGATGAAATGATTGAACTGTATATTCTTATCATTTTTATGATTCTGGCGGCCGTCGTTGCGGTGGAAGTGAAGGATTTGCTCTCTTCGGTGGTCAGCGTCGGAGCGGTGGGATTGGCGTTGTCGTTGGCCTTTTTGGTTTTGAAAGCACCCGATCTGGCCATCACCCAGCTGGTGGTGGAGATCCTTTGTCTCGTCATTCTCGTTCGGGCGACGTTGAAAAAGGATATTCCCTTTTCAACCACAGGCCGATGGGTGGTCAATACGACCATCACCGTGGCCTTCCTTTTGGTTTTCCTTTACGTGGCTTATAAGGCCTTTCCGGAGCTGCCGAAATTTGGGCATCCCATCATGCGCGTGGGGGAAACCTACCTGAAAGAAGGTTTGCCTCGGACCGGGGCCGCCAACATCGTGGCCGCCATTATTCTCGACTACCGGGCGTACGATACCCTGGGTGAGGCCACGGTCCTCTTTACGGCGGTCATCGGCGTTTTGGCCATTGTCCGGCGGGTGGGACGTAAAAAGCCGGGCGAGGTGCTGCCAAAGGAGGACGAATGAGCCGGGAACGTGAACAAGGGATGACTGTGATCGTCAAAGCCGTGACCCGCCTCACCGTGGGCCTCATTCTTCTCTATGGGATTTATATTCTCCTTCACGGCCATCTGTCGCCGGGAGGAGGGTTCGCGGGCGGGGTCATCGTCGCTCTTTCTTTTGTTCACCTCATGCTGGCTTTTGGGAAGGATGTTGCCTTTAAAAAATTGCGGCCCGCGGCCCTCTCCCTCTTTGAGAGCGTGGGGGCCATTCTCTTTTTGACGATCGCTCTTTTGGGATTCACCGGTGGCACGTTCTTTTTAAATTTTCTTCCCAAAGGGGAACCTTTCCGGTTGTTCAGCGCCGGCATTATTCCCCTCTGTAACGTGGCCATCAGCCTCAAGGTGGGAGCAGGCCTCTTCGCCATCGTGATCGCCTTGGTTTTGTTGAAATTTGAATCGGGGACGAAAAAATGACCGCTTATCTTTTATGCCTTGTTCTTTTTTGCGTGGGGCTCTATTGCATATTGAGAAAGCGCAACATCATTAAGATCATCGTTGGGACCGTGATCGTCGAAAATGCGATCAACCTGTTTTTTGTTTTGGTTTCCTATCGCCTGGAGGGTCGGGCTCCCATTTATTCGCCGGAGGTTGCGATCCTCAACATGGTGGACGCTCTTCCACAGGCGCTTGTGTTGACGGCCATCGTCATCGGTTTGGCCACAACGGCGCTCCTCGTCGCCATCGCCATGAGGATTTACGAGAAATACGGCACGTTCGATATCACGAAAATCCGGGAGTTAAGAGGATGAGAGAAACAGCTCAGATGATTCCGTTTTTCGTCGTGATCCCTTTGGGCGGGGCGTTTCTTATTTCGTTGCTGGGCCGGCGAATTAAACGGGTGCCGGACGTGGTGGGAAATGTGGCCACTTTCCTTTTATTTGTCCTTTCTTTATTGGCTATTCCGATGGTGTTAAATCACGGGACGGTGGTCTATAGCGTCGGAGCTTGGAAGCCTCCCCTCGGGATTACCATGGTTCTCGATGGATTGACCGTCTTTATGCTGGTTACGGTCAATTTGGTTTCTTTCGCGGTTTCTCTTTATTCCATTGATTATATGGAAAGGTTCACCTCGAAATGGCAGTACTACACGCTTTTCCTCCTGATGCAGGCGGGAATGAACGGGGTCATCATCACGGGTGATATTTTTAATCTCTTCGTCTTCCTGGAGATTGCCTCCGTGGCCAGTTACGCGCTGGTCGCCTTTGGCACGGAGAAGCACGAGTTGGAGGCGGCCTTTAAGTATGGCGTCATGGGGAGCGTCGCTTCCTATTTTATTCTGCTGGGTATCGCCTTTTTATACAGCTACACCTCGACTCTGAACATGGCCGATATGGCGGATATATTGGCCGAGAAAGGGGGGACTCGTCTCGTCTTTCTGGTCATGGTCCTTTTCATGATGGGGTTTGGGCTGAAGGCGGCCCTGGTGCCTTTTCATGCGTGGCTGCCGGATGCGCACCCGTCGGCTCCGGCTCCCATCTCCGCCATGCTCTCCGGCGTCCTTATTAAATCCCTGGGAGTCTATGCGTTTTGCCGGATCTTCTACAATTTAATAGGCGTCACGCCGAATCTATCGGCAATCCTTATGTTTCTGGGAGCGCTTTCGATGGTCATTGGTGTCTTTTTGGCCATCGGTCAATGGGATTTGAAACGGCTTTTGGCTTATCATTCCATCAGCCAGATCGGCTATGTGGTGTTGGGAATTGGCTTGGGAACCCCCTTGGGCATTTTAGGGGGGCTTTTCCATTTGTTCAATCACTCTGTGTTTAAGTCCCTGCTTTTTTTGAACTCCGGAGCCGTGGAGTACGCGACGGGAACGCGGGACCTTCAGGAGATGGGAGGGTTGTCGAAACGGATGCCGGTGACAAGCGCCACCAACCTCATTGCTTCGATGTCCATCGCCGGTGTGCCGCCCTTTAACGGTTTTTGGAGCAAGTTGATCATTATTATTGCGGCTGTGCAGGCCGGCCGCTACGGGTATGCCTTCTGGGCCGTCCTTGCCAGTATTTTGACGCTGGCGTCTTTTATGAAAGTGATGAAATACGCTTACGCCGGCCCGCTTCGGGATAAATTGGCGCAGGTCGTGGAAGTGCCCATGAGCATGAGGATTGCCATGATGATTTTGGCCATCGCCTGCGTAGCCGGCGGGCTTCTGGTTATGCCTGGCATTATGGAGGTCTTTGTGCAAAAAGCCGCCGATGTTCTTGTCCAAGGATTATCCTATGCCGCCAACGTTTGGAAGGGAGTTTGAGCGATGAAAAAGAGGGTTGTCCTTTTTCTCGTTTCTTTTTTCTTCTGGTGCCTGCTCATTTGGCCGCTTGATTGGCAGCATCTGATTGTCGGGATCCTCGTGGCGGCGTTGGTGGCCTTTGTCATTGGGGATTTCTTTGTCGCCCGGCTCTCTCTGTTAAAGGACCCCCGCCGGTATTGGTATTTCATCGTTTATTACGTTCCCCTTTTCTTGTGGGAGTGCCTGAAAGCCAACCTGGATGTGGCCTACCTGGTTATCCACCCGAACCTCCCCATCCGGCCGGGCATCGTGAAGGTGAAGACGCGCCTTAAGTCGGACATGGGGCTGGCTTTCCTGGCCAATACGATCACCTTGACGCCGGGAACCATGAGCGTGGATCTCGATCGGGACAACGGTATTCTGTATATCCATTGGATTTATGTCCGGACGACGGACACGGAAGCGGCCACCCGCGCTATTGTCGACGTTTTTGAAAATATTCTGGAGAAGATTTTTGAATAAATGAAAATATTTAAGTGGGCGATAGGAACACTTCTTCTGGGCGGCATCGTGGCTTTGATTGTCGTACGACCGCTTCCTTTTCTTTTTCATCACGACCTGCCCTATGTGGGTTTTTTCGGTCGGTCTCTCTATATTATCCTTCTGGCTTCTTGTTTATGCCTGTATCGCGTCATGCGGGGGCCGACCGGGGCGGACCGCATTGTCGCCACCGACATTTTTGGGATCTTGATCGTCGGTTTTTGCGCCGTTTTGACGATTTCAACGGGAAGACCCTGGTATATTGACATTGGGATTGCCTGGGCCCTGCAGAGTTTCATCAGCAACCTGGCTCTGGCCAAATATCTGGAAGGGAGAGATTTTGATGAGTGACCTGATCGGCCTTGTCTTTATCGGCGTGGGGTTGGCCTTTGATGTCTTGGGGTGTCTGGGGCTGGTGCGCCTGCCGGATGTGTACAACCGTCTGCAAGCCGCCACCAAATGCGTCACGCTGGGCACCTGCAGTATTTTGTTCGGCGTTTTTCTCATGGTTGGGTTCACCGCGGCCGGCGTGAAATGCCTTCTTTGCATGTGGTTTATCTTATTGACCTCTCCTGTGGCGGCCCACGCCATCGCGCGCGGTGCGCATCGCGCTGGTGTCAAACTTTGTGAAGGGAGTGTCGTCGATAAGTATGCTGAAGATAAAGAGGGAGAAGCGTAGAGGACAATGAAATTACCCAAAGTAAGGGAAGTTGCAGAGGCGATCAAGGCCTTGGTGAAGGGGCCTTACACCTCCCGCTTTCCGGCTGAGCCTCATGTGCCGCACCCCAATTTCCGGGGTCAGCCCCAGTACAATGAGAAAAAATGCGTCGGTTGCCTGGCCTGTGTGGAAGTGTGCCCCGTGGAGGCCTTGGATTTTAAAGACACCATGAATCCGAACGGGCGCTCGACCCGGACCATGATTCACTACACCGACACGTGCATTTTTTGTGGCCAGTGCGAAGCGGCTTGCATTGCGGATCACCAGGGGATCAAACTGTCCACGGACTGGGAACTCGCCTTTTTTGACCGTAAGAACGAATCTTTCGAGACGATTGAAAAAGAACTCCAGCTTTGCGAGATCTGCGGGGCGGCGATCACCTGTAAGGATCACCTGAAGTGGATTGCCGAAAAAATTGGAGAACTCACCTATTCAAGTCCCACGCTCTATCAATCCCGCCTTCAAAGCCTAGGCGTCATTGATGACAATATCAAAGCCATGTTGAAAGACTATGGGAAATCCGACCGGGCAAAGATTCTTTGTGCTCCTTGCCGTCGGGAGACCACCTTAACCACCAAATAACCAAAGCCGGACCCACAAGGTTCACACGTATGAAAAATCACCTGAAGGACATATTGAAAGGGAAAGTCGTTATTGTCGGCGTTGGAAACCCCTTGCGCGGCGATGACGCATTCGGGCCGGCCCTTGTTGAAAGGTTGCAAGGGAAGGTCCGTGCCGCCTGTATCGATGCCGGCACGGCATTGGAAAGCTATGCAGGGAAAATTTCCAAAGAACAGCCGGACACCGTCCTCATCGCGGACGCCGTCCATTTGGGCCGGCCCCCCGGACGTTTCGAGATTTTAGGGAAGACGGGGATTGTTAAAAGCGGTTTCACCACCCACGACATTTCGCCAAGGATGTTCATCGAATACCTAGAAAACCAGACGAAGGCCGAAATTTATTTACTGGGGGTCCAGCCTTTTAACATCGACATGGGAGCGGAGATGTCGGCGCCCGTCAAAAAAACCCTGGAGAATATCGAACAAACGATAATGGAGGCCATTGGTGCACGAGACGCATTTGATCGAACCCCTCATTAAAGGGGTCGCGGAGCACGCCGCGAGAGAAAAGGCGAAGTCCGTGACCAAAGTCCGCCTTAAAGTCGGACAGTTGACCGGTGTCAAAGAGGACTCTTTTAAGGAGACCTTTACCCTGTTGGCCAAGGGAACATTGCTGGAAAAAGCCGAACTGGAATTAACCTTCTTTCCGGGCTCGATTATCCAGGTCCTTTCCTTTGACGTTGACTGATCCGACTATAGCCAAGGGAGTCGAGGAAATATAGAATCTCCGTCAGAATGAAGGTGTCCTTTCACATGTGTCGTTCAACCAGATCATCCGCTGACTGACCCCTTCACAAAAAAACATTGGGTTTATCGATGACGCAAAGCATCACCGCTCTTGCAATAACGGCTGCTTCTGTTGGTGTGATTCATACCCTTCTTGGGCCGGATCATTATCTGCCTTTTGTGGCTCTTTCACGCTCCGAGCGCTGGTCCTTGTGGCGCACCGGCTTTGTCACCTTTTATTGCGGATTGGGCCATATCTTGGGTGCGGTTTTTCTGGGGGCCATCGGCATTCTCCTCGGCTATGGGACTCGCCAGATTTCGGTGATTGAATCCATTCGGGGGGACGTGGCGGCCTGGGCCCTCATCGCCTTTGGGCTTGTGTACTTTGTTTGGGGATTAAGGAAGGCAGCGCACAAAGACGAACACGCCCATGACCATGAGCACGTGCTAAACCCCCATCACGACCGGAAGGCCTGGATTCTCTTTATCATTTTTGCCTTCGGTCCCTGCGAGCCGCTCATTCCCTTGATCATGGTGCCGGCGGCCCTGGGGAACTTGATGGGGGTGGTTTGGATCACCGTCATTTTCGGCGCGACGACCCTCTTGACCATGCTTTCCGTCGTATTCTTAACGACCTGGGGGGTCAACCTGTTGCCGATGGGGAAATTGGAGCGGTACACGACGGCTCTCGCGGGCTTCACCATCTTTTTGTGCGGCGCCGCGATAAAGTTTTTGGGATTATAAAGAGGAGAGCAAATTCCAATGAGCAAAAAACAGATCACCATTGATGGAAACGAAGCCGCGGCCCATGTGGCTTACAAAACGAACGAGGTCATAGCCATCTATCCCATCACCCCGTCTTCTCCCATGGGGGAGTGGGCGGACGCGTGGGCGGCGGAGCACGATAAAAATATTTGGGGTACGGTTCCCGTCGTCCAGGAGATGCAGAG